>MEZD01000035.1:9010-18771 GCA_001775955.1 Candidatus Bathyarchaeota archaeon RBG_13_38_9 | reverse complement strand
GACTGTTGGATTCTACATAGACATTAAATGTTTTACCTGCTGTTGGGCCACTGTCAAACACGATTTCATTTATGGTGAGACTATCGCTTGATACTAGTACTTCAAATTCGTATACAAATGGAGATTTAATTTCAACAATTGCATAGCTAATTGGTTCCTTAACGTCTATAACGTATAAATTTACTCTCTCAGCTGCGGCCATACGACTTGTCCCTGAAATAATGAATGACTCCCCTACACTAACTGTAGAAGGAGCTTCGATAGTCATGTCAGAATAGAAATGTGGAGAGTATGAAATCTGAACAATTAATAAAAGCATTAGAATCAACGATAAATCATAATACTGATTTACTGATTTTATTTTCTTCAATTCTATTTTTTCACCATCAGATCATTTTTTTTAACCTATCTTTTACGAAAAACTGTATTCGAAACAATCTGCTAGGCCATGGGAGAAAATCTGGAGCTTTGGAAGAGTGATTTTGGCCTAGAGATTGTGTTATTTGCGCTAAATATGAACATAACGGCGTTATATTTAAGTTTAATGTTTAGGTTCAGTGGCAACATTTTTGTGCTGACATGTTGTTCACTAATTGAGAAAAAGCTAATTGAGATGTGATATCGAATTGCAAAAAAGTTTGTTTCTAGTGATTTTACTTACAATTTTCTGGAGTCATAATTATGTGTTGGCTAATGGTCAACAGCAAATACCCTTCAATGGAATGACTCTAAATTACCATATTGAGACTACAAATGATTTGAAAACAGTGACGAATCTTGAGGTTAATGGATGGAGTAATCTACGTTTTTATGATGTTTCGAGTTCATCTTCCAAATTAATAGTTACTACTAGTGGTACCTTGACGCAAAATGGAGAAGTTACTCCTTTAGATTCGAACTCAACAATCGATTTTCCTACTGATCGGGATACTTTGATCTTTTTACGGAATGGTGGTAATTCAAACTTAGAAATTTATGCTGGTCCTTCAGGATTGATTATTCCTTACATTCCAGGTTTTACTGTTGATTTAACTCGCACATGGAGCATGATTGACATGCCAATTATAAATTCGCCACTTGGAACATTCTCAACTTATCGTTATCGTACTCAAGAGACAATCCCATCACCTTATGGAACAATTGAACTTACAGTTCTTGCATCATATGATAAGACTACGCAGATTCTCATTTATGCCGAAGTTGTAGCGAGCATGAGTGGATTTTCTGCGATTATCGGAAAGGTCGAACTGAGAGAGACCAATTTAGAGTTTACACCTTCTGCAAATGGTTCTCCACAATGTGTTATAGCAACCGCAACATATGGATCTGAGATCTCTCCTGAAGTCCAATTTCTTAGAGAATTTAGAGATCAGGATATTATGGGTACAATGGCTGGAAGAGAATTCATGACTGTTTTTCATGCTTGGTATTATTCTTTCAGCCCAAATATTGCATCAGTCATAGCTAACAATCCGAAGATACAGAGTGTCTTCAAGGTCATTCTTTATCCCTTAATTGGAATCCTACATCTCTCTGCAGCTACATATAGTATGTTCAATTTCAATTCAGAGATAGCAGTAGTAATGGCAGGTTTCATGGCAAGTGCACTGATAGGTGTTGTATACTTTTCTCCAATTGGAGTTCTAGTCTCTTTGAGGAAAAGAACGTCAAATATGACCAATTCCTACTACAAGATACTCCTACTTATTTGGTTTGGAAGTATGATTTGTATCGTCGTTGGAGAAAGTGCATCTATCTCTACCATGCTGATGCTCGGGACAAGTGTCTTTGTCTTATCAGTCCTAAGCTTATTCGCATTAACTGTTGGAAAGATTTGGTTTACTGTTGTTGAATTTACACGTGATTATAAACTAACAAAATGCCCGCGCTAAAGAGTGAGAACACCGAAGTACATTGATGGCAGTTACATCTGATGAAACTTTCTTGAAATCGATCATTGAAGTTAACGCGCGTGTAATGTTCTAGGGTTTAGCAATGGGTTTAAATTGAAATTTTCGAGATTCATTTATCTCGGACAGCTTGTATGTATGCGTCGTGAAAGATAATGCGCCTCATTACTTTTGCCTGTTTATGTTTACTACTTATCAATGCATCTGATGTTTGTATACTAAATTCTGAAGCATCTTTCCAATCATTATCGGAAAGATTCTCTTGGACTTATCATACCGATCTGCAAAGACTATCCAAGTCAAAAACTGATCCAGTGCTCGACTTTGAATATGGGGAGGCTCTTGAGGGTAATGTTACGATTACGAATCTTAGTGAGTCTATAATTTCTCTTGAGGATCGATTCACTGTAAAGCGATATAGAGTAGCTGCAACTGGTGAAATATGGAATCCTGAGCTTTATTCTTTCACATTCAAAGATGACATTGACCGAACAAAATTGACATACACGAGAACTATTCTTGAGAATATGAATGGATCTGAAGAAACTATTGAAGCCGACTTCGGTGAACCAGCAAGAGAATTCATTTCAACATCTCTGAAAGAAGGGCAGCAGGTTGAATACAATACAGTCTTTGTTTCGAGAGCTCTTTGTTCTGTAGTTTATGATGAATTTGAATTTCGGGATTCAATTATTCAAGTAGTATTGTTAACCTACTCTGGTCCATCAGATAGAAGTGAGGAGCCAGACACAAATGGGTTTGCAGAATGTAATTATGTTTTCGAAAAGACTACTGGACTGATGATTTGGGCCATAGAATCCGAAGAAGCAGAAAATCCTGAAAGTGTTGATACATCCACCTATTCTTTTCAGGTAGATCAAATATCAAGTATGCCTGTGGAAAGAACACCAACCATTCCCAAACCTGCTCCACCAAAAGAAGCGCCCTCAAAAGCTCCAATTACTCCATCTTGGAACATACAGGATTACAATTTTGGTAAAGATCTAAAAATAGATCCTATTCTAATTGCATTAGTAATTATCATGATAGTGATTGTGGCAAGTCTAGTATTGACATTGATCTTTCTTAGAAAAGGGAAGAGTGCATCGCAAGAGAATGCTCAAAAAGAGAATGGTTTCACTATTGATGCTTTAGAAAATTGAGTTATCTATTACGTCTTTTCATCAAGATTATCGTTAGAGTAAGAACCGTAAAAACCACTATGATTAGTGAATTAAATTCTGGGATTGCTATGTATACCTGATTTATGTTGACTAGACCATAACCGAATTGCTGATCTTTTCCTTCTTGTCCAATATCGTCTGCAGTATCATGGAGTATGTTTCTAACTTCAGCTGGATCCCAATTTCCATTTGTATTAGTATCATAATCTGTCGGCACGTCTGAATTCAGTAATAACGCTATTGAACCTGAAACATGTGCACATGACATTGATGTTCCGGCTAAAGTTGCATAACCATCGATGAATGTTGAGATTATATTTGATCCTGGAGCTGCCAATTCAACAGATGGTCCAGTGCTTGAGAATGTTGGGCGTTGATCTTCTTCGTTTATCGCTGAGATTGATATTACATTTTCATATCTTGCAGGATAGATGATATTATCGCCTGTTCCTGTAGAATTAACGTCATTACCCGCAGACCCAACGAGTATTATTCCTAGATTGTAGGCTTCGTTGATCCAAGGTTCTATGCCGGGGTCTCCTAAATTTACTTCTGAACCCCAACTCATGGAAATAATATGTATCTCATTTCCATCAATCGTATCGTTGTATGTTCCCATACACCATTCGATTGCTTCTACAGCCGAACTATATCGGCCTTCTCCGTCATCAGTGAATACTTTTAAAATATACAGATTAGATCCAGGCGCAATTCCGAAAACTCCAATATCATTATTTTGTGCGGCTATTATTCCTGCTATATGGGTGCCGTGGCCGGAGAAGTCTTCTGGATCTGCATCATCCATTAGAAGATCAGAAAAATCAAATCCAAAAACGTATGAGAGATCAGGATGATCAGTATCTATCCCAGTATCTAGTATTGTGATATTTATTCCGCTTCCGTTTTTGCCTGTGGCTTGTACTGGTAGTGTACCTATTTTTTCAATTCCCCATGGTGTAATTTGCTGGGTTGTTTTAATTGGTAGGTCTTGTGTGATATATTCGATTTCAGGATTTAATAAGAGATCATCTATCTGATCAATGTGTATCTCAGCTAGTAGGGCAGGTTGCCGTCGACATTCGTACTTGACTTGTCCTTCCATGTTTCTGATCAAATCAGGTTGGTGATCTTGTTTAAACATAATTAATACTTGAGTGTGTTTTGAAGTGACGATCGCAGATCTATATTCTCTTGATTCAGCTACTAGGGAATAATAATGAATCAGTGAAGCGTTCTCTATGGGGATGATTATCTCAAAGTTGGCTCGCTGATAACTCTCCAAATCTTTAGGCTCTGATTGATTGGATATTGTTGTTACGATGTTACTTGAGTTATCGTATGTTGTGGCGGTTATCGTAATATTTTCTGTATAATTACCTTGATTTCTTATTGCTCCAAGTATGTGCATACGACCTGTATCATCTGTATAGTTACTGTGGTGTTTTATTAGAAGTTGAATCGGATTAGTCATATTGATTGAGGCTTATAGTATCATGATATACGGGATCTTTCACATAAGCTATTGAATTTCCAAATACTTCTAATTGAGAAAAAGACAGGACTGAGGAGAATAGTGTGAGAATAATAATTATTGTTAGAGGTCTAATGCAGTTTTCCATTGTTAGATCTATCTAGCCTTGTTCAATGTTTAAAGACAACGGTTTAGCGCACACGCTGAGATGTAATCTACTAAATAGAATTGTACGCGGGGTCTATGTTTTCCATCCTACTGATGCTAAATAGACGACTATTTCTTCTGTCTCATCTACTCCAACTATTTCGGCGACTTCGTCATCAATGAATGCTCCTATTCCGCATACGCCTAAACCTAAGGCTTCAGCAGATAGATACAGATTCTGTGCGATATGGCCTGCATCCAGGTATATGTAGCGATAAGCTCGTTGGAGATATTTCCATTTGGATCTTTCTGCGATGGCTGTCCATATGAATGTGATTTGTGCCAATTCTACCATTTTCTGATGCAGAGCCGCTTGTGAAAGGGATCTGGATTGGTCTCCGTTTTTTAAAAATTCTAAATCAAAGAATTGGGGTCTAAAGTGGTAAATGCCAGGTGGGAGATTCTCAACTTGTCTGACATTGAGATATGTTTCTATTGGATATAACCCACCAGCAGACGGAGTGGTTCTTAAGTTAACTTCTCCGATATTCTCAGTTGTTCCTTGGGTCGCCCATAATAAATTTGAAAGTGTGTTAAAGTTGAGTGGGTTTTGTGAATTGTAGTTTCTTCTTGATCTACGATTCAAGATTATTTCCCAGATATTTGTAACATTGAATTTTGGTTCAGGTAGTTGAATTATGCTTAGGGGATTTTCATGGTCTTTAAAGGGACTTGGTTTCTTGCTCCAATCAAGGTAATGTCTTGGCATTTGTTCACGATGATATTTCGTTTCTTTTTGGAATTTATCACCAACACCTGTAATCTTACTCATCTCATATTCCTGCTAATAATGTGTTTTGAAAATTATCTGATGAATAATACAGATATTATAATTGCTTACTAGAAAAGATAGTAAGGAAATCATTGTAAGAGATGATTCAAATTATTCATGCGTTCTAATAGGAGATCATCGTTGAAGTTTTACATAGATCATGGGAAGGGATCCGAGTAATACAAGGAACGCCATAAATTCGTATGCAGGCTTAAAGGATCCATATATCTGTATTATGAAACCCATCACTGCTGACCACACAGCAGCTAGACCATAACCTATAGTGAAAAAAAGTCCAAGTAGAATGTCTCTCTGTGAAGCTTTAGCAACTGTAGATAGATGTGCCTGTAGGAGGCTAGTCGCAGGGAATCCTAAGATACCTAAAAGAAAAAGATGCAAGATCATTAATGGGCTACTTATTATGTGACTTGGTAATAGATAGACCAACAATGATGCTGCAAGCGAGCAGATAATTGCGGCCTTCATATAGCCTATCCTATCAGAATATTTGCCGATGACCATGGGTCCAATGACCCCTCCGAGCATCATTATTGAAAAAACTATGCCAACATTAAGCGTGGATAGATGAATTTGGTTCGCTAAAAACAGAGGGGTGTAAATTACAAGTGCACCCATACCTGTTCCACCAGCAAGAAGTGATTGAGCCATAATGACAGGAACCGCTCCTTTAACGTGAATACCTGATAAAAGATCCTTGCGGAGTGAGACGTGTTTGACGGTCTTTCCAGCAGACCACTCGCCTCTAAGATAAATTATGAGGTAGATCCCGATTAGTGCTGGAGCAATGGCAAATAAAAAGAGTGAATTACGCCAGCCAATTACAGTTGCGAGGGTTGCTAAGAAGATAGGCCCAATAATGTTACCTAAATATGCCACACCATAAAAGGTGCCCAGCGCTCCACCGACCGAAGCCTTACGAAATTTATCTGATAAGATGGAGACTCCAATTGGATGCTGTACGGCCTGGCCAACTCCTCCGATCAGATTTGCAGAAAATAATTGATAGAAGTTTTGAGAGAGTCCTGTACCAAATTCAGAAATTGAGTATAGTATATTGCCAAATCCTAGAATGATTCTCCTTGGAGTATATCTGCTGAGGATGCTCATTAGAAGTTGCAGAATGCCGGCAAGGATCGCGCCAACACTTACAGCTAGTCCGAGTTCAGCGTAATTCAATTGGAGAGCTGCCATAATGCTTGGGTAGAGAACTGATACGCCCATGTAGAGGTGCTGGGTCATATGCGAGAGAGTTGCCATAACTAAAACATTTCTGGCAGACTTTTCCACAATTTCTGGGTTTTCCATAATATCTTCCTTCAAGAGATGTCAGAGTGAATTATCGGATCATCAATCGGCGTTATTTGGCTTGATCAACCTAAATATGCCTTTCATAAATAAGGTACATCGTAGTTGACTAACAATCAAAATTGAGCGCACATCAAAGATCCATTTAAACTTCAATATAGTTTTTGACTGAGAAGACTTAGTAGAATATATCGTTTGAGGCGAGCCTTTGGTGGGAATACCTAGAAGTCCTTTAGAGAAAAGACTAAAACTTTGGCATGGAGAAAGCTGGCACACTACAAGGGGGAGAGCTATAAGGGACATTGTTTACGCCATCGATACAGGTCTTGTAACAACTGTATCTTTTATAGCTGGAGTTTCAGCTTCCCTAGTTACAATCGAGAGAATAATCATTGCTGGACTAATTCAGATAGTATCTGGCATGCTAGCGATATTCTTTGGCTCCTATATGTCGACTAGCTCATAAAAACTTCTTTGAAAATCAAATAGACAGGGAGAAAAGAGAGATAGAGGAGGATCCAGAGAAAGAGACGCAGGAAATTCGAGAGATATTTGGTGAGCTTGGCTTCTCCAGAGATGAACAGGAGATCGCTGTCAAGCATATAACCTCCAATAAGGAGACATGGCTAAAATTCATGGTCCAAGAAGAGATCGGGATAAGCCCCGGATTGATCGATAAACCTTATGAAATAGGAGCCATCTCTGCAGTATCCTTTCTTATAGGTGCCATTCCAGCAATAATGCCTTTCTTCATATTCGGTACTGTTGTACAAGCCTTGATAATATCTGCAACCTCTGTTTTGATCTTTCTATTTGTATTGGGTATGTTAAAGTCTAGAATCACAAAAGTAAAATGGTATAAGAGCGGGCTGGAAACGCTGATCATAGGATCAGTTTCATGTGGTTCAGGATTTCTTCTGGGTAGAATAATAGCAGAGAACTTTATTTAAAAAGAAACCATGATCTTAACGGTAGCCATGTAGATTCTGATGCAAGCGTGCGCTGTGATGGAATAAGTTAAGTTTCATTTAATTAAATTCTTGTGTTCGAGGAGAATGCATCTGTCCATGATAACTTCTATTCCGTGTTTTTCTGCTACCTGTGCAGCATCCTTGTTTTCGATTCCGAGTTGCATCCATATAACTTTTGGTTTCAAATTGACTGCTTCTTTTACTACTTCTAAACATTGTTCGCTTGGTCTAAAGATATTGACTATGTCAATAGGTTCTTTTATCTCTGAAAGAGATTTGTGAACCTTTTCTTCAAGAATTTGGTTTGCGAATGGATTTACTGGCATGATCTTGTAACCCTGCTCTTTCATGTATTTTGGAACTGTGTGTGCTGCTTTTTGGCGGTCTCTAGAGCAGCCTACTACTGCAATTGTCTTATTCTCTTCTAAGATTCTCTTGAGCTTCTCATCGGTATACATCTTAAGATCTCCTCTTTCCATGAAATCGGAAATTGATATGTGTTTCGAATAATAATGAATTTGCTCAAATTTAGTTTAAGTATTTTAGATAGCGCTAACAATTTGGATTGTAGGTGTTAGTAGTGAGACTTCAAGGTAAAGTCGCCTTGGTGACAGGTGCGGCTCGTGGAATAGGAAACGCAATATCGAAATTATACGTGAGAGAAGGAGCGAAAATTGTATTAAACTACAACAAGTCTGAGAGAGAAGCTATTGCTCTTGCTGAGGAAATGGGGGAAATAAGTAAAAGTATTTTGCTTGTAAAAGCCGATGTATCAAAAATAGATGAAGTCAGACAAATGGTTCAGAAGACTATTGAACGGTTTCATCAAATAGATATTCTCGTAAATAATGCTGGTATTCTTGTTCCAGAAGTTTTTCTCGAATCAACGGAAGATACATGGGATAAAACTATGGATATCAATCTGAAAGGAGCATATTTGTGCACTAAAGAGGTTGCGCCAATAATGCTCAAACAAGAGAAGGGGAAGATAATCAATATATCTTCAATATGTGGACTATCTGAAAAATCTGCTCTAAGAAATACGGCTTATGTTGTATCAAAGACTGGAATGTTGGGATTAACACGTTCATTGGCAGTGAATTTAGGACCAAAAATTAATGTAAATGCAATATGTCCAGGTCTAACAGATACTGAAATGGCAGCCGCTTTAGGTCCTGAACGAATAAAAGCAGGAATCGAAGAGTCTCTTCTAAAGAGAATTGGAAAACCTGAAGATATTGCGAATGCAGCACTTTTTCTAGCCTCAGATGAATCTGATTTCATAACAGGAGAGTTCTTAACAATTTCTGGTGGCAGAGCAATGAGGTAATCTATATATCTCCTTTTTTTTCGATTAATTTTAGCGCACACAGGCAATTGTCTTATAAATCAAGAGGAAAAATAGCTAGAATCAGGTTTCTAAGTTTGAAGTTGATGTTCAAGTTTCTGATCTCTTTCACTACAATCATTATGATGATCTCAGCAGTTTACGCTTAACCTCCAACATTACTGTGGGATGATGCTGTCTATACGAATGACATAGCGTTATCAAAGGATGGTAACTATGTTGCGGTTGCTTCAGGTCTAGAGGTTAGATATTATGGTCGAGACAGTGGGACACCGCTCTGGATAAGACAGCTTGGTACAGTGCCTTTTGGAGTTGTTTCAGTTGCGATTTCAGCTGACGGTGACTGTGTAGTTGCAGGTGGTGGTGATGGTTATGTTGTATTTTGGAAAGATGCGAAATCTCGAACATCCACTAGTGAACCTCCAACTTGGAGGAGTGAAGATCTTGGGGGGCCAATCATCAGAAGATGCTTGGATATTTCAGATGATGGTAATTATGTAGTTGCTTGTTGAACAGGTAAATGGGTTTTCTACTGGGCAAATGCTAAAGGACGAACAACAACGAGTGAATCC
>MEZD01000035.1:8030-8984 GCA_001775955.1 Candidatus Bathyarchaeota archaeon RBG_13_38_9 | reverse complement strand
TGTGGCTGTATCGACGGGTACAGATCTTTCAGTTCATTATTGGACCGGTGCAAAAAGTTTCAGTGGAGATCCTGCATCAACATGGTGGGCAGGGGAAGGTATTCTTTTCTCGTCTATTGATATGTCAAGTGACGGAGACTCAGTCATAGCATCCGGGTCATCAGCTGTAGTTGGAAATGTTGATCTAAAAGATGGTGAATCTACTAAAGCTGTAATAAATGGTAATGGTGTCGCTGGTGGTAAAGTATACTTCTGGGGTCAAGCTCGAAGTCTTACAGGTAAACCACAGGTCCCAACCTGGACTTATCCGACAGATGGATTCATACATGATGTAGCGATTGATGATTCAGGAAATTACATGGCGGCTGACCAAAATATATTTGCCCCGGGTAAGGTTTACTTCTTTGACTTTAGAGGGATCTTGTTATGGAGTTATCCAATTGATTTTGCAGACAAGGTCTCAATATCATCTGACGGCAGTACCCTGGCAGTAGGAACAACAACCTTAGCTACCGGTTACCTCTTTGACACAGGTTATACGTTGTCCAGACCTGCGGTTGGGGGAGTCCTAATCCCTGAAAACAAACTTGGGATAATCGCGCCGTACCTAGCATTAACAATAGTATTTGTGGTCGTTTCAACAATCTTCATTATGAGAAAACGGAAATACTAGTAGCTCAACCCGAAAGAGTATTACTTGGCATTTCTGAAGATAAAGTTCTGTAACTTAATGTAATCTTTAATTATTCCTGCGGTTGTGATGGGGCACTAATTTTGGTAATCGGTTGTCTTAGAATGGTTTTCATTTTATTTGGCGGTGTTTTTCTTGGATCGGAAATATAAATCTCATGATGAAGACCATTTTCAGTAAACCCTTTCTCCTTCATGAAATCTTTGATTTTTTCAATTGTTTCCGGTTCTGTTGAGTAAGGACCGATATGCATGATTTGAATG
>MEZD01000035.1:0-8019 GCA_001775955.1 Candidatus Bathyarchaeota archaeon RBG_13_38_9 | reverse complement strand
ATCCATTTTTTCAAATTCAGTTTCTTTGATTAAAAGCAATCCTTTCTTTTTGAAAACCTCTTCTTTTGCATCTATTAACATTTCAGAAGTAGTAAAATCAGGTAAACGAATGAGAAGTTTCCAAAACCAGTCTTCACGAGGCACCTCTAAGGAAGACTCACTGGATTTAACCCACCATAATCCTTCTAATCTAGGGACTACGAAATCTCTTCTTTGTGCTTTACATATGTTTTTTATACCATAGGCGAGAGGATATAATGTTTCAACTGATTTTGTGAATATTTTTCCAGCAGGTTCTCCTTTTCCTTCGATTGTTAGATAAGGAATTTCTCCAAATTCAACAATTATGGGCGTGGATTTTGCAGTGTAATACGGTTTGTATTCTTTTATAAGGTCTAATTTCAAGGTAGTCAAGACATATTGTTCTTCAATGTTTTATATTTTGTTAGTTTGACAAATTTTGCCAATTACAGTTTGTTTGATACTGATTAGGGTATACTATTGTTTATCCCTAGCGAAGCAGACTAATCCTCCAAGTTGGCTAAGACGAACTCCCGCTTTCGTTTCAACTTTAACTATTCTTGTTTTGATGTTCTTGTTTTTTGAAATTTGTAAAAGTCGGTGAATTCTATTCTTCTCTTTAGTATCGGCAAGATATTTGTCTGTAAGTATGATGTATTCGGGCTTGAGTTTACCGTGCTCTAATCGACTGTTAACCAGTTTTTCTATGTCCTTTAGTGAATATAGTATTACTGAACCGCCATCAGTTTCATTGAGACGTTTCTCTAAGGTATCTATGATATGGTCAGCAGCTTCTGAAGTAGTCTCAGACAATAAATTGTGGAACTCCTTAGTCTTAATTAATTCAGATACTTCGTTGAGTTTGACTGCGGATCCCACTAGTTCACCGAAAGTAGCATTGTTTGAACTATTTTCTTGGAAAAGCCACTGGTGATGTTTCTGGATGTGGTTGAGAAAGTCTTTGGCATAGTTAGTTTTCATAGGACCCGTAATAATTATGCTCCTTACACCTTCCAGTAGTGGGGGCCTCAATTTATTTACTACAGATTCACGAAAATTATAGAGATTCCTTTTGTTGTTAACATCAATTTCTACTGTGACATAATGTTTTACAACTTTACTGAATATCTGCCACAAGACTGCTCGTTTCTCTTCGAAACCTATTAGGACTGCTACGAAATATCCGCGTTTGTAACGACGTTTCATTTCACAATTTGCCACTTTTAATTTTCTTTATTCATCAATTGTAATGCTATCATTTTAGCTTGAGCGTACATTAGTATATGTTTAAAAATCTGTAAATCCTGTTATGTTTTTAGACTCGAATCTTTCGCTATCAGAGGGATGCAGGAATATGGTAGATTTTCAAAGTAAGGATGAGAAAAAACGAATAATGAAGGAAATAATCACAGAATTGCATAAGGGATTATCTGTTGAAGAAGCAAAAGATAGGTTTGAACGTGAAATTGGTTCAATAAGTTCCGCTGAAATCGCAGAAGTTGAGCAATCCCTAATAAATGAAGGCCTTTCACCAGATGAGATAAAAAAATTCTGCAACGTCCATGCACTCTTATTCAAATCAACACTGGAAAAATCAACTGTCAAAGAAAAATCTCCAGCTCATCCCATATTTCTCTTCGAAATGGAAAATAGAGAAATCGAAAAAGTCACAGGAAAAGTAACAGAAATAAAAAACAATGTCAGAAAGTACGAATTAGACAAAGTAAAACAAGAATTGAACACTTTATTGAATGAACTGAAGAATATTGAGATCCATTATGCCCGAAAGGAACAACTTCTATTCCCCTATCTCGAGCGATACGGTTTCCATGGACCCTCTAAAGTAATGTGGGGAAAAGATAATGAAATAAGGGATCTCTTGAAAAATAACTTTGAAGAAATTAAAAAGGTAAGTAGAAACCAAGAACTTGACAACTACATTAAAACTAATTTGGATCCGTTAATCGAAGAAGTGGAAGGCATGATCTTCAAAGAGGAAACCATTCTTTTCCCAACATCACTTGAGAAGTTGAGTGTCGATGATTGGGCTGAAATACTGAAAGAAAGTGATGATGTCGGTTATGTATTTATCGAGAAACCAAAAGAAACTACATCGTTAATACAAGAGCTTAAAGGAGCTGTTACAGATGAGCCTTCAGTCAAAGATAGTGTGATCACATTTCCGACTGGAAAATTAGAAATAATCGAACTAATGAAAGTTCTAGATATTTTACCTGTTGACATTACCTTTGTAGATAAAGATGACTGTGTCAAATATTTCTCAAACAACAAAGATAGAATCTTTGTAAGAACTAGATCAGTGTTGGGAAGAAACGTAGAGAACTGTCATCCTCCACAGAGCGTTGATATTGTAAAAGATATCGTGACTTCTTTTAAGGAAGGTAAAAGAGATTCAGTTGATTTTTGGATCAACCTTAATGAAAAATTAGTATACATTCGCTATTATGCTATTAGAAATAGTGAAGGCAACTATCTAGGTACTCTTGAAGTCACGCAAGATATCACAGATGTGAAGAAACTGGAAGGAGAAAAGAGACTTTTAGATGAAAAAAACTGATACACATCTCGAAACGCTATTTGACTTTTAAAACCTATTTTGGAATGGCGAACTCGAATAAGGGCCCTTTATGCTTCTCATAATTACCAGAGCAAATAACAATGCAAGAAAGATGAAGATATAGGATATTGGAAATTCTGGGATCAGGATCGCTTCACTACTCTGAACTTGAAACGCGTAATTATCTACTTTGGCACTCTGATTTTCATTATTAACCATTAGATTGAATTGAGCGGTCTGTTCAGGATTAAGATTCGGTGGGTCAGTGAAACCTGATTCGATAGCAACGACCTTTCCGTTTTCATCATAACAGGTAGCCGCGACACGAGTTGATGTTGACTCTGATGATCCATTGTTTTTTACTTCTCCGACAATGTTCAGAAATCCAGAAAGTGAAATGTGGCTGCTATTTGATAGAATTATTAGTGTTTTAGTTAAATTCTTAGTTGTAACGCTAGAATCAGTAACTGCTAAACTGTAATTGTGTACTTTTTCAGCTTGATTTTGGTCAGTTACTATTACTTGGAAAGGTGACTTGACTCCTGGGGGAATAATCTCTAAAGTAGCAAAACTAGACTCCGTAACAATCATGGTATTATTTGAATCATAGAATGTCCCAGTTATGGTTACGAACGCTACAGATTGGGAGCCCATGTTTTCTACTTCTCCAACAACATGAAAAGTACCGACAGAGGAAACAAATGAAGAATGATTATCATGAACCATAATATCCACTGCATTAACTATAGGAAAAAAAGTGAATAGACACCAGACCGTTAGAGTGGTTATCATAAATAATGAAGCATTTCTATTCAAATGGAAAACCGATATATGATTATAGGAAATCAGAGATTTAAACTAAATGAAGATTGGCTAGCTAGCACCATTTGAGAACGGTGAATGGTTTTTGTGTCTTTTGCAAATTGGATGAATTAGATTAGAGAGTTGGGTGCTTATTCTATAGGATTCTTTGATAATATGACAGAAAGAACTCAACTCAAGTTGTATTATCTCAGATGATTTCGATGAAATTGTTGATAATGTTCAAGATGTTATTCGAGGATTTAGTATACATCCTTCTTGGAGTGAAGCTTGTGTCTAGAGAACATGTGTGTGGAGAATGTGGACGACTCTTTTCAACTAATGGTTTGGGTCAGGTAATCTGCAAAGAATGCAATAGTTTAGATGAATACATAATGGCCCGCAGTAATAGATATTGTAGAAACTGTTTCTCTTGACACATTCATAGTCCGCGCGCTCAGTATATATTTTAAGACTTGATAAACGGATTTAATTTAGCTCGCGTTATAATCAGTATACGTTATCAAAAGACGTAAACTATAACCCAGCGCGTGCTCTTAATACCCTCTTGCAATACTCCTTTCTTCTTTAACGCGTGCTATTATTAGAAAAACGGAAGATGTCCTTGAACTTGGTTGGACGAAGTATCGGAAAGCTTGTGAGCATAGTGACGATTCTAATCGTTGCATTTCTAATCATCAACTTGATAGAATATGCCTATCTGGATGGACAGTCGTACATGATACTACAGTTAACCAGTTTCTCTAAAGCAATAGTAGATATTGTAATTCAGACTATCTCGGGGCTGGGCTACCAGGGAATCTTCGTTCTCATGTTTCTAGAAAGCGTTTCCCTCCCCATTCCAAGTGAGGTGATACTTCCATTCTCTGGTTACTTGGTTTCCAAAGAAATCCTTGACTTCTGGGTAATCTTGTTACTTACAACCTTGGCAGGGATAGGAGGTGCAATCGTTGACTATCTAATTGGGTACTGCTTAACTAAGAAAGATTCGTTGACTGTTAGAGGCTATACATTGATCACGAGGAATCAATTCAGAATGGCGCAGGACTGGTTTGAGAGATACGGTTCAATCACAGTATTCCTTGGCCGAATGATTCCGGGTTTTCGAACTCTTATCTCATTTCCAGCGGGTATGGCTAGAATGAACATTGCAAAATTCACTCTGTATACAACAGTGGGTTGTCTCATATGGAATGGAATGTTGATCTATGCAGGTTTCTATTTAGCATACAACTGGCATCACATTGTGGTTTCGACCAAATACCTTACAATCATAACAATTGTTCTGTTGATAGTGTTAGTAGCAGTGCTTACTTTGAAGAGAAGTAAGCACGCTAATAAAATAGGAAGCGATGTAAAGGATTCTTTCTCCAACAAGAATTGACATTTTATTATGCATACTTGCAAGCAATAGAAAATTACTTATACGAATTTTGCGAGCAATTTAGTTTTCATGTCTAAAGAAAATGAAATATTGGAGGAGCTCAGACGAATCAGAGAACTGCTTGAACCCAAACCTTCACATCCACCTCCCAAAGGTCTATGGACAGAATTCTTAGATTTCATCTCTAAATACAAGGTCATGGGGTTAGCTGTCGCTTTCATTGTGGGCATATACCTCGGTGAATTAGTTAAAGCACTAGTAGATGACCTCATCATGCCTATAGTACAGCTCGTTATTCCTGGAGTTGCATGGGAAGAAATTACTGCTGGCCCATTCAGGATTGGCCATTTCATAGGCGCTCTAATAACTTTCCTAATCATAGCATTTGTAATCTTCATACTTGTGAAAATAACAAAGAAGTGGGGAATAGAATAACACATTTTCAGTATGTTGCCATTTAGCTCACTCAATTCTTTAGGATTCAATGTTGAATACTGAAGAGTTCTTCATTAATGCCGAAGCGCGCGCTTGGCACGTGGTACTCATTAACTCGAAAGGCTATTATCTTTCTGAAATGTCTTTTTGGGCTAGCGGTCGTGGTCTAGCCTGGTTCCTATATGTGCAGATTTAGCTGAATTATTTTAAACTATTTTCGTTCCTCAATTTTTAACTGATTAAAAAGAAATTAAGAACGAGAAGAGACTGAACCCTACGATAGTTTGAATCGGTGTCAAAAGATTTCTATATCCCAATTATCGAGAAAATAATGGAGGACAATATTGTCCTCTTGTATCCAATGTGGCCGCCATACGAGCGCGAGCTCGCTACGCTCGACAAGATAATGAAAAAGTGAGTATTCTAGGAAAATTCGAAAAATAGTGTAAGAGAATTTCGTTTAGGCTTTGCTTCTTCTCTTAACAGCTACAACCGCTGATACAGTTATGACCAGTCCTGCCAGTGCTAGGTAGGGTGTTAGGATCTCAAGCTTGTTAACTGGCATGACTAAGCCGCTTACAGGTGGAGGGCAAGCATACGATTACAACTATCGGTCTATACTATTGATTCAGAAGCGTATACGAATAACGTTGTGCGCGCTTGTAGTAACGAGATGCTTTGAACAATATTTGTTGAAATAAAAAATTAATTGTAAAAGGATGCAGGATGTGCCTTGGTTTGGAGCAGGGGGTAGCTGGCGCGCGCCAAAGAGGCGATAAGTGCTAGAGCATCTTTACTAGGACTCCTAACGCCCCCGCAGCAATGACCAGCAGGGACATGTTGGTCTTGAACTTAAACATGGCCACTATACTAACTCCGGCTATCATAATTGCTAAAAAGTCAGGAAACGCGGTTTGAACAAGCGATCCTACAACAGCGAGGATGACTCCCACAGCACCCGCCTTTACGCCTTTAAGAAAACCCTGCAACCATGCATATCTACGCATCTTGTTGAAGAATGGAGCGAGAAGAGTCACTATGAAAAAAGGAGGAAGAAATATTGCTAAGAAAGCTACCGACGCTCCCCAAACGCCTCCCACCTTATACCCTACAAAAGCAGCCGTTTTCATAACAGGACCTGGAGTCACCTGACCCAAAGTCACACCGTCAAGGAACTCCTCATAACTCATCCAGCCAAAGACTTCCACGATATTTGGTCCCACTAGAGGAATAATAACGAGTCCTGTTCCAAACATGAGTAGACTGGCCTTTAGGAATTCGAGAAAAAGCTGCACCATTACTGGGAAAGCTGCAACCGACACAGTTATCGCTGTGAAGCCAAGTGGAATGAATGGAAGCAGAGTTGACAATCCGAACCTCCTTAAGGAAGTGCCGTACAGAAACATCCCGACAAGACCTGACACAAATAGGATGATTGCCTCGTTTATTGTAGTGAAGTACGCTGCGAATACTGTTGCTATGAAGATTGCCGCTAACTTCCAGTCTGTTATAGAGGACCTTCCAAGTCTGAAAGCTGTAACTAATATTATTGCTACCACAACAGGGTTGATACCATAGAAGATTCCTTCCACACCCGGGATTGAGTGATATTGAAAGTAAAACCAACTTAGAACAAGGATGATGATAAAAGACGGGATCGTAAATCCAAGCCCGCTTATAATTCCTCCGATTCTACCACCTTTTGAATACCCTATATGAATCGCCATCTCTGTCGCATTAGGGCCAGGAAGCATGTTTGTAAATCCCAGCATCTCGGTGAACTCGTCTT
Organism: Candidatus Bathyarchaeota archaeon RBG_13_38_9; assembly: GCA_001775955.1. Lineage (GTDB taxonomy): Archaea > Thermoproteota > Bathyarchaeia > 40CM-2-53-6 > RBG-13-38-9 > RBG-13-38-9. The sequence goes on along the minus strand of MEZD01000035.1, from coordinate 990 downwards.
TGCTCAGCCACTTCTTTTTCTCAACACAGTCATCAGCCATCATTGATATGTATGCCAAGGGGCCGCCGAAAGCTGTCCATGACAATCTAAAGAAGTAACGAAAGAATTCACAAGCTGTTGGATCACCCGATTGTCTTCCTTTCATACCAATATCTCTTCTAGATACGAGGAAAATCATGTCATTAAATCTTTATGATTGTGGCTAGCTAGAAAGGCTATTATTTGTCTGGAATATCTTTTTGGGCTAGCGGTCGTGGTCTAGCCTGGTATGTGTTTTAGATGAAGTCGGATTGGCATACGCTCCCCTGAAAAAATGAAAAAAGTTCAGAATTTATTCCATCGTCTCTTCCATAAAATGACAGTTACTGCGAAGATTATTATGCATGCAGCTAGCTAACCAGTTTGCCCATATCATAAATGACTTTGACATTATGTGATTTAATACTCTCCCATCGAGTAGTAATAAGATATTTAATTTGAGGTTATGAATTTATGAAAATTTTTGGATCAAACCTTTTAGTGAAGCTGCTGGAAGCGAATGATGCTAAACATATTTTTGGAGTTCCAGGTGGGCACCTCCTGAAATTCTATGATGCGCTATTTGATAGCGAGCAAATAACTTCCATCCTAACAAAACATGAAAGCGGGGCATCTTTTATGGCTACAGGATATGCCCAGGTAAGTGGAAAGATTGGGGTGTGCACAGGAACTGTAGGCCCTGGTGCTACCAACCTAACCACTGGTGTAGCTTCAGCTTACATGGATTCAGTTCCACTTCTCGTGATTACTGCACAAGTTGGTGCCAGCGCCGTCGGCAAAGGTGGACTTCAGGAGGCTACAGGCGAAGGCAGAACAGTAGATCATGTTGAGATATTTGATGGATTCAGTAAATATGCAACTAGAATTTTTCTCACAAGTAAAATCCATGAAGCTTTCAGAAATGCAGTAAGAACCGCTATCAATGATCGTCCAGGCCCCGTACACCTGGAC
>MEZD01000034.1:35013-42322 GCA_001775955.1 Candidatus Bathyarchaeota archaeon RBG_13_38_9 | reverse complement strand
CACTTTCGGTAGGACCTGACCTAAAATTTAACGCCTGTATTCGTCTAGTTTTCAAATCTATCAACTACCATAATGTGCGGTTCAACCTTAAATAATACTGATTATCTCTTAACATAAGCTTTTTATGGAGATGAAAAATTGTCTTCAAAAACTGTTCAATCGAATGTGGTTGAAGCTTTCGGTCGAGAGTTTGTGCAGGGGAATGTTCCTGAAATCAATGAAGTAAGATGCCTAGGCTGTTCACACTGCGTAGTATTATGCAAGAAGCTCGGTCCAAACGTTCTAGATTTGAAAGAGGGTGTTGCTGTTGTTGCAAGACCAGAGAACTGTATTGGGGATGGTGCATGTATGATGGCGTGTCCAACCAAAGCAATCTTCCTAATGAGTCGACCAACAGGCAAGAAAGCCACTCCATTTTAAATTTGAAATAAATGATGGTTTACCAAGGTGTATTAAAATGAGCAAGTCTTATATGACTACTTGGAATTATGGGAGCCCACGCGATTATCTTAGACTATATGAAAAGTTCGAAATGCCCCCTCTTATAATTACCTGTGCAATAACAGGCGGATGGCAAGGCAAAGAAGCAAATCCGAATCTTCCTGAAACACCTGAAGAACAAGCTAAATCTACTTTTGAGGCTTATGAAGCAGGTGCTTCAATAGTTCATGTACATGCAAGAGACCCAAAGACAGAATATGCAGACGCCGTAGGTTCCAAAGAAATCTATTTTGATATAAACAAAAGAATCAGAGAGCTCTGCCCTGACATAATAATCAACAACACAACTGGAGGAGGCCCTAACATGACTCTCGAAGACCGACTCAAAGCTGCTTATGCCAAGCCAGAAATGTGCAGTTTAAACATGGGCACAATGGTTCAAAGAGCGACTGTAAAAGCACGAAAAGATGGACTCGGAGGCAGAGAAGAAGATAAACCTATAGAAACCGTATTCAAGAATACATATTCCGACACCGAGAAGTTTGCTAAAGCCATGTTAGACAACAATGTTAAACCAGAAATGGAAACATTCGCTGACGCTAATTGGCATCTAATTGATAATTTGATTAGAAAGGAATTATTAAAACCACCTTATTTCGTCTGTCTCGTGCTTGGAATGCAAAGCGCAACACCTGTCACTCCGTGGCACCTTTTAAATCAAGTAACTTTCGCACCACCCAATACAATGTTCAATATCATAGGTATTGGTATCCATCAAGTTCCAATGACAACTCTTGCAACACTTCTTGGTATGCACATTCGAGTAGGCATGGAAGACAACGTATATTATTCTCGTGGTGTAAAAGCAAAAAACAATGCACAACTTGTTGAAAGAGCAGTCAGAATAGCAAAAGAACTCAACCGTCCAATCGCTACACCAACAGAAGCTAGAGAAATGTTGGGTATTTCTAAGGCACCAACAACATACTGATGTACTAAAATTATTCTTATCCCTTTTTTTTAAATCAGAGTTCAGTTAACATTTGAATGAAGCCAACTGATGATCAATTCAATAGTTTTCTTGTGGTTTCCGGCAAAGATATGGTCAGCGCCACTTACAATAGACATTTTTTTTGGCTCAAAGGCTTTTGAGAACAATATCTTCGAGCAGCTTAATGGGATTATGTCATCTTTATCTCCATGAATTAACAGGAAAGGCCGTGGCGCAATTTTTTCGACATAGTCAATTGGTTCATACTGTCTTGAAAGAGTCTCCCATTCTTTTACCGCCTTTCTCATAGGAAATCCTGATACAAAGGGTAATCCTTTCTGGAGGATATTTTTCGCTTGTATAGTGCTTAGTTCCGCTTTCATATTTGCTACTGGACATAATGCGGCTACATTTTTTATCATCTCATTTTTTGCAGCCATTAATATTGCAATCAAACCTCCAAAGCTATGTCCAATAATACTGAGATTATCAACATCCAAATCCTTTCTATCCACTACCAAGTCAAGTGCTTTTTGAGTATCGCGAAGAGCTCCTAAGAAACTATATGATCCACCACTACCCCAACAACCTTTATAATGGAAGCTCATTGGAGCAAAACCTGCTTGGCAAAGAGAGGATACTACATCACTCAATATCGGTGCCATGCCAGGAAAGCCGTGTAAAACCAATACGACAGATGGAGGCGCTTTCATATCCGAGGGTTTATGTAGAGCACCAATCAGTCTATGCCCTGAACTTTTAAAAATCAATCTCTCAACGGTGTAACTCCTTTCATTCATACGTACCACTACATCATACGGAAATAAATAATCGTCAAATTATAGGTATTTTAAGTATACGCAATGTTCGGATTATGTTGCACAATAAAAGAACAGAGCTGAGCAATATTGTTTTTATTCAACGAATTCAGAATACTTCTAAACATATGTAAGGGCAGTCAGTAATATGCAAATACAAAAAACAGGTACTGTAAAAACAATCTCTCAAAAAGGAGCACTCAAAATACTAGTCATTATCGAACTCCACCAAGACAATCCTGATCAACCTTCAAAACCCATAATCTCTCCTATCAATCAGTCACTAGAAAAACAAATTTCGGAATCAATACATATGGCTGTATCAACTATTCCAATCACACTTCAACAACCAACAAAATCTTCCAACGAAGTAAATTGGATACTTTCTAGAGAAGAATATGCACGTAGCGGCTTATGTGTAGGCGATATTGTGACATTAACGCTTATGCATGATAAGAAATATGAAGAGGATGCTTAATTTTATTATTACATATTTTGTGAATTATTCTTTTTTTTGACGCTAACATATTAAATAGATATTTTCTTGAGCTGGTTGTTGTACATCCCCAAGATCTCTTTGGTTGTGCTGGCATCTTCCGGAGATTTGTCCAATCTATAACGACCTGTAAATCTGGGAAATCTAATTGCGAGCCCACTATTTTTCCTTAATTCATTTTCACATGCTGTATGAACCGGACTAAGAGTGATTTCGTCACCAGATACTTCGAGAACGAGGTAAGGGTTGAACCACACATCAGCAGATATCTTAGAATCAACTTGTGAGGATCTTTGGCTTAACGTTGAAGACTCGAGTTTACTTGGAAGTTCTTTCAGGTCATTATCAGTAAATCCAGAACCACATTTACATACCGTCTGAAACTTTCCATTAACTTTGTTATAAGCTGCTAGTAGTAACGCCCCATAGCTTCCCCCTCTTTTTCCTCGGCCATAAAAACCACCTACAACAACAAGATCTACCGTGTCAGCCAATTCAGATTTGTATGCTCTTTTGTATTTTATCCAGACCCATCCTCTTGCACCTGCACGATATGTGGAATTGGGATCAGTAGATTTTAGAATTAGACCTTCACATCCATCGGAGACAGCCCTATTCATGAATTTCTCAATTTCCTCAGTGTTTGTAGTGATTATTTGTTCAGAAAGAGAAATCCAATCATTCGGCTTGATTGCTTCTGTCAGAATCTTTCTTCTATTTTGATATGACATTTGGGTACATTCAATACCATTGCTGTAAAGAAGATCAAACAAAAATAACTTTACAGGTATTTGTTCCACCATATCTTTAATCTCATGCTTTCGACCTCTTCTCTGACTGATCATTTGAAAGGGCAAAAAATCTGTAGTGATAGCGTCTATTGCAACGCATTCACCTTCAAAAATAGCTTCTTTCGGTTTCATTGATTTCTTTACATATTTGATCACATCTGGAAATTGTTCAGTAATGTTTTCCAATCTTCTTGAAAATATTGATGATATTTTTGGTGAAATATGAACCTGCATCCTCAGCCCATCGTATTTGTATTCTACTGCCGCTTTACCATTCAATTTTTCAAGAATTTCAGTTGGATCAGATAGACGTTCTGCAAGCATTGGGCGAATCGGTCGACCTACCTCAACATTTAGTTCTGTTATTCCTTCTATTCCTGATGTTGCAACTAACTTTGCTACAAGACCAAGATCAGAAGATATGTTATATGCACGCTCTAATCGATCTTTATTATTAACATCTCCAGTAAATGCACTAGCAAGGGCTTCAAGGATAGTCATGTCGGCGACGCCCAATCTCAATTTGCCCAATGCCATTCGGATAATATATTTAGCCTCTATTGGGGAAGCATCATTCATCAAACTTGATAAGAATCTTAGCTTTACATCAATAGACCCTGAACCTGTTGACTGGGCTATTTTATCGAATATTTTATAGACATCACTGACACTCAGTGTTCTACTCATCAACGTCTGTTGGGTTTTCTTTCCAAGTAATGTAGCTGCAACCTCACCTAGATCTCCTTTTTTTCTAAAAGCATTATCTACAGTTTTCTCAGTTTTACCAGAAGAAAGTGACAAAGCTCTAACGATTAATTTCTCTGCCAGACCAATCTCTATTCCCATGTAGTCTGGATAGAGTTTTCCTTGTGTGAGGTAAGTCACCTCGGATATGATATTTTTAGGTGTTTTTTGGAACAAATTTGCCAGTAGATCTCGCATCTCAAGACGTTTGGTGGTTGCCTCAATTTTTTCATAGGCATCAACCATCAAGGAATATTTCATAATTTAATCCACATACCACAAGTTGCCTGTGATCATATTATTATCATCAGTAAAATTCTTCATGAATTATCTCTTCAAGCTTTCTTTTTGGTCCGGTCAATTAATAGTTCATTGTATGTCCTCTTGAAATTATTTTAATCGCTTTAACATACTTACTAGCTCGAACTATTTTATAGCATACGCTAGTTCCGGAAGTATCTATTCGAGTGCACGGTTCTATTCTGTATGAATTCGGAAGAGATCCATGTCAAGACCTATCTGTGTCAGGAATTCTTCAGCTGAATGTTCAATATCTTTTGACTGTGTTATGTATCTACCTACTATCAAGATATCTGCTCCTGCTTTAAGTGCGTTCGTGACATTGCTTGGCTCTATTCCTCCTGCGACCGCTACGAGAAGTTTAGCATCTTTAAATTTGGTTTTGATCTCCTTGATCAGATCCCATCGAGTCTTTGATCCCCGTTCCGCATCTATTCCTCTATGAAGAATTATAACGTCAGGAAGTTCTTTCAATGATTCTAGAACTTTTACGGGCGAGGAAACATCCATCATATCGACATAAGCATAGATTCCAAGTCTTTTTGTTTCATATATGAAGTTATCAAGAGTTTGTAATGAAGCAAGTCCAGAAGCTACTACGGCGTCAGCAGTCTCATCAAAAGCTAGATCAACTTCGACCTGACCTACATCTAAAGTTTTAAGGTCGGCAACTATGAAGACATTCTTTGCGACATCCCTAAGCTCTTGGATGACACTCGCACCATATTTTTTTATTAGAGGAGTCCCCGCTTCAAATATTACCCTGTCACTCTTTGGAACCTCAGTGATTATCCTCTTTGTGCGTTCAAGGTCGGGTATATCAAGAGCAATCTGCAGGTATGGAGGCATCCAAAGTCGTGGTATTCTGAATCCCATAATTGGATGTGTTGCTCTGTCTTTATCAAACATTATCTTTTCTAAACTGGGATATTTGGTTAAAGCCCTCTTTATCGCCAGTTTAGTTGCACCGTAATTGTATTGATAGATCTTTCTATAATCTTTGGCATCTGGATGTACGAATACACTGCATAGAATAACCCAGTCATCAAGAACATCTTTCGGGATAACACCTTCCTCAACAGCATCGACAACGGCCTTGCCTACTCCTGCCTGAGCAGGACCAAAAATTTTGGCAGCATCAGAAATGTCTTGGACAGTTACTTTTGGTATAACAAGAGTGTATGGTTTTGCTGCTAGATTCGGCCTCACTACTGCAAGTAGTGGAGTGTGACCCGCGGAATAGTTGCCTATATTATTTGCAAAAGCTTGACCTACTGGCCCATCCTTTGTTCCGATTACAAGATCAACATGAGCGATCTCAGGTTCCTTTCCAACCAATGCTTCGCCAATAAGATACATATGGACATCCACCCAGATTGTTTTCCTTATTCTACACTAATTACTTAATGAATAAATGCGTTTTCCAAGCAGAAATCTCTAGATAATAAACCCGACGATATTCGATTAACTTAGCATATACTAAGTGAATTTACGTATTATAGTACATTAAAACCTTCAACATGCACCATCGCGCAGCCGTTTCCAGTGGTACATATATTCTTGAGCATAACCTGCATACTTACCAAAGTGTTGTCGACCGAAATCACTAAGTAACCTGTATTCTTTGGGAGTCAAAAATTGTTTTCTTTTTATCTTATTTATTAATTTTGAATCAAACTGTTGACCGTAGAGGTCAACAAGCGCTCTAGCAATCCAGACATCAACTGGGAACGATTCCAGTTTATCTAATGAGAAAAGCAAGACACAATCAGCAACTTTGTTACCAATTCCATGACCAATAGACATTAACTTGACCTTTGCTTCCGGGTATGACATGTTCTTTACTTTGTCAAAGTCCAATTCTTTCGAGCAAACAATTTTGGCAATTTCCCTTATTTCATTAGCCTGGGTCTTGCCGAATCTAAACCTACATCTAGCTAGTTCATTCAATTTAGCTTTTGAGATTATTTCGGGTGATGGAAAGCAATAATCTGTATGATTGCCCCAAGTCACTTTTTTACCTAGATTTTTTGAGAGATCACATAGCATTCTGTTTATCATCATAATTTTACAGTTTCTCGAACAAATATAGGAAATTAGACATTCCCAAGGATCCTGCCTTAGAAGTCGTAACCCCTTTATTGACGAAGAGATTTTCTTGAATTCCTTATTGTGATTTAATTCCTTCATGATTATGTCAAAACGATCATCAAATCTAAAAAAAACTTTAACTCTGGATTTATGAATTGGTTTTGATGATAGTATATTCAGATAATTATTCTCGAGTTGTAACTTCAGTAGTACATCGTCAATCATACCGATCCAAGAATTTTCTAATTTACGCCATCTGAATGCCTGACCACAGGAGAACGTCAAATCTAGATCTAAACTATTAATATCTTCAAGCTTAATTCTCAAAATAATCCAATCCTAATACACTAATATTTTTAGAACTAGTTTAAAAAGCGTCAAGTTTTTTAGATGAAGATCAAATTCCGCAAGAAAACTTCTTAGTGCTAGAACGGGAACTATAGGAACTTGTTTAATCATTCTATTTTTCGGGTTACCCAAAGTTATGATTATTGGAATAAACAGTATTTCAGATTCATTTGTAACATTGAATTTATTCTTACAAATTTGAGTTTCTTTAACAAGCATTTGTATTCGTTCTACTTGTTTCTTTACGGCTTGGATTAGTTGTCCAGTCGACATACCTCTACTCCAATGC
>MEZD01000034.1:31323-34992 GCA_001775955.1 Candidatus Bathyarchaeota archaeon RBG_13_38_9 | reverse complement strand
ATGTGTTCTCTCTGACCTACGACATCAATTTCAAATTTTCTTCCTGCGTGTCGGAAAACAAATCTACTATATACTTTCAAATTATTTGCACGAAATGCCTCTGCCGTGATATCTTCAAATTCTCGAAATCCTAGTGTTCGACATATCCTCTCCCAATCCATTCCATTGTTCATAGCTTCCACAGCTAATTGTAATCTATTAGCACGATTTACTATGATAGTCTCATTCTTTGAGAGAAGTAATCCTTGCATTGAAAGCCTGTTTATTACATCAGCCGTCATTTTTGTTGAAAATCTAGCTTTTCTCGCCAAATCCCTTATAGAGGTCTTTTCATCATCACATGTGTTCTCAAGTAATTTCAAAATTAATTTTCCTGTCTCATTATTTCTTAAAAGATATTCTCGAGGAGTACCAGAGAACAAAATAATCAGCTACTCAGCTTGGAGGTGTAACAAAACATAGAACTAGAATTAATAGGATTATAAAGTAAAACGCTTTACGATATTTTGAGAGCTGAGAAATATTTTCAAGTGGTTCTGCTGCTTCCGGCATTCTTCTGCCGGCAGTCATTAAAAATACAAGTAATAGAGCGAAGAACCAATAGCCGCTGATAATTAATATTCCTAGACCTGCAATCGTAGCATATCGATGTCCTTTTAGTCCAAGAACAGCTCGGGAAATATGTCCTCCGTCAAGTTGCCATATGGGTAGAAGATTTAAAAATGTAATAAGACATCCGACCCAAGCTGCAAAAAGAATATTCGCAAGAACAAGGGTTGAACCTTGTGGTATGACTATTAGGTGGAGGGTCTCAACCAACCCTGAAAGCATTTCGAATAAATATGGAGAGTTTGGCCAAACGAGAGTTCCTATAAGGTTCTGTTCTTGAAGTATCTGAGCTTTTTCATCAGGTATCACCACGCCTAATGCAACACTAATTAGTGTTACAAGGATGGTTATACTGAATCCTGCTATTGGCCCAGAGACGCCTATGTCAAATAACTCATCTTTGTTTGTCGGAGGATCCTTTAGTGATATTAACGCGCCGAATGTTCCAAAGGGAGGAAAACCTGGTATGAAATATGGTTTTGACGCCATCAATCCATGTCGATTACAGGCGATCTTATGTCCTAATTCATGTATTCCAATGATCCCAGCAAGGCATACAGCGTATATTGCTGCTTGGAAGAACGGATTTGCCTTCGGCATTAATATCTCACTCCAGAGGGGATTTTCAATCCAAAGAACATACCCAGCTAGATATATGGTAGCCATTGTTGCCAAAAAAAGAATTATACCTAATCCTTTCCTCCCGGCCTTTTGAGGTGGCTTATTGAAAATTTTCACCACATATGTAGTTTCACTTCTTCTCATAACAGGGAGAAGTCCAACAGAATTAAACTGAACCGTAAGTGATTTGAACTTATTTTTTATTGGTTCAGGATTTATTGTGAAAGTAGGAATACCGGATAAATCCAAAAAACCATCAATGACTTCGAAGTATTTCTCTAAAAACCCTTTCAAATCCGCTAGGGAATATTCTGCTCCATAACCTAATTTCTGATGTGGAGTATCACTCAAACGGTATTCCCCTTTAAACTTGATAGCGGTAACGGTAAGAGCTTTATAATTTAAGTCTAACTACGCTTTAGATTCCATGATTTAGATTTCTATATTCCTTTTACAAACGCTTATATTGTTGAATTTCAAACTCACCGACGATAATCAAATGAATCTGACTTCCGAGGTTTCACTTAGAAGATTTACAATAATAGACATCGAGAAGGTTATGGAGATCAACAAGACCTGTCTCCCAGAGAATTATAATTCATATTTCTTCATGGAAATCTTCAAGAATTGTCCAGACGCATTTATTGTAGCTGAGGCTAACAGTACAATAATAGGGTATATCATGTGTAGACTAGAAAGTGGGTTCTCTGATTTTTCTCGTATTAAACCTGTTAGAAAAGGTCACGTAGTTTCTATTGCAATTAGTCCAAATTATAGAAGAACAGGAATTGCTAGAGCACTAATGCTGTCAGCAATGTCATCACTGACCAGTTATGGTTCTTCAGAGACATTTTGCGAAGTACGAGTCACTAATGAACCTGCATTACAACTCTACAAAAAATTAGGGTTTAGCATTAGAAAAAGAATCTCACGTTACTATTATGATGGCGAAGACGCCTTTTTAATGGCGCGTCCTCTTCTATCTTAATAAGAATTTAATTATTTATGAAGATGTGTATTGCCATTTCTCATCTGAAACCAATAACTTCAATGGAATATTTTGGCTTGTTCCATCAGGCAAACTTCTCCTAATGCTAATCGGTAATACTTTCTCTCTCAATTCCATAAGAGCAATCGCTATAGGCGATGTTTCTTTGATATCCACATCCAGTAATACAGGCGCCCCCATAGAGATCTGCATTGCTCTTGCACCTACTACTCTAGCCTTTTCGAATCTGGTGAGTTTCGGGGGACCGATCATGGTCTGAACTTTGCTTGCCTGGTTCTTTTTCTTAATCTTCTTCTTCACCAGCACCCTCTTCTGGCGGCGTTGGAGGTGTAGGTCCACCATCACTTTTACCCACCGCTATCATTTCATCAATTCTTAAAATCATATTAGCAGCTTCTGTTGATGAAGCAATTGCTTGCCGTTTTACTACCATAGGCTCATATACTCCTATCTGTGAAATGTCTCTGACTTTTCCTTTCAAGGGATCAATCCCAGCCCAGATCTGACCTTTATCATGTTTGGACCTTAAATCAACTAAGATATCAACTGGATCCAATCCAGCATTTTCAGCTAACGTCATAGGTATGGATTCCAGAGCATCAGAAAACGAGATTATAGCAAGCTGGCTTCTATCAGAAATTTTTCTAGCGTACTCTCGAAGTTTTTTTGCAATTTCTGCTTCCGGGGCCCCTCCTCCTGCGACTATCTTGGGCTCCTGTACAACATCTCTTACAACACATATTGCGTCGTGTATCGCCCTCTCTGCTTCATCTATTATTCTTTCTGTTCCTCCTCGAATAAATATTGTTACTGCTTTAGGATTTTTACATCCTTCAATGAACATCATTTTGTCTTCTCCAATTTTTCTCTCTTCAACCAGCTTTGAATGACCTAGATCTGTCGATTCTAAATGGCTTACTTCAGTGATTACTTTTCCTCCAGTCGCTTTCGCAAGGTGTTCCATGTCTGATGTTTTCACTCTTCTTACGGCCAATATTCCTCGTTTTGACATGAAGTGTTGGGTCACATCATCAATTCCTCTTTGGCACATTAACACATTTGCCCCAACTTCATGAAGTTTATCAACCATCTCTTCGAGCATATTTTCCTCTTTCTTGATAAACAACTCAAGTTGCTCTGGAGATGCGATAGATAATTTTGAGTCGAATTCAGTTTTCTCAATTTCGAGAGGTTTTATGATTAGGGCAATTTTTGCATTATCTATATGCTTTGGCATTCTAGTATGAACTACTTCTTTATCAATCACCAATCCTTTTATCAATCGAGTATCAGAAACGCTCCCTCCAGCTTTTTTCTCGATTTTCACATCTTCGATATCAACGACATATTTGCCAGATTTCATTTCAGCTACTGTAAGAATAGCGTCAACAACCAGATTAGCCAGTAATTTTCTCTGCTCGCCGACTAAT
>MEZD01000034.1:29006-31305 GCA_001775955.1 Candidatus Bathyarchaeota archaeon RBG_13_38_9 | reverse complement strand
TCGGCTATTTTCCTAAGCATAATTTTATCAATTGGCTGAACCTTAATTGCGATCTTATCGAGATATTTGATTGCCATGTCAAAAGCTGTTGAAAATCCTTCAATAATAACGCTCGGATGCACGCCTTTCTCCATTAGGGATTGAGCTTTTCCAAGTAATTCGCTGGCTAATACCACAGCTGTTGTTGTACCATCGCCAACCTCTTGATCTTGTGTTTTGGCGACTTCAACCATCATTTTTGCTGCAGGATGTTCGATTTCCATTTCTTTTAGTATAGTCGCCCCATCATTCGTGATCGTTACGTCTCCAAAAGAGTCCACTATCATTTTATCCATACCTTTTGGCCCCAAGGAACTTCTAACAAGTTCACCTAGAACACGCGCCGCTGAGACATTTGCACGCTGTGCATCTCTACCTTCCGTTCCTGTAGCATTCTCTTTCAAAACCAATATCGGTTGACCAGAAAGTTGTGGAGCAGACATTATTATATTCCTCAATAAAATGGCTAAACAACAGCTATTTCACAACATAATAAATATTGTGCTACAAAATGTTTCAAAAATTTTCACTTACTGTTCAAGATATTGAGTGTATGTTGAAAAAATGGGAAGCTATCTTTTTGCGATCACATAATTTTCCCTTAATTTCAACAGATTTTTTGAGAATCAAAATCTAAATTTTAGGAAACCTTAAGATGATCAATTACAGATCCTTGAGTCGTCTCTCTTTGGAAGTATGAATATGCGTAGTCTTTTGAGGATAAATCAGCCTTGTATTGGAAAGGAAGAAATTGAAGCTGTAACCGAAGTCCTCAAAGATGGTCTGTTAACAGATAAAAGTGGTGCGGGACCCCAGGTCCTGCAATTTGAGAAAGCATTTTCAAAATATACTGGTGCGAAGTATGCAATAGCAGTTAATAGCGGAACGGCTGCTTTGCATGCATCATTAATGGCCTCAAACATAGGTCAAGGTGATGAAGTTCTTGTTCCATCATTTACTTTTCCAGCTACTGCTGGCGCTGTTTTGTTAGCTGGTGCCAAACCAATTTTCATAGACATAGATCCTAAAACATATTGCATGAGAGTTGATTTGATTGAAAGTAAGATTTCCAACAGAACCAATGCAATTATACCCGTTCATCTTTATGGATTACCTGCAGATATGAGTGCCATCATCAAGATTGCAAGAAAAAGTGGATTAACTGTAATAGAAGATGCGGCTCAAGCTTTAGGGGCTGAATACCAAGATAAAAAGATTGGAAACATAGGGGACGCATCATGTTTTAGTTTTTACGGTGTAAAAAACATTACAACTGGAGAAGGTGGAATGATTACTACAAATGATGCCGAATTTGCTGAAAAAATCAGACGTGTTAGAGTACATGGTGAAGAAAGACCCTATTGGGTCTCAACATTAGGACACAATTATAGAATGACCGAGATTGCCGCTTCAATCGGTACGGTGCAACTAAAAAAACTTCCAATATTTTTAGAGAAGAGACGAAAAAACGCCGAACATCTTACAAAGAAGCTTCAAGACATCAAAAAACTTGATCTGGCACTCGAGCCTGAAGGCAGCAAACATGCTTGGCACCTTTACACAGTAAGAATGAGAGGAGCGAATGCAGGTAAACGAAATAGAGTTGTCAGTAAACTACGTTCGAAGAACATAGGGGCCACCGTATATTATGAAACCCCGGTTCACCTACTTCCACTTTATCAAAAATATGCATCACAGAAAACTGATTTGCAAGAAACAGAAAAAGCTTCAAGACAAGTTTTCTCACTTCCAATACATCCAATGGTCAAACAAGATAATATTGAGGAGATTGCCAAGAACCTAGAACGAATCTTAACTAAAAATTAGATATGATTTTCAGACGCCCCTATTTGTAAACAATTGATAATTGGCGATATATTTTGAATGAAAGCATATCCCGTATAGAAGTTCAGTTTACTGTCGAAGATGTTGGAAATGCAAAATGTGAATTAATTAGATTTTTGGCACCGAGAACGATTGATGCTTTACTGCGTTCCATGCCATTAAACGGTATAACAGCCCTTAACCAAGACATGGTCTATTTTAAAGCACCAATAAATATTGGAGTTGAAAAAGCTAAAACTCAAGTTGATCCTGGAACTGTCGCATATTGGCCAATGGGATCAGCTGTATGCATTTTCATAAATACGACCCAATCATACAGCCCAATGAATATCATCGGAAAAATTAAGGATAATTTACAGATATTTCAAAAAATTAATTCCAGTAAAAGGATTAAACTTGAAAAGGTATAGATTGC
>MEZD01000034.1:26913-28994 GCA_001775955.1 Candidatus Bathyarchaeota archaeon RBG_13_38_9 | reverse complement strand
GATATTCTTACGAAAAAATAGAAAACAAAAGATAAAGTTTAGGCAGCCGCTGAAGCCTCATATATCCTAACTCTGGAATTTCCTCCGACTGATTTGATTAACTGTTTTTTCTCTAATTCATCAAGCAAGTCTTTCGCTAGACTGATCCTTAAATTCAATTGTGAGGCAACAGCATATGGAGTTATTGCGCCCATTTTGGAAAGATCAGAGATTAATTTTTCATTATTTATATCAGGCATCCTCATGCTCTTTTCTTTCTTTTCAAAATCCATTTTCCCCTTTCCTTTGGCCTTTTTCTGTGGTTTCTCATCTTGGCCTGTTCTCTCGTTCGCTTCCATTTTGGACATAGTTTTCTTTTTAGCTCCACCCATACTGCTCACTGGCTTCAAACAAAATCCCGCATGATAAAAGCTTTATGCCGACAATAATGAGTAAATCATGACATTATTGTTTCTTATTTCATCTTATCTACATTGAAAAAATCTAATACGTACCAATTTATCTTTCTCGTTTTCCTATAATGAATTCTTCAACCCAGTCTTTAGCAACACTGGCTGGCAGTTGCGTAGGTGGATGTTTAAATGCAAATGAAGATATGCTTGTTAAAGTACCTGCGATGTTCCGATCTAAAGCAAGTTTAACAGCTCTAATAGCATCTATAATTACTCCCCCACTATTGGGAGCATCCCATATGTCAAGTTTAACTTCTATACTTGCTGGGGTATCACCAAAGTATTTTCCTTTAATTCGAATATAGCAGATTTTTTTATTATCAAGAAAATCAACATAATCACTTGGACCAATTCTTAATGGAACATCGTACGGAATCATAGCTCTCACAGCACTTGTTTTGCTTATTCTTTTTGATCGAAGTCTTTCCTGCTCCAACATATTCAAAAAGTCTGTATCTCCACCTATGTTTAACTGATAACTCTCATCAATATTGACCCCTCGATCTACAAGTAATTTCGCCAATGTTTTGTGGAGTACTGTAGCGCCTATTTGACTCATCACATCATCTCCAGCAACGGGTAAACCGGCAGATCTAAATTTGTTTTGCCAAGCATCATCAGATGCAATAAAAACAGGTATGCAATTAATAAGCGCACACCCAGCTTTTAACGCCTGTTCAGCATACCATTTTGAAGCTTCCTCGCTACCTACCGGAAGATAATTAATAAGCATGTCAGCTTCTGCTTTATTGAGGACGTCAACAACATCGGACTCAACTGAATTCTTATCAACCTTCACAACTGGCTTCAGATATTTACCCAGACCGTCCATTATAGGGCCACGTTTTACAGTGACCCCCATATCGGGTACTTCTGAAAAAGTTCTAGTGTTATTAGGTTTAACTTTTATTGCTTTACTTAGATCTTTTCCAACTTTTCTCGCATCAACATCAAATCCTGCTACAAAGTTTATGTCACCTGGATGATATCCACCAAAATTAACGTGTAACAAACCTGGAATTTTCTCTTCTGATGAAACATCTTTATAGAAATTTACTCCCTGGATAAGCGCAGATGCACAGTTACCTATGCCTACAATTGCAACATTGATCTTTGTCAAACATTCACCAACTATTTTTCTCAAATGCTCCTCTGGAAGTCTAAAAAACCTTTCTGAAACCAATCATGAGTACTCAGAATCAGATTCACCCTTTCTATTTGATTGCTGAGTTCACCTCATCTTTAATTTTTTTTGCAGATTTTTCAGGTTCTGAGGATAAAAGGATACCCCGTCCCACAATCAAATAATCAGCTCCTGCCTTGATGGCATCCTTTGGAGATGCTCCTTGAGCTATAATCCCTGGAGCAAAAATTGGAACATTCTCACCAAGGATCTGTTTTACAACAGTGATGTTATTTGGTTGTGTTGCACCGACGACAGCTCCATCGGCTTTCCAAGCTAAAGCATTTTTTGCAAAAATAATAAATTGTGGGATTTTTTCAGTGGAATCTGATTCCATTACAATCCTACTGTATCCTTGACTTGCTCCTTTATGACTCATATGCACCAAGAGGATTACTCCCTTGTTTCTTTTTGATGCTTCTTGAAATACACTGTCTAAACCACCC
>MEZD01000034.1:25639-26873 GCA_001775955.1 Candidatus Bathyarchaeota archaeon RBG_13_38_9 | reverse complement strand
ACTAAGACTTTAGGATCTTTTTCATCGAGATCTAAGGCTAGAACAATATTACTTTCTAAATTCTCTGATGTTTTCTTTATTGAATCTTTGAATCTATGCATTAGCCCGTCGACTTCTATCAGAGTTTTATTCAATGTTTGCTAGTGGAAAATTTTTCAAATAATTTTGCAGCTTCATCAAGTGGGATAGGATCTGGAGACATCTTGAATGCATATGAGCATATTTCTTTTGGCCCACCTACAATTTTTCTATCTTTGGCAAGTTTTACTGCTCTTATCACATCAATCAGTACCGAGGCACAAGATGGTGCTTCTATAAAATTTAGGGTCATATCAAGAGTAAACTGTGATTTACCCAAGTAATTTCCTCGTATCCAGAAATGGCTGGTTCTCGAATTACCCATGAATTCAACGTAATCTGATGACCCTGCGACTAGTGGGAATTTATAAGGCACCGCTGAACCTAAAGCGGTAAGTTTTGATTTCTTTTTGTAACTATACCTATCCTTTTCCAGCGCGCTGAAAGATTCAATGCTCCCACCAACATCTAATTGATAACTTTCGTCGATTTTTACACCTCTTTTAGATAACGTTTTTAGAATAGTTTCATGAAGAACAGTTGACCCTATTTGGTCCTTAATATCATCACCCACTAGCTGGAGTTTGGCTCTTTGATATTTTCTCTGCCATACTTTGTCTGATGCAAGTCTTGAAGGGGTAGCGTTAATAAACGAACATTTTGCTGAAAGAGCTTCTTTCGCGTAATATTTTGTTGCTTTATTTGCTCCACTGGGTAAGAGATTTATTAGAATGTCAACTTCTTTTTTTCTGAGTAGTCTTTTAACATCAACTGGTTTAGTTTGGGCTATCTGTATTTTCTCTTTTGCATAACTACCTAATCCGTCAAGTAGAGGGCCTTTCTCTACAGTAACTCCAGTTTCTGGAACATTACTGAACTTGGGGGTATTGTTTGGTGATTGGAAAATTGCTTTTGAAAGATCTTTTCCAACCTTATTGCTGTCTACATCTAAAGCAGCTACAAATCTCATATCTTTTACTGAATATCGTCCAACTTTTTCCGTCATCAGTTCTGTGCGCAGTCGTTTCTTTGAACGTCCATAATAGTTCACTGCTTGAACTAATGCTGAAGAGCAATTTCCCACTCCAACTAAAGCTAAATTTATCTTACTCATTTCAATAAAACCTCACCATCGTTACAGGATTTTAAAATTATC
>MEZD01000034.1:471-25617 GCA_001775955.1 Candidatus Bathyarchaeota archaeon RBG_13_38_9 | reverse complement strand
TGAAAGGTAGAGATTCAACCTCTATCACTTTTGCATAGAAGTATTTTGCATCTGAAGTGTTGGATGTAAATTCCAATTTTTCACCTGCAGGTTTTGATGCATTATATCTTATGAACGGTTTTCGGAAAGATTCAGAAAGTTTGAGATAAAAAAATACTGGTAGTGCATCAGACTCATAATAATGCTCGAATGGAATAACAGCTCCAAGATATTCATCAGCATCTTTCTTAAAATGCCAGAGTGGAAATGAAATTGATTCCCTTATTGAAAGAGGAACTAAAGTACGAAGGAGAGATGTCAAATCCTTGACTTCCATCATCAATGGCTTGAGGGGTTTCGAAAAGTCACCATTAAGAGCTCTGAGAAATAGTTCTGGAGTTCTTTTGAAGTCAATTATTGAGGCATATCTATATCTTGCATCATCGAACGTGTCAGCATAGAAAAATTCTTCCCCATCTTGCTTGTCACTTCGATAAGCGATAAATGGTTTGTTAGGCTTTTCATCTGATAGACAGGCTAAAAGCGGGAGGTCTCCATCCCAATACATGTATGCTGTAAAAAAACACAAGATAGACGTATCTTTGTATGGAAGATTCCAAATTAGTTGTGAACCTTCATTTAATGCAAGAACTAACCTGACAAAGTTTTTCATGTCAGCCACTTTCACAGGAACTGGAGGTTTATCTGGCGCCAATTGTTATACCGCTCTCCTTGGACATATTCCAAAGGAGACCCATCTCGATAATAAGAGGCTTTCTAAGTATACTGAATTGACAACATAACTGAGATACAACCCTTAGAAATCATTCTAATGTGGAATGAACCTGATTACGATTGTCTTCATTCACACTCTTGTCAATTTTGGGAGGTTTTATTGCGGATACAAGTATAAGTAAAATGGTTCCAGCTATGATTGGGACAAGCCCTATGATCCAAGGCCCATCAGAAGTCCCAGAACCCGAATACTTGAAATTAACTGGAAAAGCTCCATCAATTTTTAGCGCATATAATTTAATTGAATATTCAAACGGCCAGTCGGATGATAGAGGTATTACTACAACATAGAATTTTTCATTATTTCTTGCTAACCAATTAAGTTCAACAGCCACGCTACCCGATTCCTCAGCATACACTGAACCTTCTGGAGGAATCCACAAACCTAACATTCTATCAAGAATTGTTTGATTGATTATCATGAGTCTAACACTATCATTTTTATTTTTTAATGTAATTTCCACGTCAAATTGAGTGTCATTTTCTAATTGAGCGGGATAATAATGAAATCTCTGTTCTTCTTGGAGAGTGTTATTTAGCTCTTTTATTCCAGTCAAATATACTGGTTTGAAAACAAGAAAATATTGATCGCCCTTATCAAAATAATAACTCAAAGTATCATTTTGTCCAACTTTTCGCATGAAAACTTCAACCGAGGTATTCTCACCGGTCTTAAATTTTTCAAAAGAATATTTGTCCATCAACATCGATTCAATCTTACCATTTTTCTGAACACATTCAAAAGACACTACAAGATGAGTATTATCGGGAATATTGAAATCATGATATGCAAGTTCTCGCCCTGGAGATAGAATTTCTTCACTTTCTGGAATTGTATAATTTGATTTTGTCAGGACCAATATCCAGGATGCGCCAAAAACAATACTGAAAATTCCTATCAAAAGTAATATTCTTCTGTAGTGGATAAATTTCATTAACTCCCCTTCTACCAGTTTTCGAATTGGCTACTATTAGCTGTTATGGGTATTCCAAACGGTTATTTCCTTGAGGTACCAGATATGTGAAAACGATTTAATTACCAAATGAGTTTCAATATGCAGATCGGTTAATCAGGTAAGCGTTTTATTTCAATTCATTGTCTCATATTTTAGATATCTTTAATCAATCGTCTTAAGAAGCTGTAATCTATAGTCTGAGGCGAGAATTACTGTCTAAAAATAAAAAATATCAATCAAATAAAATAACTTTAACACTGAAAAAAGATGAAATCTTACTTGACAACCTATGGAAACGTGGTACAAAATTACTTTCTATGTGTGGCGGACATGGCATATGCGGTAAATGTATTGTAAAAATTTACAGTTCAGAAAAATTAACACCAACTACAACAGAAAAGAAGCTACTATCAAAATCAGATCTTGCCTCCGGTTACCGTTTAGCATGTTTAGTTAAAACATTAAAACCGACACGATTAAAAATTGAAATACCCCCAGAAAGTGAAGAAACGCATCAAAGACTAATCGTTTCGGGATTTATGCCGAAAATTTCCATACATCCAACCATCAAAAAAGTCTATCTTGAAATCAAACCCCCAACTCTTAATGATCCTAAATCTGATCTAAATCGATTGACATCAACCCTTGAAAAAAATGGTCAATTTAGAATCACAGACATCAATTACAATTCACTAAAAGAATTAGCCACTGTACTCAGAAATGACGAATGGAAAACTACTGTGTCCATCTTCAAAAATCGAGAGATAATCAGAATAGAATCAGGAGACACATCAAAATCATGCTATGGCTTCTCTGTAGATATAGGTACAACTAAACTAGCTGGATATCTCATCAATTTATTGAACGGTAAAACTGTATCAACTGTTTCTAATCTTAATCCTCAGTCAAAATTTGGAGAAGACATAATCGCCCGCATTACTTTTACCATGAAAGACATCAATTCAATGAGTGAGATCAATAGATGCATTATTGAAGGCATTAATAGTCTAATTAAGGAAGCATGCAACAGTGCTGGAATTTCGAGTAATGAAATTCTCGATGTATCAGTTGCTGGAAATACTGCAATGCATCACATTTTCCTAGGCATATCTCCTCGCTATCTTTCATTAGCCCCTTATCCACCAGTAATTAGTAGAGGTCTTGAAGTCAAAGCAAAAGACTTGGGATTGAACACTAACATCGGATCGAGAGTTTATCTGTTACCAGTAGTAGCCGGCTTTGTTGGTGGAGATGCAGTAGCAGATGTTATCGCAACAGGTATTCATTCAGCAAATGATCTTTCTATGCTAATTGATATTGGAACAAATGCAGAGATAATTCTTGGGACTAAAAAACGCCTAGTTTCTTGCTCATGTGCCTCTGGACCAGCTTTTGAAGGATCACATATTCGTCATGGAATGCGAGCTTCACAAGGGGCTATAGAGAGAATATGGATAGACCCACGCAGTTTAGATGTATCATTCAAGGTAATTGGAGACACCAAGCCTGTAGGAATTTGTGGATCAGCCGTAGTTGAAGGTATAGCAGAAATGCTTAGAACAGGAATAATTGATTCAAGAGGTCGAATGGATCAAAATAACACGAAATTAATCAGAAAGAAAAATGATTCTTTGGAATTTGTAATAGCCAGTAGATCTGATTCAGGCATTAATGATGACATTGTAATTACTCAATCCGATGTTAGAGAGATACAACTCGCCAAAGCTGCAGTATATACTGGAATATCAATCTTAATGAAACATATGAAGATCAAACCGAAAGAAATCAAGAAATTCTATTTAGCCGGAGCCTTCGGCACACATATTGACCCATCAAGTGCAATAGATTTAGGAATGTTCCCTGAGATTCCACTTGAACGTATACAGTTCGTTGGCAACACAGCGGGATCTGGGGCAAGAATGACACTAATATCCAACCCAACAAGAAAACTCGTTGAAAGAATAATCAAAAAAATAGACTATATCGAATTAGGTGCAAACGCTAATTTCCAAAAAGAATTCATCTCTTCAATGGATTTACCTAATACGAATAAGAATCTATTTCCAACCATCATGAAAACGATCAACAGAAATCTATTTTTGCTAGAGCAAGATAAAAACACGTAAAAATTTCACATTATCAACATATTTAACATAGATACTAGAGGGCAGTAGCATTTCTTGACACCAATTTTAAGCCGAAAATTTTTTCAGAGGGACCCCAAAAATGTTGCCTTAGAACTGTTAGGAACAAAATTAGTTAGAAAATTTGATCTACAGAAATTTGAAGGCATGATAGTAGAGACAGAAGCTTATTATGGAGATAAAGATCCAGCATCTCGAGCATATAACGGTTTGAAATCATATAACAAGTCTATGTGGAGCTCCCCTGGAAGATTATTTATCTATAACGTTCACAAATACTGGATGTTCAATATCGTAGCTCATTATCCTAATGAAGTAGGCGCTGTTTTAATTAGAGCTGTTGAACCACTCAATGAAATAGAATACATGAAGAGAAATAGACAGATTGAAGATATCTTTCAATTAACCAATGGACCAGGAAAAATGACAGTAGCCTTTAAGATCGATAAGACCCTGAATGAGATGGATATAACTTCTGAAAAAAGTCAAATTCACCTCGTTAAGTATAAGAAAGATTTTAAAATTTTAAGTTCTAAAAGAATTGGAGTCAAGAAAGACCTCAAACAAAACATGCGGTTTTTTATAGACTGTAACAAATTCGTATCAAAATAAAATAAATTGCCCACACTAATAGGGAATTATCTAAAGAGATCTATTTCTCTAGGTCTAATTAAGTCCTTAACAGATCCCCTACCAGTCGCATAATCAACACCCCTCAATATTGCAACTGGAACTCTTTCAGACTTTTTCATTACAAGTTCAGCAGCTGAAGCTAGCTCATCTGCAATAGCAATTAAAGTATATCTCAATTTTCTATTATACATGTCTTTACTACCTCGATAATCGATAAGGGGTTTCATTCCAGCTATACCTATGGCCATGTTTACTTGACCAATTCTCCAAGGTCTACCAAAAGTATCCGATATTATTATTGCTACATTTACTCCAGCTAAACTTTTTATTTTATTTCTTATCGTTTTTGCTGAACAGTCAGGATCTTTAGGCAACAAACAGACTGTGGATTCATCTTTTAAATTTGATTTGTCTACACCTGAGTTCGCACAGATAAATCCATGGCGTGTTTCTGTTATTAGATGGTGCCCCTGCATTCGCACAATGTTTTTAGTTTGACTTAATATCGCTTCAACATGGGGCGCTTCTTTTCTCGATTTTTTTGCTATTCTTTTGGCAAAAGGAGAAGCATTGATGTTACTATAGTCAAAAACTCTTCCTTCAGATTTTGAAACAATTTTATGAGCTATAACAATTATATCATTTTCAAGTAACTTTATTTTTTGATTTTTACATGTAACAAAAATTAGTTTACCTAGATCATCACCTTCTTTGATTGAAGGAATACCTCTTAGACCTAAAATCACGATATTATGTTTCAATTATCACACCAAATTTGTCCTCCGATAACCTTAGCATATGTAATAGACTCGTAAAACACTAGCAATTTGGCATATTACAGTAATGATTCAATGGATAAGGTATTCTTTATTCCTTTTAAAATGTCCGTGTTACTTTTTTCCACGTCCTTTTGCAACAATTGCGATAATTACAATCAAGAGTATTATTATGATAATAAGGTAGAACTGCTCATTCAAGATTTTTGTAATAGAGTCCGTAATTGATGATTGTTCTTGAGTTGAAGTGCCACTTGGACTAGGACTTGACGTTGAAGCCTCATTAATCTTTAAAGTTATTTTTGCTGTTTTTGTTTTACCTCCTCCAGAAGCATATATGGTCAGATCATAATTGCCTACTGGAGCCGATTGACCGGTATTTACCGTCAATGTTGATGTGAAATCAGGGATATCACTTGTTTTATCGAAAGACGCTTGGACTTGAGATGGTAAACCTGACACCATTAGTGCAACATTTTCTTCAAAATCGTCTTGTTTAGAAATGGAGATGAGATAACTTGTTTCCTGTGGCGGTGTTACTATCTGTGAAGTCGGGGCTATTGATAATTCAAAGTCTCCCTCTTTGGCACTTTGTACATTTAGGTTGACAATTGTGCTCTTAGATATTCCTCCGCCAGAAGCCGTGATATTTAGTGAATAGGTACCAGGTGGAGTTTCTGAAGACGTTGTTACAGTGATAGATGATGAAAAACCTGGGCTCCCTTGAATTGGATTTATTGAAGTTGTTGCTGCAGGTGGCTCTCCATTTAAGGATAAAGAGGTAAGTACTGGAGTTCCGCTTGCAAGATTTACATTAGCATTATAGGTAACTGCTTCTCCAGTCGTAATTGTTTTACTACTAGGGGATACATTCAAAGTAATATCAAATTCCGGAGCAGGTGCACCAATTACGAATTGATATGTCACTTGATTGTTTCCTATGTCGATATCATTGTATTCAGAATTAGGATCAACTACCCAAATTGCTATATGAAGCCCTGCTGAATACTGCCTTGGATCAGTTGATACCGCCAATGGGGATGTCCCCGATAATGTTAGAGTTCCTCCACCAACTAAAGCTCCATCAACTGTACAAACTATATCTACTGGGTAAGGTCCTGGAGAGATTGTAGATAGTATTTGTAACCAAACGTGCTGTTGTACGAAATCTGCAGTAGTTGGATTGGCAGGTGTTATTGAGGGATCGTAGACAATCCAATCTACACTTTTCTTTCCAGGAGATCCTGTAACGGTGAAAGCGGTTTGTTCAGAACCTGAGTTAGCCCCTTTTACAGCATTAGCGGTTACGACGTATGTTCCACCTGCTGCATCATTTGAAAGATGATGGATGTAACGATATTCTCCAACTATCCCACCAGTTGGAGGAGCAGGAAAGCCGGCGATGCTTCCTCCTGGGGGCTCTATACTTACAAATACATCAGCGCCATCGACCCCTAGAAGAATATCGATGTTTAGTTGCGAAACCATAACAGTTATCGTAACATCCTCGCCTGGATCATAAACAAGTTTGTTCGTTGCAACATCAACTATCAAGTCCGTAGCATATGTTGATGGAATGAACGTCCCAAGTATGGAAAATATTAGTACTATTGTGAAGAAAAGTGAGAAATTCTTATTCAATTGAATTCTGTTCATGAAGCATCACTATTAACAATCAAATATAAAATTACTCATCTCAAAATTTTGTTTACCCGATTAAAATGATCCCTTTAGATTGAATGCTACGACAGCTAAACGCGCGTGCTTCGATAATATTTTAGTTATTACTATGATCTATTATTGATTGTAATCATTGGAGTGATGATGATTGAGCCTTTCCAATAAGAAAATCGCGATATTAGCTGAAGATGGATATGAAGACCTTGAGCTTTGGTATCCTAAGATCAGATTAGAAGAAGAGGGAGTAAAAACAGTAGTTCTTGCAAAAGGGAAGAAAGTAGCCTTAAGCAAACATGGTTATGAAGTCCGAGTTGATCAAGATATAACTAAATCTAATTTAGATGATTTTGATGGAGTAATAGTCCCAGGCGGAGTTCAAGGTCCAGATAAACTTCGTAGACATCAAGAGATTGTTGATTTTGTAAGAAATATGGGTTTGAAGGAAAAATTAGTTGCAGCTATTTGTCATGGCCCTTGGGTTCTAATATCAGCAGAATTAACAAAAGGAAAAAAAATGACCTGCTTCTTTTCAATAAAAGATGATTTGATTAATTCAGGTGCTATTTATCATGATAATGCTGTTGTCGTTGATGGCAGTCTTGTAACTTCTAGAAAACCTGAAGATTTACCTGAATTTTGTAAAGCTATTATAAAGATTCTATATAACCAATAAAAATAGTGAATTCACGATTTTTAATTAAAAAAAGATTCTAACTTGGTTGTACCAATTATCTCAGAGAAGCTTATCTCAAGAGCATCAAGAACCTGTTCAAACGTTGAATCAACATATTCAACATATTTGG
The DNA here is from genome assembly GCA_001775955.1 of Candidatus Bathyarchaeota archaeon RBG_13_38_9. GTDB lineage: Archaea > Thermoproteota > Bathyarchaeia > 40CM-2-53-6 > RBG-13-38-9 > RBG-13-38-9. Next base: position 17,851 of record MEZD01000034.1, on the reverse strand, counting down.
TTACATCAATCTCGTTAAGATTAGCAAGTTGAACAGGTTTTACTCCTGTATCCCCATGAACTTTGACAAATGATACGAGATCACCAGTCTTGATTTCTACTCCTTTGCTAACTAAAAGCTGAGCTGCCTTCACATGTTGAGGAGTAGTTTTGACATAAGCATTTGGAGGTTTACCCATCATAACATTGAAGGCGAGATCTTCTATCAAATATTCCTGATTCTTGAGTTTTGAATAACAATTCTTTATTATTTCTCTTACAGTCGTTTTCGCTTGTTCAAAATCTTCTTCTGATTCTACTCGACTAAGAACATCAACCATTTCATAGAAAGCATTCTTCAGAAAATTTGGAGTATGTCTTTTTTTTCCAGTCAACCCTTTTATGTCAACTTTTCCGTCAGGATATACTCCAAGATAATTCTTCTTTCTCAGACTAAGAGCGACATATCTATAGTGTTTATCGAGTTCGAGTTCCAGATTGACATCTTTTCGTGACCAATCCATCAGTTTATCGAGAAGCTCTGGTTTAGAACTCTCTAGGAAGATTGAGTCTGTATCACCGTAGTATACTTTGATCCCAAGTTCGTTTGCTTTGTTTATAGTATTTGTAATAACGTATCTTCCGATAGCTGCAATTGTCTCTGCCACTGGTGGACAATATAAGGAAAAACTCTCAGCCCCAAACACACCGTAACTTGCATTAAGAATTACTTTTAGCGCATCTGAAACAATTTTATACCATTCTCTCTGTGAGTTGTTAAGATTTTTGTCTTTACTTTTTGGCTTATACCAATTTACCCTTAGATCTCTTAAAGATCCAATGAGGAGACTTTCTAATGCTATCTTCTTTTTACAAACCCAATGTGGGGTTCCAGGTATTTTGTTTTCTTTGCATTCAGTGTGAGGACAATTTACTGTCTCATAACCTAGGTTCCAAATTTTAATTATAGACGGATATAGTGAAGCAAAATCAAGTACGGATACATCAAAATGAACTCCAGGTACTGGATTTACCACGATTGCGCCTTTGTATTTTTTACCTTTTATTGTAGCTTCCGTTGCAGTTCCGCCTTTCTCTTCCATTATTTCATCTGGTCGAGGAATTAGGTATCCGCGTTTCCTATGTTGTTTGTACATCATGCTCTTTATCCAAGCTGAAACGCCCTGCCGTGTTACATCTTCTAGACCAACATAGGAAATTCTTGCTAAAACGGTAATCAGCTTCATTACAAGTTCGTCTTCAAATTCGGTTAACCTAAGTGTGATATCGGAATCTCGATAACAATAGGAAGCTAACTCTGTGTATGAAAGTTTAGAGACATGTGATTCTATAGGTTTCTTCGGCATGTTCACAAGTGAATTCCCAATTTCGTTGAGAGTTTTCTCACGATATTTTTGACTGAAAGCGTATATCTGAATTGATCGGTTGAAGAAGAATTTGTAAAGGTCTATATGAATACCTGACTTGGTTGTAGCAAAATCTCTCCCTAACTCTATAGGAATATCTTCTTTTTTGAATCCAAGCTTCTGTGCACGATTACGTATATATTTGAGATCGAAATCGTCTCCGTTGAATGTGATGATAAACGGATAATCCGTCAGTATCTTGAACGTTTCTCTTAACAGATCTTCTTCGGTTTCATAGAATTGTATTTTTACTTCTTTAGGTATTGTTTCATTTCCATTTTCGACACCTTCCCTTTTAAGAAGCAGTATCTTTCCGATACCATCAGATCCTTTTGCCCCAACACAGATTATTGGATCATCTGCTACATTTGCATCAGGCATTCTTGTGGCTATTGGAGAAGAAACTTCAATGTCGAAACCCACACGTTTGAAATGAATAACTGGAGTTTCAAGTAATCTGATCCATTCAGTACTAAGAAGACGATATTCTTCCGATTCAATCCCCGTTATTTTCGATAGATTATTAACAATATTTTGTGGAATTGATGTTTTGATCTTGTGAAGTTTTCCATCTCTTATATCATAAGGCATTCCAGCTTCAAGATCTTTATCATATAGATAATTCTCAACATATTTGATGTCTGCTTCCCATGCTCGAATAATATCTCTAATTGTTCCTGAGGGACGTCCACCAATTGATAGTGGATCCTTAGCTACCACTAAACTCATTGAGACTTGTTGATCTTTCAAAGCATTATATTTTGAAATCGTATCAAAATGATCTAGTCCTGAATGCTCAGCTAATGCCGTATTTTCTTTCAAAACATCTACAGGTTGATCAGAAAGGCAGTATGGTTTATGATCAGTATCATCGTACCATATTATGATTTTTTGATCTTTTACATCATATAATTTTAGATATGCAGATTTTTTCTCTCCATCATAACATGACGCTAATAGATAGTAAGATGGATCTTTACGCACTTGCTGACTAATCGAACTGGATGATTTGGGTTGTACAGGTTGAGATTCTGGGAAATACCTGTCCAGACTTTTATTCAATAATTTTTCTCCGTCCAAAGGAATTTTATTATTTTAGTGTGCGCTAACCTATAATTATGAATATGAACCTAGCTAGTTATTTATTATATAAATTTGTGAGCCTGATGCTTTATGGTTTCTAAAAACATTCTCGCTGCAATAGTAATCGTAGTCATACTAGTAATTGGCGGAGGCATTTACATGACACAGCAACCTCCAGCACGAGCTCCAGCTACAATGCCGACTTCAACACCAACATCTACAATACCCACCGAAACACCCACAGCTCCAAAGACTCCTGCCACAACATCTAGCCCTTCACTCACTGAGATACTTGAAGAAATGATAAACGAAGCTGTAGACGGTGAAATATTGTATAGACAAAATTGTGCCGGATGTCATGGGTCAAAAGGAGTCGGCAGTATGGGCCCCGCTCTCTCGGCAATAAATGTCGATAGAAATAAAATAGAAAAAGGGATTGCAGACGCAGGTATGCCAGTATTCAAAAAAATACTAACTCCTGAAGAAATAACAGCTATAATCAACTTTCTGACATCCTAGAAGAATAATAAAAAAATTAGGTCATAACTGCCGAGCATAAACTTTTAGAATGATACGTGCTGACGCTCGCTAAAATTAGAAAAAGGATAGTGTGCGCTATGATATATCCATCTAAACCAGACAAAAATCGTGCACGCAAACAACCACAGCATGTAAAAGCTTGCATCAAAGTATACTTAGCTGAAATTGCTCAATGATTCAATCACAATTGCAGTAGAAGCGTTAAGCTGGATGGAGCTTGAAGGTCTAAGCGAAAGACAGGCTTTCAATCGCTCGTATAGGCAGCTGAAGCTCCGCAATGAAAAAGCTTTGAGATTTGGATTCAGCTTAATGACTGAGACTATAAGAAGACTCAATGTGATAGACTATATTGCAAACTGGGCTGTTTCTCCAAAAAACCTTGATGACTGTAAGCTCGGGGTAAGAAATTTTCTTCGGATCTATATTTATTGGGTTCATTTTAGAAAAGTTGATTTTAATGAAGCTCTTGGATTCATTAAGACTGGTCGACGAATTCTTGGTCGAGATGAACTGTTTCCAATTGAGGAAGCTTTTGGGAAAGTGTTAGGTTTTGATCTTAAAAATATGATTAGTAAGGAGTCTGAAAATCTTAGAATCAGTTTAGAAACGTTTCATCAAGAATGGTTTGTTGAATATTGTTTCAAACTTTTTGGAAGAGATGAAGGTATTCAGCTTCTTAAGGCATATAATGAGCTTCCTTCGACTTGTGTTAAAATTAATTCTCTGAAATGTGAGACTGATGATGGAATCAGAGAATTAGAGAAAGAAGGAGTAATCCTCGAAAAGATTCAAGATGTCGAAAATCTATGGAAAGTCGTTAAGAAGAGGAAACCTCTGGTGACACTCAAGAGCTATCGAGACGGACTATTCCAAATCCAAGATATAACAAGCCAAGTGGCATGCATGGAAGTTGAAGCAAAGCCTGGGCAATTGATTTTTGACATCTGTGCAGCCCCTGGAATTAAAACCACCTCATTAATTCAATTTATGCAAGATACGGGCAAAATCATCTCAATAGATAGGTCAGATAGTAGGATGAAATTATGGAAGAAGGAGATGCAACGAGTTGGGGGAACCATAGCGGATCCGGTAATTGCTGATGCCCACGAAGATTTGCCTTTAATTACTGATGCAGATAGGATTCTACTTGATCCGCCATGTAGTGGTACGGGAATCTATGCTAGATCACCATCAATGAAATGGCATATTCGTCCTAACCATATCGATAATCTTGCGAGATTACAATTCGAAATGTTAAAAGTTGCTTCTAAACATTTGAAAGAAAAAGGAATTATCGTGTATGCAACTTGTAGCATCCTCGAAGAGGAAAATGAATTAGTAGTTGAAAAATTCTTGAAAACTACTCCAAATTTCAAACTTGCCCCAATTAAGACATCCTTGGGTACACCTGGATTTAGAGAACTTATTGAGACTAAACGATTCTATCCTCATAAGGATCAATCTGCAGGATTCTTTCTAGCTCGAATCCAACGAATCGATTAAAATCTGAATGATTTTTTTTCATTCGATTTACTTTACGCATGATTAGTGGATAAAATATTACCAGAATCTATAATAGAGGGTGTTTAGTTAAGATTGCAAAACTCTACAAGATTATTAGTTTTTTTGGGAAGTGATTTTTCGAATGGGCAAGATAGAAGAATTTGACCTTCCGGAGGAATTGTATTATTTTGAGGAAGGGAGAAGTTGGGCAAAGATTGAGTCTGATGGTAGAGTCCGTGTTGGACTGTCTGATATTGCCGTTAAGATGGCCTCAGACATCATATTCATAAGATTGAAACCAAAAAATGCTACAGTTGTTCAAGGTAAAGGATTTGGGACTATGGAGAGCTCCAAATGGGTTGGACCACTCAAATCTCCAGTAGCCGGGACAATTGTAGAGTCTAACGATTCTCTAACAAAGAACCCTGCAAACATAGTGAAAGATCCTTATGGGGAAGGATGGGCAGTTGTTATTCAACCTACAAATCTTGAGGAAGACCTTAAGAATCTACTTCATAACACAGAGCAGTTGACTACATGGGCTAAAAAAGAAAGAGAAAATCTTCAAAATAAATGATGTTGGATTATATAATTCAAATTTACAATTTTTTTTTAAATTTGCGTCCACTGGATGCTTGAGAATGAAAAAAGAATACATCGATAGACTCACAACTATCGTCGGTTCAGAAAACATCTCTACAGAACCTCTCGAGTTGGAGGTTTACTCGCGTGATCCTACAATCGTTAGAGGTATGGCAGAAGCTGTAGTCTGGCCAACCGATCCTGAACAGATTAGTAAAATGATGATCTTCGCTAACGATACAAAAGTCCCCGTTTATCCAAGAGGAGCTGGAAGTAGTCTCAGTGGAGGCCCGGTTCCCACAAAACCAGGTATTGTTCTTTCACTCGAGAGAATGAATAAGATCATAGACATAGATGTAGATAACCTGCAATTCTTGGCTGAAGCTGGCGTCAGTATCAGAGAGATAAATGATGCTCTCAAATCACATAACCTATTCATCCCACCTGATCCCGCTAGTGAGGTCGCATGCACTATTGGCGGGTGTGTCGCAAACAATGCTGGAGGCATACATGCTGTCAAATATGGTACTTTTGAAGATTGGGTATTATCATTAGAAGTTGTACTTCCAACAGGAGAGATAATTAACACTGGATCAAAAACAAGCAAGAGTGTTTCGGGTTATAACTTAAAAGGCATATTGACCGGGTCAGAAGGTACCTTAGCAATAATAACTAAGGTTCGAGCCAAGATTACTGCAATGCCAGAGACCAGAATGATTACAACAGCATATTTCAATACTCCAGAAGATGCTGGCAGAGCATCCTTTAAGATAATGGTTCAAGGTCTGAATCCCGCCGCAATAGAACTTCTCGACAAAACTACAATGAATACCATTTCACAATATCTCAAAATGGAATTCCCTCCGTCAGGTGCAATGTTAATCATTGAATTTGATGGAGCACGAAACGATGTCGATATGAGAATGAACAAGGCAGAACAAATTTGCAAAGATGAAGGAGTCATAGAAGTTAAAGTCTCTCAGACAGAGGAAGAGAGTGAGAAATTATGGAGTGCCAGAAAGAAAGCTTTTCAGTCGCTTGCTATTCTTGGAAAAACCTCCATTCTTATAGAAGACATCACGGTACCGATAAGCAAAGTACCAGAGATGTTACGTCGAATTCATGAAATTTCTAAGAAGCATGATACTATAGTGCCAACTTTTGGACACGTTGGAGATGGGAACCTTCATCCACACGTCTTGTATAACGAGGATAACCAGGAAGAATATGATAAGGCGATGGCTGCCACCGATGAAATTTTTAAGACTGCAATAGAACTTGGAGGAACCATCTCAGGCGAACACGGTGTCGGGGTATTAAAGAGAAAATTTTTCCCATTAGAGCATGACCCCAAAGAAACCGAACTCATGAAGAAAGTGAAACAACTGTTTGATCCTAACAACATCTTGAATCCAAACAAGATCTTCCCAGAGGACGCATAGAATTGAGCTTTAAACCGAAACTGGATAAAGAATTGACATATCAACTCAACAAATGTTTCAGATGTAGCTTTTGTAGAAGTCAATGCCCAATCTATGAGTCTAAAAAGAATGAGACTTGGAACGCCAGAGGAAGAATGATGGCTGTACAGCTCTTAAAAGAAGGAAAAATTACTCTTGACGATAAATTGATTGATCGTGTCTATACATGTGCGTTATGTAAATCATGTGAAGAAATATGCCCTGGATTGGTGAAGGTTACAGATATAATTAGACAAGTAAGATGCCAATTAGCAGATGAAAAGAAGGGCCCTCTTCCAGAACACTTACAGATGTTGGAGAATATTAACAAAACAAATAACATTCTTGCGAAGACTAGATCCAAGGAAATTGAAGAAGCCATAAAGAACCTGCCGCAAAAATCCGATACAATCCTATACATGGGATGTGTTGCACAATACGTCTATCCTAAACAATTAACTACATTGTTTAAGCTCCTAGAAAAAATGAATATCAAATTCACTGTTTTAAAGGATGAAGTTTGCTGTGGCAATTATCTTGCAGAGCTTGGTCTTAAGAAAGATGCGGAAAAAGTTCTCTTAAAAACAGCTAAGATTCTAAAAGATCATAATGTCAAAAAGATAATCACATTATGTCCAATGTGTTATAACACGTTTAAACATGACCTTCAACAACTTAAGGTAACATCAAAAATTGAAGTTAAACACTCAACTCAATTATTAGAGGAAGCTCTAAACAAAGGCCTACTCAAACCTTCTCGACCTGTCAATATGAAATTAGCATATAAAGATCCATGCCATCTTGGAAGATATGCTGAGGTCTACGATGCTCCAAGAAACATACTCAAGATGATTAAAGGCGTTGAACTCGTTGAATTAGATCGCACTAAAGAATTTTCGAAATGTTGTGGAGGAACGATTAGAGTTCCATATTCTGATCTAAGAAATGATCTGTGTAAAAGTTTTTTTGATGATGTAATAGTTTCAAAAGTTGATGGAGTGATTACATCTTGTCCTACATGTTTCCATAATCTCTACTCAACGGCCCCATATGATATTAAAGGAGTATTTGATGTGCAAGAGATTCTTGCATACTCGCTAGGAATGATCGATGAAATCGAAGATCTAACTGGATATCTAGAATAAAAATCAGATATTATACTCAGCAAGTGGAATCTATACATACATATTATTTAGTGTACTCTGAGACTTGCCAGCTACCTCTAAAAACTATTCATGATGTTTTATTAATATATCCCAGAACTTCAAAGATGATCTTGGCTGCCAATGCCGATGTGACTCCATTATCATAGTTTGGACAGACTTCAACTAGATCAAAGCCTACTAATTTTTTATCGATAATTTTCTCTAAAATATCGATTAGTGTAAAATTTTCTATTCCTTCTGCTTCTGGATTTCCAACTCCAGGTGCATAGGCAGGATCCAAGACATCAACATCAATAGTTACATATTTGTTCTTGTATCCGTCAAGTTTGGAATTTATTTTTTCAGATATTTCAGCGACTCCTTTCTTTCGAATATCATAGGAAGTAAAGTATGTTATGCCGGCTTCTTTGGCGTATTTTAATTCATCTTTTGATACTGCTCTCGTTCCTACCTCAATTATTTTTTCTGGTCCAATTTCCTCAGCCAGTCGGCGCATGAAGGTTGTATGCGACAGCTTCTCTCCCATGTATTCTTCTCTTAAATCTAGGTGAGCATCAAAATCAACTATAGCAACATCATTACCAAGCGCTCTAACAGCAGCATATGTTAACGTATGTTCTCCACCAATCACAAACGGCATCTTTCCTGTTTTATGGACATCCTTCAAGACTAATTCTAAACGTTTCAATGTTTCTTCTACATTATCAACAACATCAAGATTTCCAACATCACAAATGGCTAGGTTTTCAATATCAATGTCTGATCTAAGACTGTAGGTTTCGATATTGTTTGAGGCTTCTCTTATTGTTGAAGGAGCTAACGCGGATCCAGTTCTATATGTACTTGTACGATCATATGGAAATCCCAAAACAACATAATCTGCTTTTTCAAAATCCTTACTAAATCCACTGAAAGGCCTATCAGTAGACATGTAAAGCTGTAGATAATCTCCTTTTACGGACATAGCAAATCTCACTTACAATAATTATGGATATTCTTTAGATCTCAGTATCTTGTACTGATTTTAGGATTACTACAAGCATTAACTATAATGTCTAGAGCCTGTAGGAGTGTAATACTGATTTTGATAGATATTCAGGCAATAAGATAACATATTTATTCCCTTACCAAGATAGCTTGAGTCTACTGGTGTCCTACATGGGCGAGACTACGAAAACGAATAGAGGCATAACTTTACTCTTTGCATCCTGTTTCTACATTGCAGTAGGTATTTACTTATTGATATTCTCACTAGGACGTGCTGTTGACCTTTGGATCTTAATCGTACTGAACATAGCATCAATTATTGCGGGTATTGGTCTTTTTATGCTGAAGCGTTGGAGTTTCTGGCTTGCAATTGCAGTATCTCCACTATTAATTACTGTCGCAGCCTCGACTCTAGTTTTTTCAACCGGGATACCTACAGTAGATATTGCTATGCAAGGAACTTTGTTCGAGGCATCCTTGGCGATTATTATTGTTTTAACCATAATTTCATTTCTTATCGTTCTTGTAAATAGTGATAAGTTAGGAAAGGCTTCTCAAAAATCTTCTGAATCCTAGCCTGACGGAAGTCAGTAGAAACTCAAAAATGTCTTTTTTTGAAAGCTTCGATTTCCCTTCAGCTCTATCATTGAAGACGATAGGCACCTCCCCAATCCTAAAGCCATTATTCAAAGCCTTAGAAAGGACTTCAATCTGGAAAGCATAACCACTTGTCTTGAAATCTTGGAAATCTAGAGATTTAATAACAGTTTTCCGGTAAAGTCTGTAACCAGATGTAATATCTGAAATTTTCAAGCCAGAACCCAATCGTCCAATAAAATTTGCGATTCCTGAAACCATCTTTCTATATATCCCCCATCCAATGACTTCCCCTCCTTCGATTCTTCTTGACCCTACAACGACATCAAACCCTTCTTTATATTTTTCTATGAATAAAGGGATAAATTTGGGATCATGTGAAAGGTCTGCATCCATTACAAAGACGAGGTCACCTTTTGATGCGTTCAAGCCTTCGACAATAGCACCTCCAAGACCTTTGCTCTTTTGCACTAGGATTCCGATTCCTAAGGATCGAAGCTTATCTTGAGTATCATCATCTGACTTATCGACTGCTAATATGTCGTAATTCACATTGAGTCGTTTCATTACCTCAGTAATTTTAGAAATTAGAGTCTCAATAGCCGGTTCATTTTTTGTTGGAATTATTATTGAGATTAACAAATTCATCACAGAACTATTTGATCTTTCAACCTAACCATCAATAGTTCCGTACTTTGGAGTAGATTCAAATTGTGAATCAATATTGAGAAAACCTTCTAAAGTAGCTTTTGAAGTTGCCAGTAACGTTCCCGCTCCCAATGCAGCTATTCCCACGATTCTAGGAATTTCGTTGTAGTCAATACGTTTCTCGGATAATTCGAATATTGTTGTCCCATACAAAAGTAAAGGCGATATATAGATGATAGTAAGAAAAATTGAAGCTATAGGACCTAATATCGTCAGCCAATAATCATGAAAGAAAAATGAAATTGGAAATATCAAAAAATAAAATGGCATAAGAATTAAACTGAGAACAGATACCGGAGCGACAAAATAGGTTGCAAGCAACATTAATGCTTCAAATTTCTGAAATATTGAGAGTAAAGGCGATTTAATGATTGATCGATAATGTTTCTTAAAGCATTGAGCGAAACCTTTAGCCCACCTGGCTTGTTGTTTACGAAGCAATTCAAAAGTCGCAGGTATTTCTCCAGGACAGGTTATTTTGGGTAGAAATATGTATTTCCAACCCTTCAATTGCATTTGTATTGATAGATCTAGGTCTTCCGCTAAGGTTTCTGAGGACCATCCTCCAACCGATCTTATGGCCGAGCATCGGAAAAGCCCTCCTGTCCCACTGAAGTGAGCTAGAAGATTTGCCGAATACCTTCCTCTCAGGTCTATGATACCATAGCCGTCGATTGCTAGAGCTGTTGATCTTGTAACCCAAGTTTGGTATTTGTTCAGATAGCTTGATCTTGTTTGAACAAACGCTATCTTTTCATCGAGGTACATGTATGGAACCAGTTTTCGGAGTATGTCCTTTTGAGGTACAAAATCTGCATCAAATATCATCACGAAATCACTGTGGGTAATATCAAGTGCGGTTTGCAGTGCTCCAGCTTTAAATCCAGTTCTATCCTCTCGGTGAATCACTTTTATTAAGTGAGGTAATTTTTTCTCAAAAGATTCTGCTATTGCTGTTGTTTCATCAGTAGAATCGTCGATTACAATTATCTTCATTTTATCGCTTGGGTAATCGATTTTCATACATGATTCTATTATGCGTTCAGCAACGTTTCGTTCGTTGAAGAGAGGGATATGTATTGTTACTTCTGGTAGTTCTTTTATTTGAGGCGGTTCAGGACTTTTATTACGACCTTTTATGGAAAGATAGGTTAGGAGTGACCAATTTATCGCATAGACTCCAAGCAGTATTGTTACAATTGTCATAAGAGTGAGGATAATTTGTTGAGCAGTGGTCAATTGAAGAAAAACATTGAACATTATCGATCACTCTATAGACTTATTGCATAATCATGAGATTTATTTGGCCAGAAAATTTTAAATTTCTAAATGATTTTTTACGCTCCACAAGGGAGTCTAACTCTCACGCCTATTCGCAAGTCCCTCCACATAACATTTTGGGCACGAGATTATAGGCCGTTTTCCTTTACTTTTTATCGAAACTAATTGGAAACCGCATTTTTTACAAAATGTATCTAATATTTTCAAAATTCCAAACTGCATAAGTGGGAGTGAAAACCTACATTCACCTTTAATTGCTCCTGAACATCCTATGAATCTCTTTTTTGTCCTCTTACTTCTTATGATACGTAATGATGCTCCGCAATTGGGGCATGGAGTCTTTAGTGTGACACTCTGTGTTTTACTCTCCATAATTGCTTCACTCAATTCTTTACCAATTTCTTTCTCTTGTGATGCAATTTTTTCAAATATAATTTTAAGTTGTCTTATAGCATCCGTAACAACGGCTCGATGGCTGGTTTCCCCGGTTTCAATCTTATTCATTTGAATCTCTAATTCTCTTGTAAAAGATACGTCAATAATCCTCGGACAATGCTCAGTTAGAACTTCGATGACTTTAGTTGCTAATAGTGTTGGTCGAATTGCTTCATCAACGATATATCCTCTCTTGTAGAGGGTGTCTATTATTCCCGCTCTTGTTGCTTTAGTTCCAATTTCTTTGTTATCCATTTCTTTAATTAAACTACTTGGATTATATCTTGGAGGAGGAGTGGTAAAATGTTTTTGCGCAAAAATTTCTTTAACGACTACTTCTTTCCCTATTTCAACAGGCGGAATAATAGTTTCAGTTGGCTTAACATACGGATGATAGTACTTGAACCATCCTTGCTCAATAATCCTTGAACCATTAATGTAAAATTGATATTCTTTGTTTACAATGAAGCTTGCCTTTTGGTTGAGACGTAATGCTGCCGATGCGAAAACCGCCATAAATCGTTTGATTATTAGATCAAGAAATTTTCTTGCCCGCGGTTCAATACTGGTTTTAGACATTGCCCCTGTGGGATATATCGCTGGATGCGCTGGATCAAATTTTTTCCCTTCTACCGGTTTAAGTGTCGCACCTGTAAGAAGTTCTGATGACAGATTCTTGTATTCTGGACATCTTGCAATCCCATTGAATATTGTTCGGTATCCAATAGAAGGTGAAAGTTTTTGACTTGATGTTCTCGGATAGGAGATAAGGGCTTGCAGATACAAGTTTTCGAGTATTCTTAGGGTTTGACTTGGACTTGTATGAAAGTGTCTGTGGGCTTCTGTTTGAATTGTTGTTAGATCGAATGGATACGGTGGTGAGACTTTCATTTTTGTTTCTTTGAAATCATTGATCTTCCCTGACTTACCTTTTACATTTTCAACTATATGATTAGCTTCGGTTTCAGTTTCCAAGGTTTTTTTCGAATACTGAGCTTTTACAATTGTACCATCGACATCCACAGTAACCTCTATAGTCCAATAACTTGTTGGCTTGAAACTTTTTACCTCAATTTCTCTTTCCACAATAAAATTTAATGTTGGTCCTTGAACCCTTCCGGTACTAATAGTCGTGTATCTTTCGCTGTGTTTTCTCGCGGATTCGGTAAGAGCTCTTGAGAAATTAATTCCATATAGCCAATCAATTTCGTGTCTGCACATTCCTGCTTTGACAATGTCATAGTCAAGATTAGAAGAGACGTTTAGATATGCGTTATTCAGATCTGTTTTGGTTAATGTGCTGTATTTCATTCTTCCAGCTTTTTCTTCGGCCTGGCAAGCATATTTCAAGATCATGTAGCCGATTAATGATCCTTCAATGTCAAAATCACAGGCATTGATAAAGTGATCAGCCTCTCTTCCTAGTTCTTCTATTGCTCTCAACCATTCCTGTTGACGTTCGCGACCTTTTTCAACTTCATGTATTGGTTTCCAGACATAATCCCATACAGGGTATCTTCTTCTTGGAACTTCCTCTTTTGATCCTACTGTGTATAGATGCCCAAGTGCTGGACAAATTGTTAGAATATCATTTTCTTTTTTTAGTTCATAATAAGTTAGACCATATTTCCTATATGATGCTGGTTTGGATTCTGTTAAGGCATCTGCTAACCTTCTTGCCGCATCAGGCTTTTCGCAAATAATTAGTGTCCTCGCCAGACATTTCACCCTTTAACAATTATGTCTAAAATTTAATTTCAAATATACTCTGATCATCTATTGAAGTAAAATCTTAGTTCTAAAAAAATCGTTGTATTGCTACAACGATGATAGCGTCATCGCCTCTTTATGCGTCTTCTTGATTTACGCCCTATTATTATCGCAACACATGCTGTGATGAGAAAAGAGATAAAATTTGATAAGAAGAATTTCATTATAGGTGCAAGCCCCATTAAGCTTGAAAAATATCCATAAAATCCTGTTATTGCTGTTTTTAGGGCTGGTATTGAAGATTGGATTGAAAATAAAATTCCAAGCATCCAGTTAGAACCAAGAATATATGGAAGAAATAGTAGACCAGTCAACATTGCTAAAAGAATGAATGCTGCTTCAAACATTCTTACTGGTAAGATCATTATTGGAATACTTGTACCAGGTTTGGCATGGATAGTAGCTCTCTTTTCCGCCAAATACATCCAAGAAGATAACATTACTGCAACGAAACCGATCATAGGGAAGTACAGATATGGAATTGCGAGACTGTTCATTATGAAAAGCTTGAATTCGAGACCTCTAGCAACTAAATATTGTATTAGAAACAATTGGATTAGAATTGTTGAAGCTATCAAAAGGAGAATTGAGAATAATGATGAAGCAGACGTCCACTTGAAAATTATTCGTCTTTGAACCTTACTCAATAGCTGAATATCCCCAACATATTTTTACGTTAATTCTTGGTTCTTTTCCCATTGAGCTCAGATGTGACAATTAAGCCTATTGATAATGTGGTGAATCACGTTAAGGCATAATTTGGAGGATGAGATCTAAATTTTAAATCCTAGACTTGTATATATCGTCATACTGGTTTCAACTATGCGTTTCAGATGTCACACACTATTCATATTATTACTATTGTCTATCGTAGCAGGAAACATTTACTCTGCAAATGCTTCAGGAGTAGTTATTCTCGATAATCATTCATCATACATATCTTTGAGCGGTGCTCTACATGTCGTAGGGGAGGTCAACAACACCGGTGGAACAAACATTAACGATATCGTCATCATCGTAACTTACTACGATGCAGATGATCGGGCCATAGCCTCTGGCTCTTCTTCTGTTTTACAGGAGATATTGCTTCCTGGAATGAAGGCACCTTTTGACGCGGTTCTTACTGGGTCTCCTGTTGTGCAGCAAGTCGATCGCTATGAACTCGAGGTGTCTTTTTCTGAAACGGATAAGGTATTAAATCGAACTCTAGTAGTTCAATCATACAGTTTTCTTTCAAACCTCACTGGATCATTTCATGTTGTTGCCGAGGTTAAAAATAACGGAACCGCAATCTCTAATGCAACAAATGCGGTTACGACTTGTTATGATTCTTCTGGCACTGTCGTTGCTGCTAAACAATCTCAACTAATGAATCTGAATCCAGGACAAACAGCATATTTCGACATGACAATCGATCAACCACAGAGTAAAAAGATAACCAATTATAAAGTTAGCGCGATCAGTAGTGAAGCGATTATTATTCCTGAGTTTCCATCTACACTACTAATCTTATTGATTGGATGTTTGCTTGCCTTAACGATTAGTAGAATGAAAAAGGATTCATACCATTCCATTATTCGAACTCGATAGTAGCGGGTGGCTTGGGAGTCAAGTCATAATACACAGTAGATACTTTTGTACATTGTTTAATAATCTTTGAAGAGGTTGAATTCAGCTTCTTCCAATTTATTTTAAGTGGTTGCGCGGTCAGGAACTTATCTGTATGTATGGCTCGTATGATAGCTGCGTAGGGCTTTCTTTTTTCTATTCGTTTTATTTCTAGAAGAAGACGTATATAATTAGAATTATCTTTTACCAATCGTGAGCATTCAGCAATAAGTTTCACAATTACTTTATCCATTTCTTCTTTAATTGCTGGAGAAAATGTTATTCCAGCCATTTGTCCATAGATCCTTTTTTCCTCAACTACTCCAGTTGCCATATTCTCTAGAATACTTACGTTGAGATCTTCACTTTCTAAATTCAAAAGTTCTGATAGATCTTTTGATAAACCGTATGTTTCCATTCCTTCATATGGATTATCTTCTATTATTGCGGCAAAATACTGTTGTGCACCATAATTTTTCAAGGTTTTTTCGATTATTTCTGTTGCTATTTTAAGCTGTTGTAGTTTACCTTGAGATACGGGTCCAACACATCTGACCATTAATCCTGGTCCCGGGAAAGGTTGTCTTTCAGACATTTCTTTAGGAACCCCCAGTTTTCTTGATAGAATTCTTACTTGGGGCTTGTATAGGCTAGCTACTGGTTCGACTACTTTGTATCCATATTTTTTTTTAGGATCTATACCTATCTGTTCTAGTACGTTATGTTGTGTTTTAACTCCACCTTTTGTTTCAATAAGATCAGGAGCTATAGTTCCTTGAACTAACCATTCGCATTTTTCTTTTTTTGCTGTGTCGCCTAGTGTTGAGTAGAAGGTATGTCTGAAGGCTTTTCGCTTTTCTTCTGCATCTGTTAAACCTTCCAGATTTTTCATGAAACGTTTTTGTGCTTTAACTATTTTAAGGGGGAGTTTGAGTGGTGGTTTTCCTAAATATTTTTTTACTGTTTCAGGTTCACCCTTTCTCATAAAATTAGTATCAATGAATACACAAACGAGGTTTTTGCCTATTGCTCTCCTAGTTAGTGCAGCACAGGTGGTGCTATCGACACCTCCAGATACCGCGATAATTGCCTTATCTTTTCTGAGGGTCTTTTTGATTTCTTCTGTTTGAAGTTGAATGAAACTATTAGCATCAAAAGTTTCCGTCTCAGATGACATGAACCAAAAAAAGATGGTGTGAGCTTATCAATCTTTGGAAGTCGAATCATTGCAGTATTGCAGTACTAATAATTTTTTTAACCCCCCTTTACCCCCTATAGATTGATCAAATATCATCATTTTAGGCTTTATTTGTCGTCATAGATATTATTTAGCGTTATTTTTAAAATATGGGATATTTTTTAGAGAATTTTACATTCGTTACTAGTGTACATACTTTAGCGTGCGCGCATACTCAAATTTTTTGATAGAGTAGAGAGATTATTACTCCCACTATTGTGTAAGCTATTAGTCCAGTCAATAATTCTATTATCCATATGTTTGCGGGGGCGAAACTCATCATCATGATCGGCCACATTAACCCTGTAAGCAACCACACTATGACGCCGTATCTTACACCTTTTCTTAATCCTTTTCCAGGAATTGAACTATGAATGATTGAATAGATTAAGCCCATAATCAGTCCCATTATAAATGAAGAAATTGGTCCTGTCAACATTCCTGTGGGATTCATCATCTGAGGAAATGTTTTACTATACCATTCACCTGTTGCAGGATTAAGCATTGAAACAAAACTAATCATTATTAACAAGACTCCTCCTGCAATTCCTGTGAGTAGACCTTTTTTCCAATCCATTTTTCATCATTCAGCAAGTGTCAAGAATGTCATTATTATGTTTTTTCAACATAATAGTTAACAACATACTAGCTTGTGAAAACGTGCGCTATCAACATTATCGAGTTCAGGCAGAGTGTGCTGTAGAAGTCACCAGACGAAAGGATATTTTCTTAAATATTGTCAAAAACAATTTTTAGTGATTATAAGTATTCTAAGTTGTTGTACAAGCTCCGGATCCTGTTCTATGTTCTAGACGCGCACGCTATCAAGTAATTTTAACGCGCGCTTCAAATATCTGATGATTTGACCTAAGAATGCCCACTGGAAACTTCGCCCTTGGTTATGATTTTCGTTTCAGTTGAAACATGACTATGGTAGATACAACTCCGACTACAGTCATGAGAGCAAGGTAGGGGAGCAAAATCTCTAGCATGTTTATTGAGGTAACTATGCCGCCGA
>MEZD01000034.1:0-463 GCA_001775955.1 Candidatus Bathyarchaeota archaeon RBG_13_38_9 | reverse complement strand
TGTGTGGGTTGTTGTGGATTGATCTTGGTATTTACTGTACCGTAGGTCATGCCGTTATATGTTCCACTAGGATAATCCCAACTAGTGATCGCTGTTTCAACGATCATTCCCCCAGCAGGGATGTCTCCTATCGTCACGGCAACCACTAGAGTGACTGTCTTGCAATTGTTGGAGATGATAGTATCCAGATTCCAGGTAACTACACCACTTGCATATGTTCCCGACGGGTTTGAGCTGACATATGTGAAACCTATCGGAAGCATATCCTGAAACATCACGTTCATTGCATCACCTCCTCCAACATTACAGACCGAAATAGTATACATGATAGTTTCACCTGGATGGGATACTTCCGGCCCTTCCTTTTGAATAGTGAGATGTGGCAGAGCATAGACGGTTGTCTGTAAGGAATTAGTCACTGGAGCGTAACTCCTCCTAAATTGATCCTGCCAAGAAGTGGTGA
>MEZD01000033.1:4346-5027 GCA_001775955.1 Candidatus Bathyarchaeota archaeon RBG_13_38_9 | reverse complement strand
TGTAAGCCATCCTTGGTGTCCAAGAGATTCTTCAGAAGTTCACCGTTCTTACATGCTAGTTTACTAACAATCTGGGATCTGCGATTCAGATCTTTGGATATTTCATTCCGGACACAAATCAGAGCCACAATCTTTGAGAAAAGACCTTCAAGATTGGGCTTTTTCATTATGTAGATCCATTGTTCTTGCTCCGCTATTCCTCCTCCTATGATGTGAGCTCTAGTATCCATTGGCCATGTCAAGACTATCGTGGGAACACCTAGAGAGAAAGCGTTAATGACTGAATGAACCCGTCCACCTATGAGAAGATCCAGAACCCCAATAATCCCCTTCAGTTCTTTGGGAGAATATTCCTCAGTGAGAAGAAAGACGTTTTGCTTATTTCTAACCATCGAATATATTTTTCTGGCTAAAGGTCGATCATCAACGAAATTGGCAGGGCCTATACAGTGCGGTAAGAAAACAATGGTAGCTTTGAGGTCTTCCACTAGTCTATCTATTAGATCTGCAAACGCAGTAATGGACTCTTGTTTTTGAGTTCCGAACGAGAGGTTGTTATCCGTAAGGGTTACACCTACCAACAATCCCTTCCCTAATGTAACGCCTTCTTCTTGTAATATTTGCAGCGCTTTTTTGCGATTTATTGGTCTCAATAAGAAAGCAAGATCTGCAGTAAGGAAT
>MEZD01000033.1:3636-4327 GCA_001775955.1 Candidatus Bathyarchaeota archaeon RBG_13_38_9 | reverse complement strand
CAATCTTTCTAAAGTAATCGAATGTCTCTTTTTCTCTTGCAGTTACCAAGTCCATATTGTCTAAAACGTATCGAGCTAGTCTCTCCCAGATTTTATGTTTGAATTTGTATGTACCATTGCCATATATTACAATGGATTTATGCAAAGTCTTTGTCAATAGTGTCATATAAAGAGGTAATAGTGGCAATCGTGGTGGTCCGAAGAGGCAACTTTCTTGATCGTGACTCGTTACTATAACATCAGTATCATAGTATTCTTTCCAAAGTCTAGCTCTCATTAACTTGAAAGAGTAATTCCTTAGAAAGAAATAGAGGAATCCAAAAATGAGGTGCTGTAATCCGCCAAGTAGTCCGTTAAGCAAATTAGATAAGTGAAAATCCTCAAACCCATGATAAGCCTTCAACAAGTGCAAATCTCTATTAACATCGATCAATCTAAGGCTTTTTGGGTATCGTGCTCTGTCAGATTCAACATTGAAAGAAAAAATCGACACGTCAACTTTGCCTAAAACTATAAGACTTTCCAAAATGCCTTCAAGAATCGCCAATTCGCCCTTATTGTATGCTGGAATATAATCAGCTATAAGAATCTTGACAGGACGATTCTTCTTCATAGTTTAACTTCCTAATCCACTTTCTATTGTGCTAAAATTCAGAAACGCGTAAGAATATCCATTATTGTACAAAGTATT
>MEZD01000033.1:2194-3544 GCA_001775955.1 Candidatus Bathyarchaeota archaeon RBG_13_38_9 | reverse complement strand
ACAGAATACTGGATTTGCTGGGATTGTTATTAAGCAAAGAATAAAAACTTGAATTAGTCAAAGCGTAGATCTGCGAAACCATGATGGCGTCTGCCCAAACATGAAGGCGCTGGTTATATGTACTCACAAACGAGATAATTGAGCGATCAAAAACAGTATTAACCAGTCGCAAGTCCAAAACATAATAGTTAATTCCTTCGCTTGTTTTGACTTTGGGCACCAAAGGTTGAAGCGGATAAACTATCAAGCAAGACAGGATTACAAAACCGCAAATCGAAAAAACAATAACTGCCTTTTTGAATCTTTTGGAAAGCAACCTGTACAGATAAAGAATACTCAACCCTCCCAAAAAAGGAAGAATCGAATATATATAGAACTCTCTATGTACAATAGAACGCAGGAAAAGAAGAAGCAAAAATATCGTTGTTGCTAGAATTAGAGGCAAAACTAAAGACTTGTAGAATCTTCTTAAAGTGTTGTCTAGATTTAACTTGAAGTAGGCCAATGGAGCAAAAAAAGCCAAAAGAATTGAAAACATATCTCGTCCAAATCTCACAAAAAAGATCATAATTTGCTCCAGAAAATTCAACCGATAAAAGGTTTTGTATTGGCTTAAGGCTACAAGTCCACGACTTGAATACAACTCTTCCACTAATGAGATAATTCTAGCAAAATTGCTAATGCTTGAGGATAATGTAAAATGTGCAAGTATAATGATTATGAATCCAAATATCAGAATTGTTGACCTTCTAGGTGCTTTAAGAATTCTCAGCAATCTTCCCATTTTGGAAATAGCAACAAAAGAGAACAGATAAACAAGCAAGAAAAGGGACGTTATATCGTGGGAAATTAGAACCCCCAACTCAAGCATGATCGCTACAAGTATTTCCGGACGTGACATTCTCCTGCAAGCTGCAATTAAGAGGAGCATGTATAGAAACAAAACGTAAACAGGATAGATTGCGCTCGCGCCAAAGTAAGTGTAAGTAATAGGAGATGCTATGGCAACAAAAGCGAGAACTGCTTTTGCCAAACCCAATGGTAAGGAAGTTCTTTTGGCAACAAAGTAAATTGCCAGAGGTATCGTAAAAGGAGTAGCGACAAGAAATGTCTTCATAGCAGCAAGTGTGTTCATCCCGGTAATTGTGGAGAGCAACGACACGAAGATATGCATACCTGGTACCGCCTCGTATTGTGTTGCATATGCGCCGATACCAGATGCATATCCGAGTAAAGTTGTATGTTGTATTGAACCGTAATGAATTAATGGGTCATTATATCCATAAATAAAAACGTATTTCAGATTTGGTATCAGATTTATTGTGATTAGGTATATTCCAGTAAGAATGG
>MEZD01000033.1:2034-2149 GCA_001775955.1 Candidatus Bathyarchaeota archaeon RBG_13_38_9 | reverse complement strand
TAGAATGAGTTACAATTAGTTTAAAAATACCTCAGGTCTAAAACCCTGTTCTGCTTCACTGCAACAATAGATTATTAAAGCCCATCCCAACGTAACTAGGTCTTGTCAACATTGG
>MEZD01000033.1:1155-1956 GCA_001775955.1 Candidatus Bathyarchaeota archaeon RBG_13_38_9 | reverse complement strand
AATTAACCAGGAAAGAGCAGTCGAGTCCTTTCAGGTTTCTACCAAGAATAGAATGCTTTTTCATTATTTAAATACAATTATGAAGAAGAACAGAATTCACGAGTATTCTGCTCTTTTTAAGAAGGAAAGCCTTCGCATCCTAAAAACGGATGATGCTATTGTTAAGGTTTCGAGGGTTCTGGAAGATGCACAGATAGAACACGCCATTTTCAAGACAATAAGGCCTTACAGGTCGACAACAGTTGATATTGATACTCTGATTTTTGCCGACAAAGCCTACTCATATGCTTTAAGAACTATGGAAAAGGCTGGGTACCGGATGATTGTACATGGTCCGAGGTCAACAACGTTGTGGGATGAAGAGGCAGATATAGGAGTAGATCTGTACGAACAGGTAGCTGTAAATTTCACAATCTACCTGAACAAGAAAACATTACTTGATTATGTCACAAGTGTGGAATTACAGCATGGTGAAGAAGTTAGAATACTTAAACCTGAAGCTGACTTGGCCTGCATAATTGCGCATTCAATGATAAAGGAACAAATGTACACTTTATCTGAATACTACAGCTACATTTACTACCTTAAGCAAATGAAAATCGACAACTTCCTTGAAATAATAAAACAAAACCACATCATAACCGCAGCGAAAGTGCATACTGCAATCACTGCGCTATTACATCAGACAGCACACAAGACTATCCCAAATGAACTCAACAAAATACTTGACAGTCTAGGGGAGGAGAGCTTTGAGACAACAAGACTCATCGAGAGAAATTACGACACTCCCCACAAGTATCA
>MEZD01000033.1:0-1144 GCA_001775955.1 Candidatus Bathyarchaeota archaeon RBG_13_38_9 | reverse complement strand
TAGCCAAATCATTATTGGAAATAGCAAAAGGAAGAGAAACCAGAAAAAGCCTGGCAAACCAACTGATTCACCTGTTTGATCCAGACATTTCAAAGGATTTTCTCAAGAAATTAATTGGACATGTATTTCGAGAAACCTATTGACGTCGCTTCAAATATTCCAGAATTTCGTTAGAAGTTTGCTCAATTGTATGCTCAGACGTATTTATTACCAGCGCATTGAAGGATTTAGCCAGCACTTTATACGATGTTCTTTGGAAATCAATAAAGCTTTGCGGCTCAACAGCACTTTTCGGAAGGGCTCCGTAAGTCCTCGTCTTCTGCTGTGGATCTACATTATAGAAATGTGCACGCCTCTTGTACACTGTCCTGAAATCTGAATCTAGGAATATGAAAGCCGTATCGCTAGGAATGAAAAGGTAAAGTGTCCTTGAAATCCTGCTTTTCAGAAAACCTATGTCACCGACAAAATAAGCTACAGTTGTTGTGGTATCAAGAATGTATCTTTCAGCAACACACTTGTATCCCCTAAGCATAGAGAATTTAATCCGTATGATCAAGGGCAAGACACTGAAAAACTCCGTTAATGCCCAGATTGTACGCAGTGATTTTTTGTGATTCACCGCTGGAAGCTTGATAAAGTCCCCAAAAGGGTTTGAAACGGTTCGGTAAAACCCGATCTTAACAAAAAGCCTCCACAACAGGAAAGCCAAGGTGTGGGGCGAACGAAGCCATATCTTCTTAACTCGCGGTTCTTCTTTCCTGAAAGCGTTAATCAGAATTTCTACGTGAGTAGTCTTGCCAGATCCGTCTGGGCCGAAAAAATGAACTAGTCTTGGAATCTTGCTCATTTCGCCACATCCAACAAACACTAGTCATAAAGAGTGAAATTCATTTCGGAATCTCCCAACTTTCTCAAAACTCAGGAGCACTCTAAGGCGGTCTTGTACCATTCAACTAAGTTAGGCAGCTCATCTTTGATGTCATGTTCGTACCTGAATCCCAGAATCTTCAATGCCTTTAGAGTTTCTGCTTGACTGTATCTAACATCACCAGGTCGTGGCTTTGTATGAACAATTTTGCCCTTGTCTTCATTGGCTAGTTTTATCAGTGTTTCCCCAAGTTCATTTATTGTAGTGCTTTTC
>MEZD01000032.1:5463-5605 GCA_001775955.1 Candidatus Bathyarchaeota archaeon RBG_13_38_9 | reverse complement strand
TAACGTGCTAGAATGCGATAAAATGATTGCAGAGGTAAAAAAACATCGAAGCAAACTCTGCATAGGTCATAATCAAATTTTTCTCCCCTCAATAAGTAAAGCCAAATCGATGATGGACAACGGTTTGTATGATTTGTCTACC
>MEZD01000032.1:5291-5418 GCA_001775955.1 Candidatus Bathyarchaeota archaeon RBG_13_38_9 | reverse complement strand
AAACTATCAGCAGACTGGATGGTGTCTAAAAACTATAGAGGAATTATATGGGAAGTATGTTGCCATCATGCCTATTTACAATTACATTTCTTACCCGATATCAGTGAAGTGTATGCAGTTGGTAGTA
>MEZD01000032.1:5133-5269 GCA_001775955.1 Candidatus Bathyarchaeota archaeon RBG_13_38_9 | reverse complement strand
TAATTTTGCTGTCCTCTTGAGAACACCGCGTCAAAGATTTGGCATCATTGACCTTTCCTGGATTTCCAAAGGTGGAGGTGTCTTTTACGAAATAGAATGTTCTGATGGAAGTTTGTTTCGAATACATCGAGATTTC
>MEZD01000032.1:4966-5108 GCA_001775955.1 Candidatus Bathyarchaeota archaeon RBG_13_38_9 | reverse complement strand
GTCCCCCAATAAGCTTTAAAATTGTAGCTCGTGATTTCTTTTCTGATGAAAAAACCCTATTGCAGAAATGGTCAAAACTGGGTACCGATTTTATTCGAGGCCGGAAATTGCTTCCACTTTTCAGATTGATAGCTAACTATAT
>MEZD01000032.1:2130-4528 GCA_001775955.1 Candidatus Bathyarchaeota archaeon RBG_13_38_9 | reverse complement strand
CCTACTTAGCTGATGCATCAGTAGGAGCTGTTTGTGGAAGGGAAATAATACTAAATCGAGACCAATCTTGGATAACTAAAACTGAGAATGCCTACCGTGATTCAGCCTCCATAATTCGAGTAGGCGAGTCAAAGTTACATTCGACGATTTTCTTTGAAGGAGGATTTAGTGCTTATAAAGCCCAAGCTCTACATGAATTCGATGTCGGAGGGTGTGATGATTCCGGTACAGCCCTCAGTGTCACGCAAAACCATTTTCGGACCATACTTGTGCCAGAAACGCAGTTCTTCACGTTTTTCCCGCACAGCTGGTCGGGAAAGACAGCCATCAAGATTCGAAGAGCGACTCAACTACTGATGATATGGAAAGAAGTTTTATCACTTCTATCGAATGGGAAACTACTCTTACCAAAACAGATTGCTCTATCTGAGGCCTTTCTTTACATCGTTAACCCCTTATTCTTTATTGCATTGATCTTGACTACGCCTTTCCTTTTCGTCGCTTATCCAATCATGCTGATTTCCCTGCTTCTCCTCCTAATTCCTAAAATAAGAGTGATAATAGTTGAATTAATTCAAAGTAACCTCATCTTATGTCTTGCATTAGTTGCGGCTCTGCTCAATAGGCGCTACATACTCTGGGACAAAGTTGAAGAGTCCAGATCGAACCTAGACCTGGCAGTTCTGGAAAACTTTGGATTAATCTAGTCTCTATTGACCAAAAACATGGGCTTCAAAGCCCTTGTACGCATAGATTTAGGTGCTGGATAGCCTTCCATTTTTTTAACGCAACGAAGCTTACTTTACATGCCCAAAGATACAAACATTTTCGAGAAATGTTTAGGTCCCCATAGCGCGCGCTCAGATTTCCCCATCTCTCGGATGGGCTCCTATAATTAAAAATCTAGCGTACGCAAATTATTCCTTCTTTGAAATGTAGCCCATACGTGCGCCAAAAATCTTCAGCGACGGTATTCTTGAGATTGTCTTGAATATCCTTGTAACGAACCGCAAAAGGAACATAATCTTGGGAACTCGCCCTAGGATCTTAGGTGTGTTATTGTTGAATATGTCTGATCCAACTATTGTAGGATACTCTGCATCAAAGACCACTTGCTTTAAGCCAGATGAACCTAACATTCGAAACAACTCTGGTGGAGTAAATCTCTGCTCAAAGAATGTCTCCAGCTCAAGCATTGACTTGAGTTTCATGGATATGGTTCCTATGAGAAAGTTTAGATTGGGAACGGTAATAACTACATAACCTAACCTGCGACAGATACGAGAGAATTCAACTATCGCCTTATGCGCGTTAGTCTTATCAGGAAGATGATCTAAGACCGAGAAACATGTTATCATATCCTGCACCTCCTCTTTGAAAGGGATATTGATCGCTGAAGCTACAATGAATTCTAGATTTCTGTAGATATCCAATTTTCGTAAGTTCTGCTTTATGTTTTTCAGTAAGTCTGAATTTATATCTATGTCAATGGCATACGCCCCAAGCTTCGCAAAATAAGAAATGTCAAGACCTCGTCCTCCCCCCCACATCACATATAACAAAGTTGGGTTTTACCAGAAAATATGATAGGCGGCGATTTACAGCCTTGATGTTTTGCCAAGAAATTGCTGACTCATATGTTAAGAATGGAGTAATCGAATTCATATCCAATATGTTTTTCCTTCTAACTGATGGACTTATTTGTTTTCATAACACGCCGAGCTAAAGATATATTCCAACTACATAAAATATTTATGAATACGAATTATTAAAGGCTAGCTAGTGCTACCCCTTACTCAGATGGATACGAGAGCGATGCAACATACAAAATTTTGTTCAACGTTACTAATTTTAATAGTGTTTGTTGGAAGTTTTCAGCTTGTTTCCGCTGTTTCATTGTCAATATCCCGTGTTAACGTCGGAAATTTCGGTACGATCTCCTTACAGCAAAGCTTGACTGCGAACAGTGGTTCTGCTGTGGACATTCAACTGGCAATTAATCAAGCAGTTGCTTTGGGAATAACGAACGTGCAAATCCCTGCTGGAACTTTTAATTTTGTCGAAGTTAACCAACCTCTTATCACAGTCAACGTCCCTGTCGGCATTAATGTCTTCGGTGCACCTAATCAATATGACTTAAACGGGCAGGTAATTGAACCTTGGAAGACAATTCTCGTTCTCCCTTGGGACGCGCCGTCCTCATCTAGCGTGAAACAGCCCTGGTTTTGGGTGAATGGTAGGAATAATGGAAATGGAGACCCAAACTTAGGTTTCAGGTTCTCTGACATCGAATTGCTCGGGTACAGGGCCTATAACCTAAACTCACCAAATATGTATATTGGTGTTTTAATCAATAACGTGCATAACTTTCGGGTCGACCACAGTTTCTTTATGGACA
>MEZD01000032.1:1611-1745 GCA_001775955.1 Candidatus Bathyarchaeota archaeon RBG_13_38_9 | reverse complement strand
CGCGCAAAAAGACTCTTCAATATCTCTAATAAAAATACTGATCATTGATTAAAAGCAAGTAACTGTAAAATGGCTAATTTACAATTAACCATTTCCTCTTTTGTAGGGGTATAATACAAGAGATATAATCCAAA
>MEZD01000032.1:1053-1530 GCA_001775955.1 Candidatus Bathyarchaeota archaeon RBG_13_38_9 | reverse complement strand
TTGGGCGAATAGTTTTTGTCAAAATCCTAAAAATTTTATCAGAACCTTGTCCAAATTCAAAGGGAGGAAATATTTGCTTCTGTACATGGTATTCTTAAATCCTGCTAACGCTTAATTTTCCACCAGTTCGTAACGGAGAAGCGACAAATATCAGCCATATTTTAATCGTGGGTGAATCTATATGACTGGAAGTAAGACTATAGTAACATTGGGAATGTGTGTAAGAAACGGAGAGGAACAAATCGAAGACGCACTCAAAAGGATTGTCGAACAAGATTTTCCACATAACTTATTAGAAGTCGTCTTTGTTGATGATGGAAGTGAAGATAAAACATTATCCATCATAAACAGTTGGAAAGAAAAGTCTGATATTAAAATTAAAATTTTCAGTTATAGCTGGAGAGGGCTGGGTAAGTCAAGAAATACTATCCTGAACAACACGGAGGGCGATTACATACTCTGGGTAGACTGTGATAC
>MEZD01000032.1:260-975 GCA_001775955.1 Candidatus Bathyarchaeota archaeon RBG_13_38_9 | reverse complement strand
TCCTGGCATTCTACCTGAATGGGGGCTAATATTAGTTTTGGAGACTCTTGTTAGACTTGCTGAACATAAAGTGGGTGCTGAGATGAGTGCACGCGCGCGAGCGAGCGATTTTGTATGGAAGACTAAGAAAGTCCCCGGAACAGGAGGATCAATTTTCAGAGTGGAAGCTCTCAAAGAAGTCAATGGATTTGACGAACGCCTTAGTGGTGTCGGAGAAGATATGGACGTTGCAAGGAGAATCATGGAGGTAGGTTGGGAGATCCGTTGGAACCCTTTTGTCTGGTATGAGACTCTGGGAGGAATGTCTACGATAAAACAATTGTGGAAAAAGTATTTCTGGCGTGGATTTGGTTGCTGGGTTCTCTATGAGAAGGATAAAAGATTATTCTCTTTGCCACGTATGGTTCCGCCAATGAGTTTTCTAACTGGTGTGTTGTTTTCTGGTATTGCATACAAAATCAGCCATAGAAAAATATCTTTCTTAATCTCGTTATATTTCATAGTGAGAACGACAGCATGGTTCATGGGATTTATCAGTAACCAATTTCAGCAAAAACAAAATCGAGCCACATATGCGGAGCGCCTTACTGGCTTAGAACCTGTTCATAAGATTCGCAAGATTGCTGTTGGTGCATCTATTTAACGAAATGGACTTGTACCCACCACCTCGCGTGAATCGAAAAGGTAGACATGTTAGTCTTTTTGCTGGTGACAG
>MEZD01000032.1:0-244 GCA_001775955.1 Candidatus Bathyarchaeota archaeon RBG_13_38_9 | reverse complement strand
CCGACGACACGCTCGTTTAGTTGAATTATACCGCTATTGGACTCCTTGATTTTACTACCCTCGACATGTAATGGGGTTCAGAAAGTTTGGGAGGACGCTGCGTTTTTGGGTTACATCAATCTTTCTTGGCAAAACCGTTGACGGCTGAAGGCTTATTAGCAAAAAGAGTGATTCTGTGACGATGAATCTCATCTACTTGTCAGAATGTGTGTTTAAGGTACATATTATGTTTATGGTGGTAAGC
>MEZD01000031.1:43570-52034 GCA_001775955.1 Candidatus Bathyarchaeota archaeon RBG_13_38_9 | reverse complement strand
CTACTGGGGGCCAATCTATGCAGAAAAGATAGACATGCTAGGTGGTGCTGTAACCCCAGAGATGCCTGTAGTGCCCTCAGGATCGATCACAGTAACTGCAAACGTCAACATCGTATACCTCTACCTCTAGGATGGCTCACGGTAATGAACCCATCAAATTAACCGGCAGTGCCACAAGCACTACTGGATAAAGAAGCGTGCGATATTGACAGTAGGTGTGCGAAGGCTTTTTAGTTGAAGTTGTTGGACGAAAGGGCATGACTAGAAAGTTCTTCTACGGTTACTGGATACTTTTGTTCTTCTTTTTATGCCAGATTTTTTGGAATGGCCTCATTATGTACTCTTTCAGTTTCTATGTTAACCCTCTTCATGAGGAATTTGCCTGGAGTCGGGCAGGAATAATGGCTATTATCACTATAGTCTATCTATCGATAGGAGTAGCTTCACCCTTAATTGGTCGGTTAAACTCGTATTATGGAGAGAAAAATGTTATCGCTGTCGGCGCGTCTCTGTTAGGACTTGGCTTTGTCCTGATCAGTACTGTTAGAGAACTTTGGCAGTTCTACCTATTCGCAATTTTTTTGGGTGTAGGTTCCGCGGCTATTGGGGTTGTGCCGGCAAGCGCGGTTATTAGTAATTGGTTTCAGAAACGTCGTGGTTGGGCTATCGGTATTCTGGGTACTGGTATTGGTGTTGGTGGTTTTGCTGTGCCCCCGATTGTGGGGGCCTTTCTTATTCCTACTTTCGGTTGGCGTAATACCTGTATCATTTCTGGGCTTCTGACCGCTTTAATTATCACTCCATTATCACTTCTGGTTATAAAGTCGAAACCAGCTGACATGGGTCTTCAACCTGACGGTGTAGAAGCAATTCAGAAGAATGATGAGACTCCACTAACTCCGATGCGTGAGGTGGATCTGAACCTGAAAATGGCTTTGAGAACTCCAATCTTCTGGTCGTTAATGATTGCTTTAGCTGCATTTACTGTGGCTAATAATGCAATCTTTCAAAGTCAAGTACCGTATCTACAAGGCGTTGGTTTTCCATTAGTTGCGACTGCCTCAGTCATGAGTCTATCTGGTTTTGGTAGTGGAGCAGGCAAATATTTTTTCGGTTGGCTGGGTGATCATGTTCAGGCTAAATATATTCTCGTTATAGGAATCGTCGCTCAGGTAACGGCAATCACAATGCTGATGACTATGAAATCATCAATGCCAGTAATCATTCTCATAGTGTATGCCATAATATTGGGGGTGAGTATGGGTTGCTGGTTACCATTCATGTCTCTGGCTGTAAGTAGAAGCTTTGGATTATTTTCGTACGGTGTCATTTTTGGCTTGATGAATCTTATTTTCATGTGTTTTGGTGCTGCTGGTCCAGTTGTAGCAGGTCTGATCTATGATGCGTATCAAAATTATTACTGGGCATTCATTCTATCATACGTTCTACATGGAATTGCCTTGCTGGCGATACTGTTGGTACGATATCCAAAGACAAGGGTCGACACGACTTCATAGCATACGCTAGCACACGCTTGTATGGGAGCTTATTCTAGATAATGGCAGTTATTTTGCTGGGTATATATAGTATGGAACTTGGTTGTCGCTAATCTTGTTTTGTGAGGCTTCAACACCGTTTGCTCCAGGTTTCACTAAGTATAGTAGTATTCCGCATGATACCCAATCTTGTTGACCGATAGCTTTGCCTTTTCCTGGTACGTCAACATCAACGTAATAATTTCCGCTTACAGCGTTTCCTCTTACGAGACCTTTCATACCATAGCCCATTTGGATCCCGTTTTGTGCGATGAACGTTACTTGTCCTAATCCTGTGACTGTATTATCGAGAATGTTTACAGTATTATCTGCTGGATTGGCCGGATCATTGTTGGTTACTATGCCTCCCTTTTGATAATCAGATACAGTGTTACCTGAGGCTGTTCCGGAGCTGGACCAGAAGTAAATGGCCACGCCATGCTGGTTACCTGTTGGAGTGAATTCGCTGCCTGTGTGGTCTCCTATGTTATATATTTCACAGTTTGATACTGTAACATCTTGTTGCATGTCTACAGCTATTCCATACCATGTTGAATCATGAATTGTCTTGCCATCTATAACCAGATTTGAGCCGTCCACCAAAATAGCAATGTCATATCCGATTGCATTGACTTCTGAGCCTAAAGCATCAACCTGAGCTTGCGTTGTTACAGTGGCGAAAACAGTTTTCCCAGTAAATTTAGGTGAAACTGCAAGAGATGATGGTAATGTTGTTAGTATTGCTAGAAGAAGAGGAAGGATCAGGAAAGTTATGAGGGGTATATTAGGAGATTGAAAGTGGATCCTCTTGCAGTTAGTGTTAAGAGGGCTGATCTTGTGGATCATCTTACACCTTCTGTTGAGGGGGGTCCGGGTTGGCTTGAAAAGAACCATCCGAAACTTTACAAGAGATACCAGAAAGCCCTGTTAGAGATTGGGGTTTGGAAAGTTCTTGGAAAAGATGCTTCCAATATTGAAGCGGAAATGTATTCTCTTGGCGAGTATAGAAGTAAACGTGAAGCATTGAAAGCGGCCTACAGGAGGCTTGAGACTCTTGAGGAGACTCAACCAACATCAGATTCCGATGGGCAAAGTCCGGATGGAATACAAAACCGAATATACATCAAAACCCCAGAAGGAAAAATATACCACATCACACCGCCATCACAACAATAACATTCTGCAATGTGTGTTAGTCTACAATAATTAGTACGCTGGTTCATTCCTCAGCCAATTTTGATATTCTTGAAAACTCATTTCTGGGTCTTTCATAAGCATCATCTAATTCTTCTGATTTGCCATTCAGATTACTCAAATGGTTACGACAAATTCGCCATATGTCATCAATCTCAATAAATTGTCTGGATAAGGTAAACAAATCTTTTCTGACTTCATCTGCGTCTTCTGAGAGTTTTTTCGCATGAACACCAGCTTGTATAAGTTCTATCCTTTGTGTGAAAGTCAGAGGAGATATGACTTGAATTCCTTTTTTGGCGTAATCTCGTAACATTTCTAATTCTTCACTAACAAGATTAATTATTTTGGTCGCACACCTAAGATGAAAAAAGATAGTAAATTAAAATATTAAAAGATAACAGAATATAATAACTTATTTTGACCCTATCTGAATTCTATCATAAAACCACATAATTCATCTTTATGATACAAGTTTCAACTAGCTTTCTTATTCCGCCTAACTCTAGCTTTTTTCAATATTTTAGTTTTCTTTTTGGATTGGGTTTTTTTTCCTACAGGAAATACATCTATTATCTCTACATCAAAAAGTAGACTTATACCAGCTAATGGATGATTAGTATCAACAAGAACAGTATCCTCTTTCACTTCAAGAATTGAAGCCAGGTACACCTCACCAGCTTTACCAAACACCTCAACCACCTTGCCCTTGGAGAGTTCATGATCATCCATAAAACTTGATTTCGGCAACTCCGCAGTCAAATTCTCCTTCTTCTCACCAAACAATTTCCCAGGTGGTAGACGAAACTTTTTCTTATCCCCCTTCTTCATGCCAACAATACTTTTCTCGAAACCTTCAGGCATAACATTAGAACCAACATGCAAACAAAACGGATCCCCACGCCGAGTAGTCTCGATAACTTTTCCATTCTCAAGCATCATATCATAATGTAGTAAAATGTCATCTCCCTTCATTATCGGCATATACCAAGTCTCCTTTGAAAACAGCTAAAATATTCAATTATTAAACATTCATAAAGAACGATGTTTTAAGAAATAACTCACCAAACATATCCTATTCTAAAATGTTTTAACAAAAACCACTACTCTATCATCAAGGAAAAGGAACTCCATGAACAGAGTAATGATCATAGGTCTCGGAGATGTTGGTGGACACCAGTTAGAACTCTTCGCCAGAAAAGAAAACATCAACACAATCATAGCAGCCGACATTAACAAAGAAACAGCCTTACGCCAAATATATTCTGCAAGAACAGGTGCAGCACATCTAGGACATAACCCAGACATACAATTCAAAAAAATAGACCTCAACAACATCGATGAAACCGCAACAATCCTCAAAGACACAAACCCAGACATCATAATGCACAACGCAACACTCATGTCAAACTTCGAATGGGCAAGACTACCAAACAAAATACCTGAACAATTAACAACTGCGGGTATTGCAAACGTTGTGCCATGTCACTTGACATTAACCTACAAATTAATGAAAGCAGTAATCAAATCCAACCTAAACAGTCATGTAATAATGTCCCCATATCCAGATGTTGTAAACTGCATGCTAGGAAGAGCAGGCCTAGCACGAAATCTAATCGGCCTAGGTAACCTCGACTATATTACACCAGGAATACAGAAAGCTGCAGCAGACAAACTTAAAGAAAAAATAGAAAACATAACAGTATACTTAATCGCACCATACGCTGTACTCAATCGTCTCTTCAGATTCGGAGATAGCGGCGGTCTACCCTACATCCTAAAAATACATCATAAAGGAACCGACATCACAGACAAACTAGAGATCAAAAAACTTCTATTAGACGTAGGCAAATACCTCTCAAACTTCACCATACACCATCTCGGATTCATTGCAGCATGTTCAGGTGTAAAAAATGCCTTAGCCATCCTAAACAATACCGGACAACATACACATGCTCCCGGTCCATTAGGTCTACCCGGAGGCTATCCAATCAAATTAAGCAACAAAGGCGCGGAAATAACATTGCCTAAAGGAGTATCTGTTGAAGAAGCTGTAAAAACAAACGAAGAAGCATTGCTAGGCGATGGTATAGAACAGATAAAAAAAGATGGGACTATAGTCTTCACAGATAAATGCTATGAAACTTGGAAAGAAGTATTTGATTATGACTGCAAAGAACTCAAAGTAGGAGACTGCGAAATAAGAGCGAAGGAACTTTTATCACTACATAAAAAGCATCTGACGAAATAGAATGATTAACCCTGACTAACATGAACATCAAACAACATCATAATCCTCATCAAATTACTACAGAAGAAATCAGCATACCCCTGATTCATCTACACCCTTACACCCAAGGTCGAAAATTGAAATGCATAGTTTTGAGCGCATCATAGCAAGCTAACGAATGATATTTCAAATTCGCCTTTCTCTCTGCATTATAATAAATCTTTTCTCCAATTATACTCATGTACGGCATAACATTCTTCCTTAAGAAACGAAACGAAGGTGCCCTAGAAGCTCTAGATTATGTGAAATCCTTCACTCAAAACTTAGAAGGAGGCCCAAGACTGAAAGGTAAAATCTTGAAAGAATTGAATCTGCTTTCAAAATTTCTCCTAACAAGATCAAGGGCAGAATATGAAGAAAGAATACATAGATACAATATGATTGACGGTAAATTATGACTTGCTAGCTAGTAACTAAAATAAACCATGACCTTTTTCTATGAACAAAGGAGAATTTAGTTAAGTAAGTAAATTTTTCATGATGTATCATGACTCCTGCCTATCTTCAGTTGTATCAGAATGGAGAACTGAAAAATAGAATTCACAAGTTATACAGTATTCTTGAGAGTTGTGAGCTATGCCCCAGAAAATGTGGAGTAAACCGGCTGAAAGATGAAAAAGGTTACTGTAGATCAGGCAAAGAACTTTCTGTATCAAGTTATGGACCTCATTTCGGTGAAGAAGATCCTCTAGTAGGTGACAGTGGATCTGGAACCATATTTCTAGCGAGCTGTAACCTCTTATGTGTTTACTGCCAGAACTATGATATTAGTCATGAAGGTTATGGCAAACATGTAAGTGAGGAAAAAGTAGCAGATTTCATAATAGATTTGCAGACGCGTGATTGTCACAATATAAATTTCGTCACACCGACACACTTTGCTTCTCAACTTTTGAAATCGATAGACTTCGCTATTCCAAAGGGATTACAATTGCCAATAGTCTGGAACTGTGGTGGCTATGAAAATGTTGAGATAATAAAATTGTTGGAGGGGATAGTTGATATCTATATGCCGGATATGAAGTATGGTTCAGCTGAATCTGCAGGTAGATATTCTGATGCTCCTGATTATTTTGAATGCTGTAGAGAGTCAGTAAAAGAGATGCATAGACAAGTGGGTGATCTACAGGTTGAAAATGGAATTGCTACAAGAGGATTATTAGTACGACACTTGGTTCTACCAAATGATGTTGCAAATAGTAGAACAGTCTTGGAATTCATTGCAAAGGAGATATCAAAGGAAACCTACATCAACATTATGGATCAATACAGACCTATGTTCAAAGCTTCGGACTACAAAGAAATTGCAAGACGTCCAACAATTAAAGAATACAGAGAAGTAGTGAAAATTGCTGAAGAACTAGGAATAATTAGAGGAGAAACTTACAGACACGGCTTATAATGTCTGTGATAATGTATTGTCGATTGGAATAGAATTCAGGATCCGCAAGTATTTATCAATGTGACAAATCATAACAGAGAAAACCAGAATACTGTATGTCTCTGGAGCATGTAAGGAGAAAATATTTGATTGAATCCTCAAGAACTTGAAGAAAATATTCAAAAAATGATTAAAGATGAAAGGAAAACTGTAAGCCACTTAGGTAATACTATAAAAAAGACGAAAAATAACGTGATAAAAATATTAATGCAGATCTTGTTAATCGACTCTCTAAAACATGCAAAAATATTAGAGATAATTTTGAGTATGCAAAAAACTCCAAAACTAGAAAGTAGTGAGCTTGGTGAAGTAGCTCAACATCTTAAGGAACATGTCGAAGAGGAGAAGATAATGATGGAAAACTTTGAAGATATGGTGGATAAAGTTGAAGATCAAAAAATAAGATTCCTATTAGAGAACATTATTACGGACGAGAAAAGACATCACAACATTGTAGAGAGAATTACTGAATTAGTTGTTGACTCTGAAACATCAGATGACGCATGGTGGGATTTTCTATACAGATATAGCCGTCTAACTAAATGATTTCTTCACTAACTAGACGATAAATCATGCTAAAATTTTTTAAAAAGTTACTTTCCCCATTTGCAATAATTTGTCTTATTCAATTTTTTGCTGTAGGATCTTTCTCTCTTGTCTCTCCAATTCTATCTATGTATGCAAAAGATTTCATTAATGCTTCAATTATTGAGATAGGGATAATTACCTCTGTTTTTTTTATTGCGTCAAGTTCAATAAAGTTACCACTTGGGATTTTGGGTGGTGGAAGAAGGACTCCACTCTTGTTTTCAATAAGTCTCTTTCTTCTGATGAGCGTTCCTTTCACATATGTCCTTGTAGATTCTTGGATAGGATTAACTCTTGTACGTCTCATTCATGGAATCGCTTTCGCATTAGTAATCACTATCAGCTTCATATTAATTCCTTTGACCGTTCGTGAACATCTCAGAAATCAGGCTATCGCATCATCTTCGGTTCTGGCAGGGATAGGTCTTCTAACAGGTTCAGGTGTTGGCACTCTAATTGTTGCGTTAGGGGATCTAAGATATGTTTTTTATATGGCCTCAATTCTTGGTGTGCCTGGTTTTATTCTTGGATCTATTTTCTCATATAGGTTATACTCGATAGAGAGCAGATGGATTCTTTTATTTGATAGGAGCAAAGGACTTGATTTACGTGAAAAACTTGTTTCGGTTATTTCAAATAAACCGTTTTTAGTTTCTTTTTTCGTATGTTTTTCATATTTTTTTGTTTTAGGCACTGTTCTAGCTTATGCTCCATTACATGTAAGGTATGGTCTAGGTCTGCCCTATTATATTGTGACAGCTATGTTTTTTGGATTATACTTTTCCACTACACTTACTCGATTATCTCTTGGAAAATTAATATCAAATAGAATTATGAGCAAAGGGTCTCTTGTTTTGCTCGGTGTGTTATTATCAATTATTCTCGTTGCAATAGCTGTCTTGTCAAATTATTCATATCTCTTCATTTTAGGTATAATTCTGTTCGGTATTTCTCAAGGAATAATATTACCCGTTGGAGCCATGATGGTTTCAGAATCAGTCCGTCCTACTGAACATGTACTTGCAAATTCTTTCTATTTAGTGGCTTGGGATATTGGTTTTGCCCTTGGTCCTGTGTTGACCTCTAGTATTGCCAATACCTTAGGGATATTGACTGCTTTGGGCGCCTCGACATTATTGCCCGCTATATCGGTTATATTGATTCTCTTTACCAAACGCGCATTGAAGTGAATTATGTAGAATTTATTTTTGGTCAGCTAGCAAATTGAAGCATCTAAATAATCGGATGTTATGTTATTTTAACCAAGATCAAACACTAGACAGGTTTGGATATCGCTCGATCGGATAGGTGGAATAGATTTACAAATAATAGCGAAGAATGAATCCAAAAAAAAATTTGAAGTAAAATTTGTCACATTCTTAGTTTTTACTATAGTGTTAAGTTCAATATTCTATT
>MEZD01000031.1:43264-43559 GCA_001775955.1 Candidatus Bathyarchaeota archaeon RBG_13_38_9 | reverse complement strand
AAAAGTGGAACAATCTTTGCTGCCGATATGCTCTATGTTTTAGCATGGATGTGGTGTCCGGGCATTGCCGCATTGCTAACAAGTATCTTGTATGAAAGAAATTTAAGTAGTTTTGGTTGGGGTTTGGGAAAACCACGTTACTTATTGTTAAGCTATTTTCTTCCAATCGCTTATTCTTTCATGGCTTATTTTATGGTTTGGTCTTTTAGGTGGGGGGGTTTCCAACGTAGCTTAGATTTAGAATTTTTTGAATTTTTTGTTTTTTCTGCTACTCTTGGAATATTGGTGAGTTCTT
>MEZD01000031.1:24858-43193 GCA_001775955.1 Candidatus Bathyarchaeota archaeon RBG_13_38_9 | reverse complement strand
ACAAAGACCTCTCTCATTAGCGGTGTTATTTGGGCGATTTGGCATTATCCACTAATTCTATTTGCAGATTATAATAGTGGGACCCCAGCATGGTTTGGGTTAATCTGTTTCAGCGTTATGATAATTGGAATAAGTTTCCCACTCGCATGGTTACGTTTAAAATCTGGTAGTGTTTGGACGGCTGTGATTTTTCATGCAAGTCATAATTTATTCATTCAACAAGTATTTGATCCATTGACAAAGGATACTGGCGCCACAAAGTATTTCATCGGTGAATTCGGAATCGTATTAGCTATACTCTCGATTCCATTTGCCTTCATATTTTGGAAAAAACGAACTGAATTAGCCAAGGAATAAGCTTTATATTTTTTTCAATTATCATTAAAAGTTGTGTGTGATATGTTGAAGATGTATCGAGTAGACGCTTTAAAAGTGAAGTCAGGTCCGACAGAGAGTGGGGTTGAAGTACCACCTGTTGGTGGGGAAATGCTTCCTATTGATAAGTTAGGGGTCTTCTCCTCAAGTTATGGTGTTTTAATATTGATACTTTTGATACTGCCAATCGCTTTTGTTCTTTACAAGAAACGCGGTCTGGCTTTGAAACTATTTACTCCGCTGATATCAAGATTCCTTTAGCATAAACCTCTGGTAGGCATCTCTACCAATAATTTTTCTATTTAAGTAAACCCAGTGAACGTTATGGAGTTTTTTAATTACATTTAGGATGTGGGGCTAATGAGTCTCCGTTGGTTATGTAGGGAAGAAGTCTACAATAGAAATCTTTACATTTTTTCAGATCTTTGCAGTCACTGCACTTGTTTAGTTTAGTTGTTGTTAATTCTCCTCTGAAAAACAGCCATTTTTCGGAGAACCATATATCTGAAATCTTCTCCTGTCTTATATTCCCAATTTTCCATTTTTTATCTGAAATAACTAAGTTACAAGGATAAACAGATCCATCGGAGTCTATAGATAATCTGTTTCTACCTGCCTGACAAGAGACAAATCCTCTTTTAGCCTCCCACAGAGATTCTTGAAGAGGTTGACATCGTAGGAAGACATCCAAAGCGACATCTATCTTGCTCCGATATTTTATTTTAGCCGCAAGTAGGTTCAGCATCACTTTCTGATATTCCTCATAAGTTGGGATCCAATTTTTATGATTCCTTAATCTGTCTGTGATCTTAAGGTCTAAAAATGCAATTCTTGATGCTCCATGTCTAATTGCAAGTTTTACAATTTCATCGATTCTAGTCAAATTGTTTTTGTGTAGACAGCAATTTATCCCATAGAGGACTTTGTGTTTTCTTAATAGTTTTAATCCTTCAATTGTTTGCTCGAATGATCCTCTGCAGCCTCTGAATCGATCATGTTCATCTCCTAGTGAATCATCGAGTGAGACTGTTGGTATAATGTTTGATTCTTTCAGAGATTCTACTTTCTTATCATCAAGTAAGGTACCATTCGTTAGTATGACTTTTCTAAAGTGTTTTTCTTTAAGGATGGTAAGAATCTCATCTATATCTGGATGAAGAAATGTTTCACCACCATTAATTCTAACTTCGAAAACACTTATTTCTTCTAGTTGGTCGAAGATTAATTTCAATTCATCAAGTGATAAGTGACGTTCGACATTATCTTTTCTAGAGAAACAGTGCACACAATCTAGGTTACATTTACTAGTTATGAAAATATCGACTGTAGATGGAGCTGAAAGAAAGGGTATTGGAAATTTTTCATATAGCGCAGAGTCATACTTTATTTTAGTCGAGGTTTTGGTTTTGAACTTTTCCGAATTTGATTGCACATAATTGATTTTTATCATGCTTTTCAGAAATTTTGTGCAATCACTTTCTTTCATACCGGTTTGCTTAATGATCTCAGTTACGTTAGCAGCTTTATCACGGATATACTCTAGAGTTTTAAATTCATTCTCTGACAGGAATTCGGTTCTAACTCTCCTATAATCGAACGCGACATAGGTATTGTAATACTGAGGTTCAGCTCTAAGTACGATTGAAGAACTCAAAGAGAATTTGTTGGACAATCTTTGCTTCCTGTTACCAATTATTTAATGTTGCATCCATTCGAAGCTTACATAATAAAAACATGCCTTTAACGCATCTCAAAAACGAGCATATGATGGGAATGTAATGCATGATACTGATAATCGATGAAGTGAAGAAATTGTATCATCTATGAATCAAATGTGTTACAAATATGTGGCCATGCTTAAATGTCTCTCAAACGAATTTTAGAATAATTCTGAACTAAACATTAGCGTGTTAATCTGACATGTCTTATCAAAGAAAAATAAAATGTCCCCGATGTTTCATCGCTAATGATGAAGATAGACGTATTTGCCGAAATTGTAATACGCCACTCAGAGGTTGGAGAAGGAAAGTAACTGTTCAAGAGCATACTCTATGGAACTTATACGACAAATCACAGGATATGCCAAGAAATAATCATTATAGACAAGCTCTAATGTTAAAAAAGCGAGTAAATCATTGATAAATTTCTTTTAGTGCCTGTATTTTAAACGAGTGTTATTCTTATCTATTCTCGTTAATTATTAAATTTGAGATAAATTGTAATAACCAATACCTTTTTTTAAAATATATTCATGGAGCCATATAATGAATCATCCTAGGAATAATGTTAGAAAGAGTTCAACTCAACTTCTCTTAATATTGATAGGCATCACAGCATTGCTGGCTTTATCCCTATTCTTTTCTAATGCAAACCATGTTGAATTCAAGGTTACAACAACTTCGAACATTCAACACGTTCCTGTATACAAGTGCGAAATAATTAACAAATATCCTCACGACCGGAATGCGTTTACACAAGGATTAGTATTCGAAAACAACCAACTATACGAGGGTACAGGTCTCTATGGGCACTCTTCATTACGAAAAATACAACTGGAAACTGGAACTATCCTAAAAGTTCGAAATCTATCTGATCAATACTTTGGTGAAGGCATAACCGTCTATCAAAACAAGATAATTCAATTAACATGGAAAAACAATGTCGGATTTGTCTATGATAAAGATGATTTTCATAAAATCCATGAATTCCATTATCCAAGCGAAGGATGGGGAATCACTTTTGATGGTGAACACTTGATCATGAGTGATGGAACCTCCACATTACATTTCATAGATCCTGAAACATTTGAGGAGGACCATCAGATACAGATATTCAGCAAAGAAGGCCCGGTTAAAAATCTCAACGAATTAGAATATGTCAAAGGTGAGATCTACGCTAATGTTTGGCAGACTAATCTCATTGCACTAATCTCTCCAACAACAGGCCAAGTAACTGGATGGATAGATGTCACTGAACTTTCAAACATAGAAAATAATAATCCAACCTCTATGCCGAATGGTATTGCATATGACCCTGAGAATGATCGTCTTTTCGTTACAGGAAAACTATGGTCCAAGATCTTTGAGATAGAATTAGTACTCTCAGAGCAGACGCATGTACTTGATTAGTCAAATCTATATGATGTCATTAATTGAAACATTAATTATGAGCTGGATATCAAAGGTGAAGATAAATTGAGAAGTAAAATGAAGCTAGTAATTTTAGGTTTGATAATGATCAGTGCACTATTATTGCCGATACTATTTTCGGGAATAATTTTTGGATAATCTTCAAACTGTTCATGAATGATATGGTTACATTAGGGAACTTTGTTCTTTAACAGTGTCCTACGAAAGAGATTCATTAGTATGTCTGATTTTAATGCGATTGATAGAATGGCATCATTGTCATATATGCAATCATGAAATAAGCTGCCCAAAATGTGGGGGTTCAAAAGTCAAGAATCTGGGCTATGATGTATATCTATGTCTAGATTATCATTATCCTCTCAAACATCTATCAGAAACTGGATTCTGCAAAACAGTTTAGTCATCACTAGATGTTTATCAGTAAATAGAATAAATAATCTTATTGTAGAGATGTATTTGCATTAGTTTAAAACAGAAATAAATTGATCTATGAGTTTCTGTTTGGGATTGAATCCAGCTTCTATCATTTTGTCTCTCCATGAATGGTTCTTGAATATCCTCTCAATAGTTTTTCTGTTTGTTGAATTAGGATTTTGAAGTATCGGTTTTGTAATCTCTTTTATTATGAATCTTCTTTTCGATTTATTCCAAGATAATGTCCAGATGCCTGATCCCAAACTAATAATCTGATAGATCTTTTTACCTCGTTTAGAATTTAGTGAAATACCTGTTCTACCTTTTCTCGGTACTTCCACTACTAAAACAACATAATCGAATGTGTACCGATAATTCTCGATTTGTTTTAATGCTCCACTAATAGGATCGCCAGAACTCTTATACTCGAAAGCATAGAATTTTGTATTCCTATAAGCTACTACATCTACCCATCGATGGGGATAATTTGGAGTACCAATGTATCCACACTTTAATTCGTCAGGATAAACAATGTAATCTCTTTGTCTGAGATATTTGGAAAGAATCTTGTGGTCGTTAATCATCATAACTGTCAAAGGTAGTTTTTAAGAAATAGAATAAAAATCATTGACATCAGTGAAAATATTGCGCACGCTGGGCAGATGAGCTTGTTAAAAAGTTTGCAGTAACGAATCAGTAGCAATCATTAAAATCTAAATATTTTACTATCAATAGTCAAATTCTAATATGAATTACTTATTCTACACAGCATAGTTGTGTTGAATATGATTCTTGGAATAGTAGGTAGTCCTCGTAAAGGAAAAGTTACTGACCAATTGATCACTAAATGTCTTGAAGGCGTCGAAAAGGCTGGTTCAGAAGCGAAGAAGGTGTATCTTATAGATTATCCGTTACAAAGCTGGTCTGAGAAGACAAAGCTACCGGAAGAATTGGACCAATTATGGGTGGAAGCCGAAGGTTACATAATAGGTGCGCCAGTCTATTGGGGAAGCATAAGTGGTCTAGCTAAAGATTTCATGGACACAGCTAAGATTGCTGATGTAAATGGAAAATATGGATTAGGAATTGCTGTAGCAGGTGGAACAGGTAGAGGCCTATGCTCAGGAATACAAACCATTTACAGATTCTTCTACCACAGAAAAATACGGGCAGTATACCCGACACCAGTATCAAGATTCAACCTTCAAAGAATACTCTCCACAATCAATGATACTAGTCGTAGAGTAGCTGAACTTTCCAGAAAGAAAAACCCGTTCGAAGGTGACCAAGACAGGATGGAATATTACGAGAATCTTCAATACTTAAACTACACATATCTAGATGAAATGCTCCTCTTGGCAGATCAACTCATAGAGGTTTCACCTGATAATCCTAAACTATCATCTGCAAAACAGGAATATGATTCAGCGATATCTATGATTGGTCAAGGAAAAAGAAAAGATGCGATAAAGCACGCGGTAGACGCGTACAATATGCTATTCTTCGATCCGCCGAAAACTTAGATTATGATGCCTGCTGCGAACCGTGAAATATTGCATATCTTGTGGAGAACAGATTGGAGTGGATATAACATATTGTACAAAATGTGACAGAACACACTAGTAGAGTGTGTCATCAATTCAATATTAAAAACTCATTTATCGAAGTAAAAGCATCTTATCGTGAAGCGATATGGCCCAGAACGAGCAAGATAAATATTGTAAACATTGTGGAAAGCAGATCCACAATACTGCCGATCTTTGCCCATTCTGTGGAAAATCGACAGTATCCCAAAGTCCAACTGTAAAAAAGGTAAAGACTGCTCAAATAAGCCAACCTAAACGAAGACCTCCTATGAAAATCATTGGTCTATTGGTTGTTGTTTTTCTTGCGGGAGT
Organism: Candidatus Bathyarchaeota archaeon RBG_13_38_9; assembly: GCA_001775955.1. GTDB lineage: Archaea > Thermoproteota > Bathyarchaeia > 40CM-2-53-6 > RBG-13-38-9 > RBG-13-38-9. The sequence goes on along the minus strand of MEZD01000031.1, from coordinate 37,357 downwards.
ATTGTCTGGATATTTCGTTGCTCCAAAAGCCCAGGTTGAAACAACTACACAAATGGTAATTACACCTACTAATGGAGAAGAATCGCCAACTAATGCGACCGAGAATTGGGTGACGGTGAGGATATTCTATGGTACTGAGCCCACAACTACAGAGAAATTCCATATTTCAAAAGATGTCTGGAGAATAAAATATTCTGTAGAGGCAGAGAATACGCATCCTGGTTTCGCTATCACTGTCGCACCTTCGGGTCAAATTATCACTTATGATCAATCGGGAACTGAAGTCAGCTACGTTTATGATGGCCCAGGAGATTATTATCTTGACATATGGGCAGCTGGCCTCGATTCTTGGACTATAGAAATTCAGGTTCAGCAGTAAAACTGGAGATAACTTCCCTAATTAAACCCGTACAAGTTAATTAAGACTACTGGCAAGTTTCTCAGAATCATCCCTAACTTTTTCGAGATCTTTTAGATTTGGTCTTCCTCGTATATCTCCCATTCTTCCTTTCGTGCTTATCTCTTCAGAAACGTGTAACTCTCCCAGGATACACCATTCACCGACTATGTTAAAGCCTAAATGATCGAAGAACTGTCCAATGATTTTACAGACTGGAGTAGCTTCGGCTATTCCTGTATGAGGGCCAGAATAAGTACAGAAGGCTAATGCGTGTTTTCCTGAGACTTTTGGGGAATCAAGTTTGATTAGCCCTTTGCTTCGATAGTCTTCATGTTTCTTAGTTAGAAAATTATTTATTGAATCAATTGGATGCCACATGTATGAAGGGGAGCCGATACAGATTAGATCGTAATCGAAAAAGTCGATATGATGAGCATTCTCAACTTTTTCTACTAATACTTCCAGTCCGCCTTTTTGCAATCCGTCTCTTATTGCAAGTGCCACTTTTTCCGTATTTCCAGTTTTAGAGTCATATATTATTGTGGCTTGTTTCATTACAGATACGCGACCTTAGCAAAGATTTTTTCTTCAATATTATTACGTATGTCTATAGATGATTTCTTAATAATATTATAATTTAAGATTCATCAATTTTAGCTATGGATTAGAGCGAGTTCCAAATACCGTTAAGTTGAGTTTGTGATTGACAAGTTCGATGTTTGTCATATCTGGAGATACGGGTTTCATATTCCGCAAATCTTCTGGTCAATAGAAGTCTGATCAATAGGTTCACTTCTCGTAGAATTCTCTCTCTGATAATTACGTCACCATGTAGGCTTTCAACGAATCGACGCATATATTCTAACGCTTCAATAGCTCCCATGATGCGATTATTCAATTTGAACACAACCTTGCGTGAGTAATAGTGCCTATAAGGTAAAGAGCGATACGAATCTGTACTAGCTAGTTTCGGAATAAATCATTAGGCATATAACTAGGTTAATGCAACGGTAGAAGACCTCATCAGTGAACTTTGTGACTTAAATGGAGTTAATTGTCTACTACGTTGTAATATCGTCTTTTCTCTGGTCAATTTTCACTTTTACAGTGAAATATGTACTTTCAAGTAAGATGAAGAATTTTGTTTCATTAATTTATCTGCAAGGTTTATTGATCATATTCATGTTTCCACTCTTATCATTCATAATTGTCCCAGAACAGATTTTTTTACCTCCAATTGAAATAGTACCATATGCTCTGATATCCGGCGGAACATCAATCCTAGCTTATCTACTCATGTATTACGGGTTGACAAAATATGATGCTTCATCTGCCGCACCTATAGTCAGCATACAATCGATTTTTGTCATACCTCTAAGCTTCATATTTCTCGGAGAATACTATGGTCCAATTGTAACTTTTTGGATCCTAATTGCCATAATTGGAGCTGTTATGACCTCATGGGATGAAAAAATAAAAATTAGACAGCTAATATCACCAAAGAATAAAGCGCTCTGGATTTTTCTGATGGTGGCTTTACTCTATGCTTCTGGAAATGTGGTTGTGAAACCAGCGTTAGGTTTTGTTTCAAATTTTAATTTCCTTATTTGGCGTCAATTTGTGTGGTTTGCTGTTTTAGTTGCTCTTACTCCACTAATATTTCATGAAAAAGAACGGACGTGCCTTGTTAAAGATTGGAAGAGTGCAATCGTTCCACTATCAATTGTAATATTCCTACAATTTTTTGGTTATGCATTAATGTTCTACGCTTTCGGCATCTCAGTGCAAATTACTACAGGACTTATGGCCACTACCGGACTTTTTGCTGTAATTATGGGATTTCTTCTATCAAAGTCTAAGGTAGGATTTGGTATTGAAAAGCATAATACCAGAATTTATCTAATGAGGCTGGTGGGAGCATTACTGATACTTTTTGCGATCTATGAGCTTTCATTGATCTTAGCAAAAATATAATTCTAAATTGATAGTTTTTCTTATCTAACTCTGATATGAAGTTAGAAAGATAATATATTAAACTCAGTAGACAAAGAATATGACTGGTGAAAGTATATGCAGAAATGGGAATATTGCCGATTATCTCTTCATGGTCAGGACCCAGTAAAAGCCAAAGCTGTCTTTTACAAAACTGATGGAAAAAATACTGTAGATATCTCCCCAGAACTTACTGCCGCTGATGATGTAAGAGATGCTGCTGCAACCTATATGGCGAAAATGGGTCTTGACGGCTGGGAACTGGTAAGCGCCTCAGATACAATAGGTGCATTGGAAATAGTATTTTATTTCAAACGTCCTCTAGAATGATCCTGTTATAGCGCGTGCCGTTGTTAGCAGATTCATCTTTGAAAATTTCTTGATGTTATCTGAGGAATTATTGTTATGGGAAATCCAGTTGATCGATTGAATTTGTTGGTGAGTAAAGGATACAAAATTGAGGATCATCACTTTAACTGGCGGAGAGATGCCCTTGTACAAGCCAATATAGCATTAATTAATGATGAGGGTCATCGAGAATTCGTTAAGGCCTTAGATGATGAAGCGTTTAGACTGGAAAAACGTGTATTAGAAATTTTGCATAAAAAAAGATCACATGATGAAAGAGAAGATCAATAGCAAGTCGATCTTTTGCATAATTGAAATATTATTCTAGATGTATTCACCAGCGTTTATCAAGATCAACTGACCAGTGATGTAATCAGATTGATCTGCTAGAAATGTTACTAGTTCTGCAACTTCCTTTGGCTTTCCTCTTCTCCCAAGAGGAATTTCTGAAACTCTTTCTCTGAGCATGCCAGGTGGCATTGAATCTGTCATTCTAGTCTCAATGCATCCTGGAGCTATTGCATTACATAATATTTTGTATTGTGCATACTCTCTGGCGATGACTTTTGTAAATGATACGATGCCACCCTTGGATGCAGCATAGTTAGCTTGGCCAACTGGTCCATTAAGAGCGCCTTGAGAACTCATATTAATTATTTTTCCCCCTCCAATCTTGATCATATTCGGAATGACTGCTTTGGTACAATTGAAAACGCCTGTGAGGTTCACATCGATTACTCGCTGCCAATCTTGGGGGCTCATATTTATTACGAGTTTGTCGATGTTTATTCCTGCATTATTAACCAGAACATCTATTCGTTTGAACTTGGTTAAAATCTCGTTAATCATTTTCTCTACTTCATTATAATCTGCGACATTGGCTTTAACGAATATTGAAGCTCTTCCCATTTCATCTATAGTTTTGATTATTTCTTTTCCTTCATCAGGAAGTTCCAAATCATTTAGTGCAATATCATAGCCCTTTTTAGCCAGTTCAATAGCGATGGCTTTACCAATACCGCGGGTAGATCCAGTTATCAATGCAACTTTATTTTCTGAACTCTTTTCGATTTTTGGTAGAAAATATGTGAATTCACCGAGATCAGTCTGTTTTTTCTCCAGGGTACCAGTTAGGCCAATTTTCAAAATATCAAGATGTTCTCTATCTATTCTGATTGGAATTCTTTTTCCATGATCGTCCTCAGCTATCCCTACAATATATTCTGCCTTAAATGGAGGTGGAACAATGGCAACTAACGAGAATGAGATTAACTTAGCCATATCTATCGCTCCAGAATAGTGACGATGGATGTTGCGCCTGTGCCACCATGATTTTCGAGTAGAACGGAATTCAAATTAGAGAGTTGTCTTTCATCCGCTTCCCCACGAAGTTGAAGGTACATTTCTACCATCATTCCAATTCCTGTCGCCCCGATAGGATGCCCTTTTCCTTTGAGTCCACCACTTACATTTATCGGGAGGTCTCCATCAAAATTGACTTTACCTTCTCTGATTAGATTTATTCCTTTTCCCTTTTCAGCAAATCCAAGATCCTCATAGATCATTAATTCTATGGGAGTAAATGCGTCATGAATCTCGGCTGCATCAATATCTTTTGGATTTGTATCTGCTTCTTTGTAGGCTTTTGATGCAGCTTTCCTGCTTGAAACTACAGAAGTGGGATCGTCGCGTTCAAAGACCCCTAACGTGTCATGGGCTAAACCCATTCCTTTGATGTACACAGGTGTGTCTGTGAATTGTTTAGGTTTTCTACTCAGTAGAATAGCTGCTGCACCATCACTTATTGGACTACAATGCAGAAGACGTATCGGTGAAGCGATTAAACGGGAGTTCTTAACATCTTCAATACCTATTTTCCTATGAAATTGAGCCCAAGGATTTCTTAAAGCGTTAACATGATTTTTCACTGAAACTGCTGCAAAATCCTCCTCGGTAGCTCCAAATTTATTCATATACATCTGGGCCATCATTGCATAAGCTGCTGGCTGGGTTATTCCCATCTGATTTTCTTCAGGGGAGCCTCCTCTTATCAGAACAGATGTGGCGGTTTCAGTTGAGAGTCTGCTCATCTTCTCAAACCCGACAACAAGGACGTTGTCTACATATTCAGCTGCCAACATTTTTCTTGCCAAGTATGTAGCCATACTGCCACTGGCGCATGCTGCTTCCACTCGAAAAGCTTCAGCATCATAATTTTCAAGATATCTTAGGGCAAGTGCTCCTGTTTGAGCCTGATTTGAAAATTGATTATCGGCACAGCTTACAATGACCATTCCTATATTTTTGGGTGATATTCCTTTGTCAACATTTTTTAGACAATCACTGATTACATTATTCAAGAGGTCTGCCGTGTTTTCTGATAAGATGCCATATTTTGTATGGCCGTAAGAGACAATTCCTATATCATCCACATCTCATCGCCTCGTATGGTTCAAAGTGTCTTGATTAAAATAAATAAAGTAGCTTGTTTGTGGTGTCTTGGGTGGATTATTGACTATTATTGAAGTAGTGTCCAATTCAGCAGTGATGAATACTGTTGGAGTGACTATGCTAGCTTTAACCGTTACACTCTCTGCTGCTGCTATTACGGTAAAAGCGTTAACCAAAATAAACGGATTAATGAAAACAACTCTCACGAAATAGTAATTCTCTGCTTATTCTTTTCATTCCTTTTTCAATTTTTCAAAGTATTGTTTTCGTAGTTTTGCGATTTTAGGTGCTATGATTATCTTACAGTAATATTGTTCGGGATTCTTTTTGTAGTATTCTTGGTGATCGTCTTCGGCTTTGTAGAATCTCTGGTAAGGTTCAATTTGTGTAACGATTGGATTGTTCCAGATTTTTTCTTGTGTGATTTCGTTGATGATTTGTTCTGTTGTCTGTTTTTGGTTTTGGTTGTGGTAGAGTATTATTGAGCGGTATTGTGTTCCTACATCGTTGCCTTGACGGTTGAGGGTGGTTGGATCATGCATTGTAAAGAAGATCTGCAAAATTTCTTTGAAGATGATGATGTTGGGATTGTAGGTTATTTGAATAACTTCTGCATGTCCGGTTGTGCCTGTACAGACGTGGTTATATGTTGGGTTTGGAACTATACCGCCTGCGTAGCCTGATTCTACTTTGATTATGCCTTTTAATTCATTATAGATGGCTTCCAGACACCAGAAACAACCGCCACCCAAGGTTGCAACTTCGAATTGGTTTGGTTCGGTCAATGAGTTCCACTGTGGTGTTAACTTTGAAAATAGTTACAGGGTATGATGAGGTTAGAGGAATTTTTCTTCCATTTCTTTTAGCATTGTATGGTAGAATGTGAATATTTTTTCTCTTTCTTGTTTAGTCATTGAGCTTAGGCATTTATCCATCATCATTGGCATTACTTCTTGCATGACCTTCGTTTTGTCTTCTGGTTTCATGTTGTTCATGCAGTTTTCCATTATTTCAGGCATCATATGGGGCATCATTTCTGAAAAGTTGATGTGCTCCATGACTTTGGGCATTATGTTCATTATCATTGATTGTTTTTCTTCGTCACTCATTCCAGTTAACATGTGCTCAACTATTTTTTCGATCACTGGGTACTTCACTTCCTCACGTAACCTAGTACGCGTCTCATATTTCATTTTGGGTACTTGTATGCTACTGTTTTTTCAGCAGAGGGAATACTGCTGGAATGTAGAATATGGCCAATAAAATTAGAATGATGGCTAATTGTTGATTGTTTGCTCCGTTGATGAGGCTTTGTATTGCATAGGCTGCTATGAGTCCTAGGCTGGTTATGCTGTGGGCTTTGATCATGTCTAGATTTGCTGGGGCCATCTCTATGGGATTGTCGTAATGTTGTTTGAGTTGTTTGATTGATCTATAGACTAGCGGTATTGAGGCGAGTGAGATTAGAGATATCGGGGTGATTAGTTGGAGTGTTGAGGCGATGATGATTAGTGTGTATGTGATGATCCAGCTTAGGATGTAGATTTTTACTCCTGTTTTTTTGCCGTATCTGGCGATGAGGGTTAGTTTTCCTGCTTGTTTGTCTGTTTGGTAGTCTGGGATCTCGTTTATTGTTATCATGGAAAACAGCATGATTCCTAGGGGTAGGGTTGCGAGGAAAACTTCCAGGGATATTGTTTGGGCTTGGGTGTAGTAGGAGCCTAGGCCTATAATGGTTCCGAAGTTTATGAGTTGGGTGAGTTCGCCTATTCCGTGGTGTGAGATTTGTATTGGGGGCATGGTGTAGAAGAGGGAGCAGAAGATGCCGATGAGTCCGAAGGCTAGAATGGGCCAGCCGATTTTTATGGTGAGGTATATTCCGATTATGATTGTGATTGTGTAGCATAGTGTGAAGGCTGTTCGCATGTGTTGGGGTTGTATTTGTTTGCTGCTTAGTGTTCCGCTTCCACCTGTGTAGGGGTTTTTTTCTCCGGATTTGAGTTGGTCTACTGAGTGTTTGTAATCGTAGTAGTCGTCTGTCATGTTGAGGGCGAGGTGGTTGATGACTACTGCAAATAGGACAAGGAAGAATATGATAGGGTTAAAGGTTTGATTAACAGCCCAGCTGATGGTGGCGCCAAGTGTTGCCGGGAAAATACTTGGAGGCACGAAATGGTAACGGAAAGCACGCCACCAAACTAGAATTCTCTGATAGAAGTTTTCACTCATATGGCCGTCCTCGAGAAGAGCTTGTGATATTATGTCATCATAGGGGACATAAAAGCCGTGATTATGTCACTTACGGTGAATTTTCTTTTGGTGCGCACTATAGAATGTTATTGTTGCTTCATTCTGTCCATTTGGGGCAGATAGATCCTGATTTGAATGCACAGAAGTTGCATTTCCACCTATTTCTTTCTCCTACTAGCATTGCAGGTCTTTCACCAAGCCAATATTGAGAAGCAAATTCTATATCCCGTTTCCAACTTTCTGCATCAAATTTGAAATTATGTTTGCCAATATGTTTCTTTGTCTCTTGATTTTCGTATGAGATTTCAAGGTTTTTCGATAATTCTGGAATAATTTTGGCGGCTTCATTAATCATGATGGTGAGCTTTAACAGGTTCTTCTCAAGAGGTTTCTCATTAGGACCTAATTCATCAAGAAATTCATCAGTAAATGTGCTATTACTATCCAGATTATAACATTCCAAAATTCTTCTGAAATCAAAAGCCTCAGACTGAATAGTCTTCAATATACCATAGTAAGACATTATTTGAAATTCAGTAACTCTAATCTGAGCATGTGAAGGCATTCTATCACTTTTCCTAGTTTTATGATCAATAACCTTTGTTCTATCATCTTCTACAAGCAATTCATCAATATGTCCGAATAGAGGAATGTTTAGTTTGGAAAGCCATCCAAAAACTGGCAATTCACGAGTTTGACCTTTTTCTTTAACGCGAATCAAGCCCACTAACATATTATGAAAACCTAAACCTATGCTATCGGCTATCGAGACGACTTTAACTGGTATTAATTCTGCAGTTTCCTCATGAAGTTCCTTATGACGTGTTCTTCCCCTAGCCATAGCCTCTGTCTCAGGAACCTTATGAGTCAAGGATAACTCAACCGCTTTTTCACACCAGAACTGACTGGAAAGAGTACTCACTGAAAGCCTACTATTCCTAAGTTTTTTTAGAGGGATATCTGCCTGCAAGATTTTCTATCAACTCAAATCATTAACAAAATTCAATTTACGGTATTTGCTAACACATGAATTAGCACATGATGCTTACAGTATCCTTATGATTAATTATAAAATATTGACTTACGCGAATGTATGCTAACACACGCTACTAGAATAAAGGATAAAATAGTGCTCGCAATCTACAAGAACTTTATACGTTTAACCGTTAAACACTGGATATTCTACTATAGAAACGAGAATGCTATTACAGACGAATATGAGATGCCGCTAGATGAAGAAACGTAGAACACCCTACCGGGTAATTCAGGAACATCACATAACTTACACGCCCGATAAGACCTGTTTAATGTTCCGCAGCGAACATTCAATCATAACTAAACTGAATCGCTTGTTAAAATCTAAACCATCAGAAGCGTTTCTACTAGAACTTGAAAGATGTCATCACAATCTAAGATCCACACAATCATACAGTTCCAAAGAAATGGTTCACCTTAAAAAAAACAATCAAAAAATCAAGAAACAGAGGATAAAAAAGAAACGTACCATAGAGAAATCCAAATAAACGATCCTGCATAATCCGATGCTTAAATCCAGCTCGTAAAAGAACTAGATAAACTATCCCAATGTGGAAGAAACCATTATTAAACCTAAAACCATATATGGGATCCTGAAACGAATAAGTTTTTCCCGAAAATTGCGAGGTGATTAAATGAGCGATAGAGAAATGCACAAGATAACCTGCAGCGATTGCGGTAAAGAAGCTGAAGTACCGTTCAAGCCGTCAGGCGATCGTCCAGTGTATTGTAAGGATTGTTTCCAGAAACATAGAAAATACTGATTATAACGAATTTGCTAACGTGTTAGCAAAATCAAAACGAGACAGTGACTACTATTTTTTTATTATTTTCGGATCCGTAGTGGGATCCCTCTTCTTTTATTAAACCCAATCATACCATGATGGAAGTTCAATCTTCTGATATGCCAGAGATATGTAATATATTTTAAATCTGATTTGGGCTAGCGTACGCTTGTCTCATGTTATCTAGATTATATCATTTTTTTACAGACATGTGTATTGAGATATTGACGAGATGGTAATGTTTCCGCTAGAGATTCCATGTGGTGCGATGCAAAGAAGAGTATTTGAAATAAGAACGAATCTCAGTAGCGGATAACATTCCAGCTCGAACTACAGATCCTACGTGGATTCTATATCAAGAACAGACATGAGTGATAGTGAAAGAGGCATAAGCGCGCGTAGTGCACTAATCCGATTTAATGCTATCCTGCAAAATAATTTTTGGTAAGGGTAATCTAGGTCGAGTTGGGGGGTCCTCATTTGGGATCCCGATTGGAAGAAGAGCTACTGCAAAGACATATTCTGGTAATTTAAGTATCTGCTTGACTTTTTTCTCGTCGAAGAGTCTGACCCAGCAGGATCCTAAGCCTAGTTCAACTGCTGTTAATACGATATGTTCTATGGCTATTGCTACGTTAAGCATGGCTGATGGTATTCGTTCATGTGTTGAGTCGGCTGTTACTTTCTCGACTCTCTCCATAAGGGCTTTCTCACATTTTTCTCCCAGATTAATATCGGGTCTATTCAACAATTCCTGTGTTTTCTCTTTACTTTCTTTCCACGAGTGTAAATCACTACAGCATACTATTACTATTGGGGCGTCTTTGATGAATTGTTGATCAAAGGATGCTTCACAAAGCTTTGTTTTCAATTGCGTATCCTTGACTATTATGAATCTCCATGGTTGGACATTGCATCCAGAGGGAGCTAATCGAGCCGCCTCTAGAAGATTGTTAATCTGTTCTGAGGTTAATGGTGTTGTCTTGAATTTTCTAATACTTCTTCTCTTTTGAATCGCTTCTAGTACGTCCAACCAACTCACCTTGCTACTATCACGATTTATTCTCTTTCGTTTTCTTCTTTAGATGTTGAAGTGTACTTCTCATTCCAAGTTCTTTAGCTTGTTTATTAGTTAATTCAAGAATTCTAGCGCACGCTAATACAATCAGTTGCCATAAAAAAAACACAAGCTAGCATAGCTGAAAATGGGCGTTACTCTTCATATTTCGTTGGATCGACAATGTTTGCTTCTTTAAACCCTTTTTTTCGGTTCCTGCAGGATTCGCATACTCCGCATTGTCTTTCGTTATTAAGATAACAGCTCCATGTACTCTCATACGGTACGTCAAGCTTGGCTCCCAGTTTTATTATCTCTGATTTCTTCATGTTATGAAAAGGTGCATCTATCTCTATCTGGCTGGCAGTTCCTTTTCGGGCAGCAGTTTGAAACGCTTTAAAAAATTCCTTTCTACAGTCTGGGTAGAATGGAGCATCGGATCCTTGAGCCCCATATAGAATTTTATTTGCACCTACTGCTTGAGTATATGCAACTGCAACTGATAGAAAAATTGCATTTCTGAATGGAACAATTATTTCCGGTTCAAATTCGGAAGGCATAGGAATATTCTCATCCATCAACGCCGTAGTGGATCCAAAAACATCATTAAGCGATGATAAATCAACAATCTTCTGTTCCATTCCAAGCTTCTCAGCTATTATCTTTGCGTAAATGATTTCCTTTTTAGCTATTTGACCATAATCAAATGTGATAGCGTAGAGTTGGTGACCTTGAGATTTTGCTTTGTACGCTAATGTTACGCTGTCAGGTCCTCCAGATAATATTACGACTGCTTTCATTATGTTACGCTCTCCTTCAGTAAATCTTTGAATCCAAATCTAATGGCTGATCTATGCAGAAGATAGCCAAGACCCGTCGTGGCAATTGTAATGCCAACAAAAACGTAGATGAATGTAACAAAATATGGAAGGTTGAAAACAAGATACAACATGAAGGCGACCCATATTGAAATCAAAGTACTGTAGATTTGCAGTCCAAGAATAACACTGACCTGTCTCAGTTTATAGACCGCAATGAGACCTACAAACGATGGTAATACGCTTAGAAGATCTATGGGTCCAAGTGGACTTGACAGATTACCTAGTAAAACGCCTAGAGTCAACCCGTATATTCCAGGCCATCCTAAAAGTGGAACCAGTCCAATAAGTGCATTAGCGATACGTATCTGGATTTGATGGAAACTTATCGGGGCGAAAGCATACACCAAAACAACATACAGAACACTAACGATTATACTAACAGCGACATTTTTTGTTTTCAAATTTTTCAAGCTAAATCCCCTCCCAACCGGGATTTCTAAAGCGGAACGGAGGGAGGACTCCACCCGCTGAACCAAGCTTCATAGCATTATGTTACTGATAAGATTTTACGGTAGAAATTTGATATGCTCACAAAAAACGTGGATTTTCATCGGATTCTAAAAAGGAGGAAAAAAGGGAATAATATTGTTCAGGTTTAACTGGCTCCTTTTATTTTTTCGATTGCTTCTTCGACGCCTTTACTTTCGTTGTCCAACCAGTCTTTATACTCCTTTAGTTTCTCTATTTTTTCTTCTTTGGTTAGGAAATTTCTTCCATAATGTGTTTCACAGCACATTATCTCACCTCCTACCGAGATATTGGATGTCCGATATTGGATATCCGATTTCTATATAAATTAATCGGTAATTCGATACTCGATTCAAATGTCTGAAACGTTAAATATCGATTATCCGATATAGTAATACATGACCCAATGTGAGATGAAGGGTTTTCTGTCTTTCATCATAATGTGGTTAGTTAATAAAAAAAACATGACAGGAGCAGAAATGGCTCTAGAATTGGAAAAAAGAAAAGGCAGTAAACCAAGTCCAGGAACAATCTATCCCGTCCTAAAGGACTTAAAAGATAAGGGTTTACTTTCAGTAGATGAAAATAAACGATACTCTCTAACGAAGAGAGGAAAAAAAGAGTTAGAGATTCATATAAATACGTTTTTCAAAACTTTCTGTGATATTGAAGAAATGAGATCATGCTGTCACAAGTAATTTAATGTCAGAATCCATGTTAATCTCGAATTAATAAAGAAAAGGAAAGTAAAATCGTTCAATTTTGGATGCTCTCACCAGCTAGGGCACACACACAAGAAAAAATAATTTAAGAATTTTGGAAAAAAAGGAGA
>MEZD01000031.1:24680-24831 GCA_001775955.1 Candidatus Bathyarchaeota archaeon RBG_13_38_9 | reverse complement strand
GTAGATTGCTGATGCAACCGCGACTATTCCAGCCAGTACCAGGTAGGGTGCAACTATCGCAAGCTTGTTTACTGCGGTAACCACTCCACCGACTGGTGCAGGTTCAATCTGGTTCAGAGTTGCTGCTCCTCTATCATGCGGAATAGCTGCT
>MEZD01000031.1:24372-24491 GCA_001775955.1 Candidatus Bathyarchaeota archaeon RBG_13_38_9 | reverse complement strand
CTGACGTACTCCATTAAAGTGGGATCCCAGTTAACAACGAATGAAAAGGAGATCATATCAGCAGGTAGATCACGTATCCAGATGTCTACTGTGAATTCGGTACTAACAGTGACATTCGT
>MEZD01000031.1:23950-24164 GCA_001775955.1 Candidatus Bathyarchaeota archaeon RBG_13_38_9 | reverse complement strand
GAAGAAAATTGATCGGTCAAGGCTGCAAGCGAGCTGCCCCCGAACGATCGTGGATAGTTGCCCGCTATATCTATACCAGTATTGCTTCCTGCCCCCACCTTTTCAGTCACAACCCAGAAATCACCGGTCACTATGATGCCGCGGGCCCAGACATCAACATCCTGGAATGTGGGGGCGGCGGACGTGGTGGTTACTGGAATCGGTGGGGTCAACT
>MEZD01000031.1:23695-23837 GCA_001775955.1 Candidatus Bathyarchaeota archaeon RBG_13_38_9 | reverse complement strand
CTGACCCCCGAAAAAACCGTCCCGGACCCTGAGTCGGCAGTACCATCATCGTAGGCCAGCTCTACCGAAGCTCTAGCTTCTTGGACTGGCAGGAAGGATACAGTACATACAATCACAATTATCAAGAATAGTGTTAGTGGAA
>MEZD01000031.1:22797-23538 GCA_001775955.1 Candidatus Bathyarchaeota archaeon RBG_13_38_9 | reverse complement strand
ACAATTTGAGCTGAGAAAACCTCAACGTAGAACCCAACACCAAAAACATGACTTCAACGTCAAAGTTCAACGTCGGAAACAGGCACCTCAACGTGCCCAGCTAAAACCACTTTCTACCTATATCCCCCTCACCAGCTAGGGCACACACACATCAAACCCGACACATAAACGCGGGACCCATTCATCCAAAAACTTTACAACACGACACAGGGTTAGGAGCTTGAAAAATATTGGCTTGATCAATGGTTGTGTTTTGCGTGCGTACAGCGGATTCGTTTGGTTAGATATGGTCTACGCGCGAGCTCTATTCTTTGAGTTTCTCTGGAGTGAATTCCTTTCTGATTAGGTCTGGCCTTATGGGCGAGAAGACTTCTATCGCAACGTAATCTTCTTTGCTAGAAACCGTTAGGGAATGTGGCATATTTGGCGGTATGAGGAGGGTGTAATCTTTCTTAACGAACATCGTCTTGTCACCTAGTTTGTATGTGGCCTCTCCCTGAAGGCAGTATACAATCTGTTCATTAGGATGTTTGTGTGCTGGAATCGGTGGCCCTGGATGAGTAATGGAATACAGCATGGTCATCCTCTCTCCACTCCCCACAACACGAACGTCGACAGTGAGATGGGTGCGCCAGAGACTGATTTGTGAAGTGTCTATTACAGACATTTCTGACCACTTCGTATGTGCACGGACGAATGCATAAAAGACTTTGGACAGCGCGTGCCGATTCAAGGCTCGAC
>MEZD01000031.1:19731-22787 GCA_001775955.1 Candidatus Bathyarchaeota archaeon RBG_13_38_9 | reverse complement strand
AGAGAGAACCATAGCTGGTGAGCACACACACAAATAAAAACGATAAAAAACAATGAATCTTGAAGTGTTGAAAGTTGGTTAGTCAGGATAGAGAAAGCGTATTCAGAAGAACAGACAATAAAGCGAATGCTACGACAGATACTACAAAAATTGATTTCTTTGAAATTCATCCAAACTTCAAAGTGCGCGTTGTAGGAAATGGGAGTAATATGACTATGATATATTTAATAGCTCAACCTGGAGCTACCCTACCCGAACACAAGCATCCACATGAACACCTAGGATACTGCCTGAAAGGGGAAGGAACATTCAGAATAGGCGATGAGACATATGCCATCAGAAAAGATCATTCCTTCACCATACCACCGAATATACCCCACTCACTCAAAATCACTAGTAAAGAGGAATATGTTGCAATAGAAGTATTCTCTCCATCAAGACCAGACCTATTGAGAAAAACATTCAAGCCAGAAGAAACTAAATGATTCCCAACAACATAGAGATTCATATCCATTAGTCTGAATATAAATCAGTGACATATGATAAATTAATTTGGAAAAATATTGCATCAAATAATTGCTTTATTTTTAGTGCGCGCTTTAGCGTGCGCACCAGAAGAAATTACAACTAAAATAGATTATTTAGTGCGTGTTTAATCAAAACGTTTTCCACATGAGGAGCAAAATGGGTCCCCAATCTATCCCTAATAGACCTAATCCAGCAATATTCATTACCATAGCATTTTGGCCACCAACCTCGCCGAGCTCACTCATTGTCTGTGTAAAATGATTATAGTTAGGTCTAAGTTGACCAAGGACAAAAACCACAACTGCGAAAATAATAGGCCCAATAATGCCGGAGACAGCTGCTAATTGCAGGGTATTAAGTAATTGAGAACTATTCTTGGACATCCATCACACCATTATGGATCCCACAATCAAGGGTAAATAAGAATATGTTTTGTTAATGATCGTATTTATTCGTCTCTAGAATGATGTGATCACAGGAACAACTTTCTAGATGATAATAGTACGTTAATTTGCTATTTTGTTACCGCTCACTGTATCTAATATGATAAAGCAAAATGTTATAGACTATTGCCGAAATATATCAATACGAGGTAGTTATCACATGACATGTGGTCATTGTGGAACACCAAAGAAAAAGTCAGTGAAGAAGATGGCAAAGAAAACGGCGAAGAAGAAGGAAAAGAAGAAATAAGGTCTTCTTAGTATCTTCAAAGGATCGGAGCGCTTTACGTTTTACAGTAATCCTATCAGTCTGAATTAGAATGCTGTGAGGGCGCGCGATTAAAACCAACTTTTTTTTTTTCGAGGATTATATTTATGAGACTAATTCAATAAGCAGTCGACAGTCATCATTAAAAACCAATCTATATGTTATTTTAGATTGAAATCCTATCTTTTCTAAAATTCCAACAATACCGCCTGCTGCAAGAAACGACTTGAAATTGTCCTTATGATCCCTTCCATACGTCGCCTCAATCATTCTTCCAATGAGCCCACGTATGTTTTTTGGTAAAGGAAAATTGTTGTCTACAATTATATTCTTCCTCCCAAGTCGCATCAATTCATACATAGCCTCAACCTGTTTATCCAATGGAAGTTCATGTATTACCATGCACATGACTGTAAAGTCAAAATAATTATCTTTGTAATCAGAAATGTTTCCAACATTTCGATGCAAAAAGACAACATCATCGTAAGGATTCTTTCTTTGAGCAAACACTATCATCTTAAGAGATGAATCTATACCGACCACTTTACAGTTCTTCCTTTGCTTTAGCAAAAAACACAATTTCCCTGTGCCACAACCTGCATCCAAAACTATTGAACCTTCGGGCACCATATCGATTATGTTATTTCGTTCCTCTTTCAAAAGGGGGTCAATGAGAATCTGGTACCTTCGTCCATAATGGAAGAGACTCTTCTCTGTAGGCTGCAAGATATCAAAGGTCAATATTTTTGTTGTTCCTTAAATTTTTTATTAGAACGCGCGAAAGATAGCGCGCGCTTTACGGAGCACAAGAAAAGAACCGTGTCATAGATTGAGATAACTTTTCAAAACATTACCGATTATTTTGATTATTCTATCAGCAATATCTCTATTTCAATACTCGAGAGTCGATGTTGAAGTGCTGGACGAAAAATTTGATGTCGAGAAAAAACCTGGAATGACAATTGTCGGCTTAATTTCTGATACACATATTCCATCAAGAGCAAAAAAGATCCCGAGCAAGGTATTCGAGATCTTCAAGGATGCCGACTTGATAATTCATGCAGGTGACATAATCCAGATAAGTGTGATAAACGAACTGGAACAGATAGCTCCAGTTCTCGCGGTTCATGGAAATATGGATCCGCCCGATGTAAAGACAAAATTACCTGAATTCAACTCAATAGAATTTCGTGGAAGAAAAACTGGCATAATCCATAATCCAGACGCGTTATATGGAATGGATAAGATGAAAAGAATCGCAAAAGAAAAAGATCTAAATATACTTGTTTTCGGACATACCCACAAACAATTCATAAAAAATGAAAATAACGTTCTATTCATAAATCCTGGAAGTGTAAACGATCCTTTACCCAAATTACTCATGAAAGCGACTGTTGGCCTACTAATAATCACAGAAGAAAAAGTTACACCATTAATAGTCAAAATAGAATAATGACTGAAGTGTACGCGTTTAGATGCGCGCCCGATGCACGTTAATGCGAATACACTTTAAAAGTTCTAAACTGCTGAAAGAACCTGCGCTGTTCATGATGTCTATTTCGAAAATAAGAGAAAGAAAGGAGTGGGTTGTAGTCTATCGTTCTTTCCATTTCTTCATAGGGTAGACTAGTTGTTGTGGATTTGCTTCCATTGGCCAAGTAACAATTTTCTCGCCGTTACGCCACTGTATTACACCCATCTTGTGGCCTATCTGCCAGCCTGTAACTGGGTCCACATTGAATTTGCCATAGAAGGTTGTCATATCCATCTCACCAGCACTCTTCCTTACCTCATCAGAGTTCAAAGGATCTTTAGAT
>MEZD01000031.1:5092-19705 GCA_001775955.1 Candidatus Bathyarchaeota archaeon RBG_13_38_9 | reverse complement strand
GTTCCAGCCCATAGTAGTTTCAGATTAAGGTCAAGCTCAACCATTTGTTTGACCATTAAGATTGCTGGGGCATAGGCGGCTGCACTCAGGACTATAGAGGGTTGGGCATTCTTTATCTTAGAAAGGAGTGGTGTAAAGTCAGTCAGCGTAGCTGTATTATATGACTCAGTCAGTAGAACATTGAATCCTTTCTCTTTCGCATACGCTGAGCCTGCTACACCTACTGTTTTGGCGAACATATCATCTCCATGAACTATCGCAATATTTTTTGCTTCAGGATCATTCGGCCATACTCTCTCCATGATCATGTCTTCTATAGTCGTCATGTATCCTGGTCCATTTGTTATTACGTGAACGATGTACTTCCAATCTTGGTAAGCCAATGGGTCGAATGAGCATGTTCCATAGACTTCAAACTTTTTGTATTTCTCGACTACTGGAACAGTTGCCATCCCAAGTGGCCCCCAAACCGGGCCGAGTAAGAAGTCAACTTTTTCCTCGTTGATCAGTTTCTCATATAGACGTGGTACGTTCTCGGGTTTCTGTTCATCATTATAAAGAACGAGTTCTATTTCGTATGTGTTGCCGTCTCCAGCTTTGATTCCTCCAGCCTCATTAACCATTTTAGCCCAGAGTTTGGATCCATTAGACTCATTAATTCCAAAGACAGCGTCTTGTCCAGTGAAAGGTTTAGTTCCACCAATCTTCACCTTCTTCTTAGAACCTGCTGGACTAGGGGTGACAGGTTTCCCCCAGTTATTGTATGCGCTATAACCTGCTACTGCTAAAGCGCCAACAGCTACTGCAGCACCAGCATACTTTAGGTAACTGCGTCTACTCATCTTATCTTGACTCAATAATTCGCCTCCACAAACCTCAATTATGAGTGCATGGTTTAATTTATATGGCTTGTTCCTGAATCTAATGAAACTTGCGCACGCTTAGTTCTTTACCATTTAAAATTATGTTAAAGTTAAAAACACATGCTGTTTGATTGCGTGCGCCAGTAAAGAATTAATAGTTACTCTCAAGCATCAATAGCGCGCGCTAGTTAACTAGGGAGAATTATTCTATTGACTCTGAAAGATCGTTTGATAGAAATCAGCAATGAATTGCCTTCAAGATTTGAAGAGCAAAAAGACAGCACTCTTAAAATTGAATTCAAGATAGCTGAAAGGAAAGTTTTTCTCTCAAAAAAGACTCTCACCTACAAGGCAAGAGTAAGAATAGATGACGAAAACAAGATTGTAAAATTCTTCGAAACCCTGAAAGAAAAAGGATTAGGTGTATCTGGGGGTGACTCAGATATAAGTCCAGGATTTGGATTTAAAATGGAAACTTACAAACTTAAAGGCAAAGAAAGAGAAGGAAACATTCAGGAATTATCAAAACTCTTCGGTAAAGATTACAAATATTCATTTGATTACTCAACAGTCAGAAAAAAGGTTGAAGAAGAAGCGAGAAATGCAGGATATAATCTGTCCATTTTCTTAAGTGAAAGATCAATCTAATTCATTGAGTACTAGAAAATACTTACTTTAACTTCTTAGCGTAAACTGATATAGCAAATACTGGTTATTTTCTGTTCCATTGAGTTAACAAGGTGTTTCAAAGCCAGATTTTTTATATCAACTCAACTCTATAAAATGTGTGATGAGATCTCATGAACGTAAAATTTGCTGTTTACTCTATGATAGGAGGATTAGTGATAACACTTCTGACAGGTCTTTTTACCAATATGCCTGTCATGCTGTTGGGTGCTGCGCATTATGGATATCCTTTTGCATGGCTTATTAGACTTGTAATTGCACCAGAACATTTTCCCTGGCGAGTAAACATATTGAACTTGGTTATGGATATTGTAATCTGGAGCATAGTTGTTTTCATAATAATATTTGGTGTGGCATGGGTAAGAAAGAGCAAGTAGAATAAATATCTCTCACAAACCTCAAAACACACTTCAATAACCTATTTTTTCATAATTTTCACGAATAACATGCGCCAAGGATAAGAACATTAATGCCACAGGTTCAAGTAAATGGAGTCCAACTATATTATGAAATCACGGGTGAAGGCACACCAATAATATTTGTTCATGAGTTTGCAGGGGATTGTAGAAGTTGGGAACTCCAAGTACGTTTCTTTTCTCATCGTTACCGTGTTGTAACCTATAACGCGCGCGGTTACCCTCCATCTTCTGTGCCTGTGGATCCATATAGCTATAGCCAAGAAATTGCTGTTAATGATCTAGCTGGAATAATGGATATATTGGGGCTTGCACCCTGTCATGTCGTCGGGCTCTCCATGGGAGCCTACGCTACTCTTCATCTTGGGTTACGTTATCCCAAACTAGTACGCTCTATTGTGGTGGCTGGTTGTGGTTACGGTTCAGATCCCGAAGAACGCAAATCTTTCCAGCTGGATTCGCAGAAAATAGCTAATCTAATTGAGACGGAAGGGATGGAAGAATTTGTTAAAGCCTACTCGGATGGACCAACAAGAATCCAACTTAGAAAAAAGAATTCACGTTTATATGCTGAGTTTAAGCGAAACCTTCTAACTCTTTCACCTAAAGGTCTAACTAACACCCTGCGTGGAATCCAGGCAGTACGTCCTTCAATATATGATCTAGATGACTTGGAAAAAATGAAAGTACCAATATTAATTCTCACAGGAGATGAGGATTGGCCTTCTCTGAAGCCTAACTTATTCCTTAAAAAGAAAATACAAAATGCAGCTATGAGTATGTTTCCAAATTCAGGGCACACATTAAATCTTGAAGAACCAGAGCTCTTCAATAAATTAGTGCAAGATTTTCTCATACAAGTAGACTCTGGACAATAGACAAGTCACATGATTACCAACTTGAAAAGAGCACTCACTAAGGATTGTACAGTCTAACTGGCTAAACCATAATGTCAATAAATCATCTTTGAAACATGTGTTTCATTCTGTTCCGGCGATTTCCTTTAACCAATAAACTCACTGTATGCTTGTAACATATATCCTCAGAACAAGGTGAATTTGAAATTGAGACTTGGATTAAAAACACTATCACTAATTTTAAGCACGCTATTGATTGCTTCAACAGCTAATATAATTCCCATCTCATATTCACAAGAAAATCCCGAAGAGGTCACCGTATGGGATGGTTCCGTAACCACTCCAAAAGGTGAAAAATTATCTATTGAGAAAGTGAAGAAAGGTGAGGAAAAACTCACCCTCTACACAGATGACTCCGGCAAAACCTATACAAAACAAGAATTCTCCCAGAAACTCGCTCAAGAAGAATCCAAATTAGACACAGAACTTTCTCAACAACTATTCACTCGATCACCAGTGAGCGGGAAAGTCAGAGTCATTGTTGTGTTAGAGGATCAACCACAGTATGAAGCATTCCAGAACAAGAAAGAACAGTATCAAGAATCAATACAGACTGAATCAGAAACAATCAGAGACGTATACAAGAGAATCAGAACCGAGTACTTAGAAGAATATGGATCCCTTCCTGAAGGTCGAGAAGGTCTAGCAGCCATAGCTGAATTCGAACAAAATAATCTCACTGAAGAAGAAAAACAAATAATGAATCAATCCCGACAAACCGTAGATCAAATACTAACACAAATGAGAAGAGAAGCACTGACCCAAGGTGAAACCTTAGTCCAAAATAGCAGAGCCACAGACGGTACCCTTGGCTTTATTCAATCAGCAGGCGGAGAAATAAAACACCAATACACAATCTTCAATGGATTCTCAGCAGAGATCCAACTAGAAAAAATACAGGAACTTGCAGACCGACCTGAAGTAGCAAAGATCATGTTAGATAAAAAAATGTCAGCCCAACTTTATGATAGTCCTTACACAATCTGGGCTGACGCATATTGGGGTGAGAGTTTAACAGGTGGTCCTTTTGATATCGGAATCGTTGACTCTGGAGTTGATAATACTCATCCAGCCTTAAGCGGCCATACATTCTATGAAACATCATATGCCGACATCGACGGTGACGGAATAGCAGATGAAGACGAAGATGACTATAACGGTCATGGAACAGCTGTATGTGGTGTAGTATCAAGCACAGATGCAAATTACGGCGGAGTAGCTTATGGACATGAGGCTGTTTTCAATGCTAAAGCAGCTAATTCGGAAGGATGGATGTGGCGAAGTGATGCCATGGAAGCCTTCGAATGGGCGATATTCGGTGTAGGTGCTGATGGTGCAGATGTTTTTCCATACAGTTATGGAAGTACCCCGGATGGAGGAGACACACCATGGAGCCAATTTTTCGATGCCATCGTTGATGATCTAGATATTCCAATTGCAGTGATTGCAGGAAACTCCGGTCCAACCGATTATACCATATGGGAGCCAGGAAACTCCTTCAACGCTATCACCGTCGGATATACTGATGATATGGATACAGGACTCGACAGAACCGATGACACACTAGATTCAACAAGCAGCAGAGGACCAACAAGTGATGATAGAAAGAAACCAGACCTTACAGCTCCAGGCTCCTACATAACTACTACTGCACACGATTGGGAAGGTGCCAATCCAGACTTTGCCCAAGTAAGTGGCTCAAGCTTTGCCGCACCCCATGTTGCAGGAGCAATGCTCCTAGCCTATGACTGGGGATTATACGATCCCATGATGATCAAAGCCATGATGATCAACTCAGCCGAGAAAAGAGTACCTGACGCTTGGGATTCAGGCTGGGGCTGGGGTTACGTCGAACTTTACAACCTCAAATATGCTACAGATGGGTGGTGGGGAGAACTATATTATTCCCCAATTTATGGAACAGACTACTATGATTTCTATGTCGGACCTATAAGTACGGGAACGTATGAACCTCATGACAGAGCAACCTTAGTCTGGAATAGACATGCCGAGTATTCAGGTCCTGACTACCCATATGCATATGATGTAAGCGACTTAGACCTTTCACTATACGACCTATCAGGAAACCTCAGGGATTACTCATATTCCGCTTATGACAACGTAGAACAGGTCATCTCACCGTTTGACGGTACAGGAATTCTAAAAGTCGAAGAATATGATATGACCAACCGACCAGTCGTGGGCGAGTATGAACCCTATGCATTAGCCCTGCCTTATGGGTGGACAACTGCAGCTTCACCGACAGTAGACGTTTACTTCACATCCACCCCGAGCATAGTAGAAGTTGGTGACACATTCTGGATTTATGTTGATGTATACAATTATGGAGACATCTCAGCCCATAACGTCCAGGTCACATTGACTCTGCCCTCAGCATTCACTTTAATCTCAGGTACTGTAACTCAAAGTTTTGGCACAGTCCAATCAACCTCTTGGGATGCATCATCCAACGGTGCATGGCAGATTAGAGCTGATGAGATGTGGTTTTCACAACATATCGAGGTTTTCTCTGCAAGTTCATGCTATGGAGAGATTTTTTCAGGCTATAATAGTCTGCTCTTAAATGCCGACGCTCATGAAACAAGTATCGCAGATACTATGATGAAAATCGTTACCGCAGATCCGAATACTGTGTACATAATCTATCCTGATTACCAAGGATCTAAACCTTCAGGCGTCCAACCTGCATTATTAAGTGACTGGACAGCAACCGGATTCATAGCCGGCATGTGTTCGAACACCCAAATAGATACGACAGATACCGATCCCGCAATTGTCAATACCCTTACTGGAAAACCCCAGCTTTCAAACAAAATCATCATTCTCTGCGGAGGACCCATCGTTAACTCTGCAGTCAAATATTATGAAGACAATAGAATAGCGCCAGTTTACTATAAGGGTACAGGAGGTCCACACTGGCGTCTGGCAGATGGAACCGAACTGACCAGTACCCGACTAACTTGGGCAGAAATAGATGACGGTAAAGACGTCTTCGTTGTTGAGACATT
This sequence comes from Candidatus Bathyarchaeota archaeon RBG_13_38_9, assembly GCA_001775955.1. GTDB lineage: Archaea > Thermoproteota > Bathyarchaeia > 40CM-2-53-6 > RBG-13-38-9 > RBG-13-38-9. The sequence continues at coordinate 13,793 of MEZD01000031.1, read as the reverse complement.
CATTGACGCCGATAACAACACGGTCCTTATAGTCTACGGTTATGAATGGAAGGGGTCTTTTGTTGGAGGAAGATTCTTCAAATTCGTAATGTCAATGAATCCTGAAATCTATGATGGGTCGTGGTATCACTTCAAATGGATTGACGGTGATGGAGACGACTTCGCAGATATCAATGAAGTAAACACGACACCTATAGCTTCAGAATAGTGAGCGAGTGTGCATCAACACTCTCTCCTTATCTTTCTTTTTCAGATCAATTCTAACAAAATTTATTTAAAAAGTGCTTACGTGTTATGTACACATTTTATTGAATGAGGTGACGGTTTTAACTCATATGTTTTGTCACGTATGTGTCCTTCATTGATGCATATATGAGTAGAAACATAGGTGGTGATGGAAAGAATTTAGATGATCTGTTTGTTTCCTCTGGTTTAAATTCTCATTTTACGATTATTTTATCCGACAGTATCGGTCAAATCTCTGGATAGTGTGTGATACGTTCGTAAACAAATGCACGGAACGCTAAACTTTAGAAAGTGTGCTTGTTTTTCCAGTGGAAATGGTGACGTTTCTTGTACGCGTTTTTTGGTATGTGGTGAATGTTGTATGGCATAGTCTGTGACATACTTGTGAGCGGTATTGATCTAGTTATGAGTGGAAATGTAGGTATTAATAATGAATTTGATTATGCGAATTATTTGATGTCTACAACTTGGATTTCAAATGTTAAAGTTTCGCCTGCAAGTGGATGATTAAGATCTAAAACAATAGTATCCTTTTTTACTTCTTGGATAGTAGCCAGATAACGTTTACCATCCTTTGAACTTAACTCGACTACCTCCCCTTCAGTACCTTTCACATCGCCTTTAATTATTGTCTTAGGGGCTTCTCTGACTAGGTCTTCCTTTCTCTGGCCAAAGCCTTCGTTTGGAGGGACCATTATTATTTTTTCATCTCCTTTCTTGAGTCCTAAAAGGGCTTTATTCAAACCTGGCAATAGTTTACGATCACCAACTTGGAATGTTTGTGGATCTTTTCCGTTGGAACTCTCAACAATCTGGCCATCTTCTGTCTTCACTGTAAAGTGGATGGTAATTTTGTCTCCATTTTTACTCGGCGTTTCTATCCCTCATGTCAGCCAGAGAAAATGTCTCTAATAAACGTTGATTGGTTTCAATATGTCTGTGCGAACTTCGAATCGAATGATAAGTAGCGCGGGCGTTATGTAGAGGAGTTAATGTTATATTGTACTTGTCGTTCCGACATAATTAGCGATATTCCAGAGGTGGAATAATATGTATTCAGAATTCAGTGAAGAAGTTGATGAAACTGAAGACATGCCTGAAGCTGACGAAGAGGATTAATGGAAACTGCTCTTATCTAATACAAGCAAAGTTTCATTAATTTTTAAACCCAACATTTTTTTTTAATATAATGCCTATGCTTATTGACATGCGTTTCGAGAGCTAAAATCATGATTTCGGATTATGATATATTCAAAGGTAAAGTCAGAGACGAAGTATTCAATATCTTATTGAAAATTTTAAGATCTAGAAAAAAAGATTCAGCGAAAAAATATTCTGAGAACGCTGAAGAAATCATGCGCCAAATATATTCTAAATATTGTGATAGTCCTCAAAATGTTAGGATCGCTCAATATCGTGACGAAATCATTCGTATCATGAAAGCTTTCAGAAAAGGAGAATCACCTAAAGGTTACATCGAAAGAAGAAAAGAAGATCACTTCCTACACCTGAAAGGTAATGCCGGTAAACGTATCCTCACAGAATCAGAACTCGATGCAGTATCGGATTTAGAAAGATTCTTTGAAAAACATCAGCTTTCATAATGATAATGCAGTTTGACGTAACGCTATTAACTAAAAGACCTATACTTCGTTTTGAGGATGTTTGGAGTTGACTGCGAAACAATTCTGGAAATCAGAAATTAATACTCAAGACAAGGTTGATGCAAGTGATCTACAAAGAGATTCTTTGTTTCTATCGGGTTTCTCTTTGGTTTGTTTTGGTATTCTTCTAAATTTTGACCCTGTACAGCTTAAGATCCTTCTTGATCCAAACGTAGGCTTGCGTATACATCCTTGGCTGTTCATTTGTATAGTTCTGTTCGTTACTTGCTCTCAGTTTTGTAGAAGAATAAAATATCGCTATGAGTATATTCTTGCAGATTTACTCTATATGGCAGGCATCTTCCTACTATACTTCTCTTTGTCCACAATAGTTTTCAGAATGCGTATGGATCTAGTTACGATAATAGCTCTGGTTGGTTTAATGGGGCTCTTAATCTACAAGCAAGTGCTCATCCTAATTTCCATAATTCAATCAACAAAGAATTAGATGTACACACTTTCTTGCAGGTGATAGAGCAGTTATAATATTATTTTGTGTGCGTATACTTGAGCGTATCTAGGATATTCATATCGAATGTTAAAGGTGTGATAGCTTGATAAAGTTCTGTCCTAGATGCGGTAGGTACATGCCTCAAAGTCAAACAATTTGTCCAAATTGTGCATCACAACCAAGAACAAGAAAACATCCCTCAGAAATATCAACGGAAGACGTAATCAGCAACTTTCCAAGTCCATCGCTTAGAAAAAATCAAAAAAGGATCATAAACGAAATCGTTGAAGCATTCCAAACTGATAAAAAATGTGTAATCCTAGCTGCACCAACAGGATTTGGCAAATCCTATGTAAATACTGCCTTCGCATCAATCACACACTCCTTCTATGCGACTCCCCAGCTGACCTTAATGAAACAAATCTTACAGGATCCACTCCTGCAAGGACGATTTGTAGAAATTAAAGGACGTAGAAACTATAGATGCTACTATTATCCTGAACGTCCAGTCCATATTGGAAGGTGTGAAACTACCGACTTTCACTGTACAGAACGATTTGATGTCTGCCCGTACTGGAAACAAAAAAAGAAAGCCCTCGATGCTCAGAGTGTATTATTGAGTCTGGCATACCTTATTGATGAGGGACAAACAGAAGGCCCAACATCACTTGGATCCAGAAGTCTACTCATACTCGATGAATCACACAATCTCGAAGAAGAATGTCTAAACCATATATCTTTGAGAGTTACACCACAAACAATTCCCAGTAATGTATATGAAAAATATCTTCCAGACCTCAAACAGATAGAGAATAAAGATCAAGAACAGGAATTTCTTAGTAAGTTAGGTGTATATCTACAAGAGCTTCTAAAGCGGGCAGATTTGATTAGTAAATCAACCGGGTTATCAATCGACCAGGCCATAGACAAAGAGAAGATCGATCGCTATTTGAAAAATTATCAATTCTACATTTCATCAAAGAAAGAATGGATTTCACAAATACAAAATGATCAATTAATACTCCAACCAGTCTATGCAAAAGAATTCATGAGAGAGATGATATGGAAGAAAGCAGATTTCTTCATCATATCCTCAGCAACAATACTTGATCCAAAACAATATCGCGAACTAACAGGTTTAAACGATATTCTAAATGAAGATCAAATACATTTTCTAACAGTTGAAAGCACATTTCCTGTAGAGAATCGACCGATACTAGACTTTAGTGTGGGATCCCTTTCAATGAAAAATTGGGATCAGAACAATCAAGATGCCCTCACAACTATAGAACATATACTGAGAAAAGAGGAAGGTAATGTGGCGATCCATTGTGGAAGCTATAAACGTCAAAAATGGCTTATGCAAAACATCGCAGAAGATCTGAAATCAAGATTGATTGCTCACACAAGTTTTGATCGCCATGAAAAATTAGAAGATTGGAAACAATCTCGAGGTAGCGTCTTCGTTTCAGTAGCTTTTCAAGAAGGACAAGACTGGAAATATGACCTATGCGATGCTCAGATACTGCTGAAAGTTCCATATCCAGATCTTGGGGATAAAAGAATCCGAAGTAGACTGGAGAATGGAGAAAGTCGATGGTATAATAATCGTGCAATGACTGAAGTGATACAAGCTTATGGTCGTGCTGTGAGAGCTGAAGATGATCAAGCAAGATTCTATATTGTGGATAGTGATTTTAAAAAATTAGCCGGTAATTGTTGGTCGTTTATGCCTGAATGGTTCAAAGAAGCTTTACCAAAATCACTTGGAAAAATTTAGTGTGTGATCTTAAATATTATGAACGTATTAGGAATTGTTTAAGAATTTACGTTAAAGAAGGGTGTGTTATGGAACTTATTAACAGGATGATTAGAGCTGCACGATTAGATGTCTCATTATATGAAGAAGTAGAGAAGGATGTCAAAGCTACAGATCAAGCCATACTAGTTGTTATTATCGCAAGTATTTGTGCAGGTATTGGTGGGGCAATCGAAAAAATATCCGGAGGATTAGGTGGCATCATCTTTGGATTAGTTTTAGGAGTCATAACTGCTTTGATTGGATGGTTTATCTGGTCTTTTATCACCTATTTTATTGGCACAAGAGTTTTCAAAGGTCCTAAGACTAAGGCTACTTATGGTGAACTTTTACGGTGCATCGGATTTTCATCTTCACCTGGTGTGATAAGAATTCTAAGCTTTATCTCAATTCTGGGTCCAGTTATCGTTTTTGTAGCTATGATATGGAGTCTTGTAGCGATGGTCGTAGCTGTTCGACAGGCGCTTGATTTCTCCACGGGTAGAGCAATTGCAACCTGCCTTGTCGGCTTTATTGTATTGGTGGTAATCTCAGCTGCAGTCGCTATGTTAACTGCAGGTTTATTCAATATACTGCCAATGTGAAGTCAAGGTAACAAGATACCCTTGGCTTCAAGCCATATCATGTTAGCGTGAGCTAGATCACTTGATGTTTGACTAATTCTTTCCACTAATATCTGTTGTAAGTCAATTCCCATTAATAATAAAAAGAAAAAGACGATCTGCTTAATGATTGCATAGATAATAAGGAAAATTATGATCATGAGAATCTTCTTTTTCCAAGGAGACCATTTCTGTATGAAAGGCAGTTTTTGATCTAGAAGGTTTACGATTTTATTGTAAACGCTGCTACGGAAAATGATCATGGAGATAAAGAGTAGTGCCATGATCTGAATGTAGATTGGGGGAAAGTTGAGTAAGTAGAAGGAATAAAGAATTAATGCTGTGAAAACGATTCTGATGATTAATGATTTCTGCATTTGATTTCAACTTTATTCATTTATTGTGAGTTTGATGTTTCATGTTTGTTGGGTGTTATTTGTTTATGCGTTTCCAGTGGAACTTTTTAAGTTCCATTTTTTTGGAGCGCTGGAAGTAATTAATTAATCAAATGGTTGGAGAGGGCATGTAATTTGTTTTTTTATGTTATGGGTGTTGTATGGGTGTCGCACATTCTGTTGCAGAATGATGTTTTTTAGTTTCACTTAACTCTATGTTTTTCTGTCTGTTTTAACGTATGATTTTTTATTAGTGTTGAGTGCCAGAATATTTCGGGATAAGAGTGCTTTAGAGCTTGAACGTTTGAATGTTAGAGTTGTTGGTAGGTCACGTGAAATTGAACGTTTGAGAGTAAAAGAAAAGCCCATAATTCCCGACCAAACGCTTTCTTAGCATAAACGTACTCTGCTGCTGCTTTTGGAAACATTGTAGATAATTCAATGTAACTTAGTCCAGTGAACGAGCTAACAATTGCTCCGATAATGAAGGAGATCCATAAGGAATTCCCAGCCAAACCTGATGCTGGACCTATTAAAGCATATATACCTGCTCCAAGAATTATCCCCACTCCAAACGTTGTTGCTTCAAAAAGACTGATATCTCTTCGCAGAGCATGTTTCATGATTTTTCAACCTTGAAAATAGGATCTCACAACCTATTGAATAATTAAATATACTAAAAAAATAGATCAGAATTTATTAAGCTCTAATAATCCATGCATAAACTATACTCAATACACCTGCATGAACTTAAATTCAGCGCGCGCCAGGTATCGGGCCATCAGCTTCAACATCAACCATTATGTACAATTCTTTTCATTTGAAATTTAGAATCCTTTGTATGATTGACTTTTGGTAAATTGTGAGTAGACGTCTGTATGCAATCAAGTTTATTATATGGAGGATAGGCGCCTATTGAGGAAATGGGCGACATAATGTGTTCGGGATCAAATGTAAAATAATATGTTTAGTTTAATCTGAATGTTAAAAGAAGATCTGAGTGGTAAGCTGATATATTGAGACATAATATTTGCATAATTTGGCTTTGCATATTTCTGATAAGCCATTTTACCTTTGCACAGATCAATGGAATCAACTTAGATTTAGTTAATGCAGATGACTCAAGTGATTCATCGAAGATCGTTTTTTCGAGTAATAGAAATGGTATGGCTAAAATTTTTATTATTAATTCAGATGGTTCAGGTGAGACTCAACTTACATATGGTGAAGAGGAGCATAATTATCCTGCTTTGTCTCCCGATGGGTCAAAGATTGCATTTGCTAGAGAAATTTACGGTGACTATAGCCTATATGTTATGAATGTTGATGGTTCAGATTTACTCCAGCTGACTTCTCATCCTGATGAGAAAGCGACAGATCTGAGACCGGCTTGGTCTCCAGATGGTAAAAAGATAGCCTTTCTAAGGAATCAAGATACTGAAAACAATTTCATGGTTATGAATGCTGATGGTTCAGGTATTACTCGACTTACCAATGTTGACATGCTTGTTGGAAATAAACCTGATTGGTCCCCTGATGGATCAAAGATTGTTTTCTCTAGTTTTGAAGATTCTGATAATATCCATGTTATGAATGCAGATGGCTCTGGATTGAAAAGAATATCTTCTGATCCTGGGAATGAGAGCTATCCTGCGTGGTCTCCTGATGGTTCAAAAATAACTTTTGCAAGTGATCGAGACGGTGATTATGAGATATTTGTTATGAACGTTGATGGATCAGGAATTACTCAACTAACATACAATAATGAAAGAGATGACTATCCAGATTGGTCGCCAGATGGAGCAAGAATAGCTTTCTACAGCAATAGAGATGGAAACCCTGAAATCTACATCATGAATGCTGACGGTTCAGGACAGACTAGGCTAACAAATAATCCTGCAGTTGATGCATACCCTAATTGGGGGCGGAGTCTTTCAAAAAATTATTCAATAATCATAGAATCTCAAGAAACCATGGGAGAATCCAGTAACCAAGGTACAATAACATTCGAGGGGTCGACGTATTCATTTCCAATAGAGATAGTAAAAGGTTCAGGTAATTATCAAATAACATACAATCCCCCTAAATCTTACGATTTCATCAGGTGGGTGGGCAGCAATGGTATCACTTTACAAGACGAAACAGCGCAGTCTACGAAAATAACAATTTGGGATAATTATCCAACCTATACTTTGAAAGCAATTTACAGTATTCAGAATGAACTTCCAGAAGCATACATTGATTCAATCTCTCCAAACCCTTCTATTAAGGGTCAAACAATAGTGTTTTCAGGTCACGGTATAGATCCAGATGGAGAAATTACTACACATGAATGGCTATCAAATATAGATGGAAAACTTGGTACTCTATCTTCTTTCAATAAATCAGATCTATCTGTGGGTACCCATATGATATCTTATAAAGTTCAAGACAACTCCAGTTCTTGGTCTAATGTTGTAACTCGAGAACTTGTGATTAATGCTGCCGAAAATATGACAATAACATATGTTAACCCTAAAAATGAAACAGAAATCACTTCCTCTACAATAGAATTGAAGGTAAGAGTGACTTCTGAAAATATTCCAGTTGAAGATGCGAAAGTTATATTTTATGTTGATGATCACCAGATAGGTTCTGATACATCAAACTTCAATGGCTACGCATCAGTCGATTATGATCTTACCTTGAAAAAAACTTTCATTTGGCATGTCATCGCCCAGAAATCAGGATATGAGCAAACAGACTACACAAATCAATATTTTACTTATAGCTCCACTTTTACAACTGAAGAACAGCAGTTAACAACCTCTACATCCATACCTGAAAAAGAAACATCTAATGATAAAAGTCCAACAATTCCAAAAACAACTAATGATAAAGGAGATGAAGATAAAACTGGCACACCATTTGGATCCTATACCGCTACTCTAGCAGTTTTGACCGGGATATTCAGCTTTCTAGCTGCCCTACTTGGCTTCCACTCAAAAATACATGAATTCCTAAAGAAAGGAAAATGAAAGTCTTTTATCGAATCTAAAATTTGCAGTTGCAATTAGTGAATATAAGCGTGCGGTTAGCGACTTTTTAGATGAAGCTGTACCATATTGCTTAATAGATCATGGATTAGCGCGCGTTACATTAACTGGTGCACGCCCATTTCTTTATTGTTTTTCCTTTAACTTTGAAGAATCAGATTCACGTTTAGTTTTTAAGGCTAAATTCATTGGGTGCCATTCAAATATGCTCCAGTAAGGATTATCCACCATGAACTTCTTCAAAGGATTCTTGACCATATCAACACATAAAAAAAATTGAATAATGATCTTCAAGAACTTATCACATAAAAACCTTGAAATATGAAAGGCCCATAGATGTCTCATATGGTGTGCGCTTTCCCTTTTTATTTCATTAAGTGAAGAAATGTTTTAGAATAAACCACCCCTAACAGATTTGAGATATTATTTTTCACATCGTCGTCGCCATAGCTGGTGAGCGACGACGAGAGGCTGCAAAGGCATGAGGAA
>MEZD01000031.1:4536-5058 GCA_001775955.1 Candidatus Bathyarchaeota archaeon RBG_13_38_9 | reverse complement strand
GCGTTCAGACTTTTTCGTCCTTCAATTTAACTGCGAGTTCCCTTGCATAATCTTTAGTCCGATCAATTTCGCCTTCTTTAAGCGGCCCCTTTTGTCCCAACACAGCGGCTTTCAAAACTGGCAACAGCTGATTCATCCTCTTATCTCTAAGTCTTTCAGCAATCTTTTCGGCTGCACTATACTCTTTCTTTTCCATGTTCTCAGGATTTTCAGTGTCAAAGGCTGTGAAAGGCTTGTTCATCCATTCCTCACTCTTCACCTTACCCAATAAGAATCTGATTACAAAGCTCATTGTGCCAAATTTGGTCGGAGAACCGAGAACTAGGAAATCGTAGTCCTTCGCGCTTAACTTCTTTACGTTTTTTACGTAGAAGAGATCAACTTCTATTCCAGACTCTTTTAGTGTCCCTGTGATTGTCTCTGCGATTTTCTTAGTGTTTCCATAGGAGGTGTCATAAACAACTATGCCCTTCATCTTCAACACTCCATTTGTAGAAATGTTGGCTTCCAGTCCGCATAATT
>MEZD01000031.1:3072-4477 GCA_001775955.1 Candidatus Bathyarchaeota archaeon RBG_13_38_9 | reverse complement strand
TACTTGGTGAGAGCACTGTAGTTTGAACCGTTAGTTTTTATTATTTTATTGTGTTTGTGTTCACCAGCTAAGGTTAAATGGAATTGCTTTTTGCGGAGGTAAGAGAATTATAAGTTTCCCACCCACTCCTTTCTACCCATTGATTTGTCAAAAGATTGTTTTCTATGGTCCAAATGGAAATTCCCGTAAATTTCACTGGTGCATAGTTAGGTGGGAGTCCATATAACCCCCCGTTCTTTCCCGATAGTGAGAACCTAGTCACAATTTTATCACCGGTTTCATTTGAAAACATGTCCAGTGGTTGTAGTTGGGCATCAATTAAGAGCTTATGAAAATCAATTAACCAATTCTTGAAATTCTCTCTCCCCTTGATCACCTTACCAGCTGAAATTGTAACTGTATTTAATGATACAATTGAATCCACAATATCGATATTATGAGGGGGAGCCCATACTTCATCCCAAAATCTTTGAACAATTTTCATTGAATCGTTTTTAGATGTACTTTTCATTGTCGTTTCTTCCTATGATAATGAGCCCTGCTTGGTCCAAAGTCCATGAGCATTCTCCATCTTTCTTAAAAACCTAGTACAGAAAATTAATTTATTAAATTTTCGTCGTCGTCATTTGAAATAATTTTTAGTGTGTGTCCGAGCTGATGAGAGCACCGTAATTTGAACCGTTAGGATATTATTTTATTATTTAGTGTGTGTTCTACTTGGTGAGCACACACACAAAAAGAATGTCTCGCTTCGCTCGAAAGAAAAAAAAGATGAAAAGAGAACGAAACTTGTTTAGTCTTTACGTCTCTTGATAACGTAGACTGCTGATACTGCGATGATTAATCCTGCCAATGTTATGAAGGGCGTAATTACCTCAAGTTTGTTGATAGGGATTGAAATTCCGCCTACAGGTATAGCAGGATCTTGTGTGACCGCACCCTTCAATACTTCATGTGGTATCTCTTGTGCCCCCGTAGCTGCTCTATATATAACCGTATTTTGTATGTTGACTGGTGAAGACCCCACTCCTCGACAATGGAAAGTAAGCGTAACCCATGAAAGATCTTCATTGACAGGTGAGCCGAACAACCCTGTCCAAGCGTTTAAACGATATGTACCCAATGCCGGATTAAGAAGGTTGATTTTAGTAATCCAATTAGGATCATTTGCTAATACATGATCTATGTTACTGACAATTTCCATTAAATCAGGATCCCAAGCAATTGTGAAATCAAATTCTTGCATGAAATCGCCATTCAGATCGCGAATCCATATGTCGATGGTAAAGGTGGTGGAGACAGTTACATTAATGATCCTTGGCTCAACAATGATCTTAGCTATCCCATTTTGGGCATAAACTGGTAGACCTAAACTCGAAATAATGACGGCTAAAAGCAAAGTTGG
>MEZD01000031.1:2747-2889 GCA_001775955.1 Candidatus Bathyarchaeota archaeon RBG_13_38_9 | reverse complement strand
CCAGGTTTCTATATTGATTAACAGAGACGGCATGACTAAGCTTCTTATAATGTTGATCCTATCAGCACCTGCACTAAGCTACCTCACAGCAGATACTGTAAGAGCAACACCAGCTGAAGGAGATGTAATATGGACTCAGACA
>MEZD01000031.1:2506-2628 GCA_001775955.1 Candidatus Bathyarchaeota archaeon RBG_13_38_9 | reverse complement strand
CTTATGGACTCAGACTAGTGTAGGTGGGGAAGTTCTGGGGGTTGCTGTTGACACTTCAGGCATATACGCAGTTGGTTATGATAGTTCTCCAGGCAATCCGCAGTGGAGAATTGAGAAGAGAA
>MEZD01000031.1:0-2497 GCA_001775955.1 Candidatus Bathyarchaeota archaeon RBG_13_38_9 | reverse complement strand
GTGGCTCTTGGGGTTGCTGTTGACGGTTCATGTATATACACAGTTGGCAGTTCTTCATACTGGGGCGATTATGGTTGGAGGATTGAGAAGAGAAGCCTTACAGACGGATCACTCTTATGGACTGCGCCGCCAAGCAGTAGCGCCAAAGATTATTTAGGTACTGCAGTTAGTGCAGTTGCAATTGACGGCTCAGGCATATACGCAGTTGGAAGCCTATACATAGCTGGTAGTGATCCATACACACCTAAAAAGCAGTGGATGATTGAGAAGAGAGAAAAAGCATCGGCTCCCTCCATAATTGTTACTCCAATTATTGCTCATGAAATTCGTGAAATGGGAGACGCGCTTCTGATCACTGCTTATCCATCTTCTGTCAATGCTGGTTCGTGGACGAGCAAATATACTATTCAGAGGCAGGACCACGATGGTAAACCCATCACTTCAGGTTCCACCATTGTGAATCTAACCTCAACCTCAACTGGGGATGCTAAGAGGTTCGCTGAATCCCCTGAAGGGTCAGCGGTCACCTTAGTAACCATTCCTGATGGAAGCAGTACAAAAGACTTTTACTATTATGATGAACTGGCCGGATCATGGACGATAAAGATCTCATCTGATTGGTGGTTGAGCGCCAACAAAACTTTAACAGTCAATCCGGAACAGCCCCCGTCGACTCCTTCATCAACATCTACATTACCTTCTTCACCAACAACATCAACTCCACCAACAACATCAACTCCACCAACAACATCAACTCCACCAACAACATCAACTCCTTCACCAGAGCCGCCATACATGATGCTGATTATAATCGTCGTCTTAGCCATCGTCATTATCGCCATGGTTACCAAGAGAGGAAGAAAAACAACCTTCAAGAGAGAAGAGCCGCCAACTGGATACTGTATGAACTGTGGGTCGCCAGTGCCGCCCGGCAAAGCATTTTGCGGCACATGCGGAGCACGCATAGAGGAGAAATCCGAGCAGGCTTAACCAATCTCTGACAGTAAGGGTAGAATTCTAAAAGCCAATTCTTTAATTTCAAAAAATAGACTCGTCTACCTTAAGACTGTATTTACGATAAATTAGCGTGCGCATGCACTTTCGAGCTGGATTGCTTTAGTTAGTAAAAAAAATGAGACATCAATCTTTTCTAATTTCCCGGAGAGTATGCTCTACCTGCTGATGGATCAAGTAAAACCGTAAGTATGAAAATAATATGCACCATAGATAAACACCCATAACAAAACTATTCCTAAAGCAAGTCTAAGATAGACCGTTCGTCGTGTCACTCCTTTCGCAGCGATTTCACGCAAGCTATGGACTACACATATCAGACCATATCCACCAGAAATAAGCCAAAGAATCGGCAACCCAACAAATACAATTGGAATTAAGACTGCTCGCATACCTGACCAAAGAAATGCAAACAATAAGAAACCCATTGTCACTGCCATGATCGTAACTATAAAAAGTGTAAGCCTGCGATCCTCTTTCTCCAAAATCATTTTCCTCCAGCATTTTTTCAATTTTGTAGGTGAGCTACTCTGTTCTTGATATGGATCCGTAGTTCGAGTTTGGAATGCTTTTATAATCTGCTAAATAACACTTTATCGTAGTTGATCGATTTGAAAACTAGAAGAATTCAGGCTTTAAATTTCAAAATAGGTCCTGCCAATGCTGGATTCGTACCAGAACCAGTTGGAGGGGAAATTGTTCCGGTAGATAAACTATCCATATTCCTATCTAGCTCTTGGATCTTAATATTGTTGATATTGATTACTCCTATCGCTTTCATATTGTATAAGAAACGTGATGCGACTCTGAAAATATTGAGCCCCCTGGTTTCTCGACTATTCGAATTTACACGGCGACCCTAGATCCGATTAGTCTGAGCTTTCTTCCTTTTCTTGATGGCTATAGTGGATACTGTTATTATTAATCCTAAGAATAGGATTACTATTAGAATTGATGAAAGTACTTGTTTGAGTGAGTGAGGCATTATGATTTACCATTACATCATGACACATCCAAATATTAAAAATTAATTATATGAAAAAAGGTTTAGAGATGGATCCATAATAGGATCCTACTGTGAAAGTTCTGATCAAGCTGTTCTTTACTTAGTAGTGTTTGAGGAACTCTGCCGGTTAATTTGACAGATTCATTAGTGTAAGCCATCCTAGAGGTAGAGGTATACGATGTTGACGTTTGCAGTTACTGTGATCGATCCTGAGGGCACTACAGGCATCTCTGGGATTACAACACCACCTGGCATGTCTATCTTTTCTGCATAGATTGGCCCCCAGTAGTTCGTTGATAATGATGCAATACCTATGATGAACCCGCCTGTAGCACCGACGATTGCGTCGGCTTGTCCACGAGCATCCTCAACGGCTCTCTTGTATGCCTGAGCACGTAAACTGGCGTAGGTTTCATCCTTGAAACTGAATCCGACGTAGTCGATCTGCTTGACGCCCGCTTGAACTATCTTGTCCAG
>MEZD01000030.1:4079-4447 GCA_001775955.1 Candidatus Bathyarchaeota archaeon RBG_13_38_9 | reverse complement strand
GGAATGCTTTCTGTAGTATTCCCTAACCTTTTTATTTACAGTTTCCCTATTTTTGGCATCATATAATCTTTTTGTGGAATTAATTTTATCTCTATGTTTAGAAGCCCAACTCCTTTGTTTACAATTATCTGAACAATATATTGCATCGTTTCTTATTGATGTAAAAATTTTTTTACACCATTTACATGTTTTTTGAGTCGGCATATGTTTTATCTTTTGACTCCAGTAACTATTAAACAATTTTTTTGTCCTTTCAGTTGATTGCGAAGCTTTCTGTATGCTTCAAATACTACAGCAGATGAGAATTCACATTTAAACTTTTCGGAATATTCTGAAATATATTCTCTGTCTTTTGCATCAAAAGGAAC
>MEZD01000030.1:3475-3792 GCA_001775955.1 Candidatus Bathyarchaeota archaeon RBG_13_38_9 | reverse complement strand
CGTTTTTGCAGAGTTCGTAAACATTTAAAATATGGTCAACGATTTCTATATTACTATAGTAATATTGCAACTTTCTCAGTTTCTCAAAACTTGTGTCTTGAGAAACGTAAAGATATACTCTTTCTGAGTGAATGAATCTGGCTAATGCCATGGCTTGGTTTCCACTGGTAGCCAAGGCAAATTTTCCATGCCACCTTCTGCTGTTGATAAAATATGCTTTCCTGTACTTGAATGTGCCTGAAGGATTCTGGTCTTCACGCTTCAAATAGACATCAAGTTCGGAATCATATTCTAGCGGGGTGCTAATGTAATCTTTC
>MEZD01000030.1:894-3367 GCA_001775955.1 Candidatus Bathyarchaeota archaeon RBG_13_38_9 | reverse complement strand
TGGGTCTGATTCTATAGATTTCAATGAAATTTCTGTCAAGATTTCTCCTGAAGTTTCGTTTCCAATTGAAACGGTAAGTTTGTCTTCGTTGACAACCCAAGGATAGTTGCGCTGTTTCACAACTTCACCATCGGCGATAACATTGCTCATTTCTTCGGCTAACATGGCCAGTTTCAAGTTGAAGTTGAGCTTGTCTGTTTTGTAGAAGCCGTTAGGTTTCTTGTCAAGTTTTTTCAACAGGGACGGGTCTTTTGATTCGATGTTATCAATTGTGTCCATTGGAATCTTGGCGATTTTCTTCGGAGAAGTCCTCTCGATTATGATTCTGTTCTCGGTTGTTGACACCATGACGGCATCGGTGATGTTAAATCTTTGAAGAAACTTTTCGAAGTCTTCGATGTCGCCTATGGGCAGAGGCCCTGCTTCGATGACTTTGACTTTGTAATCTAAGTGTAAAACTATGTGTCTGAGGATGTCCATGGCGTTTATTGATAAACCATTGGGCGAGGCTTCTATGAGCATGTCCTGCACGGCCCTGTAAACTTTGCCCGAAATGGCATTCACACCTTTCAAAGAAATGAGTTTGCAGATTGTCTCCAAGTCGGAGATTAGGCATTCAAATTTTGTCATTGAATTACACGCTCGCTCCACAATCTGGACATTTATACCTATTAAAATTGAATGCTTGTCCACAATTTTTACATATTGTTAAACATGTATATCCAACTTTCTTATTTATCATTCAAGATTTCTCCTATTTTTTTCAAAAACTTTTTCCTATCTGTTTGACTCTTAAAATATAGACGCAAACTTAGATAATATGGATATTCTTCTCCATATGAAGAACCTTCCATGGTGTCTAAATTATCGTATTTCATGTTTAATCAACTATTAATGGGGAGATGTTATTTATAAACTTTCTGGTATAAACAAAAAAGGGAAAAATTCTTCTTAAAAAGAAGAAGAATTTTACTCAGGAGGTATAATCTTCTGGTACTCGGACAGCAATATGTCAACAACGAAAGTCAATGCGGCTGCCAAAGCGTTATAAGGCGCCGGCAATGCAACGAGAGCAACGTTGAACACGCCCAGGTAGTAGAAGGCTGTTCCCATGTATCTCTTTAAGTCATAATCTACCTTTTCGTTCTTCTCTTTGAGAACCCAATTGCGGATGTAGCCCATGATGTTTCGGAAATAAATCACTACGAATGTCACAGGAGCCCAAGTGAAGAACTGCACCAGAGCGGAGACTATCGGCGAAGCCCAATTGGGCATTGCTGAAATGTCAACCGTCGCTAGGTACTGTCCAACGCCTGTGAATGCGCCTATGGCTAGCAGTGAAATTGCTGTAACCAGAACAAGTTTTTCTATGTTATTCATTCTTACACCTCCATTAATTATATTTTGGAACCTAACTTGGTTTATAACTTTTCATCCTGAATGTCTTCATCTTCATTTTCGATGTCTGTGAGCCAACTGTCATCATTTTCTTCTTCGGAAATCATATTACATCCTCTTTTTCCAGAATTGTCTCTGGTTTAATTGTATAAAGTTCTGGGTGGTGAACATAACATAATTTGACGTTTAACTTACCTTTCAGGCAATTACAATTCCAACATAAAACTTGGAATCCTTCAGGAAAGTTGTTACGAATAATGTATCTATATAATCGTTCACCATATAGATGTATACCTACTTTATGCGGTTGTTCAATGTGGTCTATCGTTAGAAAATCTTTGCGTTTTTCATCACAACAGTTACATTTGTTTCCATAGTGCATTATTACTTCATTTCTCCTTCTTTGAAAGCCAACTTGTTGAAACCTAAAATAATGGGATTTTTTAGGCGGCAATGAAAAATTGTATATCTCTGGGTGATGTACTGGACAAAATTCTTTCTTATGGTTTTTAAGGGAACAGTTACAATTCCAGCACAAAAGTTGATATCCGGGAGGATAGTTATTTTCTTTTAACCATCTCCATCCATGTACTCCCGAATATTTATCTTCTTTGCAATCTTTGTTTCTTCCGTTTATATGATGTATCGTTAGGAAGTTTATGTTCGATTCGCCGCAACAAGCACATTTATGTCCGTAGTGTTTAGAAACTTCAAGTCTAATTTTGGCTTGATTCTTAAGAGCATTTTCACGTCTATGAATCCTATTTTGTTCCTTGTATTTCAAAGAGCTATTCAAAGTTTATTCCTTTTTCTTAATGGACTCTAGAATTTTATCAAAGTCTGGATTTTCAATAATTGTTCCGGCAATTGGCTTTAAACTATTTTCATTCATATGTCTTGAATCTTCAATGGTTGATGTATATCTAATTGTGCCAAGTTTAGGGTCCTTGATTTTTATTAGACCCAATACTATGTCTACCCATTGTGGTGTCTGCCACATCCAACTTGGTTCATATGTTCCTGATGGTTGGCCGGCACCCGCATATTCTTCTTTGTCTTGAGCAGTTACAATTAC
>MEZD01000030.1:491-633 GCA_001775955.1 Candidatus Bathyarchaeota archaeon RBG_13_38_9 | reverse complement strand
GAAAGCTTTTGGAAGGTGGCGGTCACGGGCGCCTCAACTTCCTTTATTGGTTTTGAAGTTGTGGATGCCCACGACGATGCTTTTTCTGACATTGCTTATCACCAATCTCTCTTCACGGTAGTCTCTGTGATTGGCAAAACGT
>MEZD01000030.1:327-453 GCA_001775955.1 Candidatus Bathyarchaeota archaeon RBG_13_38_9 | reverse complement strand
ATGACATTCAACATGACATCGCCTGGCTCTTCAGTTGTTTGGCCTGTTACTGGGTCTCTTGCTTTGCCCCTAGAAGTCCTTCCGACTATGAATACTCTTGACTCAACACCGAAATCGATGTTTATG
>MEZD01000030.1:152-285 GCA_001775955.1 Candidatus Bathyarchaeota archaeon RBG_13_38_9 | reverse complement strand
GTGTTGCCAAACATCATGGATTCATCTGTCAAAATCAGGTATAAATTGCCTGTCTTCTGGTTGGGTTCAAGGTTCATATTTGTGACATTGCCTTCAGTGATGACAAGTCTGGCGTCATAGTCTTTCTCATGTG
>MEZD01000030.1:0-125 GCA_001775955.1 Candidatus Bathyarchaeota archaeon RBG_13_38_9 | reverse complement strand
AAGTCTTGTATCTGTCGCCGACGCCACGCAAGACAACTTCAATGTCTGGGAAGTCTTTTATTGCGGCTGGCTCAAACTTTGTGAAACTTGAATGGTTGACGGTGTATCTGCCGGTTTTTCTGTCC
>MEZD01000029.1:4812-5040 GCA_001775955.1 Candidatus Bathyarchaeota archaeon RBG_13_38_9 | reverse complement strand
AGGATCAATTTTGGAACCCGAATTTACGACTAAACATGGTATTTTTCCAAGTAACAGCGCAGTTCTTGTCAATAATGCTGGGGTTGGTATTCCATCAGGTGTGGCAGGCACTCCAGAAATAGAAAAACATCTACCATGAAATAGAAATTCAGAATCTGCTGGTGATGTGTACTTTATGAGATCTGGGTTCGCTCCTGCAAAAGTTATACCTGGAACCTGACTTGTTTC
>MEZD01000029.1:4487-4727 GCA_001775955.1 Candidatus Bathyarchaeota archaeon RBG_13_38_9 | reverse complement strand
AATTCTCTAGACATATCCTATTCATCATTTACCATATATTTCAGGAATGCTTCTTTAGATTTGAAATTAAGCATGGGATTGTTTGTTCTTTCATTTAGTATTGTTGATGTTGGTGTGATCCCATAATTATGCCCGGGATACACTACTAATGAACCTTCTAACTTTGAAACTCTGGATAGACTATCGTACATATTATCAGGACTACTTCCAGGAAGATCTACTCTTCCAATATTTCCTACG
>MEZD01000029.1:4211-4385 GCA_001775955.1 Candidatus Bathyarchaeota archaeon RBG_13_38_9 | reverse complement strand
GGATCTATTACAACTCCAACTTTATCATGTTCATCATAAATGACATAACTGAAATTTTGCATGTTTCCTACCGGAATCTGTACTATTCCCAAATTCAGACCACTCCTTGCTCGGCCTCAGTTGGTATTCCAATTTTCTCAAGGTGAAGCTTGCCGACGTATTCTTTATTCATTG
>MEZD01000029.1:3851-4064 GCA_001775955.1 Candidatus Bathyarchaeota archaeon RBG_13_38_9 | reverse complement strand
ACGAAAAAGGTTCTCTTATTTCCCCCTTAATCCCCGTACCAAAAATACCATCTATAATTATATCCGATTCTGATACCTTGTTCTTGGCCAACTCTATAACATTTGGTCCTGTGAGGATTCTTATTGATTTCATTTTTTGAACAATAGACCAATTGACCAATGTTTCTTCAGTTTTCATGTTATTCGCATCACCTACAAGTACTATAGTAACTT
>MEZD01000029.1:3504-3646 GCA_001775955.1 Candidatus Bathyarchaeota archaeon RBG_13_38_9 | reverse complement strand
ATACATTTGTTCAGAAGTAATAGGTTGCTCTTCTACAGTCATGAATTGTTAGATGAATAAACGAGAAATAAAAATTATGAGTTAATTATTTTGGATATAATCAAAAAGGCATGACATAGTCCTTTAGATAACATTTCCTTGT
>MEZD01000029.1:3146-3377 GCA_001775955.1 Candidatus Bathyarchaeota archaeon RBG_13_38_9 | reverse complement strand
TTTCCTTCTTCTCTAACTCTTCTTTTTTGCATAAATTTAAAGGCCAAGATGACATGGGCCGTCTTGTATACCTGAAACATATCTCTTATTTGAAAACATCTTTGGATTTGATCGGATGGAACATAAAGACTGTCTGACGTACCAGATTTTGCTTCTATAGACAAGAATATCGACTCCTTGTTGTTAACAGCAATAATATCGGGTAAGTTTGCGCTAGATCCGCCTAAGCGT
>MEZD01000029.1:2777-3025 GCA_001775955.1 Candidatus Bathyarchaeota archaeon RBG_13_38_9 | reverse complement strand
TTTTATTAGCAGGTTCAAGCGTTTCATATGTCTGAGTCTGGTACACCAAGATATTTTGCATTCCACGTACTAGTATATAATCCAGAAAGAATGAAACTTTTGAACCAACATGTCTTGAAAAATTATACGAGGGTTATTCTGAGGATATCAAATAATCAATAAATATACTGATAAATCATCATGATTCATGATGCTATCAAATGTTCAATCTGACGTAGAGAAAATCAATAAAAAATTTAAGGACATAG
>MEZD01000029.1:2501-2722 GCA_001775955.1 Candidatus Bathyarchaeota archaeon RBG_13_38_9 | reverse complement strand
TAAGGCTATAGTCTCTTTGCACTCCCATAAGAAAAAAGAATCAATCGAATACATTGAAAAAGCCAAAAAATTATTGCAGGAATTTAAGGCATTAGGAAAGGATGATCTTCAAAAATATCTGTACATTGCGGAGCAGGAATATGTCGAGGCATTTTGTTTATTTTCGATTGCAGAAAACTCTGTTATTCCTGGCATGAAATCACTCGATGTTTCCGATATTT
>MEZD01000029.1:2111-2405 GCA_001775955.1 Candidatus Bathyarchaeota archaeon RBG_13_38_9 | reverse complement strand
TCGAGTTGATGGATAAAATTTATGGCATTATTTATCCTCTGGCCGTCTATGATAACTTGATGCCTGGTTTAAGGAAGAAATTGGATGTATCGAGAATTCTAATTGAAAATGTTAGAGCAATAATCACGGAGGAACAAAGAAGAACAAGAATGATTGATATAATAGAACAATTCGAAAAGAAAATTATGGCTAACAAAAATTCTAAGTTTGAGTAACGATTACGCGCATCCCAACTTAATGAATGCATCGGACATGGTCTTGTTCAAACTTTTTTGCCATTCGGGAAAGTCTGTT
>MEZD01000029.1:1893-2069 GCA_001775955.1 Candidatus Bathyarchaeota archaeon RBG_13_38_9 | reverse complement strand
TTTACTTCTGCTGTCTGTTTCAGATCTTCTGCGAGTCTCTTATTCATAACTCCATGAATAAACATATTGAGCTTATCCACCATGCCAAATTCAGGATGTTCTCCATTTGTAATATTTTCTACATCTAACTTTGAGAGAAAATGTTTCATTCCATAATTAATTTGCTCATTTGATAA
>MEZD01000029.1:1261-1385 GCA_001775955.1 Candidatus Bathyarchaeota archaeon RBG_13_38_9 | reverse complement strand
TTGTCTGCAGATCCTCGCCTTCCAAGCCAATTACTTGGTTGTTTTCTGTTATCACATTTCTTAATGCTAGATTATACTTGATTTCAATGCCGACATCTAGGACATCATTTAGCTGTTTCTGTGG
>MEZD01000029.1:336-1082 GCA_001775955.1 Candidatus Bathyarchaeota archaeon RBG_13_38_9 | reverse complement strand
ATCCCGAAATTGTCTTCTTACCCAGTTGTGGAGATGGATTCCTATCAACAACCAGGATTTTGAGAGATTGCTTGGAATAAAAAGCGGCAGAACTCGCAACTATCATGCCGGCCAGACCTCCGCCAGCTACTATAATGTCATAATCCCTAACCGTCGATGCCATAAACCAAAAATCAAAAGATATTCAATTGTTAATTAAAGTTCCGAAACCTGACTGCAAATAAAATGGAGGGAGTGGGATTCGAACCCACGAACCCCTAAGGGACGGGATCCCTCATGGTTGCAAATTGATCTTGAGTCCTGCGCGGTTGGCCATGCTTCGCTATCCCTCCAACAACACTGTCAGTCTATACTCCTTATTTCACCTTTACTGGTAAAATTCTCTTGTCAGTTATGACCGTTTCACAAAATACAGAAACTTTATTATTGGAATAAGAGTGCTATTTGACAAATGGCGATGGAAACCAAAATAAATCAGTTGCATGCTGGAATGCGAGGTATAAATGTAAAGGGTAAGATTGAATCAGTGAAAGAACCTAGAACTGTGAATTTGAGAAATGGTGAAACAGCACAAGTAGCTGACGCGATTCTTTCAGATGAAAGTGGGAGTATCAAACTATCATTGTGGAATGACCAAATAAACATAGTAACCGAGGGGGATGAAGTGTCAATTGAAAATGGCTATACACAATCATTCAGAGGCGAAAACAGTCTAAATATAGGCCGTTATGGCAAACTTGTAAAGC
>MEZD01000029.1:0-143 GCA_001775955.1 Candidatus Bathyarchaeota archaeon RBG_13_38_9 | reverse complement strand
CTAAAGCAGACAAGGACACTATGAATGGGCAGCAAAGACTTATGATTTAGATTAAGTTTCAAACTATTGGCAAAATTTTGTTCAACTTCAACGATCAATTTTGAAGTTAAGTTTGTTATAAAACGAACTATTGCCATATCTCT
>MEZD01000028.1:3794-4943 GCA_001775955.1 Candidatus Bathyarchaeota archaeon RBG_13_38_9 | reverse complement strand
TATCATCCCCAGTAAATAAATCCGGTGAGTTCGACTGCTCTGTCTTTTTAATTAATTGTTCAGTTTTTTTGGTTAATTGCTTAACCATTTCAGTTAATGAATCGACATTTGAATTTGCCTTATCAACTTGCGCTTTAAATGCGTCCCTTTCGGATTGCATCTGCGATCGTTGCATTTCGGCGTTACTTGCTTGTTTCTGTAGTGCGCTTAACTCCTTTGAAACACCTGTTATTTTCTTTTCTTTCTTTGCCTTTACATCAAGATCGTCATCATCCAAATCAACCTCATCATCCAAATCAATTTCATCTTCAAGATACTCATCACCCTCTTTAGAATCACCTTCATTTTCAAGTTCAGTATCATCTTCCAATTCTTCATCTTTTTGCGTTCGGCCCTTTTTATCGAGCTTATCAGGTTTTTTATCGGGAGCGTCTTGTGTATCCGGTTTTACCTTCTCACTTTCTTTTGCCACCGTTTCCTTTTTGCTGGATTGTTCGCGAAAGAAACTATCGATGTTCAATTCGTCTGCACTGTTGAGTGCTTTTGCTTCCATTTGGGTATCTCTCCTTAGAGAAAATCCATTATTTATAACGGGGTATCCTATTCGAAATCCCGTTGATGATTGATTGCCTTTGCCGAAAAGCCATAGCAAAAACAATCTGAAGTTCTACTTCTTCTTTTTTATTTTCGATTTACTTTTTTTACCGCCCGATTTAAATCCATGCTCAACCGCCTGAAGCAATCTCATTTGTGCTTCTGCTTTTTTAGGAGTTGTTGCTTTTGCATGAACTCCACTTGGGCCAGAAACTCGTACTTTTCCTTTGTTATTTCCTGAAAGTTTTGTCTTTTTGTATGGCATTATCCTCCTGTTTTTTGATTAGTGTTATCATTTGATATTTGCACATTATTACCGCTTGATGGGCTTACATTTTCTACACCGTTTTGTTTTTCAATAACACCTTCCACAGCCATCTGTTGAAGAGTTTGGAAATGCTCTTGTTTGGAAAGTTCTTTTTCTGCCATCATTTGCGTCATGATCTTTTTAACAATCTGCTCGATTTGGGACTTACTTTCTTCATCTATTTTTACTTTATCAATTACTGTCTGTGATTCGGCACGGTACTGCTGCTTGTATCTATCCTCTTCCAC
>MEZD01000028.1:3223-3592 GCA_001775955.1 Candidatus Bathyarchaeota archaeon RBG_13_38_9 | reverse complement strand
ATAACATCCTGGTATTTGTTTTTCCCAATGATGGTTATTACCCGGTCAGATGAATAAAACTCATCCGCTTTAAAATACTGAAGCATGATTTCCGCCATCTTTTCAAACGGTAAAACAATCTGCCTTATAACCGGTTTAAATGCGCCTGCATTTCTTGTTAATTGCTCCTGGACTATTCCAAGTGGTGTCCCAGGAGGAGGAGCCGCACCTCTAAAAACATCTGATATATGGGATGTTTCTTGCCGCTGCCCTAAAATAAAGGGAAGATCATGCGTTAGTAATTCTCCAGTTGAGGTTTGAATAGGTAGCGAAAAAAACCCATCACTTAGTTGTTTTCCTGCTGACCTATACGCATCAAGCGTTTGCTGA
>MEZD01000028.1:1002-3214 GCA_001775955.1 Candidatus Bathyarchaeota archaeon RBG_13_38_9 | reverse complement strand
ATCCAGGATTCTCCACTGTTTAGTTGTTTGATTGTTTCATCATCTACCAAAGCCCTATCAACAGCCACCCTTCTCTGAACGTTTGCCTTAACATCATCATTCCGTAAATTAACCCAGTGGTTGATTATCTTTTGAAACGGTCTTATCTGTTGGGTTAAACTCATCCCATCCGGTCTATCTTTTTGCCTGTAAGAAGCTCCGATGTATTGATTATATTTATAAGGATTAAAGTTTCTGCCATATCTAACCAACGTTCCATCTGCTCCACCAACCATTACTGCATAAACATCTCCAAGTCCCTTTCTTGGAAATTGCCAATAATCAACAATTTCCACCAACTGATCTGACTCTACCGTTTCCGGAGTTCTGTTCTTGGTACCGAAATACCTTGACAATTCATCATCAGTCGTATTGCCAATGGTCATGTGTTGCTCAAAGGTGGATAAATCTTGTTCAGGTATATGCCAATCACCCCGATTGATCCGCTCCATTACCTCATGTTTGGTGGCAAACCATCTCTCCCCAATCCATTGAGAATCTTCAGCTCTTTTAGCAAAAGGATCGATATAAAGTAAATCACGGTTAACAACATCCAATTTTAAATCAGGTTCATAATCAGTTTCCATATAGCTTATTTTGTAATAAGCAGATGGATAAAGTAGAAAATGCCTCAGCCAAATCGGAAACTGATTGTCTCTAATTCTCCAAACATCATTAAAATAAAACTGAATAAGAGCCTCAGCCATCTTACACTTCTTCCATTCAATATCCGGAGTGTAAAGATTCGCTAGCTTAGGCCATATCGAAACTAAGGGATTTAATTGAGTAACAGTATCCAATAAGAATGCATAAATAATATCCAGGTCTTCTCTTGACTTAGGGAGAAAGAATCTTTCCTCATCATCCCCCCTATCGTCCTGAAACAACCCATCATCCTGCATATCTAATTTATGCATTAAGGATTTCATCTCATTCGTTTGATCGGCTGCCGTATCGATCCTTTCACGAATAATCCCCTGGGCCTCAAGCCTTGCTCCATGGTCCATCCTGGTAACAATATTCTCTCTATCATGTTGGTAAATCGTCGGATTTTGGTTTGCAATATCCGATTCTGTTACCAACATGTGCGAGGTATTGTTGGCGTATTTTTGCGTAATCCTATTTCTATGCTTATTCGGCATTTATCCCATTAAGCGTTAAAATCATGATGGAGTTCTTGCCACCCAACTTCAACCTTATACTCGGAAACTGCTGCAGTACATCCATCAATAACAAGATGACCAATAAGTGAAGTCCCAGGACCAAGATAAACAGGTTCAACTGATTTTTGCATCTGCACGGCAGATATAGTTATCGCCCCATCAATAGGGGTACTCCTGCCACCGTCAAAATTAAACGTAAATTCGTCACCAACTAACCCCTCTACCGCATGAAGGGTAGCTCTTAACATACAATCTGAAAGGACTGATTGTGAAACAGCGGTTGCCAATGTCAAAGCCCCTGCCCAAATCTTGGCAGATGCTGTTACCCGGTCAAAACTAGAATATGTATCTACAAACGTATTCGAAGCAAGAGTAGTCAACGAAGATCCACCAGAAGCATACCTCGTTACGCTGTCTTGTGTCCAAACAACATGGCAACCATCTCCCACTCCAGGAGCGGAAACACAAGTAAATTTAACATAATCTGGAACAACAAGAACGTTTTGATTTTGGTTTGTACCCCTTGATTGCCCATTTTGAATACAGATAAAACCATTCGTTGCGGCAAAAGTCGAAAGGTCAACATTAGGAGCTACTCCGACTTTATAAGCCGAGTTAACAACAGAAAAGAATTTCTTTTTTCTTGAATCGCCTTCAAGGGCTGTTATAATCGCATTATCACTCATTTTAAACTCCTGAGTTTCGCGCTAAATCACGCAGTTTCGTGCTATGCACACAGTTTACGAGGGGTGGACAACCACCCCTCTAAGGAGAAAACGCAGCCATGTCTTTTAAGTGCTAGGCTGTTTCACACTATCCCGTACAGTGACATTTTTTATAATTTTCTCCTTTTACTGTTCACTTGCGTCGCTTCTTTGCCCGTGGCTTCATCTTCGCCACCTTCTTCATCATGCTCACTTCCTTGTCTTTCTTTTTTACCATTTCATTACCCGCTTTCAATGCGGCAGAATGTCTTCCTTTATCACCTTTAATAACTTCAGCTTCACTTA
>MEZD01000028.1:651-909 GCA_001775955.1 Candidatus Bathyarchaeota archaeon RBG_13_38_9 | reverse complement strand
ACAGGGAATATTTCTCTTTATCCCTCTCTTATTCCCCCTAAGATCCTCTCTTAGTTGGTATATTCTACCAGCACCACCGCAAACTTCGCATTTCTCAAAGTCAAGTTCCCGCTTCGGCCACTCCTTCCCTTTAAAGGTGTCGCTCCCATAGGCGAATTTATTGCTTTTGGTCCAGGTGCTACGATCTCTGTTGGGTGGACGATATTGTAAATAATCATCAACATTGAGCCATGGTGCCTTCTTTGCCATTTATAGTTT
>MEZD01000028.1:329-598 GCA_001775955.1 Candidatus Bathyarchaeota archaeon RBG_13_38_9 | reverse complement strand
CTTTTTACCCATATCTTCTAGAAAGTTTTCGAATTTTCCCCAACGTTTACAGACTTTAATTCCCCTTCCACCATAATATTTATAATTTTCATTATTTTTATTGCCACATCTCCTTCTCATTCCTTCCCAAATCCGCCAAGTCCTAGTTTTTGTCATCCCATGTGTTATGTTCGCTTTTGATGCAACTTCTCTGGAGTAGCACCCGCAAGATTTTGTCTTTTTTCTTTTTAGGGATGTTCCCCTTATTATTGATTTATTTCCACAATCGC
>MEZD01000028.1:0-147 GCA_001775955.1 Candidatus Bathyarchaeota archaeon RBG_13_38_9 | reverse complement strand
CCACAATCGCAAAGACAATCAAACCTTACTTTCTTATCTCCTCTATCATCCGATCTTTTCAACGCTACCAATAAACCAAATCTTTTCCCAGTAATGTCAATGAACTTTCCCATTGCTACCTCCAATATTAGCTCCTTATTTTTATGT
>MEZD01000027.1:81635-81903 GCA_001775955.1 Candidatus Bathyarchaeota archaeon RBG_13_38_9 | reverse complement strand
ATCAATAGTGACAGTGATATGCTCAGGCTCCTTCAAGGCAGGATGCTGAGGACCAATAGGAATAGTAAAAGACGAATCACTCAACGACCAACACCACCAACCTTCTCTATTTTAGCTTTGATATCATCAACTTTCCATTCTTTCCTAAGAGGAAAAACATCTTCAGGCCATCCATCAGGCAATACCAAAGGTCTTGGATCCGGGTGACCTTCAATAACAACTCCGAACATGTCATGAATTTCTCGTTCATACAACTCTGCTCCAGGAA
>MEZD01000027.1:81306-81586 GCA_001775955.1 Candidatus Bathyarchaeota archaeon RBG_13_38_9 | reverse complement strand
CTTTAAGGAAAAGACTACTTCATTATCATAACCTTCCACCTTGTTACCCATAAGATGATAATATACTCCAATTTCTTTTCCCATGTCCACACCACTTATGGTAGAAAGATGATTTATAGAGAAATTGTCTTTTAGAAATGTGATAGTGTCTTTCAGTGCTGAAGATGGAACTGTTGCGAATATTCGACGGACTTTCTGAATCTTAATTTCAAGTAAGTTTTGACCGAATTTTTCTTTGAGTGAATCAACAATCTTGTTTTCTCTATCCATTGTGGCCATA
>MEZD01000027.1:67304-81279 GCA_001775955.1 Candidatus Bathyarchaeota archaeon RBG_13_38_9 | reverse complement strand
CAAGAGTTTTACAGCGGCATCAATAATTGCCTGTGGCCTGGGTGGGCAACCTGGAACGTACATATTTACTGGAACTACTTTGTCTATTCCCTCGTGTACATTGTAGCATTTTTGGAAGACCCCACCAGAACAAGCACAATTACCGAAAGCCATGACAAATTTTGGTTCAGGTACTTGGTCATATATTCGTTTGAATCTATCATGTATCTGTCTTGTTACAGTGCCGGTGCATAGTAAAACATCTGCATGTCTTGGGCTTCCACGAAGGATCATGCCGAATCTTTCAATGTCATATTTTGGATTGAGAGCTGCTAAGAGTTCAATATCGCATCCATTACATCCACCCGCATTGAAGTGAAATACCCAAGGCGATTTGACCCTTGACCATTTTATTATATCCATTGCAACTTACTCCACTCTTAATTTTAGAATTGGTAGAAGGAATATTACTGCAACCAATGTGATGCCTGCGTAGAGTACAGGCACTATGCCCGGTGAACCGAGACTGGTCGCCAACATAAATGCAAGAATGTCAAAAACCAGAAAGAAAACAGCATACACAAAGAACCTTTCAACATTCACTTGCAGTTTTTGAGGTGGAAATTCTTCACCACATGCATATGGCGCTAATTTGTTAGCGGTTGCTTTTACTTTAGGCGATATCTTTCCGCCATACCAGTATAATAAAAGAGACACAAAAAGCGAAATAAGGAATACAAATGGAAGTGATGTTAAGACTCCATCCCACACTTTGAACAACCCTCAATACTATTTCCTATTGAATAAACCCATCAGGATGTAGCACTGCTATTTATTTTCTTCCTAACACACGAAAAAGAGGTTGATCACCAAACTTTAAGAATTATTTCTAAATATTTGACAGCATTTCCACTCGATTTACGACTAAATGTTTCTATTCTGGATGCAACTATCTCGTGATAATAATGTCGTTGCTATCCTCAAAATTAGAGATTATTGTTTTAAGCTGTTTAATATCTAGCGCACGCTATTCCCATTCGATTGTCGCTGGCGGTTTATTCGTGATATCATACACTACTCGAACTACCTCAGGAATCTCATTGGTCAGTCTTGATGAAATTGTTTCTAAAAGATCATGATTCAGTTTGGCAAAATTAGCTGTCATTCCATCAATGCTCTGTACAGCTCTAATAGCTATAGTATAACCATATGCTCTGGCATCTCCTTTAACTCCAGTACTTTTACTATCTGTCAGAACAGCAAAATATTGCCATAATTCATCTTCAAGATTAACCTTCTCAATCTCATCAGTGACAATTTTGTCAGCTTTCTTCAATATTTCAGATTTCTTTGAATCAATCTCTCCAATGATTCTAACAGCTAGTCCAGGTCCAGGGAAAGGTTGTCTTCCCCATATCTTCTTTGGCAAATTGAGTCTTTTCGCCATGACTCTAACTTCATCTTTGTATAGATCTTTGATAGGTTCGACGATTGCTTTGAAGCTTGTAGTATCTGGTAGACCTCCTACATTATGATGAGTTTTTATTTTGTCAGAGTGCTTCTTGAAACCAGACTCTATTCTATCAGGATATATTGTACCTTGAATCAGATAATCAGCTTTAAGATCTTTAGAGATACTCTCAAATGATCGTATGAATTCTTCTCCAATAATTTTACGTTTCTGTTCAGGATCTACAATCCCAACAAGTCGTTTAAGGAAATTTTCTTTTCTATCTAACACTATTAAATTAGATTCTAATTTTGCAAATATTTTTTTAACTTCTTCAACTTCCCCTTGCCTTAAAAAGCCGTGATCAATTAAGACTGAAGTCAATTTTTTTCCAATTGCTTGAGATGCAATTGCTGCAGCAACACTGGAATCTACTCCTCCGCTAAGGGCAACAATAGCATTTCCCTCCCCAACTTCTCTATTTACTTCCTTTATCGCATGATCAAGATAGTCATCAACTATCCAATTTGGCTTGCATTCACACGTATCAAATACAAAGTTGCTGAGCGTTAGATTACCTTTTTCCGTGTGAACAACTTCTGGATGCCATTGTATACCGTAGATTTTCAATTTTTCATGTCCAAATGCTGCAATTGGGCTGCTATCCGAATGAGCAAGTAGGTGAAAACCTTCTGGAAGCTCCAATACTGCATCTCCATGACTCATCCATACCTTCTCAGTTTTGTCTAAACCTTTGAGCAATCCTACTGGGCTATCAACAGTGACAAAGGTAGCTCCATATTCATTATTTTTTGTGGGGATTACTCTACCTTTAACATTTTTAGCAATTAGTTGATGGCCATAACAAATTCCTAATAGTGGCATGCCAACTTTCATTATATCTATATTGAATGAAGGAGCTTCTCTATTGTAGACACTTGACGGGCCCCCAGACAGGATAATACCACATATTTTCATTTGTGACTTTTTTGATTCTAATTCATGCATTGTTAAGTCACATGGGAGGACCTCTGAAAATACTTTCATTTCACGAATTCTTCTCGCAATAAGATGTGTGTATTGTCCTCCAAAATCCAGAACAAGTATTGTATCTGGTTTGGCCGATTCGTTACTCATACATTTAACCCAACATAGAGGAGTCATTGAATTTATCATATATTCATATTGGAGTGAAATGAAATTCTGATAACGTTTTCTCAGTAAGTTTTCATATTAATTAACTGGTTTACTAATATTGTGTTGGGTACACCTAAGAAAAATTTTAGATTTCTCAAAGAATTTTAGGATTACTCAAGATTAAATGATTTTTTCTTCACTCAAAATCTTTCTGAATTCAGACTCACTTAAAGAAGCTTTTCTGCCATGTTCATAGATCTTTTTGACTCTTCCAACCACATTTTCAAGCATAGGGTCATCTTTGTCGATTGATTTGCCTATCATCTCTTCCATTTTGTTCTTTATCGCGGCTTTTCCAGATTGTTTACCAATAGTCAATAACCTACGATTACCTACAATTTCTGGCGGATAGAGCTCGTATGTAAGTGGATTACTCAAAACCCCATGTGCATGGATACCTGATTCATGTGCAAACGCATAGTCTCCAAGTATTGCCTTATTGGGTGGAACAACATAACCTGTGGCTTTACTTATGAAATTAGCAATTTCTTTGAATTTATGCAGATTCGCTTCGAATTTCTTGACGCCATAGTGTAGATATAAGTTCATAATGACTTTCTCTGTTTCTGCATTTCCACCTCGCTCTCCTATTCCTAAGAATGTTGTACTACTGTAGACTTTTTCATATAATCCAGAGGCCGCCTTTATACCTGCAAGTGTTGTCTCCACAGCATTTCCAAGATCATCATGCGTATGTATCTCAATACCACCAATCTTTGTCTCTTTATGTATAGCTCGAACTTTTGCTGGGATACCATTGGGAAGAGGTGCATTAATGTCTGATAGAGCAAGACCTACAGTATCACAGATCCTGTATACCTCAGCACCGGCGTCAGCCACAGTATTGATGAATTTCTTCTCAAAATCCCAATCAGCTCTTGTGCTATCTTCACCATGTACGAACACTCTTAGACCTTGATCTTTGGCTGCATATTCAACAACGTCAGTGACTCTAGAAAGAATATCTTCGACAGAAAGATCAGGCCATTTTGATGTTAGATGAATATATGAAACTGGATGTGAGATCCCTACTTCTTTAAAATCACATTCCAAAGCATTATCAATATCACCTTTTACAGCTCTGCACCAACCCGCTACTCTTGCCTTAAGATTCTTCCCATGTATCAGTTTCACAGCTTGTCTATCGGGATCCTGAAAATGATGTACTTCTATACGTTCTACACCGATTCCATCCAGTAGTTCAGCGATTTTCGCAGTATTTTCCGGAGATGCTGCTATTCCAGGCATCTGCACCCCGTCTCGGAGTGTAGAATCATCAATAAGAGGTTCTACATCTAAAGGCATTTCTTGGAAATAACTTTTCCAATCTCCAATTTCCTTAGGCGACATACGCATTACCCATTCACTTTTCAATAAATTATCCAGTCACACTCATTCTATTGATATTTTAATGTAGTGTGTGGCAACAAAAAATGATTTAAATCATAATAGCACGCGCACATATTAAGACGACATATACATTTAGTTAAATAACAACAATGTGGTTTTAGATCCTAGATATGTATGATACTAGATTGTCATTCTACCAATTTTCTCAATAATACCAAAAATTGTGATTGCCTATGGTAGTCATCGTTGGTGGCCCCAGTTCAGAAAAACTTGGGTCTGACATCGCAAAAAGGCTTGACCTACCATATATTAATCTAGAATCAAAGGTTTTTCCTGATGACGAATCCTACATGAAATTTCCAGAAGAAATTAGTGAAGATGACCTAATAGTAATTCAATCTTGTTTTCCCAAACAAGACAAACGCCTTATGGAATTATTGTTTATATTGGATACTGCCAAAGAATTCGGTGTAAAGAACCTTAACGTCGTAATTCCATACCTCCCCTATGCAAGGCAAGATAAGAGATTTCGAGCGGGCGAAGTTGTTAGTAATAGATCGATAGGTAATCTTCTATACACCATTGGAACAGACCTCCTCTTGACTGTCGATGCACATCAGGAAGAATCATTAAAAGAATTCAAAATGAGAAGTTTAAGCATATCAGCAATGCCTCTACTTGCTGAACATTTGAAGAGTATGACGCTTTCAGATCCGTGCATTATTGCTCCAGACAAAGGAGCAGCAAATCATGCTGAAACCATATCTTCAATATTGAAAACCAATTGCACTTTCTTCGAAAAACAGAGAGACAGAATTACAGGTAAAGTCGAGACAGCCAAAAAAGATCTAGACTTTCGTGGGAAAGATATTGTGATCATTGATGACATGATATCTACCGGAGGAACAATAGCCAACGTATCAAAGATTGCAAAGAATTGTGGTGCTGAAAAAATAGTTGCAGCATGTACTCACGCTCTTTTGGTTGGAAATGCTGAGGAAAAGATGAGAGATTCAGGCATAACAGATATCATAACAACCGATACAGTTCCCAATCAATTCTGTAAGATCTCCGTTGCGCCTATTATTGCAGATACTCTGCGGAAATTTATTGAACTCTAAATTATTCTTCCTCCTTTCTGGAAATCATCCAACACTTCCAGCGGCAGAAGTGCTGGCAATATTAGAAGCAGAAAAATTGGGATATGATAAAGTATCAACTAATCCAAAAATACTCACATTAAACGCCAATCCAAAATGTTTACAGTTAGTTAAGAAAAGAGCCGGAATGTGCGAAGTCGCAGGAAACCTGATTTTCCAATGTGAAAACAGTGAAGAACAAATTATTAACAAAATTAAACAAGTTGACTTCTCCGAGTATGTTGACTCTGAAAGTACTTTCTCTGTAAGAGTATCAAAACTATTTGGATCTTCAGAGCATATTAATAAAATGCATTTGGAACGAGAACTCGGTCGCATAATTGAATCAGCTTTACCTCTTACGAAAGTGGATTTGAAAAACCCATACAAGCAATTTATAGGAATTAGTTATATGGACCATTTCTTTTTTGGACTTAAGAAAATCAGTTGTAAAACCAACAGTCTAAAATTGAGAACACCAAAACTTCGACCTGAATTGCATCCTTCCACAATAGATCCACTACTAGCAAGATGCTTTGTTAATTTATCAAGAGCTAAAGCGGACGAAATATTACTTGATCCATTTTGTGGTGTCGGAGGAATTCTTATTGAAGGAGGATTATTAGGCTGCCAAGTAGTGGGTTCTGATCGAGATTACGTGATGATAAACAAGGCAAATACAAATCTTAAACACTACGACGTTAATGGAGCATCTCTGTTAATAGCAGACTCAAGAATGTGTCCATATGAAAACGTAAACTCTATTGCAACTGATCCTCCTTATGGTCGTGGATCGTCAACAATGGGCATAAGACCACAAAAATTGATGAAAGAGTTTTTCATTGAAGTGAATCGGATTTTATCCAGAGATGGACATCTTTGCATCGCAAGTCCGATCAATGTAAATATCAAAAACATTGGACTTGATAGCGGGCTCAACATCATTGAAAGCCATGTCATGAGAGTACATAAGAGCTTAGTAAGAGAATTAGTGGTCTTCAACAAGAAGTAAGTTCATGTGGAATGATATCATGGAGCTAATTTTTTTGGGAACTGGAGGGTCAATGCCCACCAAATATCGAGGACTCCCAAGTGTTGTCCTCCGCAGAGGATCCGAACTTCTAATGTTTGATTGTGGAGAAGCTACACAAAGACAGATGGGTGCTGCCAAACTTGGATTCAATAAAAAGATGAGAATATTCATTAGCCATATGCATGGAGATCATGTTCTAGGATTACCAGGCCTATTTCAATCAATGTCTTTCCTCGGAAGACAACAAAAACTCGAAATTTTTGGTCCTGATGGAATAGCAGAATTTATTGAAGGAGTAAATAACACAGTAAAATTCAATCAAAGGTTCGAACTGGAAGTTCATTCGATAAATCCAGGCAAAATATTGGATGCTCCAGAGTACACAATTATTGCAGACAACCTTGAACATGGAATTGAATGTCTTGGATTCACCCTGATCGAAAAAGAAAAACCAGGCAGATTTGATCTAGAAAAAGCTAGAAATCTGCAAATCCCGGAAGGACCCTTATGGAAGAAACTGCAAGCTGGCGGGACAATAATAATTGGCGACAAAGAATTTGGTCCAAAAGATGTTCTTGGTCATCCGAGAAGTGGAAGCAAGATTACTTACATCACTGACACGAGACCGTGCGATTCAGCTCTGGAGCTTGCCAAGAATTCAACTTTCTTAATCCATGACTCCACTTTTGATAATTCTAAAAGTGATAAAGCAAAAGAATGTGGCCATTCCACCGCACAAGAAGCAGCAACCGTGGCAAAAAAAGCGCAAGCACAAAATCTTGTATTATTTCACATTAGTGCAATGTATGAGGATGCAAGCCATCTTCTTGAGGAAGCAAAAAAGATCTTCCAAGACACTAGCTTAGCATATGATCTGATGAAGCTACCTATTAAGAATCCATAGCATACATGATACTGTTATCAATTAGTATTCTTGTCTTTTTGGTTTCACAAGCCAATCTATAACTTCTTGAGGTTTTGGTGATTGGATAGTCAGAATTATAGGACCCAAAGGCGATTCATTCGGATCCGTTGTAAAAGAAACGTGTCCAGCATATGCTGCCTGTTTATTTAGGGCCACTGTTATGCCTGATGCGGATATAGACCTCAACATGATAGATCTTGCTGCACCTCTAATTCTATTTCTTTTCAATAGATTATGTAATTCAGATAATATTTTCAGTCCTTTTGCATAGCCTTTAATTATTTTTCCATTATTTTCCTCAAGACGAATCTCAATTAATGGGAATATGTTACGGACAGCACGCTCTACCTTCGATTCGTCTTCAGTAGGCAGAATATCTGATTCAACGATTACAGTTACATCTTCCAATATTGAGCTCCTCAATTATTCTAATTCATCAAATTCATAATAGGTTCAACCACAGATACGAAGTTATTGAAAATCTCATTTGGATCTTTTTAAAGCATTGAATAATCATCACCATTCATATAGACGCTTGGTTTGTTCATGAAATTAAAGTGAGGCGAAATGGTGAGTCAAGGCGTAGGCAGTATATTCAGAAGAAAAGATGGAAAGTACTTCGTATATTTACCCAAAGATCTTGTGGAGGATACGTCATTTCCATTTGAACTATCTTCATCAGTAAAAGTAAACGTAAAATTCAAACCGAACGAGAAAAAGATTATTATAGAATCAAAATAGATAGTTTACGTAAGTACGCTTTTTCTAGCATTAATTTCAGATCAATGAAGAGAATCGATCAACGTTTACTTAACATATTTTTGAGAAAGGCCATCAGCTTTTGCTGAAATTTTTCAATTGTTGAATCGTTCATAATTATGTGATCTGCTAATGCTATGACTGAGCCCACGCCTAATGATAGTTCACGCGCATCTCTAGAGTTAAATTCTGCTATAGTTTTGGGATCATCTTCTCTTCCTCGATCGATAAGACGTTGGAATCTTTGCTTAGGATTAGCATGAATTGCTAATAATCTAACTTCAAAATTGTTCATTAATGATTCGAGTTCATCACTACTACGTAATCCTTCAACCATAATTATTTTTGATTTGGCTTCCGATATTCTCGGTAAAAGCCTCTTGATCATTACGCTGGGCCCTTCATCTTTTCTCATCTGAAACATCAGTTTGCCAAAGTTTTCGGGTGTAGCAACAATCTTTCTTATTTTTGCTTCTTCTCTTAGGACATCACCGCATACGAATACCGGAATATCAAGTTCTTTTGCAGTATTTGATGCAACTGCCTTACCAGCACCAGGCATTCCAGCAATGGCGATAACTGTTTTAGTGCTCTTCAAAATATCCAGAACCTTCAATTATTTTGAGTAATCAAATCGACTTTAAGCCCACCCTTAAATTGTTTATACATTACTATTTTATTGATATAAATTGGAGAAGATTAGAGCCTTTATAGCCGTAGATATTGAGAGCGATGAGTTTCGAAGCCAAATCCTCGAAATACAGAAGAAGATTCTTGATATTGGGGCTGATATAAAACCTGTTAGACCTGAAAATATACATTTGACTTTGCATTTTCTTGGAGAGATAGAAACACCTCTTATGGAAAAAATCGTTGATATGCTGAAACTTATTGAATTTCAGCCTTTTGAAATTCGGCTCAAGGGAACAGGCGCATTCCCAAGTATGAGAAAAATCAATGTCATCTGGATTGGTTTAGAGCGTGGACAAGAGGAGTTAACAGAAATTTCTAGATCATTAGAAACACAATTGAGAAAACTCGGGTTTTCACAAGATAAAAAAGGATTTAGTCCACATGTCACCATTGCACGTTTAAGAAGCGGTCGTAATAAAGATGCAGTAGCAGATTTACTCTATGAATCAAAAGAGAAGTCTTACGGTTCAATGATGGCCCACGCTATTAGACTCAAGAAGAGTGTTTTAACTCCTCAAGGACCGATTTATTCTACAATATTTGAGGTGAAATCTTGAAAACTGAAACTGAAAAAATCTCCATCAAAGTACTTGAAAGGATTGTACCCAAAAAGTCAGAAAGAAATAGTGTTGAAAATCTCGCTCAAAAGATAATGAACAAAGTTGCAGAGGCATCGGATAAATCATCGTTGAATGCAAAAGTTAGCCTTGAAGGTTCAGTTGCTAAAGACACATGGCTCTCAGGAGAAGCGGACATTGACATATTTCTTCAAGTGGACAGCAAATTGGAGAGAAAAGACCTCGAAACTACATGTCTAGAAGTTGCAAGACAAGCCATAAGAGGCCATAAACCAATCGAACGTTTCGCTGAACATCCTTATATTGAAACTCTAATTGGAAAAACAAGAGTCAACATTGTACCATGTTACCTAGTAGAAAAGGGAAAATGGAAGAGTGCAACTGACCGAACCCCATACCATACCGTATATGTCAAGAAAAATCTTGATAATAAATTAAAAAATGAAATTAGACTTCTAAAAAAATTCATGAAAGGTATTGGCACTTATGGTGCTGAAATTCGTGTTGGAGGATTCAGCGGTATGTTATGTGAAACTCTCATTTTGTACTACAAGTCTTTTTATGAAACAATTCACTCCGCAACATCATGGAAAAAGAGAACAATTATAGATCTAGAGAATCATCATAATAAAGATTTTGAAGAAATTTTGGATTTATTTGAACACCCCTTGATTGTAATCGACCCAATTGACGAGAATAGAAATGTATCTGCCGCAGTCACTGAGAAAAAACTCTGGGAATTCGTCTCGGCCTCAAGACTCTTTCTTAAAAAACCTGATACATCATTCTTTTTCCCTCTTCGAGTTAAGAGATTAAATGTGAGCCAATTTCAAAATATTCTAACCAAGAGAGGAACGAATATTATAGGAGTTCATATAGCTGATATCGGAGCTCCTGTCGACGTCATATGGAGTCAGATCTATAAAGCAGAAAAATCAATCATAAACTTGCTACACTCACATGGATTCTCCGTCTTACGAACATATTCATTTAGCAATGAAAAAAACTTTAACATAATTATCATTGAATTAGAAAACAGAATTCTATCAAAAACAATGAAGCATTTAGGACCTCCAGTCGAAAAGGGAATCGAATCAGAAAGATTCCTATTAACACATTTACAAAATAGAGGGACTATATCAGGACCTTGGATCGAAAAAAATAGATGGGTGACTCATAAAAAAAGAGAACAAATTGATGCTAAACAAGTTCTAAAAGAAAATCTCTCTAATGGAGGAAGACATTTTGGCATACCTAACATGATGGCTAATCAAATAGTAAAAAAGAAATTTACAATATTGGCTGATAATGAGATTCAAAGATTTTTTGATATTCCAGAATTTTCTTCATTTATGAATTCACATTTAAAAGGAAAACCTAGTTGGCTTGGAAATTCTCTAGAATAATCAAAAACCAATATGTGGGAATAATTTTCTGTGTCAATTCTACTAGACATACCAACGGAAATCATTTGCTATCCAAAACCTGATGAACAGGAGAAAGCCCGACGAATAAAAGAGCTTCAAAGTATCGGCGTAAAAAATATTCGATTGGAAGGCCCCAAAAAAATCGATGGCCATCAAGTCATTGGAAAAGGATGTGTTAGCATAGCAGTGCTAGCAGATACTGCATCACGTTTAGCAATTCTTAAGATAAGAAGAAGGGATGCGAACCGCTCAGATATGCTTCATGAGGTTCAAATGCTTAAATTCGCCAATACCTCATCACTTGGACCGAGACTATTCCACTATTCAAAAAATTTTATTATAATGGAATATATTGCAGGATCCTTAATTGGCGAATGGCTTAACAATATAAGATCATTTCGTCTTATGAAAGTAAAGGCTGTAATCAAGGATATATTAACTCAATGCTACAAAATGGATATCATACATCTTGACCATGGTGAATTAAGTAATGCTTCTAAACATGTGATAATCAGGAACTCTGATTGGAAATCGATCATAATAGATTTCGAATCGGCTAGCAGAAATAGGCGTCCTAATAACTTAACATCCATTTTTCAATTTATTTTCAAAAAGAAAGAATTGTTGGATATGATGCAAATATCAACTGAATTATTTACCAGTAATGATTCCAATAAAATTCTTAAAGATTATAAGAATAATCCTTCAAAAAGAACCTTAAATCAAATACTACAAACATACAAATTAAATTAGACAGATGATTTGATTTAGATATATTCAATATAACATATAAGATGAGAGCATAAATTCACATTGAAGTGGTGCATCCAAATTGAAAAAGAAACGATCAACTAAAGACATGTATCAATCTCAAATGTTTGGGAACTCTCGAGTATCAATATCCATTCCAAATGATTTGCTAAGAGATGTAACAGAACTAGCTAGACAGAAGAAAACATCTAGGTCCATAATTCTGAATGAATCAACTCAATTAGGATTTAGAGAGGTGGCTGTCAGATTTGCGATAGAAGAATATCAACGTGGCCATATTTCAGTTGGTCGCGCAGCAGAAATTTCGGGATTAGGATTAGCAGAGTTTATGGAAGAAATGAAAAAGCACGGTATAACTCCAAGATACGACGAAGAATCATCGACTAAAGAGATTGTAGATGAATGATAGCAATTCCAGACATGCAAATAGCAATTCTTCTCCTGAAACATAATAAATTCGGACTCCTCAATGATTCATATGAAAAAATAATTATTCCGACAGCATACATCACAGAGATCACGGGTGGGAATTTTGACACCCCAATCTCAGAGGGTTGGCTAGAGATCTATGACCCTGATTTAGAGAATATGATGCATATTGATCGAATCGAATCAAAAACTGGCATAAAACTTTCTGTATGCGAGGAGTCATGTGTAGCTTTGGCTATTCAGAACAAAGCCATAGTCTTAGCAGAAGACAGGGAGATCAATACTGTAACAAAATACCTTGAGTTAAAAGTTGAAGGCATATCTCAAATCATTATCAGAGCATACAAGTCCAACAGAATATCAAAAGAAGATAGTGTCAGATTTCTAAGAGAGATCTATGGTAGTGTTTCACCAATTATTACAAGATACATTAACCTTGAAGAACAGTTAATAAAGTCTCTTTAGATTATTTTTCTTTATTATCAGTACGAGATCATTGTTTCAGATATTCTATCATTTCCTCGTCAAGTTCAAGCCAATCTACTATTGATTTTGAGTCTCTCGGTTTGTTACTGAATATTTGTTTGATATATGGTATAAAATATTGAATTGACCTTCCAGTTGATAGGTGACATTTTGCGCCTATCTTCCTTCCTATTGAAGTCCGTAAAGCTTTTTCTCTTCTGGCCTTTGCTCTCAGTTTTATTCGTTCTGGGAATCGCATTTTTACCCATCCAGGTTTAGTATGTTCTCTGCTCATTGCAACGCCTGCGGTCATAAAGTCCAGAGCGTAAGAGAGCAGTCGCCAATTTTGTGTTTGTCTTATTCTTTTTAGGAATAGATCTGCTTTTGCTAGAGCTTGAAGTGCTTTAGCCCTATCTCTTGGATCCGATAACTGAGTTGGAGCATTTTCATATATCCATTCAAATAGCATCTCATAGTTTACTTCTGATAGCTCAATGGCTTTTCGAGCCCAACTGCAGGTCTTAGCTTTGAAAACATTTCCTAATACTTCAAAGATGTTTGACTTCTGATCTCGCCATCCTAGCAAAGTGACATCATCGTAAGAAATTGTTTTCTTTCCAGTTGATAGAGTCTGTAGGTCATTTATGATTGAACGCATATCACCTTCGTTTCTTTCGACAAGGAATTTCAGAGCTCTATCGTCTATCTCTAGACTTTCTTTTTCACACATTTTCTTCAAGTAGGGTATAGAATCTCGAAGTCCGAGTTTCTTGAATTGGATCATTAAGCAAGTATTACGTAGAGGCGCCAATCGAGGATTCCAGGGATCGTTTGCCGTTAGTACAATGGGCCATTTTGTTTTTTTTATTGCGGAAATAATTGCTTCTACGGCTCCTCTATCGGCCCTAGAATCAATTCCGTCAACCTCGTCTAAAAGTATCAACCTCTTTTTTCCTAAAAGACTACTCTGCTCTGCAGCTGTTCCCACAATTTTTCCAATTGAGGCAGTTGTTCTATTGTCACTAGCATTCATTTCCACAAGATCGAAATTCAAATCTCGTGATGCGGCCTCAGCTGTAACGGTTTTACCAGTTCCGGCGGGTCCATACAGTAGTACTGCTTTCTTTTTTGGAATTCCTTTTTCCCAAGAGGAAATCCATTTTCTAAATGAGATTAAAGGTTCTTTATTGCCTGCTATATCGTCCAGATGTCTAGGCCGATATTTGTTCTGAGTCCAAGGTATTCCAAAAGTCGCCATAATTTGGCGCCCACTTTTATGTGTTGAAGCTTCTAACACACCATTCATACTATTAAAAATCATTCTTTACTAATTGTTTTTATAAATATTTCTCAAAGAAATCTTGCGACACTTCCGGTAGCGGTATATCGGTTGCCTTTGAGGCTCTTTCCGTTAAGGCGATCAGGTCATCTCTATCAATTAATTCTAGTTTCCATTTTCTTGCACCAGCCATTAGTTGCTGCAGACCAACTTTTACACGTTCATTCATGTATCCATAGAGTCCGATCGCTTCCCACGGTATTTCCTTGAATCTTTCATTATACTTAGCCTTAAGCTCAGGTGCACATATGAAGAATTTCTCAGGGCTATCTCCATACTTTTGTGAGAATGCTCTTGGAAGTGCTTTTCTTTCAGCAAGACTTGTAAAGTGTGAAGACTTCATAACTGCTGTTAATGGAGATCTACCAAACAATATTGCTTTGATATGAGGACCATTCCCAAAATTGCTAAGCGCTATAGATTTGAACGTTTGACTTTCAT
>MEZD01000027.1:53009-67297 GCA_001775955.1 Candidatus Bathyarchaeota archaeon RBG_13_38_9 | reverse complement strand
ACCACCCGCCATAACCAAATCAGGAACATGTTTACCTTTCTTCTTTAAAATCTCTGCACATTTCAAAACTTGGCTTTCAAGATATACTGTTGGAGTACTCATCTCATCCATCATTGGAACGGGACTCATACCGGTCCCACCACCAGCACCGTCAAAAGTAAGAAAATCAATCTTAGCTTCTGAGGCGGCTTTCATGGTGAATGCTACTTCCGCAGCGTTATAAGCTCCAGTCTTCAAAGATATTTTCTTGGCACCTTGTTCTCTTAATTGGTCAATATCTTCTAAGAAGCCTTCCATAGTCGGAATTCCAACTCTGCTATGTCTTTCGAAAGAATGTATTATTCCCTGTTTGAAAGCTTCTTGAATAGCAGGATCTTCTGGGTCAGGAATAACAAAATATCCCCGTTTTTTAAGCATAATAGCTCGCTCAATGTCTTTTATCCTGACTTCTCCGCCTATCGCTTTAGCTCCTTGACCCCACTTTCTCTCTATTATGTTGACTTCAAGCTTGGATAGCGCATAAATGTCGATTCCAAGTCTTTGATCTTCAACGTTAGTCTGTACCGCAATATCGCCATATTTTCCATCCCAGAATTTTCTGAAAGTCTCAACTCTTCTTTTCAGTTCACTTGATTCTACAACCTTACCCTTTTCCAATTTTGTTTCCGGGTCCATTCCACAAATATTTTCGCCTATCGTGATCAATATCCCTGTTATTGCAGCACCAGCAGCAAGACCATCCCAGTATATTCTTGCAACTTCAGTAGAACCATATGCTCCGATTATGGCTGGCATCTTCAATTGGATACCACCGACCGAGCTTGATACATCTACATTTTGGAAGAAGGCTTGATCAGGATCAGGGGCTATTCCTTCTGCTTTAAGCATGCTAGCTTGAATGTTGAAATGAGACCAGTCTAATCTGAAATCTTTCAACGCACCAGCGGTGCTGTATCCGAAATAGAATGGATCAGGGTAAAGTGCTTCTCTTCCTCGGAATGCAGCTAAACTTATTTCACATAATACTGAACAATCGCTAGTGCATATAGGACACATCCCACTTGTACAACTTGTATCTTTAACTCTAGTCGTAGTGCCAGTAGTGGATTTACCGTTAAGATATGACGCGTTGTTCTGGACGCTTTCTACCAATACATTCAACCTCTACTAAGAATTAATCCTTTTGAGAGAATAAACTACTTATAAACTAAGTCTGTAATGCACACGCGCGTTATAAGCAAATTTGATAATGAACACATATGAATTTAGCTAATCTGGACAGAAAAAACCTAATCGATTAGCTACCTATCGCATAACTTTTCTTAACAAGGGCACGTTATTTCTGCATATCCTCAGATGCAATTTGGGCTAGAAGAGAACTCAGTTGAACTTCCTCATCAGCGCCTTGAGCCAATCTAAAATCGACTTCTCCGATAGCCTCAGCAATCTTTACTCTTTTTTTCTCTGGCAATTCTATTCTGAATATTTCAGAATGGAGTTCTTTGATAATTTCTTGTCCGGATATTCCGTATTCTATCAGTACCGTCCGCAATTTATTTCTCGCCTCAATAAATTCATTCTTGAGTGTAAGTGCCAATATTTCTTTGATGTCTTCATGGGTTACTTTACCGATAATTTTGTAGACAGATTTTTCATCAATCTTCTTTCCTAAAGAAGATGCTGACTGTAGTGCATTAATGGCACGTCTCATATCACCTTCAGAAAATGAGACTATAGCTTCGAGAGCGTTTGGTCCTAAAGTTATTTCTTCATTTTTAGCAATTTCACCCAGATATGAACTAATGTCATCTTTTGATATCGGTGAAAATCTGAATAACGCACATCTCGATTGGATGGGTTCAATTATTTTGCCTGAGTAGTTGCAAGATAGAATGAAGCGACAGGTTTCAGTATATCTCTCCATTGTCCGTCTTAACGCATGTTGTGCATCAGACGTCATATTATCCGCCTCATCGAGTACCAGCAATTTGAAGGGCACTTTGCTTATGGTTGAAATCCTCGCGAATTCCTTCACCGTAGTTCTGACTACATCTATTCCTCTTGCGTCACTTGCATTAAGTTCCATATATGCGTCCATGTATCGTTCACCAAATAGCTCATGAGCCAGACATAACGCAGCTGTAGTTTTTCCCGTTCCAGGTGGGCCTGCAAAGAGGCAGTGAGGCATTGATTTGGTTTTTACAAATCTCTTTAATTGCTCAACAATTTCTTTTTGATTTTTTAGATCATTCAATAGTCTCGGTCTATATTTTTCTGCCCACATTGCAGCTTCCAAATCGATCCATCCTTTACCAAGAGAATAGACATAGAAAACTTACTAAAAAGATTGTCAAAAATCAGATTTTATATATGAAAGATTCAAAACTTCCATGCTAATACAGGGTTAAGAACTAGCTCCTTTTCTTCTCGACGTTTCATGTAAAGGTGAATATCTTTTACTGCATTTTTCGCCCCACTCATAGCTTCAATTACGGTTTCAGGACCTGGGACAATATCACCAGCCGCCCAAACTTTCTCAAATGAAGTTCTACCACGATCATCAACAATGATGTAGCCTTCCTTGTCTACTTTGAGTTCAGGAGTTGTACGACTGATTATTGGATTTGGTTTTTGTCCTATGGCCACAATGACCATATCTACATTTATAGTAAAATTTGACCCCTTGACTTCAACCGGTCTTCTCCTTCCGGAAGTGTCAGGTTCACCAAGCTCCATCCTGATACATTCAAGACCTGTTACATGAGCTTGATTATTTCCTAGAATCTTCAACGGATTTGCTAAAGTCATAAACTTCACACCTTCATCTTTAGTATTTTTTACCTCTTCAATTCTAGCTGGCATTTCTTTCTCAGATCGACGATAAACTATACGGACATCGTTTGCTCCTAACCTAAGAGCAGTTCTTGCAGAATCCATAGCCACATTTCCCCCACCTATAACCGCAACTTGTTTGCCTACATAAACTGGGGTAGAATGTTCTGGAAATTTGTAAGCTCTCATAAGGTTACATCGTGTAAGAAACTCGTTTGCAGAATAGACACCATTCAGATTCTCTCCTAGGATATGAAGAAATTTAGGTGAACCAGCGCCGCTACCGATAAAAATACAATCATACCCAAGCTCAAACAAATCATAAAGAGTTAGAGATTTACCTATAATGACGTTCTTCTCAATTTTAACGCCTAGATACTTAACATACCTCATCGCTTTTCCTATTACTTCCTTAGGCAGACGAAATGCTGGAATCCCATATGTTAGAACACCGCCAGACTCGTGAAATGCTTCATAAATAGTCACTTCATAGCCTAAAATAGCTAGATCAACAGCAGCAGTCAGACCAGCAGGACCTGATCCGATTACAGCAACTTTCTTTCCATTTGACTTCAGAGCTTTGATTTCTTTATCTATAGAGACATCTGCCGCAAATCGTTCTAAAGCACCAATCGTTATTGGAACATCTTTATTGGCTAAAACACATGCAGCTTGACATAATTTTTCTTGTGGACATACTCTACCTGTAACATCGGCTAAACCATTTTTTTCCCTAATTTTGTTAATCGCGTCTTCAAAATTTTCATTTGCTATACATCTTATGAATTTGGGTATGTCAATTCCAATTGGACATGAAACAATGCATTTTGGCTTTGGACATTGAAGACAGCGATTAGCCTCCAAGATCGCCTGTTCCTTGTTTAGTCCAAGCGAAACTTCTTGAAAATCTTTTATCCTTTCAGCAACTGGTCTCGTTGAGACTTTTTGTTTTTTAATAACATACTTCGAAATTATGTGTTTTTTTGATTCATCTGACATTCTAATCATTCACTAACCTGCATTTATGATCAGAGATTTTTTCGCTGTTTTTGTACATGTCAAGCCTAGATAGTAACTGGTCAAAATCTACTTTATGTGCATCAAATTCGGGGCCGTCAACACATGCGAATTTTGTTTCCCCTCCTATAGATACTCTGCATGCACCACACATGCCAGTGGCGTCGATCATGATAGGATTCAAGCTTGCAACAGTAGATATACGGAATCGCTTTGTAATATCAGATACCGCTTTCATCATAATGGCTGGTCCTATAGTAATTATTCTATCAACATTCATACCTTTCTCCAGTAGTTCTTTCAATTGGTCAGTGACTAGTCCTTTTCGTCCAACTGACCCATCATCCGTTGTTATAAACAGATCATCACTTACATGC
The DNA here is from genome assembly GCA_001775955.1 of Candidatus Bathyarchaeota archaeon RBG_13_38_9. Lineage (GTDB taxonomy): Archaea > Thermoproteota > Bathyarchaeia > 40CM-2-53-6 > RBG-13-38-9 > RBG-13-38-9. The sequence goes on along the minus strand of MEZD01000027.1, from coordinate 63,071 downwards.
CTCATCTCACCTGTCATTGTCAAGAGATCTTTGTTTCTGGCTCCAAGAATTGTCACGACTTTATTTCCTTGCTTCTTTAGAGCTTTCGCGATAGGATACGCCTCAGCTATTCCAACGCCACCAGCCACAACAATCACTCTGCCAAAAAGGTTGATATCGCTAGGTGTGCCGAGAGGACCTACCAAGTCCAGGATATGATCACCAATGGCTAATTTGCCCAGTTCTTTGGTAGTCTTTCCAACCTCCTGGAAGACTATCTTGATGGTTCCCTTTTTACTATCGGCATCTGCTATTGTCAATGGAATTCGTTCTCCCTTTTCAGAGACCCTTAAAACTACAAATTGTCCAGGTTTGCTTTTTTTTGAGATTAGAGGTGAAAGTAATGTCAAAGATTTAATGCCTAGACTCAGTTCTTTCTTTTCAATTATTGGCGTCATGATTGAGGACCTTTAATGGACATACTTCACATGTTTCTACATATTTTTTGTTATCATATGATATTAAAATTGATTTAAATTATCTATCCGCACAAAATAATCTGTGTAAAATGTAACTATCCCATATAGATGATTCACGAGGATTCATACTATCGCAATAATAAATCATTTCTAAAAACATATCGAAAAAAATGAAACGGTAAATAAAAATGGAAAATCTTTCTGCTTTTAAAGTTGCACAAAAACAACTTGAACAATGTGCAAAGATTCTAAATCTTGATTCGGATTTGGTTAAAATTCTACAGGTTCCAAAAAGAGAGCTTCACGCATCCTTATCAATTCGAATGGACGACGGTTCAATCAAAGTTTTTCCAGCCTTTAGAGTGCAACATAATGATGCCCGAGGTCCAACAAAGGGAGGAATTCGTTTTCATCCCGACGAGACAATCGATACTATACGAGCATTAGCAGCTTGGATGACATGGAAATGTGCTCTTATGGACTTGCCTCTTGGAGGAGCAAAAGGAGGGGTCATTTGTGATCCCAAACAAATGTCCAAAGGAGAGTTAGAACGCCTAAGTCGAGCCTATATTGATCAGATCTGGCAATTAATCGGACCAGAAAAAGATGTGCCTGCTCCAGATGTGTATACGGATCCACAGATAATGGCTTGGATGATGGACGAATATTCTAAAATCGTCGGAAGTAATCAGTTCGGAGTAATCACAGGCAAACCAATATGTTTGGGAGGCTCATTTTCACGGGAGGATGCAACCGCTCGTGGAGGCTTATACACTATTCGTGAAGCAGTCATGGATTCAGAAATAGAACTCAAGGAAGCTACAGTTGCCATACAAGGTTATGGAAATGCAGGATATTTTGCGGCTTCACTTATGAGATCCGTTTCAGGATCTAAAATTGTAGCTGTCAGTGATTCAAAAGGAGGGATATATAATAAAGAAGGATTTGATGCGGTGAAGGTCCTCGATCATAAGAAAAAAACCCAATCGGTAAGTACTTTCCCAAATGCAAAACAAATTTCCAATGAAGAATTATTGGAACTTGATGTAGACATACTTGTTGTTGCAGGTTTAGAGAACGTAATAACACAGAAAAACGCATCAAAGATTCACGCAAAGATAATTGCCGAATTAGCTAATGGTCCAACAACTCCAGAAGCTGACGCAATATTGGATAAAAACGGAATTCATGTTATACCTGATATTCTATGTAATGCTGGAGGAGTCATAGTATCATATTTGGAAATGGTTCAGAATTCTTATAGATATACTTGGGGAGAAAGCGATGTCCATAAATGTTTGGATGAAAAAATGACAACAGCCTACCATTCAACATGGCATACTTCTAAGAGAGAAGGAATAAACATGAGACAAGCGGCTTACGTAATTGCTGTTAAGCGCGTAGTTGAAGCAATGAAGATGCGAGGCTGGATTTAAAAAAAATAAAACGAATACAAAGTAATGATAGCAAATATAGTATCCACTAATCATTAATGGAATCAATATTCTTGAATAGGGGATCCTGTTAGATTCGATTTTCTTAGCTACTAAATTGGAGATAAAGATGGTCTGATACTTACCTCTCAGACCATTTTGCAATTGGATATATTAGTTCTGATGGACTTTCTTCTCCAGGTACCCATACAACTTTTTTCTCAGCGTTCTGCCATTGAATGTTGGACATTTCATGTCCAATCTGCCAGCCGGTAGTAGGATCCACTTTATACTTGCCGTAGAATGTGGTCATATCAATTTGTCCGGCAACTTGCCTCATTGCGTCAGAATCTGTTGGTTGGCTGCATTGCTCCATGCATTTTTGCATTACTAGTCCTTGCTGGAATCCTGTTGCCGTCGTGTAATCTGGCGCTTCACCATGTTCTTTCGTGAATTCATCGATGAACTCATCATGACTTGGTCCATAATCGTTTTTATAAAGAACACCAGGTTCCCATTGGGTACATGTGACTATGCCTTCACAATCTTTTCCTAGGGTCTCATAGAACTTTGGAAATACGGCACCAGTTCCTGGCCAAAGCATTTTTACATTCAAATCAAGTTCTTTCATCTGTTTTACGAGTAAGATGGCCGCTGCATAAGCTCCTGCGTTTAGGAATATTGATGGATTATTTGCCTTAGCTCTAGAAATAATAGGTGTCAGATCAGTAGTTGCTGTACCGTATGAGTCGTAGAATACCACATTCATTCCTTGTTCCAATGCATATTCGTGACCGTATATACCAACAGTCCTGCTAAACATGTCGTCTCCATGTGTAACTGCAATATTTTTCGCGTCAGGATCATTCGGTAATACCTTTGAGATGATCATGTCAGTGAGAGCATTCATGTAGCCTGGACCGTTTGTAATGACATGAACAATATACTTCCAATCTTGGTATACAGCTGGGTCGAATGAACAGGTACCATAGACCTCAAATTTACGATATTTCTCTACAATAGGCACTGTGGCCATGCCAAGGGGACCCCAAACCGGTCCAAACAACAGGTCAACTTTATCTTCGTTAATCAGTTTTTCATAAAATCTAGGAACATTCTCTGGTTTTTGCTCGTCATTGTATAGAACAAGTTCAACTTCGTAGGTGTTTCCATCGCCAGCCTTGATACCACCGGCCTCATTGACAAGTTTTGCCCATAGTTCGTTCCCTCTACCTTCAGCTATTCCGAATATTGCATCTGGACCTGTAAATGGTTTGGTCCCACCGATTTTTATCTTCTTGCCCGTGGCTGGAGTCTCTATGGTTGGAGTTGTGGGTAATGGAGAGGTTGGAGAAGGCTGACCAGAATATTGATAGACACCATATCCCGCAGCTGCGACCGCGCCAGCAGCAATAGCAGCACCAGCATATTTCATGTATTTACGTCTGCTAATTTTATCTTCACTCAATAGTTTCTACCTTAAAAAAAGCTACTCTCGATAGGCTCTTAAGCTTTTAGAATATCGATGAGAAACCGACTTGGTCCTGGCGCGTACTTGTCACATATCGAGTATGCTACATTAATACCTTATCTCCAATGGAAATGCACCAAAGAATGGTTAAACTTCTATTATACACGAATATACAGAATAGACGAATCCGATAGATTAAATACCTAAAATAGATGTCTGCCCAATTTTCAGGAGTAATGGAGATTATCAACCTTTATTTCATTGTCTGTTTACGGGAATTCTTGAAGAGTATTTGATGTGATTCCAACTTGTCAATCAATGACTTTGAGACAGATTACGAATCAAGCATGATAAAGGCCAGAGTCGTACATGACACGCCTGAATTATTTTTCAGCGGTAAAACTTTTGGACCATTCAAGGTTGGAGACGAGATTCAAATTCCACGCTGGTTAGCTAAAGAATTAACCAAGAACCGAATAGTAAAAATCCTTGATGAGAAACCTCTTGAGGTTCCCGATCTCGCAAAAATACATTGGCGAGAATCCATTCCTGAATCCAGAGAAATACCTCCACTGGATTATGATTTCTACAGTAAACTCAAAGAATTATTACGTGAGCTTTCAGAGAAAAAGGATAAAGACCAATCTCAAAAGGCCCTTTTCGAAAATGCTCTTAGCCAGTCAAAAGACATCATCAATTGTCGTTTACACAAGATAGTATATCTTGCAACCAATCCTTCGATAACTGTTGTTACCATCAAGAAAATGACTGCTGAGGAAAGAAGACTCTACAATGATCTGAGATCAATAATTGATGAATGGAAAAATAAAATTTTACATCTTGAGGACGAGAAATGAGCGAAGAAAGCCCAGAACAGAGTTTTCAAAAATTTCTGAAAGATTTCAAGTTCGGGTCCAAAGACAAATATAGAGAAAAATTATCTCAGATGCCATCCTCAGACAGCCGAGCATTAGTGATAGAATTTGAAGATCTATATTCATTCGATCCACAATTTGCTAGAGAGCTAATTGGAAAACCAGACGAGTATCTTGATTTTGCCAATAGAGCAATCTGGGCGCAAATGAAGATAGAGGATCCAGCTTATGCTGAAATTACTAAAAGGTTCATAGCTAGATTCCGAGGTCTTCATGAACGGATATCTCTTCGTGAAGTAGGCTCTCAAAATTTAGGTAGATTCGTATCAGTAGATGGAATAATTGTCAGAGCAGCCCAAGTGAAACCATACCTTACACAGGCAATCTTTGAATGTAGAAGATGCGGAGCCAAGATCAGAATAGATCAGAAAGGACTTTTTATGGAGAGCCCAGACTCCTGCACCAGACCTGGTTGCAGAAGCAAGTTCCTTGACTTCAAAGAGAAGGAATCAACATACATAAACTCACAAGAGATGAGACTTCAAGAACGTCCAGAAGATCTCCCGCCAGGACAATTACCACGTTCTATGGATGCTAGAGTGCTCGAAGACTTATCAGATACGGCAAGACCAGGTGACAGGATAACCGTCACAGGCATAGTAAGAGCTGAGCAAGAATTTGTAGGCAGACGGGGTAAACTACGAACCTTCAATCTTTACATGGATGCAAATCATCTTCAAATATCCGGCAAAGAAGTTCATGTTCTAGAGATTAGTCCTGAAGAAGAAGAAAAAATTCTTGAACTGTCAAAAGACCCTTGGATACATCGTAAATTGATCATGTCGATCGCACCTTCAATATACGGCTATGACGACATGAAAGAAGCCATTCTATACCTGTTATTCGGTGGCATGCCAAAACGACTTCCAGATGGAATAACAATCAGAGGAGACATTAACATACTATTAGTAGGAGACCCAGGAACAGCTAAAAGCCAACTCCTCCAATACGTATCAAGGGTCGCTCCTAGAGGTTTGTATACTAGTGGAAGAGGTTCTACAGCAGCAGGTTTGACCGCCGCTGTAGTCAGAGAGAAAACTGGTGGCATGATTCTAGAAGCAGGTGCACTTGTTCTAGCTGACAGAGGAGTCTGTGCAGTTGATGAAATCGATAAAATGAGACCTGACGACCGAGTCGCCATTCATGAAGCCATGGAACAACAAACAATTAGCATTGCCAAAGGCGGAATTGTTGCTACCTTGAACGCAAGAGTCTCAATAATTGCAGCCGCAAATCCAGCTCTTGGTCGATATGATCCTTACCGTAACATAAATGAGAACATAAGTTTGCCAGTCACCATATTATCAAGATTTGATCTGATTTTCGTTATGAGAGATGTTCCTGAAAGCGAAATTGACACCAAAATGTCGGAACATGTATTGACGCTTCATAGACTTCATTCAGCTCCAGAAACAGCACCTCTGCCCCCCGATCTTTTGAGAAAATATATCAGTTTTGCAAAAAAACTTGACATAACCATCTCTAATGAAGCAGCTAACGAAATCCAAGAGTTCTATTTGAAGATGAGATCGGGTTCAAGTTCTGCTGAATCTCCTATTGCAATTACTCCACGTCAATTAGAAGCTCTAATTAGGTTAACCGAGGCAAGAGCAAGAGCATATCTCAGAGAAGAAGTTACTGTTGAAGATGCAAGAGCAGTGATAAGATTGATGTCAGTATCATTACAAGATGTTGGAATCGACACAACCACTGGAAAAATGGATATTGACGTCATAATGACTGGCAAACCAAAAAGCCTAGTCGATAGAATGAAAGAGGTTCTTGACCTTATAACCGAAATGGAGCAAGAAACTGGCATGGTAGAAGAGTCCAAACTATATGAGACCCTTCAAGAGAAAAAAGACATGACTGAAGACCAAGCCAGAATGCTTGTTGGACGTCTCAGTAGAGAAGGCGTTATTTATTCACCCGAAGACGGCAAGGTAAAAAGAACAAGTAGCGGTTCAAGCTAAACCACCATCATTAATAACCTTCTAAACACTCTCCCTTCCATTCAATAGACTCGGAAGAAACATATTGAAAATAAATGAACTAGACATTCCTGAACAAATTAAGAGAATTATCGTCCAACACGGGTATAATCAATTATATCCACCTCAGGAAGAGGCTATCACTGCCGGAGTATTAAACAGAAAAAACTTAGTTCTCGCAAGCCCAACTGCAAGCGGAAAAACACTTATTGCAGAACTCTGCATTTTGAAAAACATACTTGAGAATGATACTAAAAGCATTTACCTTACACCACTAAGAGCTTTAGCAAATGAAAAATATGAAGAATTCAAGAAGTATCGTGAACTAACAAAATCCAACGGCGATAAACTAGAGATCTCCGTTTCAACTGGTGATTATGACAGCACAGACGAATGGCTAGGCAAATATGATATAATTATTTCAACAAATGAAAAAGCAGACAGTCTATTAAGACACAAAGCACCTTGGATGCAACAGATCGACACCATTGTGGCTGACGAGATACATCTTTTAACAGATCAAGGGAGAGGCCCCACACTAGAAGTCACACTCACAAAACTGATGAAACTAAACCCTAATGCACAATTTCTCTTATTGAGCGCTACCGTAAAAAACGCCGATGAAATCTCAAAGTGGATAAAGGGAATACCCATCACAACAGATTGGAGACCTGTCCCTCTCAGAGAAGGTGTTTTTTATGATGGAGAGATACAATTCAAAGATGGCTCAGCGAGACGAATTTTAACAGAAACCAAAAAACCAGTCATTGATATTGCTCTAGACATACTCAAACAAGGTGGACAGGTACTCATATTTACACAGACTAGACGGGATGCAGTAAGTTATGGAAAAAATATTTCAAAAGTTCTCTCTCGTAAAATCTCAAAAAGCCTAGAAAAAGATCTTAAAACTATAGCGGATAAAATACTGACCTCAGGAGAAAGAACCGGATTAAGTGAAATACTTGCCGAACAGGTAAAATTTGGTGCCGCATTTCATCATGCTGGCTTAGATGCATCACATAGGAGATTAATTGAAGAATCATTCAAAGATGGAAAGATTAAGATCTTATCTGCAACTCCAACTCTTGCAGCCGGTGTAAATTTACCTGCCAGAGCAGTTCTCATAAGTAACTTTAGAAGATATGACCCCGAATCCTGGAGCGAAGAAATATCCGTTTTGGAATATAAGCAATTGGCAGGCAGAGCTGGACGACCCCAATATGATAAAGCCGGAGAATCAATTCTTATCGCAAAGACATCAGTTGAACAAGAACGATTAATGGAAAAGTATGTATGCTCAGAACCTGAGAAAATATGGTCAAAGCTCTCAATTGAAAATGTTCTACGACCTCACGTCCTTTCAACCATTGCAACTGGGTTTGCCTATACAGAGGAAGATCTTTACGACTTTTTTTCTCAAACTTTTCATGCTCAACAACATGACCTCAAGATGCTGAAAAGCAAAGTTGGAAAAATTCTAAGATTCCTTTTTAATGAAGAAATGATTACGATGGAATCTAGAAAATTATTAGCCACTCCATTCGGTCACAGGGTTTCAGAACTTTATATAGACCCCGTCTCAGCGGTCATCATTAGAGACGGACTTTACAATAGACCTGACAAACTCACTGAAGTCAGTATTCTTCAATTAGTCTCGCATACTCCTGATCTGTCCCCTAAATTATATCCTCGAGGTAAGGAAAGTGAACAACTAATTGCTTACGCAAGCGAACATTCGAACGAACTGATTTTCAAACAACCTGATCCATGGAATTCAATGTATTCATATGAACAAAATCTTGATGACTTTATTTCAGAAATTAAATGCGTTGCGGTGATGAATGATTGGATTCAAGAGATTACCGAGAACGATCTTTTGGGAAAATATAAGGTTGAACCAGGAGATCTGTTAAGATTAACTCAGACAGCTGAATGGTTAATTTTTGCTTCGAATCAACTTGCCAGATTATTTCAACATAAAGATTTGATGATAAAGTTTCCGATTCTACGTCGCAGAATTCAATATGGAATAAAAGAGGAATTGATTGAGCTAGTTGGACTACAGGGAATAGGAAGGATTCGTGCAAGAATGTTACATAATGCTGGTTTTCATAAAATTGCAGATATTAGAAAAGCCAATCTCCAGTCCCTCGTATCAGTTCCCACTATTGGAAGCACACTAGCAAAAAATATCAAAAAACAAATAGAAGATAAAAACCCAGCCAAATAACTAACACAAAACAATACAAAGTTGAGATAATTGATACGACAACTTGGATTAATGGGCCTCATTACAATTCTATGTTCCAGTCAACTTTTATTTATTTATGGTACAGTTCCAAGTTTTCCTGATCTTGTTTGGGTGGGTCCATTACATTTGAAAGCTCCTGTCAGTATTCAGATGCTTACATGGGAACTCATGAGTGATAAGGAAGTCTTGGTTACAATTACTAATGTAAATTCAACTTCTACCCAATCTATTCCGTATGAGATTTTCAGTAACCCTACAAATATCACAATAGCAATGTATGAAGCCCCTCTCGAATATCATGTCAAAATTACTGCACAATGGATCGACGATATAGGTCATCCAATAAAAATCATTATTTCAGGTGGAGGAGAAGTATATCAGACTACAATTGCACATATTAGAAAAGACAAGATATCGATACAATTATTCATCATGACAATTGAAGACCGGTCTTCTACTATCGATAACGAACTTTATTCATTCATATTAGGACTCTCGATGGGAGCATCCATAGTTGGAATTATCGTATTGATTATTCGAAAACGTTATCGATCAAAACTATCTCTTACCGCTGACGCTCACACTCATTAATTATTTTCTAGTTCGGACTTGGTTGTAGCGATAGCATTTCTAATAAGCTTCGTTGTGACGCCAAGATATTTTGAATGATCTAATATATGTTCAATTTCATTTTGTGAGATTAATTTTGAAATTATTTCTTCTTCCATTAGAACTGTGGAAAATGGTATTTTCTTGGTTATTGACATCATTGAACAATTTCTCACAACCTCGTGAGCTTCTTGTCGCCCCATCCCTCTCTCAACTAATGTTTTAACAACATTTTCAGAAAGGTTTAGCCCTCCTGTTAAAGCAAGATTTCTTTTCATGTTATCAGGGAAGACTACTAAACCTGCAAGCATTTTATTCATAGAATTTGTCATATCATCAAGAAGAATGAAACACATGGAGAATATGAAACGTTCATTCGCTGAATTAGTTAAATCACGTTCATGCCATAATGCAATGTTTTCATAAGCAGGGATTAATAAACCCCTCATCAATTTCGCCAGGCTACAGATCCTCTCCGATTTAACAGGATTTCTCTTTGCAGGCATTGCAGAACTTCCTACTTGGCTGTCTTCCTTAAAAGGCTCCATTAACTCCATTATCTCGGTCCTTTGGAGATTACGTATCTCTAACGCGAATTTGTCCATACTTGACCCAATCAATACCAATGTAGACACTAGCTCCGCATGTAAATCTCTTTGAATAACCTGTGTAACCATATCAGCCGATTTCAACCCTAGCTTCTTCAACGCAATATTCTGGATTTCAATTGCGTTTTTGCCAAGTCCTGATCCTGTCCCAATTACTCCCATAATCTTCCCTACGACAACTCTATCTTCCATTTGGTCCAGCCTCCGTAAGTGTCTCGATACCTCTCTCATCCACACTGCTAACTTAAGACCTAAAGTTATCACATTCACATGTTGACCATGAGTTCTACCCACCATCACGGT
>MEZD01000027.1:44733-52997 GCA_001775955.1 Candidatus Bathyarchaeota archaeon RBG_13_38_9 | reverse complement strand
CTCTACGCGCCCTATCAAAATTTTCTCTAGATCGATGAGTCTTATTCGTATGATCTTGAGAGCTTCTTTGAACTGTAAGGCATATGCTGTGTCTTCAACGTCAGCACTTGTTAGTCCAAAATGAATCCACCTTGATGCTGATGGGGAACAAACCTCCGTTAACGCTTTAACTATGGCCATGAGGTCATGGTTGATCTTTTTATCGATCTCTTTGCATTTTTCGAGTTTTACATATTGGATATTTGCTTTTTTTATTATTTCTTCAGCTACTTCTTTTGGAACATTACCAACTTGTGCATGAGCATATGCAGCTGCGGCTTCAACATCCAAAATTTTCTGAAGTCTGCTCTCCTCTTCGAAGATGTTACGCATTTCTGGGGTTCCATAACGTCCGATATCTATTGGAAGAATTGGCATATAGGCTCTGATTACATCTTACTCTTAAATGGCTTATGGGTTCTACGATATTTACGTTAAATAATTGTTTTGGAATCAGGTTGGGCAGTTCACTCTGCTCAAGTCTTCTTTTTTAAATCGAAGTGTTCATCAAGGCTGTAGGGACCTGATCCATAATTCGCTACCATAAGTAGTCCACCCATCATTGACAAGTTTTTCAGCAACATCATAGATTGAATCTGATCTGTGACCTCTGTGTGGAATATGAGAGTTGTCGGTATTAGAAATATAAATAAAGCAATAGCCCCCCATTTAGCCTTAAATCCCAATAGTATTGATAGGCCTCCAAAAATTTCTATTATTACAGAAAGAACCAATAATACTCCTGCGGCAGGTATACCATACGCTGTCATATATTGTTCACTTCCCAGAAGATCCATAGATTTGTTTATTGCTGCTATGATAAAGATTGTAGAGATTAAGATCCTTGCCGTGAGTGGAATTGGGTCCTTCAATTTCATCAATCCTCAATAAGATTTCATTTAAAATCTATGTATAAGGCTTTTTACTCAAAATAATCGAACTGAATAGTCATTGAACAACTTCATGAAATCAATCTGAAGGGGAATAGAGAGTATTTATGGGTGCTGTAAGCGCAGTCAAATCGAGAAAAGGTTTCAATACAATTCCTATTTTGAAGAAGATGATGGAGGCTCAAAAACATAGGGGAAATGAAAGCCTAGGTATTGCAACGAATCATGGATGCTTTTTCACAAAAAAACTTGAAGAGTTAGACCAAATTCAGTCGTCAAATGTTGCGATTGCATATAACGTGTCGAAGATTGAGCCAACTGATTCTCCTCAACCAATTGTATCTCATAGTCATTCGTTAATCATTGAAAGCGATTATCTGGAATTTCAACAATCATTCGATCAACTATTTGAAACCCTTTCTGAGAACACTCCAGAAAGATCATTAAAAAAATTTGTATCACAAGTTGATGGTCAATATGAGATTGTAATCCTTCACGAGGGAAACATAGTTGTTGCGAGGGATCCTATCGGCCTCAAACCTCTATACTATGGCTGGAATACAGATTTTATCGCTTTAGCGACTGAAAAAAAAGCTCTCTGGAATCTTGGAATAAAAAAAACGAAGATATTCCCACCTGGCCATATTTGGCGATTGGCTCACGACCTTAAACCTTCATGTGTACGACAAATAAGATCGCAACAATCTATTGACGCTGATAATGGAGTTATCGCTAAAAGATTAGGAAGCTTATTGCGAAAAGCTGTATTAGAAAGATCATTAAAATCCAAACAAGTAGGAGTTTGTTTTTCTGGAGGAATAGATAGCTCTCTTATCGCACATATTTTATCTCAAAATGATATTGATGTTGTTGGCTTAGTTGTGGGAGTTAAAGGTCAACCTTCAACAGAATGGGCAGAAAAGGCAGCGAAACTTCTTGGAATCAATTTGCAGATTCAAGAAATAGATGAAGATAATCTTGAAAATATTTTGAAAGAAAACATATGGCGAATAGAGGAAGCTGATCCAGTAAAATTGAGTTTAGCTACCCCTTTTTATCTATGTGCAAAACTTGCAAGGAACTCTGGCATAACAAGAGTGTTTACTGGTCAAGGAGCCGATGAACTCTTCGGAGGTTATCATAGGTTTTTAAAGATACTGGATGAGGGAGGTTCAAATGCACTTCATGAAGCGATTTTTAATAGAGTTAGAGATGCACATGAAGATAGTTTTCAAGTTTGTGAAAAGTCGGTTGCTCCAGAAACAGTGAGAATGCTTCATCCTTATGCAGATTGGGAACTTATTCAATATGGCTTATCAATTCCATCAGAATTAAAGATCTCAAACCCAAATGATAAGGTCAGAAAACACATCTTGAGGAAAACAGCCATAGATATCAACCTTCCAAAACAACTCGCTGAAGCTCCGAAAAAAGCTATTCAATACTCTACGGGGATGAATCGGAGAATTGAGATTCTGGCAAAATCTAAAGGAATGAAAACAAAGGAATATGTAAATCAATTATTCAAAGACATTTTCGTAAATTTCAATTTGGAAGATCATTAATTTATCATGATTTCCATTTGACAATGAATGGTCTTATTAGAAGGATATTGAATCAATTAGATTATGTCATGGGGTCGTCGTCTAGCTTGGTCAAGGTCTGAACCGCCCAAAGGATACCAGAGCACATATGTGCGGTGAACCTGGGGATCTAACCAGATTGCTGGCGGTCGCGGGTTCAAATTGACATCGTCATGAAATTCCCGCCGACCCCACCACAAACACATTCATTATTTGCTATAAACATAAATCATTGAATCTGAAAGCTCCTCCAATTAGAAGGTATGAATATGGATAGAATCTCAATGGCCCATGGTGGCGGGGGTACTGCCATGCAAGAACTAATCAAGAGATATATTCTAAAATATCTTGGTGGAAGTTCAGCCGAGGTCCCATTGGAGGCTCTTGATGATTCAGCCGTAATCGATGACATCGTTCTAAAGTCTGACTCGCACACTGTTAAACCTCTTTTTTTTCCAGGCGGAGACATTGGAAGGTTAGCCATTACCGGGACAGTAAACGATATTGCTGCAGTAGGCGCTGAACCTTTAGCACTTACATCCGGATTCATAATAGAAGATGGTTTCGAAATCGAAATATTCGAAAATATTCTTAAAAGCATGCAAGAAACTTGTGAGGAAGCCGGAGTATATGTACTAACTGGCGACACCAAAGTCATGGAGAAAGGAGCATTAGATAAATTCGTAATTAATACATCTGGCATCGGGAAGCGAAGCCGCTACCTTGATGAAAATCTGCGAATTGTGAGGGAGCATAGAGACCTCAAATCCAGATGGCTTTTAGACTCAAACTTATCCAATGGAGATAGCATCATCGTTTCTGGAACCTTAGGTGATCACGGCATAGCTGTCCTCTCATCGCGAGAAGGTTACGGTTTTGAAACAGAAGTAAAATCAGACATGATGCCCCTAAACAAAGTTGTAAACGAACTGCTCCAAATAGGAGGCATCGTTAACATCAAGGACCCTACACGTGGCGGATTAGCTAATGTGTTGAATGAATGGAGTGAAAAATCAAACACAGGAATTACAATTCATGAAGAAAAGATACCCATCAGAACTGGAGTTAAAGCTGCATGTGAAATGTTGGGCATAGATCCTTTAGAGATCGGTAATGAAGGAAAACTCGTTATAGCAACAATACCGGAAAAAGCTGAAGAAATCCTAGATAAATTGAAAGGTACTGAAAGTGGCCACGACGCTGCAATTATCGGCAAAGTTACTAAAGGATCTAATTACGTTGGCCTAGAGACTTCAATTGGTGGCAAACGTATTATCTTACCACCTATTGGAGACCCAGTGCCAAGGATATGCTAAACACGCATATTTCTCATACAATAGGATAACCTAACATGTAAGAATACAAGTCAACTTGTGATACATGTACAAGAAATACAATAAATTGAGCAATAATTAGCAAAGTAAGATTTGTAACTAAGTTATTTTCATTTTTCCATTTCATTATTTCACCACTTGCCATTATCACAATAATCGGAATTAGAAAACTAGCTACTCTTGCCAGCTCGAGTTTCGCAAACAATATGGTGATGGACAATACAGCTGCGAAACTTAATACAAATGTACTGTTTTCATGTTCATGGAAAAAATAGCGTAGCGATCTAATCAGAGATATGAAAAACATTATGCATACAGGTAATCCAATGAGCATGAAAAAAAACAATGTGGAATGGCCGATATTCCAAACTAATGGATTCAATGAGTGTAGATGCCAGTAGAACCATGAATTTGTTCTTTGAGCCGATAATGTTGCTTGAATAATAGGCCAACCAATTACCGTTTCTAAAATCACATAGGGAATAACTGTTCCTAGAAAATAGAATAATAAATTAATAATTTTTTTGGATTCACCTGAAAAGATTGTGAATATCAAAACCATTACTAGAATAGATGCGGACACATAAGACATGAAAATGCATGATGAAAGTATCAACCCTCCAATTAGACTCATAACTGTATTTTGAGTTCTAAATGATTGTAGGAATAATAAGATAGATGAGCATACAAAGAATCCTAGGATCAAATCCATGTATGGAAAATTTAAGGTTAAGGAAGGGATCCATGAATATAAAATACATGAGAGTATTGCAACTCTCCAACCGTAGATTAAATTTGATATCCAGAATATTGGAAATATTGTTAAAGCCGAAAGTATTGAAACCAAATACATAACCGAGTAGGAATGTTCTCCAAATATCTGAAACGCAATATGGATCATCAATGGATAGCCAGGCAAATGTGTTGCCATATGGCCGCCCCAATAAAGTAATGGAATTTGCATCTCCCGAAGCCATTCGGATATGTATCCTATCGGTTCTGATATTCGGAGGGCCAATGAATAGTAGGCGAAACTTTGTTGATCTTCAATCAAGCTAATTATTTTATCATTTCTCATCCACATTATCAAAATCTGAAATAGGAGAAATATCATAACGAAGGACAAGGGTGCAAGAATACTCATTTCAATACGAATAAACTTCCATGTAGAAAACACGAATCTTTGGTTCCCCTTTTCAAAAAAGAACTTCAGAAGGATATATTGAATCACCAAAAAGATAATCATAATAAGAATCCAAAAAGATTTTTCAAATAAAATTATGGATCCATGAGTCAATAATAAAATTAGACTTCCTAAAAATAAAATAACTACAATCAGTCTCTGATACAGTCCATATTTCTCCTGTAAAATATTCTCTTTGAAAAAAGATTCAAAATAAATAATTATTATTCAAGTAGAATAAATTATCTAGGGTTGATTGCCCCATCTTAATAGAATCCATATTATCAGCTGTCGTGAATGTTAACGAATAATTCTTCGGTATCTATATTCAATATTGCAGGATCCTTCTATAGAAACCATGCACGGCCCAATTGGATGATTTGGATTACAGGTTTCTCCAAATAATGTGCATTCTTTAGGTTCAACTAATCCTCGAAGTACTCTATGGCACTCACAACCCTTAGGTTCCGTGAATTCATTATTCACAATTGATTTCAGTTCATCAGCCCATTGTTTTTCAGCGTCAAAAGATTCAAATTCTTTCTTAATTGCCATCTTGGATAAAGGAATTTTTGGGAACCCTCGCCACTTTGCATCCTTCGGTTCGAAAACTTCCGATATTGCCTTAAGAGCTTTCAAATTACCTTCTTTTTTCACGACTCGCTTATACTCATTCTCTACAATTGATTTTGATACATGGATTTGTTTTGCTATCATATAGACAGCCATTAATACGTCCAGAGGTTCAAAACCCGCAATTACCTGTGGGATACCATACTTAGAGGATACTCCTTCGTATGCGTTCATTCCTATTATTGTGCTTACATGACCTGGCTCAATAATACCTTGTAGTTTAAGTTCACCCATTCCAAGGAGAGCATTAAGTGCTGGTGGAAGATATCTATGGAAGCTCAGTACAAAGAAATTTTTTGGAGGATCCTTGAGTAAAGTTATCGCCGTGCTTGGAGCTGTGGTTTCGAAACCTATCGCAACAAATACTATGTCATCATCAGTTTTCTTTGCAAGATTTACTGCGTCAGTGATGCTGTATACAATCCTTACTTTTGCACCTTGTGATCTCGCATCATTTAGTGATTCTTTTAGACCTGGAACTCTAAGCATGTCTCCAAAAGTAACTATCGTTTTACCTTTCTTAGCTAATTCCAACGCCATCTCGATTTCAGAAGTAGTGGTTACACAGACTGGGCAACCTGGACCCTGTCTGATTCGAACTCCATGTTTTTTTAGTAAATCATCTAGGCCATATTTCACTATAGTATCCTGATGTGTCCCACATACGTGCATCAACGTCAAGTTTAGATCCATGGAAGCCAATTTTTTGATAATTTTATCAGCGGTAGTTTTATCCCTGAACTCCATTAGTTGACTCATTTCTTAACCCTCAAAGATTTAATGTAACAGTCTCTTCCAGAAATAATCTCCGCCGGATTTCCACATTTTGGACACACAAGAGTTGGGAAGATGATGTGATACTCTAGTTCTTCTTTCAATGGTATTGGTCCTTTGTATTTACATTTGTCACAATGGATCTTACCGTCTTCATGCTCCATGTTTAATTTTGAGTTTTTAAGAAGTGTATCTTTTACTAGTAGATCGTAACAATAACATAATTGTTCCAGCCCTAGCATTGAATATTTTCCAACAACAAGATTGACTTCGATAACTGAAGTAGCATTTCTTTTCTTTGCTTCGTGGATTGCGATATCTATAATATTACTTGCCATAGATAATTCATGCATGTATGCAGCCAGCATCAATTAACGTAATCGTCAGCTTAGATTTAGAGCTCCTATTACGTATATGATTCCTTTGTCATTTCTACAACTTGTTCCAATTACCTCAGCTTTAGGATTGATTCTCATCACATCAGCTTTTAGTTTTTCAAATTCTACGTTCATCGCTTCAGCAAGATCTAACTTGTTTATCACCACCACATTAGCTTCCATGAAAATGAAAGGATGCTTCAACACCATGTATGGTCCTTCTGTCACACTTATGACTACAAGTCTCTGTTCAGCTCCTAATCGGAACTCTCCTGGACATATCAGGTTTCCTACATTTTCAATTATGATAAGATCTAATTGGTCTAATTCCATATCTTCTAGAGCTTTTGAAATTAAATTAGCATCTAAGTGACATTCTTTTCCAGTATTGATTTGAATAACATCAACGCCATGTTTTGCTACTCTATCTGAATCAATTGTAGTCGTTAGATCTCCATTAAGAACGGCAATTTGATACTTTTCTTTCAGCCTTTTAACCATAGCTTCAATTAGAGATGTTTTTCCAGACCCTATTGACCCCATAATATCTATGGTTTTGATATTATGCGTTTTGAATAATTCACTATTCTTTTTTGCAAAATCCTCATTTTTCTTTAATATACTTTCTTCTAATTCAATATCAAAAACTTCGTCTTCCTTATGTTCCACAATTTTCGTCATGACAAAATATCACTTTTTCATCTGTTCTCAGAGAATCTGATTATCGCCTTTCCAATATCTCATCCCAGAGTTTCAGCGTCTCTTTAGCAGCTTTTTCATCAAGAATCTCAATAGCAAATCCCGCATGCACAATTACATATTCTCCGATTTTTACATCAACTAAGGAAGCATTTACTTCTCTAGCCGTTCCATCTCCGAAATCGACTTTTGCTAGATCACCGTCGATCTTCATTATTTTTCCAGGTATCGCAAGACACATTTTCTCTCATACTCTCAGATTAATAGCTAATTATTTCAAACTCTTTTAAGTAATTAAATCGCTGCGTTTATCCAAACTAGAGATTCGCTTTCATTCTGTAAAACGAAAGTATTGTTCGATAGGCCTTCATATAAACGGTTCTGAAAAAATCTTTGTATTTTCTAAAGGAATACTTCAAGAACTTAGATAATATTTGTAGCAGCAATCGCTTGACCTAAAGAGACTCCACCATCTCCAGGTGGCACTCTATCATGTGATAGAAAATTCAATCCACTTTTTTCAACTTTCTGTCTTATCATATTAGTAATATATGAGTTGCAAGCTACCCCTCCAGTAAATCCAACAGCCTCTATTCCCTCACTGATCGCACATTCAACCGCCAATTCAGCCAGTGATCTGGCAAGGTACGATTGGGCGGATAGAGCCAAATCCGATATTTTCATACCATTTCTTGTTTGTGTTTCATGAATTATTTTTAACAGATAAGTTGTGTCAATAATTCGATTTTTTA
>MEZD01000027.1:43027-44710 GCA_001775955.1 Candidatus Bathyarchaeota archaeon RBG_13_38_9 | reverse complement strand
TCTTTCCCCTCCGATGCTATTGCTTCTAATTTCATCGCTGGTTCCCCTTCATAGGTTCGTTCAGAACATATACCTAGTATAGATGAAACTGCATCTAATACTCTACCACAACTGCTTGTCATAGGTGTGTTGTCTAACAGAATCTGTTTTGAGATTATTTCAATCTCTTTATTTCCATAAGGAAGAAATCTTATTCTCTCATTGAGAAAATTTACGATATCAATTTCGTGATTAAGGATCCCCGCAACCATTCTGAGTGGATATTTTGTAGCGAGATCACCCCCCGGCATTGGTTGATTTTGCAAATGACCTAATCTCTTAAATTCTTGAAAATTAGATTGGAGTACTTCCCCACCCCATGCACCACCATCAGATCCATAGCCATATCCATCACACACTATCCCTATTGCTTCATTTATCCCATATTCTGCCATTAATTTGCTCAGATGTGCATGATGATGTTGGATTTGCACCATCGGGATGTCCCATTTCTCACTTAGTTTACTAGCTAAGAAAGTTGTATTAAATCCGGGATGTAGATCACATGCAATCACTTCTGGTTTAGCATGTGTTAGATTTAGTAAATGCTTAGCAGTATTCTCCAAGAAGTCGAGAGTCTCAGGCGTATCAATATCTCCGATGTGTTGGGACAGGTATGCACGATTACTTTCTATGACACAACACGTGACATTCAACTCTGCACCTAGAGCTAAAACATCATTGGAGGTCGGAAGTTTCAAATTCAATGGTACAGGTGCGTAACCTCTTGACCTTCTTAAGAAAACTTTTTTTTGATTGATTACTCGAACAACAGAATCATCACATCTCTGTTCAATATTTCTATCATGTAAAAGAAAATAGTCCACTACATTGCCTAGCTTTCGTATTGCCTTATCGTTATCTATTACTATCGGCTCATTTGGCGGATTTGCGCTCGTCATTACTAAAGCAAATTCTTTTGTCACATTAAATATGATCTCATGCAAACCAGAATATGGAAGCATAGTTCCAATGGTGTGGAGACCAGGAGAGATTAGACTTGATAGAAATTGTTTATCGTTTTTTTTCAAAAGAACAATTGGCTTTGCAGAAGATTCTAGAAAGTCCGTTTCTATTTCATTAACATACGCAAATTTTTTTATTGTTCCAATATTTCGCGCCATAACAGCGAAGGGTTTTGCTCTTCGATGTTTAGCTTTTCTCAGTCTTGATAATGGTTTGGAGTTGATGGCGGAGCATATTAAATGAAATCCACCATTTCCTTTAACTGCAAGTATATTCCCTTCATCTAATAATTGTCCAACTTTTTTGATTTCATCGATAATTCCCAATGATTCGCCGTTACTATCTATCAATTTTAATTGGGGTCCACATTTCGAACAAGCGTTTGTTTGTGCATGAAATCGACGATCATCCTTTGATCTATATTCCCTACTACATTCAGTACACATTTTAAAAAAATTCATACTGGTATTGCTTCTATCGTAAGGAAGTTTATTGATTAATGTATATCTTGGGCCACAATCAGTGCAAGTAATAAAAAAATATTGATATCTTCTATCCTCCTTATTTCCTAATTCCTTGGCGCACTTATCACAGATAGATATGTCAGGCGGAATTATTGAGCCTCTTTCTTGTCCACCTGTAAAACTAGTCTCAATCTTAAAAGTCGAATATCCTACG
>MEZD01000027.1:2143-43018 GCA_001775955.1 Candidatus Bathyarchaeota archaeon RBG_13_38_9 | reverse complement strand
CTATAATCAATAATAACATCATCTATTTCTGATAACGGCGGTTTCTTGGTTCTAAGTTCATTGATGAAACTATCTATTTGTAAAGCTTCACCCTCGACTACTATTTTTGCTCCTGCATCGCCTCTATTCTGTACAAATCCTGATAGTCCTTTCTCGATAGCAAGTCTATAAACAAAAGGCCTGAAACCAACTCCTTGTACTACTCCTTTTACTAGCATATCAGCAAGCAAAAAAACATCATCTAAAAATATTAGCTAAGCATTTATGACAGATACAACAAGAATATTCTACTTCTTGACAGCATCCTTGAAAAGTATTTCACTTATTTTTGGTTCTAGATCTTTTCTTGACCTCTCAAGTATTGCCTCTAGCGTATTATCAATTTTCGTTTTTCCATCAGCAGTTTGAACAAGTACACCACCAACGACGCCAATCTTCTTTCTCGATATCATAATATTTACGTCAGTACCCAATTCTGAACTAACTGTTTTTGATAGTTCTTTAACCGGAAGTTTTCTTTTTGCATCACTCTCATTTAGAAGAATTTCCAAGTTTCCTCCTCCGGCGGCTTTAGCCGCTTCGATTATAAGAGAACTAAGCATTTTCCCATAAGTTTCTTGTTTGGTACTCGATTCAAATTGTTGTTCAGCTTTCTTAAAGGCTTCATCTATAAAATTTCGTTTTTGTGAAAGAATTTTCCAACGCGTTTTAATTTTAACATTCACAGTTTCACGACGAATAATAATGGCTGCTTCTAATTTAGCAGAGTTTAATACTTTTTCACAATTTGTTTCTGCTTTTTCCTTGATCTCTTTAACTCTTTCTTCACGTAAACCTGCGGATGAAATTCTAGCTTCATTGATAATTATCTTTGTTTGTTCATCAGAGTCTTTCAATATTTTTGAGACCAGTTTGCTCGCAGGCGAATCACTCAAGTTTTTACATCACCGTGCAAAATCTCTTTCACAATCGTCTCTACAGCCTTGCGCATATGTTTCCTGGCTTGAAATTCCAATGTGACCAATTCATCCTCACATTCTTCCATAATCTTCTTTGATTCCTCTAAAGCGGTTTGTTTAGCAGATTCATTAATTGTTTTTGCCTCTTCCTTGCAAGCCGCTATTTTTTTATCGTATAGTTCATCTTGTGGAACTTCTATTGTATCTTTCATTCGCTCCGCTTTCATAGAAGCCTCTGATATCCCCTCATTCGCCTTTTCTTCCGCCTTTAAAATTTCCGTAATGATTTGATCCATCATCATCTGGTTATGCCCAATCCATGCGTAAGATAATAATTTTTCGAGTTACCATCAACAATATTCTAAAATAACATGTACTTTTTTCAAACCAAGCGATTTTATAATTGAAAACATAGCATCGTTTATCATTTCCTTAAAAATTGTGTGTGGTATCCTGCCAATTAAATCAATGATTAACCGTCTGATAGATATCAGTAATCATTTTTACTATTTTGGACCAATCTCTCTGTTTAGAGATAATTTTTCCATTCTGAATCAATTTTTCTCTAAGTTTCTGGTTAGACATTAAGGATATTATCGAATTCGCCAATTTTTCAGGATTTCCAGGTTCAAATAATATTCCATCTTTTTCGTGTGTTACAAATTCAGAAATTGTTGGAAGTCTTGAAGCCACTATTGGTCTACCCGCGGCCATTGACTCGAGGATTGTAAGTCCTGTCGCCTCTCCAAGTGATGGTAAAATCGAAAATTCACTCAGGTTATATGCTTTAAGCAGATCAAGTTCGTTAAGTTGCCCCGCAAAGATAACTATATTTTCTATTTTATTCTTTTTCACGATTTTTTTTAGCTCATTCTGGTATCCCCAATCTGGACCCACAAGAAGAATTTTAAAATCAGGGAATTCTGACGCTACTTTAGTAGCAGCCCCCAGTAAATATTGTATTCCTTTCTTTCTCTCTATACGTCCTACGAATAATGCCACCCTACTTTTCTTTAGGCCATATCGTGAAATTATAGACTGGGGATCAGGAAGATTCCTGAATTTATCGACTTCAACACCATTTGGAACTACAGATATTTTTTCATTATTGAGAGAAAATTTTGATACGAGAAATTTTTTTTCATAATCAGTCACTGCTAATATCTTATTTGCTAGACTTAGAGTCATACGACCAATTATATTATCATATAATTCTCGCAGCACAAGTTTACTTACTTCATCTGTTTTACTTCGATCATAATGAGTGGTTACAACTAACGGGATATTCTTCATCTTGCCGATAAATGACGCAAAGTCTGTGTGTGCAAAACCATAGGTATGGGCATGAATTATGTCCGGCTTCATTCTAAGTAGGTCTTTGAACATTCCATGACTTATTGTTGTAAATCCAGTTCCCCAATGAATTCGAAAGCCTCGATATGATCTGACTGGGATTTTGCTAACCTGATACTTCTGACTGTGAGGGCCAAAGGTAATTACTGATGTTTCATAATTAGATGGCAGTCTTTTTGCAATTTGATGGAGATGATTTTCTGCTCCTCCGATATATGGCAGGAATCTTTGTATTAGGTATAATATTTTCATTAATTAGAACCTAATTGATTGTTTTCGATTGGACGTAATCCACGATTGTAACCAAGTCTGAAAGCGAATTCTATAAAGACAAGATAAGCTGGATAAAGGATGAATGCAAATAGATCTTTTGTTGCTTGTCTAGTTATTCTATTCACATATTCCACCATATTGCTGAAGGATATTGTCTTATTTGTTTCACAGCCTAACTCATAATCCAGTAATCCTTTTCCATATCCATGACAATAATGTTGAACATAGACCCCGCTTGAGGTTTCCCTGTGATAATGATACACTACAGGATCATAAGTCATGAGTACTCTTAATTTTCTTTTTTGAAATTTTTGAAGAAGTTTAAGATCTTCAGCATAAGGATAACTCACATCGAAACCCTCTATTGACTCTAGTAAAGATTTTTTGAACAATCCACAAATCGTTGGGTCTGCATCAGATTCAATAACATGTGATCCTTGAAATTGCTTATCATAAATTTGTTGAAAATAAAAATCCTTGAGACGTGGTAGCAGTCTGTTTTTATTTGCACAACTCACGCGACAGGATACTCCAGCAACATCACTATTTCCAAGACATAATGCCAGTTTGTGGACCGTATCCTTATCAATGTAGGCGTCAGCATCTAGGAATAATACCAATTCATTTTTTGCAGATCTCCAACCAATATCTTTTCCTTTGCCTATACCATGAATACCTCTAATGATCTTTACGTTAGGATATTTTGATGCTTTATCCACAGTTCTGTCAGTTGAATTCCCATCAACGAGTATTATTTCTTCACAGCCGTTTACAATAACACTATGTAATGCTTGATCGATAGTTTTTTCGTTATTCTTTGTAGCCAATACCGCTGATACGCCTTTCAAGCAAATTGCACCTTACAAGTATTATTTTACAAAATATTAGCAAGAGCTCTTTCATTACAAATTTATTCATTACTAACTTGTTAGAACCGTTTACATTCTTTATTTAATCCAATAAATAAAGAAAAACAAGTTAACTATGAAAAATATTACTACACCAATTTCTTGAAACAGAGAGTTTAGTGTACAGCGTGGCTCTAAAATCAAGTCACATCGAACATCTGCTCCGCTATCAAATAGCAGAAAAATCGGGATTAGATTAATACTAGGCTACTAGGAGAAGCGGAGATTGAGTAAAGTAAGTCAAAGGCGGTGTTGGAACATAGTATTCTTGTGGCGGAGGAAGATATGCTGCGGGCTGTGGAGGAGGTTGAATAAAATATTGTACGGGAGGTGGTTGATAAAACGCTATTTGAGGTGGTTGAGGAATAACCATTTGTTGGGGCGGTGGCTGATAATATACTTCTGGGGGCTGAGGTACTACATAAGGTACTGGAGGTGGCTGAACCACATATGGAACCATATATTGTTCTGGTGGAGGAATATATGATGATATTATTGATGGCCTCGGAATCATATAGTAAGACATTATCATTTTACCTCGAATAGTCAAATAAGTGAGAGTTTGGAGAATATGAATCTTGCGTAAGATTCTTGTATAAACATTTAGCTTCGTTCCCTTTATTAACCAACACAATAATTTCAAAATTACATAAAAAATCGAAGTGCAGACATGAAATTATTCAAATTTGTTCTCATATTGCTAATACTAACAGCAGTTTATGAACCATATTTAGTATCCGCTTCTTCAAAAACAGAGTTGATAGTAAATGGGGATTTCGAATCCAATTTGAATGAATGGGAACCATATGTTTATCATGAAACACATGGAAACATAGCAATTACAGCAGGTACAAAGCACTCTGGATCTAAGAGCGTAAGAACTTGGGCAGACCCAATTCCTCAAAGCACCTATACACTAAAGAGAGGTGGTGGAGCCACCCAAATAGTCCAGAGCAACATCAAAGATCTTGATATGATTCTTAGCTTCTGGGTTCTACCTGCAGTTGCCGGTCGTAACGACCATACGAATATTAGAACCATAATTCATATGAAATTAGAAGATGGTCGCTCAATCAATCTATCTTATTATGTCGCATGGGCACCTCCCGCTGTGGGCGAGTTTCTATACAACACTTCCGACAACACAATTTTCTTTCTACTTGAATCTATGAAAGATATTACCCCAATGCCCGACCCACAGACTCCACAACCAGAAAGCGGAATTCATCAATGGACTTTCATTAAACGAAACTTAAGTAATGATTTCTCCTCTAAACATGGAAATCCTCAAAACATAATCCTGAAAGAACTCGTGGTAAGCTTTGAACTAACTACTGTTTCACATCTCCAAACGCCTGACGCCTTTTGGGATGAAATTAGCCTGATAGTAGAAACTGAGACATCTCAACCAGAACCCCCCATAACCTCCACTCCAAAGCCTGAGCCCTCAGAACCTGTTATAACCTCTACTCCAACACTTGACCCATCAAAGTCCACAACTTCGACACCTTACACTACATCTCCACCTATAGAAGAAAATCAACTCAACGTTTTAACAGATAACTATGGACTCATCATCATAACTGCCTTGATAATTATTACGATATTAGTTATTGCTGTTAGAAAAAAATCGCAACATAAAAAGGAATCAACAAAATATTGCATGAATTGCGGTGCAACTATAGAGGCTATAAGTGATTTCTGTGAGCAATGTGGCACAAAACAGGAAAGCTAGGCGAACATAATTATTTTTAGACACTCGTCAATATTTTTTCAATATGCCCTGGCGAAATAAGCTACTTGATTTGATCTATTGCCACAATATACACAGTTTGACCAGATCGGTTCCTCCTCTAACGGTATTGCCCTAATGGTCGCACCTGTCTCATCTTTGATTTGATCCTCACATTCTTGTTTGGAACACCAACATGCTTTAAGAAACCCTCCTTTCTCTATAAGAACATTTTTGAATTGATCATAATTTTGTATTTTTTCAGTATGCTCATTTAGAAATTTTTTAGCTTTATCAAAAAGATTCTTTTGAATTTGTTCAAGTGTGCTGTTAACGTTGTCGATTAATTCTTCATATTTAATTGATAACTTTTCATTAGTATCTCTTCTTACAAGAATGACTTTGCCTTCTCGAAAATCTCTAGGCCCTATCTCTATCCTCAATGGTATGCCTTTAAGCTCCCATTCGTTGAATTTCCATCCAGGTGTAAATTGTTCCCTAGAATCATTGAAACATGCAATTTTTGCTTTTTCAAGTTTTTCTTGTACTTCGATCGCCATATTATTGACGTTCTTCTTATCATCGTCACTAAAGAAGATAGGTACTATAACTACTTGAATCGGCGCAATTTTTGGTGGAAGTACTAATCCTTTGTCATCTCCGTGAACCATAACTACCGCGCCTATTAATCTCCAAGAGACTCCCCAAGAGGCCTGCCAAGCAAAATGTTCCTTTTCATCACGTCCAAGATACTTAATACCGAATGGGATTGAGAAATTCTGACCAAGATTATGTGAAGTTCCCATTTGGAGCGCTTTACCATCCCCCATAATAGCCTCCAAAGTAGTGGTATAGAGAGCTCCAACAAATTTTTCTTGTTCAGTCTTCTTTCCCAAAATTACAGGAATAGCTAAAATATCTTCTATCAATTCCCTGTAAAGATTTAAAATCATAAAAACTTCCTTGTCGGCATCTTCCTTGTTCTCATGAACTGTATGACCCTCCTGCCAAAGAAATTCACTTGTCCTAATGAATGGCTTTGTCCCAGTGATTTCAGCTCTAAGTACTGAGTTCCAGAAATTCAACAAGAGAGGAAGGTTTCTCCAGCTCTGGATCCATTTTGCATAAGAGTGATATGCTATTGTCTCTGATGTTGGTCGTGTAGCTAAGCGCTCTCCAATTTCATTATTGCCGGTATGTGTGACCCAAAAAACTTCTGGAGTAAAACCTGCAAAATGCTCCGCTTCTTTTTTTATTAAGCTTTCAGGAATTAATAATGGAAAGTATGCATTTCTGTGGCCTGTTTTCTTTATCCTCGGATCAATGAATTCACGAATTTTCTCCCACATCTCATAGCCGTTGGGCCTCAGAACCATGAATCCTTTCGCTGCCGAATAATCCGCCAACTCGGCTTTCAATATCACTTGAGTATACCATTCAGAGAAATCCTTATCCTTTGAAACTGTGATACCGACATCTTTCACGCTCATTGCAAATCACTATTATCCTTATTTTTTGATTCTTAAACAAACGATTGATTAATACCAACTTATTGGCATTCTATCTGGGGAACTCTAAAATAAGAATTCTCGCTTTGCTCATATTTCAATAAGGAATTAGAGTTGCATAGACAATCTGGGGTAAATCGAATTATGTCTCAATCTAGAAGTGATTGAAATTGAGAGTCATTGCAGATCTGCATGTTCATTCTAAGTTTAGCCGTTCAACGAGCCAGAATATGAATCTCCAAGAAATTGAACGATTCGCCATTATGAAAGGCCTTTCAGTAATAGGAACAGGTCATTTTACACATCCGCTTTGGATGAAAGAAATAAAAACATGTCTCAAATCAAAATCGGATACTAGTCTTTGCATTAAAGGAACAGTTAAAGAAAGCAACTAATCTTTTATTGACCAATTCAATCATCAAACTCAGAAATAATCAGATAAAAATCTCAGCTGGATACGATGGAGAATATAGGGAAATCGAAAATTTAGCCTAGAGATAAAACTTTCTTCAAAACAACTTAGTTAATTCGGCAATATGATCTGCCAAGTCCCTCTTTTCTTTGGCCACATATTCGAGATTTGGTTCTATCGAATTTGAAGCCACTTCATAGACTTTAGTAGAGAACTCATCTGACCATTTTCCAGCTTTTAATTCAATTAATATTTTCGTCAAATCTTCTATCTGTCTATCCAATTCTTTTTCTCTACTTTGAATTATTTCTATGGTCGCGGTTTTCTTTGATTTAAGATTTTTTATTGCTTCTTCATGTTTTTGTGTTAATTCATCATAGAGATTTCTCGGGATCTCTTTGCGCTTAAGAAGGTCACTTAATGCGACCAATCTTCGTTGTGCCGAATCCATCTCTTTTAGTAGTGATTCTATTTGTATCTTCCATTTTGAAACAGCTATTATTTTATCTCTATCCATCGAGATTTGATCGAATGACAATCGTTGTAATTCATTGTTTCCCTTCTCAAGTTCTAAGGATTGCATCTCACCAAAATCATTTAACGTCACACCTATGATAGTTCCTAATCTCCGGCCGTATGTATCCGATATTTGTTTACCAAGAAAACCTTTCAATTCTGGCTCAGAAAGTTCAGTCATCATTTTATTCACCTAGTCTTGTACAGAAGAATCTGGTTCTGGAGAAGGAATTATAGGCATGTCTGGGAATCTTTCTTGCATCTTCTGTTCAGCTACTAATGCAGCTTCTTTCAGAATTTTTTCTGATTCTTCTGTTGGGGTATCATAATCTATTGTTTGTTCGGTAACTCCACCGACTTCGAGGCAAATAGATTGTAAGGTCTCGTTGACATTTGCAAGCTCCATAGATATTTCAGGCATTATATTCTGAATGCCATCTTTGATCTGTTTCATTATGGCTCCTACAGAAGTCATATTATACGCTAATTCCCCAAAATCTCTGACTCTTGTAAGTTTTAGGCTGACTCGTTCAAGAGCCATTTCGCTCTTTAATGTGTTAAGAACCATTTTTCTAAGTTCAGCACATTCATCAGCATACATTGATGCCTTCGTGTTATCCTTTGCTTGTATTGCTCCAACACATTTTGTGTATAGATTTTTTTCTCGAGATTCTAGACGATTAGTCTGAGAATCAATTCGCCGCATCTGAACGGATATCCTATGAATCGCATTATTGAGTCTGCGCTTCATGGGAGTTGGGTGTATTGCTTCCTTAAACCTTTCACTCCAAGATGGTTTATACCTGAACATTTTTATCACATCACATAATTGGAATTATTTTTGGTTTTTCAATGTGGATCTCACGATTGGCTATTTTAGCAGCACGAGGTGTATTTGTAGTCATAATGATCGTTTTTCCATAGATGTGTCTTAATCCTCGAAGAATCGGTAAAAGAACATTAACCGATTGGGGATCGAGGTTACCTGTCGGCTCATCCAAAAGAAGTACCTGAGGTCCAGTCGAAAGGGCTCTTGCTATTCCAACTTTTTTTGCTTCTCCAACACTCAGGCTGGAAGGATTGAAATCAGCTTTATTGTTAAGACCAAAGAATTCTAGTAATTCATCTGAATATCTTTCTCTGTCCGAATTATTCTTTCCAGTGATCATCTGGGTAACCTTGATGTTTTCTTTAACGTTCAAATCAGTCAGTAATCCAAAAGTTTGGAAGAGAATACCAATTGATTCCGCTCTCAGTGCAGTTAACTCTCGATCATTAAGTAAAGAAAGTTCTTTACCCAGCACTCTTATTGTGCCCTTCGTCGGTTTATCCAAGCCAGCAATAAGATTCATCAAAGTCGTTTTTCCTGTTCCAGACGATCCTGTAATGGCAACGAAATCCCCTTCATTAATATCGAAACTTAATCCATTGAATAGACGTGTCTCTGAATAACCACTTTCAAAATTTTTGTGAAGGTCTCTCACAGAAACAGCAGTTCTTTTACGATCATCAGTCATTGTCTGAGAACCTCCGGAACATTAAATCGAGATGTATGAAATATACAAGAGATTCCAGCCACAATAGTTGGCCCTAAGACGAGTACTGTTGCAAATAGTGCAATTTGTTGGAGTACAATGTTGTTAGAGATACCTCCTAGCCATCCCAGGAGATATGCTATAATCATTCCGAGTGTCCAGCCGATTGACGTATACACGATTGTTTTTAAAAGCAGTATTCCTCCAATTAGGTGCTTCCATATTCCCACAGCAATTAATATCGCGATGTCTCGTCTTCTATTAGTGAAACTAGCAACAGTTTCGTTAAGTGCCAACGCCGAGATTGCCACAAATATCGTCACCATCATGATGGATCTTACGTAATGTCCGATTTCTTTCGCTATTACGAACCACATGATTATCGTAAGAACAGAAATCATTACTACAGATAGAAATGAACGATATTCTGGTTTGCTAAATAATTTCAATAATAGTGTATAACTAGCCATCCTGAGTTTCACCCCTAACATCCGTCTCTATTCCGTCAGCCATATTCTTCAGAAAGCCGCCAATACCTCCATTTTGATATGTCTTGATAACTGATGCTGCATAATCTATCTTGACATTGTATTCTCTAAGTTTTGTTATGACTTTGTCAATATCTTCTTTACTTTTACCAATAAGATGAAAGATGACTTCTGGCGATCCAAAAGAACTTACTACTGTAATTGTTTGTGGAAGATCAGAAATTTGTCTTATTACTGTGTCACGTTTAGAATTTGCGGGAAAACTTGCTCCTAAGTAGACTTGTTCAAATAGACCAAGTTTCTCAAGATCAAGATTTACTGTATAGTCACGTATTATTCCAAGATTCTCAAGTTTATTTATTCTATATGCGACCACATTTGGATGTAATCCAAGTTTATCGCCTAGGTTTGTTAATGTTGCTTTTGAATTATGAACTAACTCCGAAAGGATTTTCAGGTCTTTTGAATTGATTGTTTTCACTATAACATTTTCTCCTCATGCAGCCTGATATTGTTCAGACCATTTTAGATAATTAACTATCAAGCTTTGATCTACACTGGGACGTCTAACACGAAGAACGTCGTTGAAATCTTTCATTGTTATTGGTCTAGGTTTAGCCTGTTCATCATTAGGATTTCCGTTCTCAAAAAATTCTCTGACCACTATTGCTTGAGCGCCTTGGAAATTATTCAAAATATCGCTACCAGAATGGCCTTGAGTCATTTTTACAAGGGAGTCAAAGTCCACATCTTCAGAAAGGGCTAGAGATTTCCCAAGCTTTCTCGAAAAAATCCTTAACATTTCAAGCCTTGCATCTGCCTCCGGTAAGGGTACGAATATCCTCTTTTGGAATCTTCTCCTAAATGGATCATCTAAAGCCCATGGCTTGTTTGTCGCTCCAATTACATATATTTGAGGATTTTTCTTCTTATCAACTACACCATCCATTTCTTTTAGAAACTGATTTCTAGTTCTTACTTCACCACCAACTTCTTGAGATCGGATTCCAACTAACGAATCGATTTCGTCGATAAATATTATCGCTGGCTTTCCTTGTGAGCTTACTTGTCTCGCCTCTTCAAACAGATGGGCTACGTTTTTTTCAGATTCCCCAAGCCATTTTGACATTATTGATTGTGCATCGACACAAAAGAACGAAGCATTGATCTCTGTCGCAATTGCAGCTGCTAATAGCGTCTTACCACATCCAGGCGGCCCAAAGAAGAGTATACCCCTATGCCATCCCAAAGGAAAGAGGTCAGATCTCCTCACCGGATATATTATGGACTCTTCAATAGCTCTTTTTGCTTCAATCAAGTTTGCAATATCTTCCCATCGGACATCTGGTTTTTCGGTTAGTACAAGTTGCTCAAATTTTGCTTCACTACCAGATGGTGCACTCTCTACAGGTTCTTGATGATTTACTTTATTTTGGATCTCTTTGATTCTTTTTCTGTATGATTCAACATGTTCCATATACACATGATTTTGAGAGGAATTTGGATAAAGAGAACATAACTTGAATAAAATCTCGATTGATTTTTGATACTTTACTATTGCAAGTCCTCTGGATCCTTGTTTATCAAGCCTGATAGCCTCGGTTGCATATTTTACGGCAATTTGTTCTAATTCTTCTGTTGCAGACAAAGTACTTCACCTAAAATTTACAAATTAAACTATTCTGCCTCTCTCTCAATGACAAGCTTTCCTTGTTCTTTTAGACTGTCAATTGCTGTAAGGACATCATTCGTATGGATTGAAAGAGAGTTCGCACAATCTTTCACTGATAATCGACCTTCTTTTGACTTGATATAGGATAATACTTCTTCCAGAACCATAGATTCAGACTTCGAGTGTATAAATTTCTCCTCACCATTCTCATGTAAAACATCTTCAGAATCCTTGAGAATTTCTGTTAAATCTTTCTGCTCCAATCCCTTTGATTGTATTGGGAGTTCAGGAAATCTCTCACTTGCCTTTTGGCTTGCAACTAACTTCGATTCTTCCAGCACCCGTGTAGCCTCTTCACCTGCAAGATCTAATTCAAAATTAATCGGAGAAACTTGCCCAGTTCCAGAATGAATATCTTCAAGGACTGAATTTATTCCATCTAGCTCTTTAGCTACTTCAGGCGCTAATCCCTCAACATCTCCTCTCATACTCCTAACTATTTCCATTACTGGCTTTATTTGAACAAACGCATCTTCGAATAGAGATATTGAATCGAATCTTATTATTACTTTTTCTAATGAAATTTGAACGGCCTTTACAGTAGTATACATTCTTCTTATTTCGGCACATTCATTTGCAAAAATCTTAGAACGATCATCGTCGCCACACAGTTGGGCACCAACACATCTTTGCAATATTTCTTTATCACGTTGGTATAGTCTCTCCGCTACGTCCTCTAACTTCTCTTTCTGATTACCTAATTTATAACGAATTTCAGGAATAATTTCATTCATGGAAGGCTGGACTCTGGACCCCAAACCTTTCCATTTGGGCAAGGGAACATCTGACCTCTATCAGGGCTCCATACGTACAACTACTATATCTCTTGGATTATGAACTTTAGTTAGCCCATTTGAGTTTCCATTTACTTCTGTTGATTTGACGTTAACTTTCTGTGGAGCCGTAGTTATTGATTCAACACTTCCTATAGAGAGAAATTCTTTTTCTTCATATTGCTGATGAGCCGTAGGTGCCAATTCAACTTGTTCTATAATAGGAAGTTCTTTTTCTTCATATTGCTGATGAACAGGTTCCTCTGCACTATCTCTTGAAGAAATTAACACGTTTATTTTTCCGAGAAGTTCATCTCTCTCAAAGTGAAAGCGTTTTAATGCCCCTTGAATAGATTCATTTGCATTGCAGTAAACATTCTCATTTATTTCTCCAGAGGTATATTGCATCTTATTGTTGGCCATCAAGGATTGAACTGTTTTAATCTGATCGTCCAATTGTTTAACTCGTTCTGCAAGTTTATCGATAACAGTTTCACTCCTTTTCAAGAGTTCATCTTTAGCTTGGCCGTATTGATCCTTAAGTCTGTCATAAGTTGACTCGTCAATATCACCACTAGCTCGTAACTCGATCAAAGCACGATCTCTTCTTCTCAACAAATCTAGTTCTCGAGAGATCTCCTCTGCCTCAACGATCCAATCCTGGAGAACCATAGGAGAGTTATTTTTCATTGTTAAACGATTACTGGGTATATTAACAAAGTCACCATGCACTAATTCAACAGTTACACTACTGATATGGCCTTTGACATCCGAAGTAATACCCAACAGTTTTCCAAGTTCTTTTCCTGAAGAATCCTTGACCATTTCTCCAATTTTCGTTGAGAGATCATCCATATTAAGACTCATGATCAGACACCAATTAGTAATTATTGGATTATTGACTTGAACCTGGTTCTTCGTATCTGGCCCTTATCGGACCCGCAAAACTGTTTGGTAAATCAGGGAATTTTTCATTCATTCTTTGATCTGCGACAGCACTTGCTTCAGTAAGTATTTTTTGCGCTTCAGCTGTTGGCGTATCTTCATAATATGTTTGGCTTGTAACTTCACCCATTTCCATTGCGGTTTCATTTAGATTTTCCATTATTTGTCCAAGTTCATATGAGATGTCAGGCATAATTCCGCCAATTTGTGATTTAATTGCTTTGACCACTTCAGCGACTGGACCCATAGCACTTAGACTCTCTCCATGAATCAAAATATTCTCTAGTCTTATGACAGCCTTTTCAAGCGCTAACTGGCAACCTAGCGTCGTCTTAGCCATTTTTCGAATTTCTGCGCACTCACTAGCGTACATAGCTGCTCTAGAACTATCTTTGCCAATCCTTGCGGTAACACACTTGTTGAACAGATTCTTGTCATGCCTTTGCAATTTCATCAGGGAGTTCTCAATCTTTCCCTCTTGAATTTTCAAACGCATTATCGATTTATTGATCCTCTCTTTAATAGGGGAAGGAGAACGGATATGTCCCGATATACGTGAGAATGAAACGACTGACTCTCTACTGCTACTGTCCCAGTTTTTTATTATTTCACGCACCATTTTTTCGCACCACAATTTGTGTATTCTACAAACTAATTTGTAAGAAACACATACTTCATTGAGATGTTTGAAAATTTGTATAAGAAAATTGTAAAAAACCATAATTTCATGATGACATCTGAACATAGATAGTTAATTTTTGATTGTAAATAGACACAAATCTACTTCTTTTCATCTGCAGTGGAAACGTAGGAATTAAATACTCTAAGTTGATTTCTCCAGAGAATTCTGTCTGTACGATTAGTGTTATTTCATAAGTTCAAAATGTTTCGAAGATAGAGTAAATGAAGTGCACTCAAGAATGTCGCTTTTGAAGTAATACGCATCATATTAACCATTCTATTTGGAAATATTAGTTTTTTATCATCAAATACAGATATTTCAGTCTATAATTTGGATTTTTGGACATATTCGACTATTATTTTGGATATCTCCTCTGGAGACAACATGTTAGAGTCAACTAGCACTTCAGGTGTTTTTGGAGCCTCATATGGATCGCCCATTCCTGGAACAGTGTTGCGTTCACTTTCATGAGCTTTCACGTAAATGTGTTTAGGAGCCATATAGGTTTCTTTTCTTGAACTCTCCCTTTCAACGCATGTGTCTAGAGGACATCTTAGATAAACCTCAAAAAAGTGTTTAACTTTACCTCTGCAATCGTCTCTGTATTTTCTTTTGTTTCCAGTTGCATCGATTATTACATTTACACCATTCCGGATAAGAACTTCTACAATATAAGTTAAGGTCTGATAGACCATATCCCTCTCATCTTCTGAATACACTGGATCGGGGGTTAGAATCCTTCGAAGTTGATCAGAAGAGATTATTTGAGATCGTATACCTTCGTTTGAAAGTCTCTGTTTTAAGGTACGAGCCACAATGGATTTCCCACTACCAGGCAATCCAGTAATCCAGATTGTCCAGCCGTTCACCCTCACTAAAAAACCCCATACTAAGTGCTTTCTTAAGCGCCTAATAAGAGAAACACTTGATATTCAAATCGAAGCCCTTTCTAACAGGTCATATCATCTTCTTAAGGGTAACACTGAGAGAAGAGAGCGAATAACCTTTGAAAAATGAAATCTTGGTTGGCTCAAAATCTTTTCAGATAGATTCTAATGAAATCGAGGTTTATCTAGGAACACTTTTTGGTGCGCCTATAAAATTTATTTCGATCGAAAAAATTGGAGAAGGATTTCATAACGCAGGTTTTCTAATCATACTTTCAATTAGCAATCAGATAAAAAGAATTGTTATGAGAGTTGTCCGTGGCGATACTGGATGGGGCCACGATTATTTATCTGACCATTCTTCTGTACTACTGCTTCAACATAGTTTACTGAGAAGTGCTCCTGTTGGAACTTGTTCAGAATCTTTTGATGTTGCAGCATTAATGTCAGATGGGACAATCAAATCTATTGGAGAATCTATAGAATTTTTACATTTTGTCGATGAAATTCCTGAATCAGAAAGTTCTCCTTACTCAAAAGATCTTTTCAAAATCGCTGAGAAACAGAGTTTATCAGATAATGATATACTCCGTGCTAGAGTCATAGCTGAATATTTGGCGAAACTACATTCGCAAAAGAATCAAAATCCAAACTTATACTCCAGGCACATTCGAGATTTGATTGGGCACGGTGAGATGTTAATGGGAGTTATAGATACATATCCACCTGCGAATAACTTAGATTTCACATCAATTGAAGAGCTGGAAAGAATAGAGATCGAAACTGTCCGCTGGAGAAATAGAATCAAATACTCTTCTGAACGATGTTCGAGAATACATGGAGACGTTCATCCTTTTGGAAATTTGAGATTTAAAAGTGACAATTCTATTCTTGCATTAGATATGTCCAGAGAAAAATTTGGAGAACCAGCTGACGATGTCGCTGGAATGAGCATTAATTATCTTTTTTTCAGCATATGGAAACATGGAAAATTAACACCTCATTTCGAAAAACTTTTCAGAATTTTTTTAGACGAATACATTAACAAAACAAAAGATAAAGACATCTTACGATACATCCCCCCATTTTATGCGTTTAGAGGAACAGTAATTGCACACCCACTTTACTACCCAGATCTTGAAACATTCAAGAGAAAAAAGATTTTCAACTTCATACTAAACGTGATCAATGATAAAGAGTTTAATTCTGATAGTTTAGAGTCGTATATTGAAAAAGAACCAAATTAATTTAGGCTGGCACGATAAGTATGGAATACAAAATTAAAGATGAAGGACTTCAAGAGTCCGGCTTGAAATCCATCAAATGGGCAGAAGTACACATGCCTGTTTTAACTAATATTAGAAAAGATTTTGAGAAAAGTAAACCGTTGGCAGATTTGAAAATAGGTGCATGTTTACACGTTACGAAAGAGACAGCAGTGTTAATCAATACTTTAACCGCTGGAGGAGCAGAAATTGCTTTGTGTGGGTCAAATCCTCTTTCAACACAAGACGATGTGGCCGCCGCTTTATCTAAGACTGGAGTTCACGTATATGCTTGGCGTGGACAAACCAATGAAGAATATTATTGGTGTTTAAAACAAGTATCTCAATATGCCCCATATATTACCTTAGACGATGGAGCAGATCTAGTTAGCCTGTTACATACTGAAGAGAAGAAACTTATAGAAAACGTAATCGGAGGAACAGAAGAGACTACCAGCGGAGTAATCAGACTCAGAGCAATGGCAACATCTAAAAAATTGAGATATCCAATAATAGCTGTCAATGATGCTTACACAAAATATCTTTTTGATAACAGATATGGAACGGGTCAAAGCACAATAGACGGAATCCTAAGAGCAACAAGCCTTCTCATAGCAGGAAAAGTATTCGTAGTGGGCGGTTACGGCTGGGGCGGAAGAGGAATAGCTACCAGAGCACGTGGCATGGGCGCAAATGTAATTGTCTCCGAGATTGATCCAATTCGAGCTCTCGAGGCGGTTATGGATGGATTCAGAGTTATGCCCATAACAGAAGCAGCAAAGATTGGAGACATATTCGTCACAGCAACAGGTGACGTAGGGGTAATTACAAAAAAAGAAATGCAATTAATGAAAAATGGCGCAATTTTAGCAAATTCAGGCCATTTCAATATCGAAGTCAAGGTAAATGAATTGGAATCCATATCTACATCGAAAGAGTTGGTTAGACCAAATGTTGAAGAATATACTCTAAAAAACGGAAATAAATTATACCTTTTAGCAGAGGGCAGATTGGTAAATCTAGGCGCTGCTGAAGGTCACCCTTGTGAAGTAATGATGATGTCATTTGCCAATCAAGCACTTTGCGCAGAATACATTGCAAAGGAAGGTCATAGTTTAGATAAGAAAGTCCATCGAGTCCCTGAAGAGATCGATAAGAAAGTAGCCCAAATGGCTCTTGAAAGCATGGGAATACAAATCGATGCTCTAACTGAAGAGCAGATAAAGTATCTGAAAAGTTGGGAAACGGGCACCTAAGATTCTATTTCATCTATTTAACGCATTCTTCTCTTTTGATTAAAGAAATATATAGGACATGATATTTTCAATTCAAACCAAAATCAGAGAGGTGGGAATTATGCCAAAAGTAACAGTTGATAAAGACAAGTGTAATGGGGACGGAATATGTGTAAGCGTTTGTCCAGTTAGCGTTTTTGAAATGCAGAATGAGAAATCAGTGCCTGTCAATCAAGATGCCTGCATAGTATGTCGTGCTTGCGAAACACAATGCCCAACCCAAGCAATCACAGTAGAAGAATAGAAACTGCACACTAGCTAGCACAATTTTAACCCATATTCTTTTACTAGTAAAAATAATCGCGATAGGTCATTTCTATTTGTAGTCGAATCTATTCACTTCTGAATTCAGTATTAAAAAAATATTTTTACAAACTTGTATGCTCTCACCAGCTATGGCACACACAATAAAAAAATGATATTGTGTACTTATTTCTGAATCGTACTGGGCTTCATGTCTTTATCCATAAAGGCACATGGATCACCATGTTTTTGAATGCATTCGCGGCATCTGTCAATATTACACAATTCTGTGCTAAGATACTTTTCACCACCATCAGGAGCCATCGCAACCATAACTCCTTCCTCCAATTGTGTTGCCTTATTCAAAGCAACATGTAGAATTGCTCCGGTACTTGGCCCACAAAATACTCCTTCTTTCAAAGCAAGAACTCTGGCAGTCTCCTCAGCATCAGTTAACTTTACATGGTGAGTCTCATCTATACCAGCTTTATCAAATATGGAAGGAACATATTGAATCTCAAGATTCTTAAGGCCTTGAATTGGAGTATTTGCGTCGGGCTCTACTGCAATCATTCTAATCGCTGGATTCCTTTTCTTAAGATTACTTGACACCCCCATGAGAGTTCCAGATGTTCCTATTCCAGCGACAAAGTGCGTAATTTTTCCTTTCGTATCATTCCATATTTCTTCAGCAGTGGTCTCCTGATGAGCTAACACATTATATTTGTTAGAGAATTGATCTGGCATGAAATATTTTTCTGGATCCTCATCAAGAATTTTCTTGGCCAAGTCCTCTGCTCCATTCATTCCTCTTGAACCTGGAGAGAGTATAATCTGTGCTCCATGAACCATTAGGATCTTTCGTCTTTCCATAGTCATTGTCTCAGGCATAACAAGCACAAGGCCATATCCTTTAACAGCGCATGCAATCGCCAAACCTATTCCTGTGTTCCCACTTGTGGGTTCGATTACTATCTTGCCCTTTGTTAGAACACCTTCTCTCTCGGCATGCTCGATCATATATTTCGCGATTCTGTCTTTAATTGAGCCGCCAGGATTGAATTTTTCCAATTTTAAATATATGTCAATTCGAGGCTTCGACATCATATTATTGATTTTAACCATAGGTGTGTTGCCGACGAGTTCCAACATGTTATTCGCAATCATGATGTGCCTATATCGATTGAGACATATTGAAAAATATAAGCATAACGACGTTATAACCATCTGAAATTTTCCAAATCTAATCAGCAAATGTTAAGAATCAACACAACAGAAGTGAAATTCATGAAAATATTGAAAAGTCCTTGGACCGCGTTATATCCTTGCCCTGTTGTTCTTGTTACTTGCACAGATTCCAAGGGAACAGCGAACATCATCACTTTGGCATGGAATGGAATTGTCTGTTCCGAGCCCCCCACCATAGCAATAGGCATTCGTCCACATCGCTATTCCTGTGGACTCATTGAAGATTCTGGTGAATTTGTCGTCAACATCCCTTCTACAAAGATCCTCAGGGAAACGGATTATTGTGGAGTTTTTTCTGGTGAGAATATAGACAAATTTTCTGAAACAAAGCTTACTTCTGAACCTTCGAAATATGTTAAACCACCTCTCATCAAAGAATGCCCAGTCAATATGGAATGCATTACAAAAAGCAAAATCCCTTTGGGCAGTCATCATTTATTTTTAGGTGAAATAGTCCAAGTTCACGTAGACAAGGCTATTCTTGACGACAAGGGAGTCATAGATTTCACTAAAGCTTCACCATTTGTGTATAATCAAGGAGAATATTGGAGCCTAAACAAGAAAATTGGATTACACGGATTCTCTACAAAATAACCTAAGAGATTTTCAAATTGAGTAAATGGAATCAAGATACCAGCGCTCTGTTGATTGTGGATATGCAGAAAGATAATGTTGGCAGATATTGTCAACAGATAATTCCTAACATAAAATCACTCATAGCGAAAGCAAGAGAGAAAAAGATACCAGTGATATATGCATGCGACAGCAGATACACTGACGATTCGCTCTTTGATAAACTTGGAAGAAAACCTCACACGATAAAGGGGACTGAAGGAGTAAAAGTCATAAATGATTTGGCCCCACTACCAGACGATATAATTGTCGAGAAGAGAATGATGAGCGGCTTCTTTGGAAGCGACCTCGACTTCACCCTCAGACAAAAAAAAGTTAAAAGATTAATTATTACGGGGGTAAGAACTGAATTCTGTTTATTGAAAACAGTTCTTGACGCATTTGAATTAGGATATGAACTTATAGTACCATGCGACGCATGTGCATCACCTTCCGAAAAAAGCCACATAGCAACACTTGAAAGTCTAGATCTGCTAAAAATACACAAGCCAACTACAGAAGAACTGATTAGAAATGATTTGATTTAGAAATGCAATTCATAATCTCTTACAAACAATACAACTAGCTATTGACTTTGACACGGCTTTTTTGTTCACGCATCTTTCTTGAACGATATAATACCGCTATCGCGATTGGAGTCCAGGATACCAATAGAATAATAGCTATTTCGAAAGGACCTGGCGCTTTCAAAAATAATCCAATTGGAGGCCCAGTTCTTGATGGAGGAGTTTCAGTCAAAGGCGTTGTTGTCGTGATCTTAGTGGAGGTAGTCGTTGCAGTTGAAGTTGGTGTCGAAATTGGCTCGTCAACAATTAAAGAGACGTCATCAAGAAGCATCAAACACTCATATCTCATACGCTCATCAGCCATTGCTTGATAATTTGTTATACCCTCACCTTGAAAACCGATTGTTAATTTTTGACCAAAATATTTTGGATCAATAACATATGTAAGTTCTTTCCAAGCCATTATTCCAATAAAGTTTACAGATCTCACAGGCATTCCTTCCTCATCATTTATCCAGAAACTCAGTTTCGAACCGGTAGTTGGAGTACAAGAATACCAGAACGATATTACAGCCCGAGTTGCATTTTCATGAATCTTAACACTTTGCGATATTGTTCCAGCAACATTCTCATCTCCAAGAACTAGAAAATATTCCCCAGAGTGAGGTACAGCCGCTGGGAAATCAGTTGCTTCCATCTGTGAAATATTTCCCCAAACGATATATGTTTTAACAACTTTAGCCGGTCCCTCTACACCCCATGCCCTTAATCTACCAGCTTCAAAATCTCCATTGGTCAAAATTGACTTTTCTTCCCCCAAACAATTACAGAAGCTGAAAAGAAAATACAATAACAAAAATGCAAAAGAAATATTTCTTAGGATTATTTTTCGCAATCCCACCACTTCCTTCAGGTGGAGAAATTATACTCAACGTATTAATACCTAGACTACAAATTTAAGTTTAAACAATCACATCAAAAAACAGCAA
The DNA here is from genome assembly GCA_001775955.1 of Candidatus Bathyarchaeota archaeon RBG_13_38_9. Lineage (GTDB taxonomy): Archaea > Thermoproteota > Bathyarchaeia > 40CM-2-53-6 > RBG-13-38-9 > RBG-13-38-9. The sequence goes on along the minus strand of MEZD01000027.1, from coordinate 22,136 downwards.
TTCCAATAAAGGCAAATGAATCAGTCGACTCTTTAAATCACATATGATCCATAATCAGTTTTGATATTGGAATTAAAAGAGACCTATTGTGATTATTTTGAACTTTACAGATAAAATTAGAGAGATCATCAAGAAACATTCACTTATCAATGCAACATCTCATGAAGGAGAAGCAAATGTTGGTGTTGTCCTTGGAAGAGTTTTAGGAGAAAGAGCTGAGTTAAGAAAAAAGGCTAAAGAATTGAAAGAATTTGTATCAACTATCGTTTTTGAAATAAATCAGCTTACCATCGAAGAACAAATGTCACTTTTAACAGAAAAATGGCCAGATTCAATACAAGTTACTGAGGAAAAACAGCAAAAGACTCTTCCACCCCTGAAGAATGTTAAAAAATTTAAAAAGATCGTTACTCGATTCTCACCAAATCCAGACTGCACATTACATCTTGGCTCCGTTAGAGCAATAGTACTTTCTCATGATTATGCAAAAATGTACAATGGAGATTTTATTCTTAGATTCGAGGATACTGACCCTCGTCTAAAGAAATCTTCACTAGAATTTTATGATATGATCAGAGATGACTTGAGATGGTTGAAATGCGAGTGGAATTCTGAGTATATTCAGAGCGATCGAATTCAAATCTATTATGAACATGCTAGAAAATTGCTTGAAATTGGTGGAGCTTATGTCTGTACATGTGAACCCGAAAAGTTCAGAGAAAAAATACTTGCTAAGAAAAATTGTGAATGTAGAACATTGTCTACAATTGACAACTTATCACGATGGAACAAAATGCTTGATGGCGGATATCATGAAGGCGAGGCAGTTGTCAGAATTAAAACAGAAATAGATCACCCCAATCCTGCCATTAGAGATTGGCCTGCGCTAAGGATAATTGATATGAAAAAGACGCCACACCCAAGGGTAGGTGAAAAGTATTCAGTCTGGCCTCTATACAATTTTTCGGCAGGAATTGATGACCACCTTTTAGGTATTACACACATTATCAGAGGTAAAGAGCATCTAACTAACAGGGATAGGCAGCTCTACTTGTACAAGCATCTTTCTTGGATATATCCCGAGTCAATCCATTATGGTCGACTAAAAGTTGAAGGAACAACGTTAAGCAAATCCAAAATAATGGTTATGATCAATGAAAAAACCGTAGATGGTTTGGATGACCCTAGACTTGCGACTCTTGTTGCCTTGAGAAGGAGAGGAATAACCCCTGATGCTTTGCGAACAATTGCTTATGAAGTAGGTCCAAGACCAGTAGATGCGACATTGAGTTGGGAGAATATTTTTGCAATAAATCGTAAAATCATAGATCCTACTTCAAACAGGTACTTCTTCATTGATGATTCGATAGAGCTCATTGTCAAAGGTGTTAATGAATCACAAATTGCGAATCTACTTTTAAATCCAAATGATAAATCCAAAGGTTTTCGTACACTCAGAATTATACCTAAAAATAATTCTGTAAAGTTATTGATCTCAAGAAAAGATCATGAAATCTGTACGAAAGGTCATACTCGTTTAATAGGACTTTTCAATATAGAATACATAAGTTCAGATGAAAAAACAGTTTATACCAAGTTTCATAGCAAAGACCATAATGAGGCTAGAAAACTTGGCGCCCCACTAATTCATTGGCTACCTGTAGAAGGCAATATCAAATCCGAGATCATTATGCCTGATGCAAAAAGACTATCTGGATTAGTAGAACCAATGTTTGATGAAAAATCAGATAATACAATCCAATTAGTTCGGTTTGGATTTGCCAGGATAGATCATATTGAAGATGAGTTTGTTCGATTCTATTATTCACATGTATGATTAATATTCGTTAAATATCGAGATAGGAACTCGATTCTTTGGAAAGGATTATTCGACAGCTGGAATTCCGATACTTGTGTAATATGGTTTCCTATGGCTTATCGCTTTTCTGAAAAGACCTTGTACAACTTCTGGAGGTTCCCCACGTCTGATTGGAGTTATAACATCGATTGTTTCTTGGTTCATTAAACAAGGCTTTAGTTTTCCATGACTTGTTAACCTGAGTTTCGTACAGTGCATGCAAAAATCAGAATTTTCAACAGGTTTAACAATTTCCACTTTCAGGTTTCCCAGCGTGTAGACTCTCCTATTTTGCATAGACTTCCTTACTGTAACGTTACTCGCCTTTGCGGAGAAATCCTTTTCGAGGTCATCAAGAGGATAGTGATATTGTTTATAGAATTCCTCAGCTTTCTTGAGAGGTTCGAGCTCAATAATTTGCAGAATTCCACCAATATCTTCTGCGAAATGCATCATTGGTTTAACATCATCAGAATTCAATCCTTTCAAGAGGACCATATTGATTTTAACTGGATTTATTTTCGCTTCCATGGCTGAATTTATACCTGCTAAAGCTGGTTCAATATCCTTTCCAACAATTTTTTTATAGGTATCTTTATTTACCGATGGAAGATTGACGTTTATTCTGTTTAGTCCTGATAGTCTGAGTTCAACAGCTCTATCCAATGATAGTTGTCGAGCATTGGTAACAAGAGAGATCTCATCAATCTGAGATAGAGAAGAGAGACGTTGTACTATTTCACTCAGGTCCTTTCTGGTTAGTGGCTCACCACCAGTTAATTTGACCTTTTTTATTCCAAATTCAGTTCCAATTTTCACTATTTTAATAATCTCATCAGGCGTCATAAGATCATTAGAATGTGAATGTTCTTGTCCTTCCCTATGGCAATAGAAGCATTCTAGGTCGCATTCTTGAGTTAATGAGATCCTAAAATTTACTATTGGGCGACCATATTTGTCAGCAGTCAAGCCTGGATTCAGCAACCTTGTGCATGCTTCAGGATATGCGGAAGTTCAGGCAGAACTAGCTTATCAAGTGATCTCTTTACCGCATCTGGTGAGCCAGGAATGCAGAATATTGGTTTATTTGAAGCTATACCGGCCATAGCTCTAGTCAAAATAGCTGCTGCACCTATTTCATCATAGCTTATTTTTCTGAAGATTTCACCAAATCCTGGAAGCTCCTTTTCAATAAGCTTCTGCACCACTTCTATGGTTACATCCTTCTCCGATATGCCTGTACCACCAGTCACGATTATTGTATCTATAACATCTTTTTGAAGTGCTTCAGTTAATATGGCATTAATTGTTTCACTTTCATCGGGTATCAGTTTTCTTTCATAAACATGATGCCCATTCTCTTTCATCATTCTCTCAATCATTTCGCCAGATGGATCCGAAAAGGCCTTTCCAGAATTTGCAAGGACAGCTCTTGAGGAACTGCATGTAATTATAAGGATCCCTTTACTTTTTCCGGCTCCTTCTCGATGGAGTCTTGATGTCTTGCTCATCACTTAGTGGCCTTCAGCTTCTCCTTCACTTTAATGTATTCTATCCAAGTATCTGGATATTGACCATTACGATCTTTTTCTAGTTTTTTGACCATATCCCAGACATTTAATAGATATATTGAAACGGCTGTGAGGGCTTCCATTTCAACACCAGTTTTGGCGATTGCTTTGACACGAACTTCAACTTCAACATAATCATCACCGAATCGTGTTGCCGTCTCAACATTAGAAATCGGGATGTTATGACACATTGGAATAAGTTGACTAGTATTTTTAGTAGCCAGCGTAGCAGCTACCTCAGAAATCGATATAGGATCTCCTTTTTCGATTTTACCTTCTCTTAGCTTCTTGGCGGTTTCATTTCTCAGTTTTAGTTTGCCGATAGCTGTGGCTTCTCTTTCGACAGCATCTTTTAGCGAAATGTCAACCATTTTAAACTTGCTTGGCTGTTTAAACAATTCTTTACATCCTTTTCTTATTCTGATCATTCCAGACTTTGATGAGGTTTTTTATTGCTTGTGCTCTTGGGTCTTCTTCACAGTACTTATAGATTCTGATTCTGCCGAATCTCTTTTCAGTAATAAGCCCTGTTTTTTCTAATTGTATTAGATGATTATTTATCGTAGAGTGATTTAACCCAACATTTTTTGCTATTTCTGTTATGTTCAGTTCTCTTGCTTCTGAGAGGAGCATCAGAATTCTGGTCTTTCCTCGACAAGAAAGAATCTCATCAAGTGGTACGACTGTTTCTAGCGACATCTGTGGAGAACACTTCCAGAGCAGCTTCAATACATTTTTTCATTGTTGAAGCAGATATTGAGGATAAGCCTATCATGGTGGTTCTTCCTTTGGCACCTTTGCTTGAGAGCTTTGTTGAGATCAATCCTGTTGCACTCAAGAGCCTCATGTACTTCCAAAATTGTGTGTGAGCTCTAGGTTGAGAATTGTATTCTTCACAGACGACCTTGTAGGCTTCTTCAATTTCACCCATACTTGCATAGGCCGCGTTATTATCTTCAAGATATCTTGATAGAGCAAGGAGAAACAGTTTTTCATTTAGAGAAAGAGTTCTCAAGTACTCGTCTCTCAGGGTTGGATATACGGTCCCAGCAGCTTTCCTGACATATTCAGGCTTGACATCTTTACTATCATCATAGTCGGCGTATTTTCCAGCCCTCCAAAGAAGTTCTATGGCATATCGTGCATCACCGCTTGATGAGGCTATATCAGCCGCCAATTCTATTGTTTCGTCTTGGACTACCCCTTCTTTGAACGCTAGAGTTACTCGATCTTTCAGAATAGTGAAGAGTTCGTTGGATACATAGGGATTTAATTCGATCAAATTCTGTTGTAGTGTGCTCACTGTACTTCTGTCAAGAAGTTCCAGATATTTTAGTTCTCTGAGCATACATATTAGTGAAAGGCGTACAGGAGAGGTTGCTCTGTCTTCTTGAACTCTGGTCAGAGCATAGAGTGCCGAGTTATCGGCCTCGAGTAAAGCCTCAAGTTCATCTAGAGCTAGTATTAAGAAAAGATTCTTCTCATCCAAAATGCGCATTATTGCTTGCAATAGTTCCTCTGATGAGAATCCTCTCTTGGGGAATTGTTCTTCAAATTCATTCATTACCTTTCTCAGAACCGCGAACAAACTTCCCTTACACTCGCGGCAGTTAACATGGATATAGCGCAGGCCTATTTTTCTGTCTCTTGCGATTTTGACTAGGTCCAGTCCAAATCGTTGAGCCATTACCGTCTTTCCAGTTCCTACAGGACCTGTTATCAAAACCCTCTGGCTTGTTGAACCAGGCTTCTCAATGAGTGATCTGAATAATTGTGCTAGAAAAATTAATTGTTTCTCTCTGTGAGGCAGTGTTCCTGGAATATGTTCTAGGGATAGCGGCGTCTCATCTTCGAAGACGGTCGGACGGAGTAAAACTTGGTGTATCAAGTCATCTCTGATTTTTGCAGGTTTACCTACCATATAGCATCACCCCTCATGGGGACTCGCAAACAGTAACTATTCTTGTACATTCTAACGGATATAAACGGTAGAGATCATCGAAAGTAAAATAAAACCTATTAAAACGAATTCTAATGCGCTCTATTAGACCTAAAGTGCCGAGCCATATCAAGTCTATGTAAGAAAAACACAGAGTATGAGGACATAGCAAAGATCAAAATCACCAATTTGCTTGCATATACAAGTGAGACAGCCGTTTCCGGATTTGGAAATTTGTTAACTAGAATATCTGGGTTTGAAACGCCGGTAGTTGACATCAAAGCCGCCCAAAGTGTAAAATTAAAAAATAATTCGTAAAGAGAGCCTACTGTCATCAAAAAGGCGACGATAAATAGAAACAGATGAATATCACGGTTCAGCTTCGCAATTTTATTCTCAAAATGTTGAACTAAAAAGGTATAGAACAGAAAGACAAAAACAAAGATTAGAGTAATTGGTTTAAACTGTATGAACGGAATAGGCGCCCACTCATTCAAAATAAATTGTTCTCCATAGACAGTGGGAGAAGGATGCAATCGTATGCTATAGAGAGCTAGAGCCAAAGCAATTATGCCTGATATAGAGGCCATCAGTAACCAACGAAATTTAAAAAGAACCAATCTGATCATATCCAATATTGCTTGAGCATCTATCTCAATTTAGAACACACATTATAAACATCATCCGGAAAAGGCGGTTTCAATTCAATGACGCTTTCATCAATCGATAAAAGCTTTCTTCCATGTTTTCTTTTTGTGAATTCACCTATAACAGAAATAGGAATCCGTTTCCCAGATAATTCCTTAATAATTTTAGGTGCAAAGGATTTCTTCGCCGCAATAAGAAGAGAACCTGAACTCACTAGTCTGCAAGGATCAATTTTCAATATTTTACAAATACTCCTAGTTTCAGAAGATATAGGAATTCTATTTTGGTAAATCCTAACTCCGAGATGTGATGCCTCACTCAATTCCCATATACCACACAGAATTCCACCTTCAGTAGGATCATGCATTGCAGTTACTCCACCGACTTCCATAGCCATGAGCGCCTCCTTGACAACACTAATTTTTTTATAAAGATTCTGGGCTCGTCTTATTACTCCTTTCTTCAGATGTTTTCTCAATATGTTTTCTGCATCAGTTGCCAGAATCGCAGTTCCCTCGATTCCCACAGTCTTAGTCAACATTAGCACATTTCCCACAGAAGCACCTCCTGACGTCACATATCGATTAAGACGGGTCTCACCCAGCATGAATCCTACAAGTATTGGCTTCTTTAAAAACGTTGTAACCTCACAATGACCGCCTATTACTGTCACCCCTAATTCGGTACATGCAGAATCAATCTGCTTCATGATCCCGCGCAGAACATTCTTTCTAGAACCTTTCGGCAACATTATTGAGCACAGATACCATTTTGGCTTCGCTCCGAACGTAGCAACATCATTCGCATTTATGTGCACAGAAAACCAGCCGACATTAGAAGCGGTCCCAGTGATAGGATCAGTTGAAAGAACTAATGCTTTATTCCCAAATCGCACTACTGCGGCATCCTCTCCAATTCCAGGTCCAACTAAAAGTCTATCATTGGCCATTCCTAGATTTCTAAAAACGATGCTCTTAAGAATCTCAGAAGGAATTTTACCTACCTGGAAAACCATTGCTCAAACCTTTGAGGTAGTCTGATGCGCATTCCTATTTAGATTTGTCACTAGCCTAGTTTACTGTGCATTCATTGATCAAAAAGGCTACTGCTTAGAGAAATGTCTGAAATAATTTGATCATCCTCTTTTCAAGAACTATTGGATTTTTCCAATTTATTAAATGCCATTTGATTCTTAAGGTCAGCGTCCTAATCATATTCTTTAAGGAATTCCACGCCGGTTTTGGATTACCCATACTATTAATGAGACCAAAATGGTTTTCTTGGAAAGGAAATGACCTCCACACAGAGTCCCTGTAGCGCCATATTCCTATACCACATATAGCATCAATATCAGAAGAATCAGAACATGCTTGGGATACATATTTTGCTTGCTTTGAAGCTGAATAACCTAAGAAGAAAGGCCCACTCGGGTATCCTGTTTCTGAGATTATCACTTTTCTGTCAAGTTCACTTTTTACTTGATTAGCTTTTTTAAATATTGAAGTATCAATTGGCGAAGACGCCTTATAATTTGGATAGAAATCAAGTCCTAGAAGATCACATAATGGTGCAAAGTAATTTGCTTTAGTTGTTTTTGCGTCTGCTTCCAAATTAATTATTGTAATTGCATTCGAATCTTCTGAATGGACAGCATCATTAAGCTCTTTTAATAATCGGTATGCAAAATCATGAGGATCAATCCAGGATAGACCCGACCGCCAACCACCTGCAGCATGCATCTTCCACCAATTAGGTTCGTTTTCTATTTGCCAAAATCGTATTTTATTTTTATATTTACGAACTAAAAGTCTTGTATGAATTGATGCACGTTTAACATAAGACGTTCTATCAGAATCAACTTTTAGTCCATGAGGAAGCATACGTTGATATCCACAAGCAACAATCGGAATAATACCTACACCATGATCTGTCAATACCTCAACTAAATCATCCAGAGGCCAGTGTTCATATGATTCGTCGAGTAAAATTTCTAGTTTGTTCTTACTGGGAAGAATAGGCTCAAATAATTTCCATGGAAATCAACATCGAACAAATTGTATATTTGCTGAGACCAGATTCTGTGCCAATGATATGATAGCTTTTCGACAATCCATGCAAACAGATTTTTTTTGGAGAACATGTTTATGTTTCTAAAATGCAAGTTCATCAATTTTATCAAGAGCTTTTTCTACTGGAAGTCTGATGAATAAAAGATGAGGAATGATAATCGATTTTGGAGCCATTATTCCAGCATATATCCAAGGATCATCAATATTTATCCCAATAGAGAAACGCTTTGTAAGATCGAACAAAATCTGTCACACGATAATTATTTGATTTGATACATTAAGTTTCCTTAAAAAAAAATAACATATACAATTCCAGAAAATTAATCTAGCGTGCACCGTCTATGAACTAAGATAATCGATTATAGCATCAATTTCTTCTGGACTCAACTCTTCTTTAAATGCTGGCATCCCTTCATCGAGATCACCATTCTCGATAACGCTCCTATCCAAATTGCTGGCTGAAAGCGCTGGTCCTACTCCTCCAACCCCCTTAGCATCATGGCATCTAGAGCAATAGTCCACATACAGTTCTTCACCTTTCATAAATTTTGGAGACGTAACTATTTCAGTGGGTGTCACGTATTCTCCATTAGGTCCTGAAGACGTAGACATATAATATATTCCAGCAGCTACGACAACAATTACGATTCCAATTATCAAGATTAGAGATCGATTTGCCAAACCGATAAACCCCAAGGAGAGTTTATGAATTTGAATTTAAAAAGTTTATTCAAGTGTAATGAAAAATATTACTCTAATCTAGAAATTGAATCATATCCAGATCAACAAATATTCACTCTAAAAAGCATCTCTTAAAAAAGTGGCAGGCTCTCGCACTCAAGATCCAAATCACGCAATCAGTTGGGTCAGACTCGTCATTGCCTACCAGTACTTATTTTATGAAAACAAAGTTTTAGCTATTTCTCTTTCAATGCAATTCTGCTATAATCACATATGTTTAGTGCGTGTAACAAAAACCTATTTAACAATCTATCTCAATTTTATCTGTTTGTAGGCGTAATGTTTAAGGAGCTCTATTTGTAGCAATTATGCTAGATTTACAATGGGGAAAAAGAGAAAATCTAGTGGAAGAAGCAAAGGTGGCAAAGGACGAAGTGAAGGTGTCCAATGCACCAACTGCGGCATGTTAGTTCCCAGAGATAAAGCAAAGCGAGTCACCAGTCGGTTCTCACTCGTTGATCCAAGCCTGGCAAGAGAATTGAGAGCAAGCGGAGCCTACTTAGGAAGACCATCTACATTCAAACAGTATTGTGTTTCATGCGCCGTACATTTTGGTGTTTCAAAAGTTAGAGCCAGAGGCGAACGTAGGAACACATAATTAGCCCTTATTCTTATTATTACTTATCGAACATGCTGATAGGCATATACAGTTCTCTGAAGAAACGTTATGATCGATAAGATTGCTATCAATGCAAGTCCATACTCGACCATCCCTAGAAAAGAGGAAATAATTAGTACAAGCATTCTTTCAGGTCTTTCTGCGATCCCAATACTTTCCATCTTAACATTTTCCACTTCAGTTCTTGTTCTGACATAACTTACCATAAGTGAAAATGATATTGCGGCAATTCCCCAGAATGGACTTGCCAGCTCACCTAGAATTATTCCTGAGAAGATTAGGATTTCTCCAAGTCTATCAAAAGTAGAATCAAGAATCCCACCAAATTTCGATGCTTTTCCAAGCCTAGCCAATGGACCGTCAAGAGCATCCATTAGACCTGATAAAAGAATTAGTAATGGCGCTATAATGTATGTAAACATCCAATTAATTCTCATATAGAACAATACACCCGCCATCGCAGCACAGATAAAGCCGATTACGGTCAACATGTTAGGAGTAAAACCCAAATTATCAAGTGATAAAGCAAGACGAGTTAGAACAGTGTTCACCCTATTCCTGAAAGTAGTGATCAATCGATTCACCACAGATTATAAGACCTTGATCTTACCATTCTACATTTACTCATTAAGATACCGCCGTTAGCTAAAAATGGAAAGAAGTATGAAACAATAAATCATCGTATGTAATGATCTTGATAGGTGGAGGACGAAAATGGGCAAGATTGAAAAAGGCACAAATTGCAGCGTGTCAGGATGCAATAATACCGCTTTAAGATCGCTAGCTGTCGAAAAAGCAACAAAAGCTGGGTTGAAAGTTGGAAGCTCAAGAAGAGCCTACTTATGTAAAGATCACTATAAGGAATTCAAAAAGAAAACAAAAAAAGATAGAATCATAGAAAAATGGCGAATGTCAAAGTAGCGTTCAATGTAGGAGTGTTTTGAAATCTGAGAATATTGCTTATTCATAGCAACCATTTTGAGTTTGAGGTGAAAAGTCAGGCGATTAAAGCAGCAGAACCCCTAGTAGAGGAACTAAAAAAAGACAGTATCGATGACGCACTAATTGTCTTTTGTACAATAGAGAGTAATGATGAGCAAGATACAGATAGTTTAATTCTTCAGGTTGCAGATGAGATATCGAAAACAGCCTCAAACGTAGGAACAACTAACATTCTCGTGTACCCATATGCCCATTTATCTGATGACTTAGGACCTCCATCCTTAGCCATTCCTCTGTTAATACAATTAACGAAGAATCTTGCTTCACGAAGATTGAATGTAAAAAGAAGCCCCTTTGGCTACTATAAGAGTTTCAAATTGGAATGTAAAGGACACCCCATGGCAGAATTATCGAAAAGCATCAGCGTTGAAAAGCCCAAGTCAAAGCCTAAACCGATAGAGACAAAATTTAAGGTTTTCAGTCCCGACGGCAAACTGAGTGACCCCGAAGAATATCTAAACTATCAAGATCACGAATTCAAATCCCTCATTGAAAAAGAAGTATTCAAAAAAGCACTCCATGGAGGAGAACCTAAGTACCTTGAGTATTGTAAAAAATTTGGAATTGAATGGGAACCCTACTCTGACGTAGGACATATGCGATTTGGCCCCCAGGGAACTCTACTCTTCGAGTTGATTAGCGAACATGCATGGTCGCAAGCCAAATCGACAGGCATTCCACTATTCAAAGTAAGAGGAACAAACATGTTCGATCTTTCCATCGAATCCGTCAAACAACATGCTGAGTTATTTGGAGACAGATTATATGAAATTGATTTGGATCAGAAACGTTTTGTAATGCGATATGCAGCCTGCCATCAACAATTTGCCATGGTTAAAGATTGGACCTTAAGTTACAAACAGCTTCCTTTTGGAACCTTTGAACTGGCAGACAGCTATAGACTGGAACAAAGTGGTGAACTTTTACTCTGCTTTAGGGTTAGGAAACTCCATATGCCTGACCTTCACATATATTGCAGAGACACTGACGAAGCAAAAACCGTCTCACATAAAGTACATGAAAAGATCTATGATGAAATAAGAGCTTTAGACAGAGAATATGTTTCAATCTATAATACTACACAAAAATTCTTTGAAAACAATAAAGACTATTTTATGGAGCTCGTAAAAGTAGAAAGAAAACCAATATTGATCAATTTCGTTCCTGAAGGAGTCTTCTACTGGGTATTGAATGTTGAATATACAATCATAGACGAGCTAGATAGACCTCGTGAAATAGCTACATTTCAGATAGACGTTGGAAACGCAGAACGATTCAATATATCTTATACAGATCATGATGGGCAGAAGAAACATCCTGTCATAATCCATACTGCAATTATAGGAACCGTAGAAAGATACATGTTTACAATATTTGACTGTGCCACAAAGGCTGAAAAACTCGGAAAGAAACCTCAACTTCCTTTATGGCTTTCTCCGACACAAATCAGAATCATTCCAGTGACTTCAGAACAATTAACGGACGCAAATAGAATAGCTGATGAACTCGAAAAAATGAGCAGAGTCGACATTGACGATCGTGAAGAAACACTTCAAAAAAGAGTTAGAGATGCAGAAGTAAACTGGATTCCTTACATCATGGTAATTGGCAAGAAGGAGTTAGGAACCAAAAAATATCCCGTTCGAATTAGAAATGAAAAAAAGACTAACGATTTTACAGTAGATGAGCTGTTGACTGAATTAAGTGAAAAGAATAAAGGATACCCATTCACATCCATGACCTTATCAAGATTACTAACCACAAGACCAGGATACCGGTAGAATATATGTTTAGAAGCAAAGTTACATATCGATTCTAAAAGTTATATATCATCACAAACCTTTATGATTTAGCATTATTAGAGGGATATAATATGAATAAAGATCGAACCTATGGTGGATTGATACTTCTAATCTCGCTAATCATCACCATTGTATACATAGCAGCTTTCTTTGCACCAGTTGTGTCTACATATATACCTAGCTGGCCATCTTGGCTTGACTGGTGGGCAATAGCCATTCCAGTGTTTCTATTCGTGATTGCTGCACTATTGATATGCATGTGGATAGGGTGGACAATGCTTACCACACCACCACCAGCTCCACTTGAGGCGGAAGTAGCTTCGACATCTGAGAATCCGCCCTAAGAACATTTAGTCCAAATAGACGCTCATATCCAGCGGAGCTAGAACATTCAACATCTCTAGTAGAGAGAATTCTAACGAAACACTAGATTAGAAAACACTTTCCTTAGGATAGACTTCAATACCCTTTTCGTTAATTCGATATGGCCTCATTTGAGTATCGATTGGTGTTTCTCGCATCTTCTCTATCTGAAGAATCCTTGTAGCCGCTTTACCTACTTGTAGAGTTTGCATGATTATTACACCATGAGCCAAATATTCTTCTAATTGTACTTCTCTCTCCAAGCCAGAAGTTCGCAATTCAGCAGTCATTAGAGTTGTTGCTCCCGTAGATACGAATACTTCCATTAGAGAGAGTATTACTGCTCGACGTTGAAGGGAATCAGGAAATTGATAGGTTAACGAATTCATAGTATCGATTACTATTCTCTTAGCTCCTACAGATTTCACTCCTTTCTTAATATCGTCTATTGCTTTTTCTAAAGCAAATTCTCTTTTTCCTAAAGCTATTTTCGACCGCTTCATTTCTTTAGCCATATGTCCAAAGGGAGAGAGATCCACTAGAGTCCACATTTTATCTCGCTCAAGTTGAGCAATGTCCCAATTGAAAGAAGCCAATTCACGTTTTATGTGATAACCAGTCTCATCAAGACTTATGAATAATCCCGGCTCGCCATATTGTTTGATACCATTGATTAAAAATTGTGTACAAAAGATAGTTTTTCCAGTTCCAGGTCCACCAACCACTAAGATTACACGGCCTTTCGGTATGCCTCCATTCAGCATCTCGTCTAGACCAGGAATGCCACTTTTCACTCTTTCAATATTTGCCATGAAGATTCCCATAACATATTATACACAATTCAGGATTTAATAATTGGCAAATTGGAAAATAAGTCAAAAAAATAGTATACGGGTCTATAGACCCCTATGATTACAAACGCATATATTGACCAGATAATGAAGAGTATATTAGCGTCTAATTATTTTGATGACACATGGGTGCCTTATATTGAGTAAAGAGGAATTCGAAAAATCGATAAAGTCTGCTGAAAAGCAGTCATCATATTATAGAGCAGAGCAGGTTGCATTAAGAGCCGCTCTTGAAGAACTTGAGAGAATGCGCGACGGACGCGAAGTAGATGAAACACAATATGATGAATTGCATCAGAGATACTCACAAAGATTAAGCGAAACGAATGAGAAAGCTGAACAGTACAGACGAATTACCCAGAGCATTAAGCATCTTATGAGATGCGATAAAGAATTGAATCTATTGAGCGATTCCCAACAAGAATTGATTGAAAGACTGGATAAAACAAAAAGTCAACTTAATCAGGAGCGAAATAAAGTCGAAGAGATGGCTGAAAAATTTGGCATATCGATTCCTTCATCTTCTGGATTATATGAAAAGAGACAGATCTCAACTCCATCTAAAAAGGAAACTACTGAAGCGGAGTCGGAAATTGAAAGTTTGAGACAAGAAATATTATCAGAACTCGAAAAAACTAGAAGACAGACTAAGAAATAATTAGATTGATAAAGAAATGTCCAGTTATCCCGACCCTCACATACATCAGCTCATACATTCCATCTGGAATATTCATACAATTATCTTCAGAAGGAATGCGAAATGGTAATAGCGCAAATTAGCATGCCATTCGACTGGCAGATTCTATTAATAATACTACCCTTCGTCGCTGTTGTTATAGTCATTATTTTAGGTGAAATCCTATTCAAGAGACGTAAAAAGCGCCTACGACAAAAACAAATAATGATGAGACCACGGGAAGTCAGGCCACAACCAATTGAGATGCCTGATACAGATACTCTGAAACTAGAAAAGCTTCAAACAGATTTAGAAAACACTTCGAAACAATATGTTTCTGGAAAGATTACCAAACAAGAATTTGACACTAAAGTTAGGACGATCGAAATTCAATTAATGAAGTATAAGACGATTGGACACCTTGAAGAGCCCCCAGAGACTGAACCGAAAACAACCGAAGCTCGTCCTCCACCCGTCGAACCCATAATTATTGAACCTCCAACATCTAAACCTAGACCTACTGAACCTCCTCCTCAGAAACCTTCAACTGAACAACCAGTATCAGCCACAGCTACATCTCCTGTAACTGAACCTAGACCAACCGAACCGCCTAAAAGAGTCTGCATCCATTGCCAAGAGGATATCCCTCCAGACTCTATCTATTGTGATAGATGTGGCCGTTACTTGGGCAAACCTACTTCTGGACAATAAGGATCTTCAAAATTAGGCTCGTATATTATGACCTTCAACTGACTTGGAATTACATTTTTACTGTTCTATTACTTTAGCCAATCTAAAATAGTATCGCGGCCATTGTGGCCACCCTACAGATACTGTATCTTCAAACTCAACAATTAAATCCATTCCTATCTCAAGTTTTACATCTTTGTCAACTATTATTCGACCAGATAAAGACAAACCTTCTTCGAGTTTCACTATACCAATTATGTAGGGAGCTTGTGAACTGAACTGTTTCGGAGCTATGTGAATAAAAGAGAAAGTGCGTAATTTTGCCTTGCCACTTAATTGGATCCATTTAAATCTAGATGATGAACATTTGGGACAGATAATTCTCGGTGGGATTATTAATTTTTCGCATTCAATACACTTCAATGCCATGAGTCTTCCATGTCCACAGAATCTATAGAAATTCTGGATAGTTGGCAGAATCTCTCCTTTTTTATCTCGGTTAAGGGTAATTTCTTCCAAACTCTTTAACTCCTTTTCATCTAAATTGGAATCTTGTGTTTATATTGTGTTGCTATAAACATGAGCTACAGCCGTGGACCCATGTCCTCCAAGATTCAGAGTTAGACCTATTTCAGCATCATTCACTTGACGTGCCCCAGCTTGTCCTGTAAGCTGTAAAAATATCTCATATGCTTGAGCCACACCTGTTGCACCTACTGGATGTCCCTTTGATTTTAGCCCACCACTTGTATTAATGGGAATGTTCCCATCAATTGCAGTATCACCCGATTGAACCAGTTTGCCTCCATCACCTTTCTTACAGAATCCAACATCCTCGCAGATAATTAACTCTGCAATTGTAAAACAATCGTGAACCTCGGCAACATCAATATCTTTTGGTTTCATTCCAGACATTTCGTAAGCATCTCGTGCAGCTAAGGTTACAGCATTCAGTGAAGTCAGATCATCTCTTTCATAAAGTCCGATAGTATCGCTTGCTTGACCACTCCCCTGTATGTATATGGGGGTATCAGAAAACCTCTTTGCTAGCTCGGGTTTTGTAAGGATTACACATGATGCACCATCTGAAATGAGAGAACAGTCGAATAGTTTCAATGGTGAAGCGACTACTCTTGATGTCATTGCTTGCTCTATAGTAATTTCTTTTTGCATCTGGGCTTTTGGGTTTAATGAACCATTATGATGATTCTTCACTGCAATTGTAGCTAATTGCTCTCCTGTAGTATCATATTCATGCATATGGGCTCTTGCTATCAAAGCAAATAATCCTGGGAATGTAAATCCATGCCATTGTTCAAAAAAGTTATCCGCTGAAAGAGCAAGATATTCGGTTGCATCAGAGGTTGCTAAATGTGTTAGTTTCTCAACACCACCGACCATAATCACATCTACAAATCCCGATTTAATTGCTTGAATACCACACCTTAAAGCAACACCAGATGACGCACATGCGTTTTCAAACCTTACAGCAGGCATAGGATTCAGTCCTATCCAATCTGCCACCAGAGGTCCGGTATGACCTTGATGTTCTGCAGATTCTGTCATGTGACCTAGATATAATCCCTTTACATCTTTCCTTGGATCAAGATTTGGACATTTATCGAACGCTTCTTTTGCAGCATAAGTAAAAATTTCTCTAGCAGAAAGGCCATCTAATTTTCCAAACTTTGAAAGGCCAGCAGAGACTATTGCAGCCAAAGGTTTTTCAATCAAAGAGAATCGATTCTGTTAGAATGAAAAGGAGAATTTCAATCTATCGATAACATTACAACATAAATCGATATGGAAGATTTACAAAGTGAAACTAATTTACCTAGTAAATACTAATGAGAAGTTAGTTCGTGAATAACATGGGCATCAATCTAGATGAAAAAAACCTGAAAAAACAGATCATAGATTGCATGAAATCCCTTCATAGTAGAGGCCTTATGACAGGTGTAGGCGGAAACGCAAGTGCCCGACAAATGGGAGAAGAAAAGGCATGGATTACTCCTAGTGGGCTTTACAAACCAGACCTTAATCCTTCAGATTTAGTAAACATAGATTTAGAGGGCAAAGTTATTGAAGGAATGTTCAAACCATCAATTGAATGGTATTTTCACACCGCGATTTATAAGAAGAGAACTGATGTTAACGCCATATTACACACTCATAGCCCTTTCACTATGGGTCTCGCATTGGCCAATGTGAAACTTCGACCGATTACATTTGAAGCCGCAACCATACTGGCGGATGTACCCATTTTACCCTTCAAATATCCAGGAACAGAGGAATTGGGCAATCAAGTAGGCGATACCATACTCGGTAAGAGAGCAATGATTCTTCAAAACCATGGAGTCATAACTGTTGGTTTTGATCTTATCGAAGCCCTATCTACTGTTGAAATCCTTGAAGAAGCAGCCATAATGACTTTTGTCGCAAACATTTTTGGGCCTCCCGAGGAGATCCCTTCAGACCAAATAGAGCTGATTAAGAAACTCTATAAAATATGATGGTATTCAATCGATGTTCGGACATATAAACAAGCTAATTCGAGTAAATCTCACCAAATCAAGAATATTTACTGAGAACCTTGACAGATATGATTTAAAAGAATACATCGGTGGAAGCGGCTTAGCGGCTAAAATCATTTTTGACGAATTAGATCCATCGGTCGACCCACTATCTCCTGAAAACATTTTGTTATTCATGACTGGCCCATTAACAGGAACCGCGTCTCCATCTTGTGGAAGATATTGTGTGTGTACAAAATCTCCACTTACAGGTTTATGGGCAGAATCACACGCAGCTGGATTTTGGGGTCCAGAATTAAAATTCTCTGGGTATGATGGGATAATCATCAAAGGAAGATCGGATACCCCAGTATACCTATCAATAATCGATGGGAAAATAGAACTAAGAAACGCTTCAAAATTATGGGGAACAGACACATATCAAACAGAAGAATATCTCAAAAATGAATTGGAAGATCAATCGCTTAAGGTTGCATCAATTGGTCAAGCTGGAGAAAATGGCGTCCTATTCGCATCAATCATAAACGACTCAGGACGTGCCGCAGGTAGATGCGGTGTTGGAACGGTTATGGGATCTAAAAATCTCAAAGCAATAGCCGTTAGAGGGACGAAAATTAATGTAATCCCAGCTGCTAAAAATGAAATGTTAAAAGAATTTCTTCGAAGAATATATGTAACAATCAGATCTCATCCAACTGCCCAAATATACTCCTCTTATGGCACTGACGGAATCATGACCATGATGCACGAATACGGAGACGTCCCGATAAAATATTTCAACAAAGGTTCTTGGACAGAGGGCATAGAAAAAATCAGTGGTGAAGCCATGGCAAAATCGATTCTTAAAAAGCAATGGGCATGCTATCGATGCATAATAGCATGTGGGAGACACATAACTGGAAATGAATCAGGTACAAGAAAAGAAGGATCAGGTCCAGAATATGAGACATGCGCCTCCTTAGGAGCACTCTGTCTTAATGATGACCTGAACATCATAGCCATTGGTAACGAGCTGTGTAATAGATATGGAATGGACACAATATCTTCTGGAAGCGTGATAGCCTTCGCAATGGAATGCTACGAAAAGCGTTTGATTTCCAAAGAGAATATGGAAGGCCTCACATTGAAATGGGGTGATGGCGACGCCATAATCAACACACTACACCAAATTGGAAAGACAAAAGGATTCGGCAAAATCCTAGCGAAAGGTGTCAAACGAGCTGCAAAAGAAATTGATAAAGAAGCGGAAGAATTTGCTCTTCATGTCAAAGGTTTGGAGATACCTATGCACGATCCTAGAGCTTTCAAAGGGCTAGGACTACAATATGCAACATCTCACAGAGGAGCATGTCACCTTAGAGGTCTTGTCTATCATATCGAACAAGGAGAGAGAGTACCAGACCTAGGCATCCACAAGAGATATGAACGCTTCACAACTGATGACAAAGCCTTTCCGGTAATAGCAGTCCAAAACTGGCATGATATAATGGACTCCTTAATTATGTGCAAGTTCGCCTTTCTCCCACCTGCATCAGTCCTTTCAATGCTTAACATGGTTACAGGGTGGGATATGAAATTGGATGAATTCCTAAAAGTTGGTGAAAGAACTTACAATTTGAAAAGAGTGTTTAACATAACTTGTGGGGCAACTAAATCAGATGATACACTTCCGAAACGATTTCTAGAAGAACCTCTTAACGATGGTGGAAGTAAAGGACAAATTGTGGAACTCGAATTGATGCTTAAAAACTATTATGAAGAAAGAGGGTGGACTGAAAGAGGGATTCCAAAAGAAGAAAAATTAGAAGAATTGGATCTATCTTTCACAATTCCTCGATTAAATCGTTAACATATACCATCTATGACGATACGATACAAATTGAACTAAGAAACATAAGCATCTATACAAAACTAATTCAACCATTTAAGGGAAAAAGAATTCAACATGACATCACACATAAAATCTTGTGAGATGGTAAAAATTGATGAAGCTTTGGAGATGCTTTACGGATCAATTAGAATGAATATTCTTGATTCTGAAATTCTACCAATCAAAAGCTCTCTTAATAGAGTTCTCGTATGCGATATTAAGGCAAAATATGATCTTCCTCAGAATAATCAATCTGCTGTAGACGGCTACGCAGTATCTGCGATAGACACATTCAATGCATCACCAAGCAATCCAATACTTCTTCGGTTGAAATCCAGAGCTACTAATTCGGAATTCACCATTACTTCGGGTGAGGCAACTTATGTTCCTACTGGAGCTTCAATACCAAAAGGATCGGATGCCGTTGTTATGGTGGAATATACAGATGCGATTCAGCCTGGTATGATCCAAATATGCAAATCCGTACCTCCAGGTGAAGATGTATCTTGGAAAGGAGAAGATGTCAAACAAGGAGAACTAATTTTAAAAAAGGGAATGAAACTGAAGCCCCAGGACATCGGTATGCTGGGAGCCCTCAGAATCAGATCGGTTGAAGTATTTAAAAAACCGAAAATTGGGATCCTTTCTACAGGAAATGAGCTCACATCTCTAGATTCCAATAATCAAGAAGGAAAGATCGTAGAAATTAATAGTCTTGTCCTAGCAGCGATGACTACTGATATTGGAGCTGAACCTGTAC
>MEZD01000027.1:0-2109 GCA_001775955.1 Candidatus Bathyarchaeota archaeon RBG_13_38_9 | reverse complement strand
TTATCCTGTTGCAGCAATGATCGGTTTTTATGTTTTTGCCAGACCATTAATTGCAAAGATGCTAGGCTCTACATATGAGATGGAGCCTCGGGTACGAGCTAGAGTTACGAGAAGAATAGCATCAAATGTTGGAATGCGTAGTTTCGTAAGAGTTAAAGTTTCTGATGCTGATGGAAAATATATTGCTGAACCAGTGAGAACGACAGGATCTGGAATTTTATCAAGCATGATCCATGCTAATGGATTATTGATAATCCCTGAAAACATTGAGGGGATAGATGAAAATCAGGAAGTAGATATAATATTATTTAGACCAATTCAATAAAAATTCAGTTTATATTTATTATTGATCAGGCTATTTGATAGAGATTCTTTTTTACTTCCACTATATATCCTCGATTTTGCAACTCCAAGATCATAGAAATCGCTGAACGCTCATCCTCAGCATTTGCTTCATTTTGTAGTAATCCTGTGAGTTCTTCTAAAGTTATTCGTTCTCCTCTCTTTGAGCTAATTACATCAATCGCCTGTAGAATATTCTTATTATTACTCACTTTTTTGTTACTAGTATCTGCAAGTTTTTCCAAGTCGGTTCTTTGTATTTTGGGTTTAGCCAGAACTTGGCTGGGTTTCTGTAAAGATAGGTCTTCTTCAAGTCTGAATCCTAGACCTTCTTTTTTGGACTTGGCTTTGGCTTCCAGTATTTTTTCATGTTGTCGATATTCATCTTTTGCCTTTTCAAGAAGGGCGCTTATCTTTTTCGGAACATCCATACCAGTTAGAATGCCAATGTAAGAAGCCCATCTTAGATGTTCTGAAGGATATATTCCTAGCATCGCATCTTTGCCAGCAAGAAGCTCGTGTAGAGCACGTCTAATCGAGTCCACTTGAATGGTGGTGAATAAGTGAGTTGGTCCTTGAACACCAAATATTACTCCAGATGCTGTTGATGGATCTACTTCTGCGAAAAGGCTAGAGTCCCAGCTACGCCTTAGAGTTGTAGCAACATCTTCTACCATGTTTGCTTGAGTTCTAAAATTCGCTAAGGTCGCAAAGCCAGGATATTCAAATATTGATGCTAGTTCTGACTCATCAATCCTATCAGCTCTGCTGGGCATTCGTGCAAGATCTATCAAATCAAGAAAGGTCTGGACTGCAACCTGATTGACTTTTTCATAGGCCTCAGTCAACAACTTGTTGGGATAATGTGCAGTTAGCTTATCATTCTCAATACATATTATTGCTTTGACCGATTCTTGCCTATACAACATATCAATTCCCATAGCTGCGTTCACTTTAGATCTAACTGATTCCGTCTCAAAAGGTAGTGTGACTATTGCTATGCATGTTTTTCCAAAGTCGTTAATAATTTCGGCGATTGTTGGTGCTACACCAGATCCAGTGCCTCCACCCTCACCCAAGGTTAGTAGAATCACATCCGTATCTGCGCTTACCAATTTTGAGATTAGAGATTTAATGTTGGTATCATTTTGTAACGCGGCATCCTTCCCTTCCTTCCAATTCTTTGCTGCGCCTCGGCCACTGCCGATAAGTAACTTGTTATCTTCTGGAATATTTTTGTGTGTTGCTAAATCAGCTATGTCGCTGTTTATTGCACAGACATCCATTATCATGCCTTTCTTGTCGATCGCTGCTCTTTTGAAATCGTCTGCGATCTTTCCTCCACAGTGACCCAAACCTATGGTAAGGAATCTCATCTTAGTTACTCCTCATCAATGGACTGCTTAATTATTTCATCATATTTTTCTTTTTCAATCACATCTTGTTCGTAGAGTATATTAGCAATCTTAGTGATGTTCATAAATGAGTGAAGATTGACTCCGATTTTTTTCAGGTTCTCTTTTCCTCCCTCTTGCCTGTCAATTAGTACTAACGCGTCTTTTACTATCCCGCCTTCGGCCCTTAGTGATTCTATGGCTTCAATAAGGCTTTTTCCAGTTGTTATAAGGTCATCGAGGATGATGATAGGGTCTCCTGGCTTTAATACGCCCTCGATCTTTCTTTCTTGTCCATGAGTTCTCTTTTCTTTTCTAGTGTATAAGATAGGCTTTGAAACACGGTATGCAAGAACTGAAGCGAAAAGAAGCC
>MEZD01000026.1:4767-5556 GCA_001775955.1 Candidatus Bathyarchaeota archaeon RBG_13_38_9 | reverse complement strand
AATTGTGCTGGATGAATTCGTTTTACGAAGACTTGTTCATATTCTGGGATTTCCTCAGGTTCAACAATATCTTTACCTGTAGCATCTTGAATTGAAGTTCCATCTTTTCTTAAATAGGGTTTTTTAGCATTTGGATTGATAATATAATTAGAATCAAATCCAACTTCAAGTAGACCAAAAGCAAAATAAGAATCTATAATTGCATCTTCAACTTCCTGAGCGAATAAACTGTCTGGATCTGTGACGTATGTATTTAATGCAGCTTCTTGAAGTTGGGCGCGGCGCGTTTCTAACTCGGGATTTGAAGTTGTTTTCTTTGGGGTGATATTGAAAATAGGTTCTGAGAATAAAAGAGAAGGTAACTGAACCTCTATTGTAGAAAATACTAAGTTCACTACGCAAGGACGATATGAGTCGCGAAAATAATTGCTGTAACCTGCCCACTGTTGACCCTCATAATAACGAATATTATCAGTTACACGAAATCTATTCCACCATTGTTCATGGTATGTTGACGCAGCACGCCATTGTGAAAGACAAACATTTACTGGAGTTTCGTCAGGCATAAAATCCTATATCTACAGCGTCTCAGCGTCTATTATTTTGAATTGCATTCCTTCGCAGCATCTCAAATGAGTTTTCTGGTACTCTTGGCCGCGGATCTTTTGAACCTTGTGTATGAATACTCACATGATACCTTACAACATCATAACCATGATCTATAACTTTTTCATCTCGATCATCAGAAAACAACGGCTTTCCATTATCAGTCCCAATCATCTTACGCTT
>MEZD01000026.1:4587-4729 GCA_001775955.1 Candidatus Bathyarchaeota archaeon RBG_13_38_9 | reverse complement strand
AAGGATAATCCTCAGAACGCATTATAAAATACATTCTTGGCGCATTATATTGATCCGTAACAGGATGCTTTGATTCAACATGGTTACGTAGTAATTCATTGATCCGGTTTCTATTAGAAAATTCATTGTTATCCGCGGGTTG
>MEZD01000026.1:3501-4200 GCA_001775955.1 Candidatus Bathyarchaeota archaeon RBG_13_38_9 | reverse complement strand
TAAACTCCGCATACAAAATGCAGTTGTTTTACCATTTCCATATCCCCCTGATCCAGCAATGTGACGATAAGTTGATGTAAAAATATTCTCTTGAAATCCACTCTTAAATGTGAAGTCAAGTTGAAGACTCACTTCTTAACTTTCCAGATAAATAACCTGTCAATCATCGCTTCCACGTGAGCAACAAATCAATCTTCTCTTCAATCCGACTTAATTTTGCTGTTATAGCTTCATCAGCCTTTACAGAATCTAACTTATCAGCAGGAGTTAAAATCTGCTCAGGTACAAATGGATTAAGTTTACCAATATATTCCCCATTACTAAGCGGGCAATCAAGCGGAAAACCGTCAAAATCTTCTGGGCGTGTGCCAGCATAAAGTGATCCTTCATCACCACGTGGGAGATTTAACAATAGAGCTTCTTCACGTGTAACGATAAATCGGTCAACTACTGGTTTTCCATTAATGTGAAAAATACCATAAGGATACTCCACAAAACGAGCCATGTAGTTCACAAGAACTGTTACACCAGCAGGACTTGTAATAGCTTTTACGCCGATATAATTTGGATTTTCTACAAGAAACTCATCTCTCCAATATTTATATGATTTTGTACTGTCAAAAATTGGCGCACCACCTGGTATATCAAACCCTTTTGCATAAGACCTGAAAAGTTCACGACTGCGTATGTTTATTGCCA
>MEZD01000026.1:2906-3221 GCA_001775955.1 Candidatus Bathyarchaeota archaeon RBG_13_38_9 | reverse complement strand
TAACTTCCTCATTAAGTTTTTTCTCCGTGTCGAGAATAAAAGGCCGAACGTGAATAAATCGCCGTCGTGCTCCAGATCCTTCACAATATTTCTTACCTTTTTCAATAGCTTTCTGGAGATCATCTGCGGTAATATTGTAAGTGTTTACAAAATTACCTTCTTTAACACACAAAGTAAAAGTATTGTTTACACCAATTGCTTCTTGTTTAGATTCTGCTGTTCCAGTAGACATTTTTATTCCTGTACAATTGAATAAACATCCCCACAATCAGGACATTTCCATTCTTTAATTAATTCTCCACTAAGATCTTTTGT
>MEZD01000026.1:2582-2898 GCA_001775955.1 Candidatus Bathyarchaeota archaeon RBG_13_38_9 | reverse complement strand
CTATTGTATATCCTTCAGGTACATTATCTTCACATGAGTGCATTATAATTACTCCTGTACAATCAAATTATTGAGTGTGATATTATTCCCAACTAAGTTAAAAATAACTTTATTCTCATCTTTCTTCGCACCAAGATTTCTAAACTCAATTGCAAGTTGAGCAGCTTTCAATTTCAGATGTTCTGAGTCACTAAAATTTAAAATACTCCCAACAACCCGCGCTACATCTTGAGGTCCAGCATTATTTTGCTCCAGTGAGTCTTCAAGTGATGTATAAGGTAAATTTCGTGTAACACGAGAAACCGCCTCAACATCA
>MEZD01000026.1:1984-2573 GCA_001775955.1 Candidatus Bathyarchaeota archaeon RBG_13_38_9 | reverse complement strand
TCTTCCATTGCTCTTAGGACTGGCATCTTCATCCTCCTTAAGAATTTTGTCTAATGGAGAATTTCTAACCCTCTCTAATGCAACTTTCTCCTCTGCTTGTGAGTAATGTACATCTTTCTTTAATTCTTGCAATTTCTGTTTCATGATGTTGAGTAGTTTTTATAATATTATCAATCATTCTGCAAGTATCTCTGCGTTGTCTTTCAATCGTTTCATTTAATGTAACTATTTTCTCTCCTAAAGATTTTACCGTTTGTCGAGTTGAAACGATTACACTTGTTATCGCAATTATGATAGTTATTACATCTATTAAACGACTTGCTAAAACCCATTGATCGTCCATCTCATAATTTAAAAAGGGGAGAGGCTTATTACACCTCTCCCATATGATCCGAGGAGATACCTATTCAACCCAACATAGCATAACATATAATAAGGATATGTCAAGGGTAAAATTTCCTTTGTTTTCAACAGGTTACAGACAGAAGCCGAAGGAGGCCGACCCATCATATAAAATAAAACGCTCAACTGTAGAAAAAAATTTTAAAAAATTTAAAGTAGATCTAAAATTGAAACACACGCTTATGAG
>MEZD01000026.1:621-1976 GCA_001775955.1 Candidatus Bathyarchaeota archaeon RBG_13_38_9 | reverse complement strand
CTAGTGCTATATATCTATAATCCCTCATATTTTGGGGAGTACCGGTACTACTATACATACTAGTGATACTATGAGTAATGGGACAAAAGTACTGTGAATACTAGAACGTATAGAACTATAATGCTTGAGCGTGTTGAATATGAAGCACATATACCCTTAGCCAAGTTAACTGTTAACGCGATTGATAGTGTAGCATGTTGATAGTCAAGGTGGGTGATAGTCACGATGTGAGGGTATTCAACGTAGTCTGTTGATTAGGACAATGAGATATTAAGACCCTATTATCTGAAACTGTGAGGATGCAAAGGATTACCCCATGATGAACTATGGGGTAAGGTGACGTGGGTTAGTGATCGAGCTCCATCAGCATAGGACCATAACAACTTACATCCTGGAGTTCAATTATCGCCTACATACGACAGTAACCCGTGACGTGTGATTCTTTGCTGTCTGCGATGTCATAGAAGTTAGCACGTCTGAACTGGCGCCCCTGTGAATCCTCCAGCCAAATGTCAAATGTTGGGATCATACGGATTTTACCTTCATGTTGGTATACTCCAGTTGATATACAATCTGCTGCAACAGACCATTAAGTGTTTCAGTCGCAGCAGCAGTCAATTGACCAGACCAGTCTTTCACGATGATTGGATTTGCAACGTTACAGACTTTAGTTTTGACCATATACGTCCCATCAGGACCAAGAGTGATCTTACAATCTGTAATGTAAACCATTTTACCTCCTCAGGTCTAACTAACTCAATTGGAGGCCCGGATTTCTCCAGACCTCCTCAGAATCAGCTATGCTTCGTCTTCTTTCTTCTCCTCATCGCTGCCAACCTCGGTTACGTCGGGAAATCTTGAAGTCTTGACTCCCTTTTCATCAGCATCCGAAAGCTGGTAGGCTGAGAAATCCTCAATACCCGTTTCAATGAACTGTTCAAACTTGGCATTCGCCAGTTTCGAACTTAGGTCAGGATTTGCCAGGATCATTGTTCTGGCGGCAGCTTCATCCAGCCCCATCGCCACAAAACCGTCGATTGCTTTTTTCAGGCCCTTTGACACTTCATCGACCTTGCCGAGTTTGTTGGTTTCCTGTTGCCGAACCCAAGATTTCAGGCCGAAGTTGAAGACCTTCGCAGCCAATGAAGAATCGCCTCCACATATGAGCAAAGCGTCTTCAATCCAATCCTCACTCTTGGGATCAACATAGTTGTTTGAAACTGTGCATTCTCGACTTACATTCTTCTGAGTCTGAGGATGCGTCACAGTTTTGGTACACTTCCAACTGATTTGTAGCACGATACTACCTCTAGGACTATGGACACGAGTAACGGTAGGTCCATCTATCCTACCCT
>MEZD01000026.1:0-612 GCA_001775955.1 Candidatus Bathyarchaeota archaeon RBG_13_38_9 | reverse complement strand
GTTCTCGAACCATGTCAAGACCAGTGTAGCATAGCTCCGCATAATGTCAAGTGCTTTTTTTGATCTATTTTCGTTTTAGAATCAACAGTTTACTAAAATCACTGTAGGAGCCTCTAGGACGATTTCAGCTATGCTGGACTACCAGAAGACCTCCACCGTGAGCAGGAGCATAGGTTTCCGGCTCGGCAAACCGTATCCTACAGCATAGGCAAACCTGCATACCAGGGCATGTCACCCGCCCATACATTTTAGAATGGAGAATGTAAGGTAAAGAGTTCTAATATAATACAAATTGTACCTTAAAAGTGATAATCCGCTCTAAGTGGGTGATTTTAAAAGGGTAGGAAGAAAAGGCGAATGAGGAGTTTGTAACTGCTTCAAGAATCAACAGTTTAACTGGCACCCATAAATTTCGCTTATACTAGTAATCTCTACTAGGGATTGAATCAGGCTAAAAGTGGCAACTACTTTTGAGGCACTTTTAATACACTCTAAACATACTTTTCCTATGATTAGGACAGACTTTCGAGTGGTCAGAAGTGACTTAAAGTATTAGAATTGAATGAGTTAGCTGAGAATGACCTGCAAAGTACTCTCCTCTATAGGATACCC
>MEZD01000025.1:4902-5570 GCA_001775955.1 Candidatus Bathyarchaeota archaeon RBG_13_38_9 | reverse complement strand
GATGAATATTATACCTTTTTTTCATTCAATATTACCGAATACTATATAGTCTCTCACGAATGATATATAGGATGGACCATGACCACGGTAAGCTCTAATTGCATAGTTTGTGCGGCAGAATTTGATGCTAGTGAATTACAAGACGTAGTTGCGTCTTCAATCAATTCATCAAATTTTAAGATTTGCCAAACCTGTTTAGATGCTTGTGATCCAGCCGATGATTATCGTCAAGCTCGTGACATCGTAAATTCTTATTTGAAGTTCTCTGAAGTAAAACAATTATTCAGCGAAGCATCTGATATTCTTAAAGATCTTAATAAAAAGTAACGCAACATTAATGGAGTAGGTTATGACCGATTTTTTTCCATTCATCCACGAGCCGCAACGTAAAGAAATTGAACCTTTACCGCTGTATATAGAGTTGCATGTTCCGACTCCAGAATACAAGCAACCTATCATAGAAGAAGATTCTTATGAGCGTGGCGTTATAATTATACAATTATAATGTTCTGCACTAATTGTTCTAAATTATCCTTTTTGCATACGATGAAAAAATGTTCTCGTTGCCAGAGCGATGTATTTAATAGCATTTCTATATTGTGTGAGTTCTGTTCTTTAACAGAAAAGACATGCTCTGCTTGTTTAAAAAAAGTTGTTAGTCCGAATGC
>MEZD01000025.1:4500-4717 GCA_001775955.1 Candidatus Bathyarchaeota archaeon RBG_13_38_9 | reverse complement strand
AAGAGGTTCACGTCGTGAATAATCTAATTGAGCCATATAGTTTTGTGGCAACTGGATTATTGGCAGTTGTTTGCCAACATGAAATAGATCATCTAAACTCTTCTTTGTTTTTCGATCATATGGCTCCCAAATTGGTGCCAGTGGTCAACAAAGTTAAGGTTGGACCAAACGAGCCATGTACATGTAGTTCTGGCAAGAAATATAAAAAATGTTGCGG
>MEZD01000025.1:3589-4399 GCA_001775955.1 Candidatus Bathyarchaeota archaeon RBG_13_38_9 | reverse complement strand
TGTTTGAGAAAAACATTCTTAATAAAGAAGAATATGCTAAAGAACTAGAAGCTATTGCTACCAAGGCTTCAAAAGATATATTAGAAAAAGTTGATAAATCGAAAGATATTCAAGATTTTATCAATAAACTAGAAGAAAAAGCTAGAGCGGCGCATCCCAAGAAGATAAGCTAATGTTATTCGTAACTTCCGAATCTGAAATCAAGTTAGAAGATTCTTTTCAAGGTTTATATTTTTATGCTTCCTGGATGCCGTATCATAAAAAAATGCTTATAATGATAGATAAGATGGAAGATAAATTCAAGAATATTAAGTTTATGGCTATTGATATTGACTCATTTAAAAATCAAGTAATTCGATTTAATATAAATTCTATTCCAACTATAATTATATTAAATAATGGTAAGGAAGTCAAACGAATCAATGGTTTAGTATTAACCAGTGCTTTTAAGCGCGCGGTCGCTGATATATGTAATGGTAGTTGAATCCTTATTACGGAGAAATATATGTCCAAGAAAATTGTTAAAGAACCTGCTCAAGTATCTGAAAAACCCGCAAAGCCAACCGTTGAAGAAGTGCTTGCCGGCACCGAAGCGGGTGACATTTGGAATGAGATCAGATTCAAAGAAATTCAAATGTTTGCCCTTCCAGGTCAAACTGTAAGTCATTATTGTAGACCAGCCATTGTTGAACCAAGCAAACTATATTTAGTTGCATCAGCTTCTTCAGCCCTACCTTCTTTAGAAGAGGCAGTTGGTAAGAGTTATGTAGTCGAAAGTGTTGATAAATACATTGTAGTTTCAAGAGTACC
>MEZD01000025.1:2236-3570 GCA_001775955.1 Candidatus Bathyarchaeota archaeon RBG_13_38_9 | reverse complement strand
AAATAAAGGATCACATGTCACGTCCATTTGAAAATGATGAGGATGACGATAAGAATCCCGCTCCTAAAAAAGAAAGATTAAAGAACGTTAGTAGCCAGAAATCTATTTTTGAATCTGTACCTAAAAAACCGACTCAGCAAGAATTGGATCAGAAGGTACATGCACGAGAAGAAAAGGGAACTGGATATAAACAGAGAGCCTCGGATCTTGCATTAAAATTTAGAAAACTAACTGAAGATAAAACATTACCATCCAATCGTAGTATTTTTGCTAATGAAATGGAGCGCGAGGTTTTATCTGAAATGATTGCATTAGCTATTGAAATTAATAGCGATGGCAATGATCTCGAAGGAATGGGCTCTTTGAGCTGGATTACTTTATTGTTCAAAACAAGTTTAGCTCAACGCGATAGGATTAATAAGTTGGAATATGCCATTTTGCAAATGGAGAAAAATTCCAGTCCCGCAATTTTATCGGATTTAATAACTAAAGAAATTGCAAAGGCACTTGACAATAAAAAGATCAGTGAATAACTTACAATGACTAAAGACATAATTTTAGCGCTAATAGCGTCAGAAAAAGAAAATTACAGTAAGTATTCACAACTATGCGCACAATACAAAATTCAAGTGGACCCATTAGCGACAGCGAGACATCAGGGGAAGCTGGAAGTTTTACAGCATCTTTTACAGGTAAAGAGTATTACCACGAGTTAATCAATCGTGCTAATACTGTTCCACTACTGAAATTATTCAAGCATTATAGTTTACGTTTAGACGACAACAATAGAAGAATTGTTTGTCCATTCTCTTCTCATCAGGGCGGTCGCGAAAGCTCTGGCTCTTTTTACTTTTATCCTCAGACGAATACATTTTGGTGTTTCGGATGTAAGACGGGCGTTGCGCCCTGTGATCTTATTGCGGGTTTAGATAACTGTAGTAAAGTCAAAGCTGCTATGAAAATTCTAGAGTTATTCGGTGACGACACCGATGACGATAATATTTTCGATAGACAAATGTTTACTAAAAAACTTGAGATCATGATGGAATTTTCCACCGTAGTTCGAGAGTTTTCACAAGCGAATCCGGATCATAAAGCTCAATGTTTCATCGAGCATATCTGCTCGGTATATGATGAGCTGAATCTCAAACACAAAGACTTTAGCAATGAAGCTTTGCGACGCGTTGTCGACCAATTGAAGGAAGAGATAAGTTCTTATAATGTCTAACGCCATAATCTTAGGCGATCCACATCTGGGGAAAGGCGTAAATATCGGTAAATCCGGTGTTGGTGCTACTCTAAATAGTAGGATTGTCGATCAGCAAAACCTATTA
>MEZD01000025.1:1894-2164 GCA_001775955.1 Candidatus Bathyarchaeota archaeon RBG_13_38_9 | reverse complement strand
CCAAAGCCTCATCCAGTCTTGATTACAATTTTCATTGCTTGGCTTAAGAAGTGCCAAGCATATGATGTAAACGTGCACATTATCATGGGTAACCATGATTGTTTTCGTAGCGGTTACGTCTACAATTCTCCGCTGGATATTATCAGCGAAGTTGAATTAGATAACGTTAGCGTCTATAAAGACATTGACACCATCCTTATCGGAAGCACTGCTTTTACTTTTGTGCCATTCCGTGATAGAAAGTCATTTGCCGTGAGCGTGAACGCTGAC
>MEZD01000025.1:1595-1871 GCA_001775955.1 Candidatus Bathyarchaeota archaeon RBG_13_38_9 | reverse complement strand
TCTTGTCTACGAACTGGCAAGTATCCCTGTCACTTACAAAAAGGTCTTGGTGGGACATTTAGCCATCGAGGGATCGATTCCGGTTGGCGATGAAATCGATGATATTGCAAACGAACTATTCTGTCCGCTCAATATGTTTGAAGGATATGACTATGTTTGGATGGGTCACGTTCATAAGCCTCAAGTTATGCAAAAGAAAAATCCATACATAGCTCATGCAGGTAGCATGGACCTTTCTAATTTTGGAGAGTCGGACCATAAGAAGCATATTATTAT
>MEZD01000025.1:1073-1493 GCA_001775955.1 Candidatus Bathyarchaeota archaeon RBG_13_38_9 | reverse complement strand
ACAGTAACAATACTGTCAACACTAAAATGGATGTATCTTCAGCCATAAAAGCGTACGCAGGCACGTACGTGGATAGCAAAGTCAAAGACAAGTTTATCGAATTGGCTATGGAAATGTATACAGCCTATAAAGAAGAGGCAAAAGAATGAAGCCAGTTAGACTGTACATAGAAAACTTTATGTGCCACGATAGAAGCTTTATTGATTTTGAAGAGTTCAGCGCCGCACTTATCGTTGGGAAAATAGATAATAATGATTTGAAATCTAATGGTGTCGGCAAGACAACCATTTTCAAAGCTATTGAGTATGTATTATTTAACCAGGCAGATGTAAATCTAGAGAAGATTATCAGAGATGATACCAATTCTTGTAAGATTACGCTGGATTTCATTGTTAACGGCATTGAATATAGAGTAGCTCG
>MEZD01000025.1:753-992 GCA_001775955.1 Candidatus Bathyarchaeota archaeon RBG_13_38_9 | reverse complement strand
TCTAGTGGTAGATTCGACTGATAATGACCATACTTATAGCGATATTGTTTCTCCAGTAACTGAAGAGAGATTTTGGAAAGATATTTCAGGTCGCCGCGCAGCTGATACCGAAAAGGACTTAGCTAAGCTGATCAAGTTGAACTTCAAATCTTTTAGAAGCACCATTCATTTTCTACAGAACGATTTCACTGGTCTGACCACCGCGACCCCTGAAAGACGCAAAGGAATTTTAAAGGATG
>MEZD01000025.1:0-702 GCA_001775955.1 Candidatus Bathyarchaeota archaeon RBG_13_38_9 | reverse complement strand
CTAGTGGTCTAAGTCGTGAGATTGACCGCCATAGAGTTCTGATTACTAATCTAGGAGATTTAGATACTCATCTAATGACACTAAGTAATCAACTCGTTACTTTAAACAAAGATCTATTAGATAGAAACACGAAAGCAGAAGACCTAACAACCAGATTAGCGACCTTTAATGGCGAACTTAATACGTTGGTTAATGAGCATTCTAATTTAGAAAGTAAGTTTTCTTCACTTTTGGTAAAGGAAAAAACTCTATTAGGTGAGAAATCTAGACTTGAGATCTCTGTTAAAGAGTATACTTCTAAAACATCTAATATCGCTAAGGCGGCTAAAGACCTAATTGCCGAAATCAAATTATTAAAAGAACAACAAATTGATCTAATCAAATTGGATTATTCACAGATAGACATTCTGTCTGAGCAAATAAGTTTGAAGAAAGAACAAGTTATTCATCATACTGTAAGTATTACGAATGACACTGCTGAGCTGGAAGAGCTAAAAATTCCAATGCCAGACCAAAGCATCTGTAAGGATTGTCGTCAATCTATTACGGAAAAGCATAAAAAGGAATGTAAGGCTAAGTTAGCTAAAGATATTCTAAACCTACAAAAGAATATTAAAGATTCCAAAAAAGTTATTGAGGTTATGAACGAAGAAATATCGGCTCATCAACTAATCATAAATAGTTTAAGTTTATCTAAACAAC
>MEZD01000024.1:5464-6011 GCA_001775955.1 Candidatus Bathyarchaeota archaeon RBG_13_38_9 | reverse complement strand
TTCTTGTGGTACTTTGGTTAGTTGGTTTCTTCGCATTGCCCGGCATAGGTGCATTAGTTCACATCCTGCTCGTAATCGCAGTAATCTTGATCCTCGTTTGGCTTATAACTGGCAAAAAGCTATGGAGATAAAACTAGACTATAAGGAGAAATGAAAAGCATGACAGTTGTAAAAATTATTGAGCTGATAGGTAGCTCACCAAAGGATTGGGAAGACGCTGTTAAAGTTGCGTTGGCAGAAGCTGCAAAGACAGTTGATAACATAAAATCCATCTACGTGAAAAGTTGTAAAGCGACGGTGGAAAACGGCAAGATCGTTGAATACAGAGCAGTAGTCAAAATCGCTTTCGTTGTAAAAAGAGAAAAATCAACTAAATAGATGCACCAGGAAAGAGAATAAAAATGGTTAAGTGCGATAATTGTGGAGTTGAACTGTCTGAAGGGGCCAAATTCTGTTCAAACTGCGGGGCTCCCATAGGAGTTAAAGAAGAGTACACAGTCCGCTCAGAAGATCTTGTAGGGAAAATCAAGGAACTGATTCATGAAGG
>MEZD01000024.1:5373-5443 GCA_001775955.1 Candidatus Bathyarchaeota archaeon RBG_13_38_9 | reverse complement strand
GAAGGATGAGGCTGGCACGACTCTCATAGAGATACCGGCGTTGGCCGTTATGGTAGGAACAATAACTCCT
>MEZD01000024.1:4273-5286 GCA_001775955.1 Candidatus Bathyarchaeota archaeon RBG_13_38_9 | reverse complement strand
TGCCCAAGTAACCGTTAAAGCCAAAATAGGTTTCTGGTAAAACCAAAAAACAAGAACTTGAAAGAAGGGGTAAGGATTAGTTGTCGTCGTTAAAGGAAATCATTTACTTGTTACTTAATGAGGTAAAATCCATTCTCAGAGAATACTTGCGTGAAACGGAGGATGCCCTTAAGAAACGCCTGCAGAGACTGCTGATTTCAGGCATAATTGTCAGTGTTTTGGTGGCCCTCGTAATTTTATTAGCCGTGTCTGCCTCTCTCTTTCTACTCATTGGGTCGATCAAGTTTCTAAGCACCTTCATGCCTGTATGGATGGCTTGGACAATCATGGGTCTCACTTCAGCCGTCATCGCTGCACTGCTCTTTGGGGTGCTTTTGATCTTCATAAAGAAGCAATTGAAATCACCTGTGACTAAGAAAACATCTGTGAAGGAGCAATCATATAAGATGATTCAAAACGGAGATCCGCCTATTGATGAGATTCAGAGTTCGCTCGACAAGGAGACAGATGAAATTGCTCAGAAACTTGCCTCCTTAATTGGAAAAAACGATGGGAAAGATTTGGAAGGGTCAAGCGAAATAAAAAAGATCCTACGTTTTACAGATACAGACCGCGCAAGAAAACTATTGGCAACCTTGGACAAAATTTCAAACCAAGATGAGCAAAACATGGGCAAAGTTGCCATTGTCAAGGAGCTGCTGCTTTCCACTTGGAAGCAAAGACTATATTTTGTTGTTAGAGCAACCCTAATGGGGATATTAAGTGCCATACTCACCTTCGGCTGCATTCTGGTTTTCGGCGCCATAGACCTCACCCTTGGAATTATCCTAGCCATTGGATCATTCGTATTTGCATTGGTGGTTTCAAGATTGTTTGATGACCAAATAGTTGACCTAACAACGAGAATCATAACTTTTTTGGGTAACCACAGAAGTCTGAGAAACCTTATAATTAACCACCTGTAGGGATGGGAGATGCGCAATATTTGGAAAAAAATGTTCAAAATTTCACGA
>MEZD01000024.1:3938-4113 GCA_001775955.1 Candidatus Bathyarchaeota archaeon RBG_13_38_9 | reverse complement strand
AAAAAAAATGGCGAGAAAATTGCGCCTTTAATCGTTGTTAGTCATCCAAAATTTCACAAATATGCAGTCTTGGACGGTCATCACAGATACTACGCTTATCTTGAATCGGGGAAAAAAGAAGTAAACTGCGCCATTGCCGGAGACTTCTCAAGCGTAATCTACGCCATGACCAAAC
>MEZD01000024.1:3677-3819 GCA_001775955.1 Candidatus Bathyarchaeota archaeon RBG_13_38_9 | reverse complement strand
CGCGTAAAGAAAGGAGAACCAATCTGAGACTTCTTGAAACGTTTTCGTTTGCGCTTCATATCGCTCTTTAGGGGTGGTTGCTGTTATTTCCCAATCTCGTAACCTTAGGAGTTGTTAGAAGGTTAACTGTTACTGTGTATTG
>MEZD01000024.1:2083-3671 GCA_001775955.1 Candidatus Bathyarchaeota archaeon RBG_13_38_9 | reverse complement strand
GCAGGTGTATTTGAGTGACTAACGAAAATGTTGATGCGACTGAACAGTTGCAGAAGATTGGAGCGACTTCCAAAGAATACACGAACTCGTGAGATTATTGGTAAAGTGTATTCACAAGAGTTGGTTGTTTTGTCTTTCTTCTTTTCTGCAGCACCACTTTCTATTGTTTATCACACCTGCAGTCAATGATTCCCAGTAGTTTTCCTAAAAAAAGAAAATTTTTGTTTAGGATAATACGAAGCCGATGACAAAGCCAACGACGAGTCCTAAGCCCAGAGGTAGCATGCCCATTAGTAGTATGCCATATTGAATTGCTATAGGACCATATATGTCTGCGACTCCTTTCAAGGCATCAATACTTAAACCGAAAAACCCGAAATAAGCAACTACAACCAGTATAATCGCAGCAATAATCGCGATCTTTAGCATTTTATGAGCCAGATAACCCACAATCAATCCAATTACAAATGGAATAATCATCATTACAATTGGCGGTAATCCGCCTAAGCTTCCAGAAGTAATGAACCCAAATACATCTTCTAAGACACCCAAAATCCACAACTCCAAACAAGATACTTAATGGTTCAAATAGCCTATAAACTTGTGTTGATGTAGGTTCACAGTCACACAGCCATTTATCCAAATAGTCCGTTACTTATCCAGTAAGAATACTTGTTTAAGCTGGTTTTTGATAATGACTGCTCCAGATGATATTAAAAATATTCTTGGCTCAAACGAAAAGATTGAGCTATACATTGAAGAAAAAATCTATCATCCTCGAATTAATATTGAATCTGTGATAATCACCAATGAAAGGATAATTTTTAGGCATCCGCATGCGCTTGGTTTAAAGAAGGATTATACCGACTACAGTTACAGAGATATCACAAATGTAACTTTAGATAAAGGAATATTGCGTTCAACTATCAAACTAACACTCATACATAGGGGAGAGCAACAGGAAGGAGAACACCTGGAATTGGAAAACTTGCCAAATGACCTTGCAGAGAAAGGCTACGGAGTCATCAGAGAGAATATTGGCAAGTTTCAATCGCCCTTTTCAACTGGATACGCTACCTCTCCAATTATGCCTAAATAGTTACTGCAACGAACTCGAGGCAATAAAGGAAACAGAAGAGCAAAAAATGAAGACGCAAAGTATAGGTTGATTAGAACAGGTTCAATCTCAGCTGAGAATTGAATTACGTAAGTGCTACTTTTCTTTGCCTTTTGAATTGGCGTATTCCTTAATTGGAAATAAGTATAGTTCCCTATTTGAGAAAGAAAGGGAAGAAAAGGGAAATGCAGGTGATATCTCCACTGGGGTGGAGGGTTCGAATCCGACCCCCTGCACAATTGAAATCAAATAACTGAATCTAAAACGAATACCTGAACAAAGTTGAATTGCCAACATTTTTTGTTGCTGTGACAGCACAGTCGCGTATTCTTAATAGACTTAACAGTCGTTATCTTCAAAAGTGAACAAGACTTGAATTAGGTTAAAAGGAAGGTAAAATTGGAATTATTAGCAGATTAAATTCTCAAAAAGCAAGGTATTTCGCAGCAAACAAGAAATGCAATATTGAAG
>MEZD01000024.1:1928-2075 GCA_001775955.1 Candidatus Bathyarchaeota archaeon RBG_13_38_9 | reverse complement strand
ACAAAAGTCAATTATTCCGACAAAGAAGATGGTTGTTGAGGAGTAAATACTAGGTTATTTAATCGATGTATTTCAATAGAATTGCTTGCATGTTCCAGCGTTGTTCTTACTGCGGAAGTAAACAAGACAGTTTCTTCATCTCTTATT
>MEZD01000024.1:1240-1657 GCA_001775955.1 Candidatus Bathyarchaeota archaeon RBG_13_38_9 | reverse complement strand
CAAAACCATTGAGTAGAGACTTCAAATTTTTTAAATCATCTGCGTTTCTTACAAAAGAAAGCGCAAAATATTCAACATTGCGTTCTTTCGCGAACTTTATGATTTCCAAATCTTCTTTTCTAAATGTTGGGGTGGCAAGTTGTTTATTTGGAACGTTAACGCCTTTACCATTATCTATGAGACCGCCATTAGGAAAAATCAAATGAAGCATTCGACTATTTTTTTTAACTACTCGCGCCCTAATCTTTCCATTGTCAATGTATAAAATGTCATCAATATTCATCTGATCGTAAAAATCATGGTTAAAACTTATGGCCTCACTATTGAAGCCAACTTTAATTACTTCCCCTTTGTCAATATTTCTTTTTTGGGTAACCTTGAGTCTTATCTCAGGACCTTTAATATCGAAGACTAAGG
>MEZD01000024.1:0-1217 GCA_001775955.1 Candidatus Bathyarchaeota archaeon RBG_13_38_9 | reverse complement strand
TTATCTATAACAGAGTCATATTGGTTGAAATCACCGTATGCAGTGTTAATTCTAACGCCGTTCATTCCAGCTTTGACCATTTCTTCAATTGTTTGTTTTGAGAGACTGGAGGGACCAATGGTACACAAAATTTTAGTTTTCTTCAATGCAAGCCCTCATATTCTTTAAAACTGATATGAAACTTGATTGTCTCCGCTTATAGGTATTGGGTATTTTTACCAGCTTATCTTCACCTAAGTCTTGCTTAAAACCATTATAGGTTCAGGAAAAAAGGAATAAAGAAGGTTTCTCGATATTCCCAGTTTAAGAATTCAACTCGTCTGGTACGTATCTACTCCTGTAATTCCTAAGCCAATCTAGGTACGTATGAAAATCCCGTGATAACACCAAGGAAGGTTCTACATAACAATGAAGAGTGCATTTTTTGCAGTTTTCAACTTTTTTCCAGTCGAACTTGTGAACGGCATCTTTAACACCATTTTCAAAAATAGAGACCGTGCTTGCGTAGTCATTGTGGACATAGCAGGGTAAAACTACATTTCCGTATGCGTCAATGTTAATTATTGCCCATGGTTTACACGTCCATTTTTTCTCTTTTGCTATCACTTTGAGGTAACCTCTAGAATTAACAATAGGATAACCTTCCAGTTTCATTTCAAGAAGCCTATGAGCTATTTTAGGAATTTTGGCAGGATCCGGTGAAGAGGCGTTGGCGTTACAATACTCGTGAGCGATGGCTACTGATATTTTTATATCCAACTCTTTTGCTAGCACGACTATGTCTTCTATCTCTTCTGTGTTCTCAGCCATAACTGTCGAGTTTATGGTTAGAGGCACTTTGTCTTTGGCTGCACATATACCCCGTAACGTTTTTGCAAAGCTTCCACTGACTCCGCGGATCGAGTCATGTGTTTGTTCTAGTCCATCCAAAGAAACGAAAAGGGAACCATTAATGTATGGTGCTATCTCGTCGATTCTGGATTCGAGTAAGGTGCCGTTGGTTATGAGACTTGTCTGCAGGGATAAAGACCTAGAAAATGCAAGTATCTCAGGCAAATCTTTTCTAAGCAGTGGTTCTCCGCCTTCAAAAGCGACTCCGCAAGCGCCAGAATTATAAATTTGTTTTATAATCGCTTTCTCCTGCGATAGAATGGAATCGGAGCTAGTACGTTTCCAAAAAGGACACATCTTGCACTTCAGATTACAATTATAGGTTA
>MEZD01000023.1:3622-3746 GCA_001775955.1 Candidatus Bathyarchaeota archaeon RBG_13_38_9 | reverse complement strand
ATGGACTAAAGGCAGTAAGAAAACTGGCTGAGAATAAAATAAAGACAAATGTAACCTTGATTTTTTCATCAAATCAGGCACTATTGGCGGCAAAAGCCGGAGCATCATATGTTAGTCCATTCAT
>MEZD01000023.1:3176-3283 GCA_001775955.1 Candidatus Bathyarchaeota archaeon RBG_13_38_9 | reverse complement strand
GAACTCTTTTTGGGATTTCATCTAACTTGCTCACAACCAAAGTTCTTTCATACTCCAGGTATTTCAAATTTAAACC
This sequence comes from Candidatus Bathyarchaeota archaeon RBG_13_38_9, assembly GCA_001775955.1. GTDB lineage: Archaea > Thermoproteota > Bathyarchaeia > 40CM-2-53-6 > RBG-13-38-9 > RBG-13-38-9. The sequence goes on along the minus strand of MEZD01000023.1, from coordinate 3,207 downwards.
AATGTTGATTGCGTTATTGACTGTTTTCCCC
>MEZD01000023.1:3026-3164 GCA_001775955.1 Candidatus Bathyarchaeota archaeon RBG_13_38_9 | reverse complement strand
ACCATGTGAATTCCATTCATCTTGTAGGTCTTAATTGTAGATCGAACCGCATTATAGTCAGAAGGCTCACCATCAGTTAAAGTTATCATTATGTCTGGTTTATATGTTTTCATCAATGGTAACAAGAGATTGTAAATT
>MEZD01000023.1:2414-2853 GCA_001775955.1 Candidatus Bathyarchaeota archaeon RBG_13_38_9 | reverse complement strand
AACAGTGGCTTTTTTATACTCTAACTCATATTCATCAATACTACTAGAATGATCTAACAAAAGTGCAATTTTGGTGTCTATTGTATTTTTGAAATCCACCAGAAATGGCTTTGGTTGAGACTCTATTATTGATTCTACATCAAGCTCGTCTCCAGTAATATCATGCATTTCTCTCCATCCTCTTTTCCAGGATCTGATGACTGATTTTAACTTTGTAATCAAATCATTATCATAAATTATGCTTTCGTCTATATCAACGTTATCTGGAACCTCTACTCCAAATTGTTCCATTGCAGAGTAACCCTTGTTGTCAGTTTTTTTACTTTCCTTTACCAGACTTTCGTATTCTTTAAATATCTGGGTCCCCGCAATTATGTCATCTGAAGATTTTTCCGGTACTTTATTTCTGATTTTTATCACTTTTTCTATTTCTTTAAGT
>MEZD01000023.1:2129-2366 GCA_001775955.1 Candidatus Bathyarchaeota archaeon RBG_13_38_9 | reverse complement strand
AATGGGATTGTAAAAAGAGAATCAATTTGAAGTGTTTTAATTATTTTGGGAATTTGGTGTTCTATCCATTCAGTTTTGTGGTTTTTCTTTATTGATTCATCAATTAATTCTCTGGCAACGTTAGCGGCATTTTGAACTCTATCTGATTCTGATCCGAACAATTCACCCTTTACATAACCAGTTAAAAGGTATTGAGAGAATGCTTCAACAATCTTGTGCTTGCCGTATAATGAGTTT
>MEZD01000023.1:896-2051 GCA_001775955.1 Candidatus Bathyarchaeota archaeon RBG_13_38_9 | reverse complement strand
AAAATTTCTATCCTCTTCATTTCAATTGAGTTTAGAATGAATCCAAAAGCGTGGTCGTTACTAAGAACTTTTGTTGAGCTTGATAATCGCATCGATTCATACCACAACGAGACACGCCACTGACGATATTTTTGAAATTCTGTCCCACTATAGTATCTGAGTGAAGGCATGAAAATCGTATTTTTTTCTAAATTCGTCGTGGGGGTTTTGTCTTCTATCAACAAAATAATTGCCTTATTGTTTCCAGACCATCTTCTAGATAGAAACGTTCCTAGATTTATTAAAACATCATTTCGTAACGAAAAATTTTGAATATGGGAAAATGACATCTTCTCACGCAAAAATTGACGTTATCATGTCCATTACTTTTCTATATTCAACTTCTCCCCACTGATCATAAACATTAGCATATACTACTTCAGCTGCTTTTATGGGCGATACTTGGTTTGATAACAACCTTGCAAATGCTATTGACTCTCTGATACTAGGACTATAGTATAGTTCCTCTAGTGAGGCAGCCTCTCTTAGGATGTTGGCCAGTTTAAGTGCATTGTCAATATCTCCTTCCTGAGCTGTATCAAAGTTTACGTGGTATTTGATGATCTGCTTTTCAATTTCCTTCGGAGGATATTCAAGTCTCAATCTTACTGGAAATCTGCTTAGTATTTGTGGCGGTAGCTCCTTTGTACCTTCGTGTGAAAGTGGGTTGATTGTAGCAAATACAAACCAATTATCCATTGCATTGATTAGTTGGCCGTCAGCTTCTTTCAGGACAATTTGTCTTCTGTCATCTAGTGCTTCATCGAGACGCAAAAGTACATCAGCTTCTGCCGCATTGAGCTCGTCGAGATATAATATTCCACCATCTCTCATGGATTTGATTAATATGCCCTCTACAAATGTAACTTCTCCTTGGTTCATGGTTTTAGTCCCCACCAGATGCGACTCACGTGTTCTCAAGCTAAAGTTAATTGAATACAGTCGCTTTCCCATATCCGAGGCAAATTTTCTAACCAGGCTAGTTTTTCCTGTACCTTTTGGTCCTATTATAAGTACAAAAAGGGATGAATCGTATGCTTTTTTGATTACCTCAAACGAATTATTCCAATCAAAATAGTTAGAGTCAGCAGAGTCTCTTGTCATTCATTATCTATT
>MEZD01000023.1:576-720 GCA_001775955.1 Candidatus Bathyarchaeota archaeon RBG_13_38_9 | reverse complement strand
CTCACTAACCATTATAGTGTCAATATCAATGCCTAGTTTATGACATTTTCGTGCTTCCAGTATTGTCTTTTCGCCGATGTACTGATCAACCTGTCTATATCTATAACAGAGGTAAACTAATTTCCCTGATTTAGTATCAAGTGT
>MEZD01000023.1:338-480 GCA_001775955.1 Candidatus Bathyarchaeota archaeon RBG_13_38_9 | reverse complement strand
CCAAAACCAACTATGTGGATTGAATCTGAGGGAAAAAATTTTTGATTCAATAAATACAAGCTCCATAATGCCTTTTTTGCAGCCTCTATTCTACTCATATCGCCGAACATTGTTGAATACCTCATTGTAGAGCTCAGATCAA
>MEZD01000023.1:0-242 GCA_001775955.1 Candidatus Bathyarchaeota archaeon RBG_13_38_9 | reverse complement strand
AACTATATCTTCTTTGAATCGCATTCAATATTGATCTTGGAACATTCACTAATCTTAGGTCATCAGACAGTTCGTATTTTTTCGTAGAATCTAGATTTAGAGAGCCACTACCGCTGAATGTGGTCTCGTGCAGTCCAATAGTACCTTTGTTAAGAGCTCTTATTACATCTTCTAACAATTTTCCTCCAACCGCAAAAAATCCTTTCTTACTTAACCATTTTCTCGAATCTTTGATATACCCC
>MEZD01000022.1:24159-31549 GCA_001775955.1 Candidatus Bathyarchaeota archaeon RBG_13_38_9 | reverse complement strand
ATGGAACGAAACTGGTTTAGTAAGGAAAATGGATAATTTGAAATTAATTGATATGAAAATTAGAGATGTAAATTCCAAAGTTAAATGGGCCAATCTAAAAGCCAAGGTCATCAAGAAACCAATCGCCAGTATAGTCTATTCAAGATTTGACCATAATCCTCTCGGCCTATCAAACTCAACAATCTCTGATGAAACTGGATCCATAAAGATGCCACTCTGGAACAATCAAATAAACATGGTCTCAATCGGCGACACAATCCAAATTAAGAATGGACGGGTAAAAACCTTCAGAGGGGAACTGCAAGTAAGCGTAGGCAAAACCGGAAGACTGAAAATAATCAAACACAAACCAAAATGACCCATAGACGTTAGAGCGAGCCATAAACAAAGATTTTACCGTGCACTGAATTAGCGTGTATTAATAATTCAAACGCCTACGTTCATATGTGACATGTCCCTACTAGACATCAGTATACACTGGTTCTACTTAGTATTATCATCTGCATAACTAGTTTCGAAGGAGTGAAAGTAATGAGTTTTAGTTCTAGACCTATGCATAAGATAACATGCGCCGATTGCGGTAACGACGGAGAAGTACCATTTGTGCCGCAAGAAGGAAGACCGGTCTATTGTAGAGAATGTTTTCCAAAGCATAGGACTAACAGGTTCTAATAGGTAATTCACACCACATAATTACTAACGTATCATAATACGATTAGTTTTCCCCCTTTTTTTCCTTTAAAAAGAATTCTAACAAATTGCCATGTGCATATGGAATTTAGCGTACGCTATTAGAGTATAGATACCGAGTTTTTGATGGTTATTATTTATGTATAGTGTGCGCTATTTTACTGAATTACTCAGGAGTTTTTCTGCGACAAGGTCGCCTACTTGGCTGGTGGAATAGCCCATTCGACCGGCCTGCAGGCTTTGCAGCTTGTTAGCGATTACGAACATTACCGCCTGCTCTACGGTGTCGGCTGCCTTTTCTTCACCAAGGGTACTAAGCATCATTTGCACAGAGCAGATAGCAGCCAGCGGATTTATAACGCCTTTACCGGTGTACTTTGGTGCGCTTCCACCGATAGGCTCAAACATACTGACGCCATCAGGGTTGATATTACCGCCTGCTGCTATACCCATACCACCCTGGACCATTGCACCTAAGTCGGTGATGATGTCGCCGAACATATTGCCTGTAACGATGACATCAAACCATTCTGGATTCTTGACCATCCACATACAGGTCGCATCAACGTTATAGTATTCTCGGGTAATATCCTGGTACTCGGCATCACCCATTTCGTGAAAGGCACGTTCCCATAGGTCGTAGATGTATGTTAGTACATTGGTTTTGCCGCACAGGGCGAGTGTGTTTTTATCGCCTTTGCCGCGAGCTTTCTTACCGTATTTGCGAGTGTATTCAAATGCATATCTCAAGCAACGGTCAACCTGGAAACGGTTGTAAACAGCGGACTGGACGGCTACCTCATTGGGTGTCCCTTTCATAGAAAAGCCACCGATGCCAGTGTAAAGGTCACCGGTATTTTCACGAATGACAGTGAAATCTATATCATCGGGCCCTTTGTCCTTCAAAGGTGTTTCTACTCCCGGATAAAGTTTGACTGGCCGCAGGTTTATGTATTGGTCCAGCTCGAAGCGGACCTTTAAGAGAATTCCCTTTTCAAGAATACCCGGTGGTACATCCGGATGGCCGATTGCACCTAGCAGAATCACATCGAATTTGCGAAGTTCTTCGATGGCGCTATCGGGGAGAGTCTCGCCTGTTTTTTTGTACCTCTCGCAGCCGAAATCGAATTCGGTTAAATCAACCTTGAAATTGAATTTATCCGCAGTAATTTTTAATACTTTTACCGCTTCAACAGTAACTTCTGGCCCGGTACCATCACCGGGTATCACAGCAATTTTGTACATTTCCTCTTTCCTTCCGTCTGGTGGGCGCCAGGTGTTGTATGGCACTTGTACAGGAAGTTTAAAAAAAAGGTTTTGGATTTCTGGAGTACGATTAGTAATAAAACAATTATTTTATCGGGACAGGTAATATGATAAGATATCGAAATAGAAACTAATATAACACTTTTAAAATTACCTACTTCACAGATACAGAACGCGCGTTTGACAAAATGGCTTGATCGATATAAATATAAGTAAAAGAACAGACATCAATTGGAAATCTCTAAATATAGTTCAGATGTATGGTTGGCACGTGAGAGATATGCCTGAAGCCTTTAGTAGAAAAACACTACTTGATTTAGCAGCTGCATTCTTCCTCCTAGGATCGATATTAGTTCTGGTAATCTCTATTCTAAGTGTACCAATTGAAACAGTTTATCCAGCATTTAGACTTCGAATACCATTAACGTATGCTTATTTGGTGGCTGTAATAATTGGCATTGTTGGAGCAATTTTAGGACTCGATTGTTTTTCTATGACAACAAAAAGAAATCTTAGCAATGCTGGGGTAAGAGGTATTGTAATTGGCGCCGTTCTTCTAAGCATATCTTGGGCTGCAGGTTTAAGCTTCCAAATAGTTGGCGCGGGAGCAGTTCTAATTCTAATCGCCGGGATAATATGTTACATATATCGTGAAGAATAACTCGAAAAAAAATTAATCTCATCGGTTTCTTAATGATATTTGATAGTATTCTTATACGGTCAGGCCTAATTAGAAGCAATCTCTCCCAATAGATACGGTGCCTAATCTTTGGATATGGATTCATATTTGATATCGATGCTCTTTTGGCTAGGAGGATTAATAGTCGCAAGTTTTTTCCTTTCAAAGGGAGCCGAATCTTTATCTCATTTTTTAGGTGGAAAATTTGTAGGTAGAACTTTACTAAGCATAGCCACAACTTTGCCAGAGATAATAATTGTTTTCTATGCTTCTAAAATGGCACTGTATGACGTCTCTTTAGGCTCGGCTCTTGGCAGTAATATTTTGATGATGAGTTTAGGTTTATCCGTTATGGTTTTGATAGCAACAACCAAATTATCGAAAAAACCTGTTAGTGAAATCAATGTCGAAGGCTTTAGGACAGATTTGATTTTCTTAGTTTTGACAGCAATTTTTGGCGTGGCCATGTTTATTGATGGTTATTGCATAATAGATGGCTTCATTTTCTTAGCGTTTTTTATTGCTTACATAGCATTCGCTTTTTACGAGACAAGAAAAAAAAGCCATGCCGAAATTGAAAGAAAACCCATTACACTTGTTTCTGGAGGTAAGTCCATTGTCTTTTTCATAATCGGAACTATAGGCACATTCCTGTGCGCTGAACCTTTCATACATTCTATTGAGAAACTTGCCGGAGGCATTGGCGTATCAGCCGCTGTAATGGCCGTGATTCTTAGTCCTTTAGCAGGTGAGATGCCGGAGAAAATTTCCGTGATGATGCTTGCTCGTAGAGGTAAAAGAGGCGTCTCAATTTCATTAGCTAATGTGCTAGGCTCTAAAGTATTAAACAATACATTGCTATTATCAGTAATGATATTTGGAGCAACTCTATTCCATGGAGTCGACACAGTGATAAATCCAAATGGACTTCTTAGATTCCAAGTTTATTGGACAGGGATCCTCACAATTCTAGCTGTTTCATTAATGTTTGATAGGAAGCTAACACTTTCTGATGGAGTTTCCCTGTCAATTCTTTATTTCGCTAGTATCGGATTACAATTTGTTTTACTCGGATTCATTTGACACTAATTATTGAGTAAAGGACTCGAGTTAGCATAAAGAGAGTTTGGAATTGAAAATTCCATGTATCAAATCGTAGTCATATGTTGTCCATTATAGTCTATTTGCTATCGCATGAGACATTTCTAAGGTGCTACTATTACCGCCCATATCATATGTTCTGACATGGCCTTCCATAATGACTCTCTCCACAGCGTGTTCTATTCTCTGCGAAAGATCAGGTTCGTCGAGATAATCAAGAAGCATTTTTACAGAAAGGATCATTGCGATCGGATTTACTTTATATTGGCCAGCATACTTTGGGGCAGAACCATGGGTTGGCTCAAATAATGCATAGTCATTACCTATATTTCCACTTGGCGCGAATCCGAGACCCCCAACCAGTTGTGCACATAGGTCAGATATTATATCACCAAAGAGATTCTCTGCGACAAGCACTGAATAATCTAGTGGATTCTTTAATAGCCACATACATATTGCGTCGATATTATTTTCGAGTAGTCTGATTTGCGGATAGTTTTTAGCAATTGTTCTTGCTTCTCTGAGAATGAGCCCGCCAGTTTCTCTTAGAACGTTTGGTTTTTCAACAATAGTGACAGTTTTGTAATTTTTCTTTTTAGCATATTCAAAGGCTTGAGTTAGAATAGTATTGCATGCTTTTTTCGTCATGATTCTCATTGAAATTGCAATCTCGTCTTCTGGTGTTATTTCGAATCGTTTCATTCTTGGATGATTTTGCAGCAACCACTCTTTGAGATTACGTGGTATAGGATAAAATTCGACGCCACTGTAAAGGCCTTCAGTATTTTCTCTAAAAACTACTATATCTATTCCTTCCTTGTAGTTCAGAGGATTTCCCTTGTAACTTTTACAGGGCCTTATGTTTGTATGGAGTTTGAATTCTTGGCGTAGTCTGATTATTGGACTATAATAGCTGGTTCCTTCATTTTTCAACTGCGGTTTAAGTTCTAGTTTCGCTTCTTCTATTGGTTTGGAGGTTATTGCTCCAAGCAAACATACATCAGTTTCTTTTAGGAGTGCAATAGTTCTTGCTGGAAGTGGGTCTCCTTCATTTTTCCAGAATTCCCAACCAATATCTCCTTCTTGATAATCGGCGTCCAGTCCTACAGCATCAAGTACTATTTTCGCTGCTTCCATGACATCTTTGCCTATTCCATCACCTGGTAGAAGCGCGACTCGATATTTCGCCAAGATAGATCACAGAATTAGTAGTGTACCAGTTTATCCAGTGTTCTAGATTATTGTTTATTTCTGGAAATCTTTCTTCGTCTTTTAATTAGAGTCTTGTTAATTCCTTCTATCATTGCTTCAACGCTTGCAGTTACAACATCAGTCCTGGCTGCTCTCGCTGAAACAATATTTCCATCTGGATCCTCCACTTTTATCAGGACTTCTGCCAGAGCGTCGGATCCGCCTGTGGTTGCCTCTAACCGGTATTCCTTTAATTTAACATCAGCCAAGGGTCTTACTATCTTATAGATTGCCTTTAGGGCCGCGTCTACTGGACCGACACCTGTCTCAGATGCGATATATTCTTTCCCATCAATTAATATCTTAACTGATGATGTTGGAACCATGGCTGTACCCGTTACAACAGTGAGATTCTCTAGATCTATGATTTTTTTCTCATCTGATACGCCGCCTACAACAGCTTTTGCAATAGCAAATAGATCTGCGTCAGTCACAACTTTTCCTTTGTCTCCAATATCTTTTACACGCTGAGTTATTGTCTTCATCTGTTCTTTTGTTGGACGCAAACCATCTTCAGCAAGTTTTGCTGCTAGTCCATGTCCTCCGGCGTGTTTTCCAGCTTGGAACCACGTTTTCCTTCCCACTATTTCTGGTTTGATTGGTTCATAAGTGAGACGACTTTTCAGCATTCCATGAGTGTGTATGCCCGATTCGTGGCCAAATGCATTTTCTCCAACTATGGCCTTATTTGGTTGAACCATTACTCCAGTTAGCCTTGAGACAAGTCTCGAAATTTCGTAGATCAATCGAGTGTTAATATTGGTTTTTTTGTTCTCCAGGAGGTGCAAGCTTAGCACAAATTCTTCAAGAGAAGCGTTTCCAGCTCTTTCGCCAAGACCATTAATTGTAACATGAGCCTGTAGTGCTCCTGCTCTAATACCTGCTAATGAGTTTGCTACCGCTAAACCGAAGTCATTATGGCAGTGAACACTTATTGGTATTTTTACCGTCGAAACGGATTGAGATATTACATCATACATTTTTTCAGGTGTAGCAGTCCCAACTGTGTCAGGAACATTTATGACATCTGCACCGGCATCCTCTGCTGCTTTCAACACTTTTCTAAGAAAGGAAGGTTCTGTTCTGGTGGCGTCCTCTGGTGAGAATTCCACTATCACACCATGTTTTTTTGTATAATCCACCCATTTCGAGGTGGCTTCAAGAACTTGGGCTTTGGTCATACGTAGTTTGTGTTTCATGTGAATTTCTGATGTTGCGATGAATACATGAACGTAAGGGACTTCACATTCAAGGGCTGCGTCGATATCTTTCTGATCTGCTCTGGCTAGTCCACATACTTTAGACTTCAATCCTTGCTTCATGATTAGTTTGGTTGCTTCAAGCTCTCCTTTGGATGCTATTGGAAATCCAGCTTCGATGACATCAACACCCAGTTCATCAAGTTTAATAGCTATCTCCATTTTTTCCTCGGGTGTAAGAGAGACTCCTGGAGTTTGTTCTCCGTCTCTCAGAGTCGTATCAAAGATTCTAATCTTATCTTTTCTAGATGACATTCATGATGCCTCGATTTTTTTAGCTAGCGTTCATTATACCATCCCCAGGTATAACTGTGATATCATGTTTTTTCATTGCTTTCCGATCAATCCTCTTACATGAGGGATTAACCCACCTTCTTTTAATAGACCCATAATGAATGGAGGAAGAGTTGCTGTTTGCAGTGAATCATTTTTGGTTTTGTTTTCAATCAAACCCTTTTGAAGATCAACCATTAGAATGTCTCCTTCATTAACTTCTTTTGAGATTCCTTCGCATTCAAGAGCTGGAAGACCTATGTTTATGGCATTTCTGTAGAAGATGCGTGCAAAGGATTCTGCCAATACGCATTTTACTCCTGCACCTTTTAGAGCAATTGGTGCTTGTTCTCTACTTGATCCACAGCCAAAGTTTTTGCCTCCAACGATAATTACTCCTTCTCTTGCTCTCTGAGCAAATGTTGGGTCTAAACCTTCTAGGGCGTGTTTTCCGAGTTCTTCAGGATCGATTAGTTCAAGATATTTGCCGGGAAGTATCACATCTGTATTGATATTATCTCCAAATTTTACTGCTTTTCCTTCTATATTCAAATTCATTGCCTCCTGAGACTTGTTGGATCTGTTATTTGGCCAGTTATGCCAGATGCTGCTGCAGTTGCAGGATTAGCTAAATAAACTTCAGACTCGGGACTGCCCATTCTTCCAATAAAGTTACGGTTTGATGTGGCAATGCAGACTTCTTTTGGAGCTAATAATCCCATGTGACCTCCAAGGCAGGGTCCGCATGTCGCATTAGTTATTATGGCTCCTGCATTCATGAATATTTTAAATAGCCCTTCCTTTAGGGCTTGACTATAGATTGTTTGGGATGCAGGACTTATTATCATTCTGACGTCTCTATGCAGTTTTC
>MEZD01000022.1:0-24151 GCA_001775955.1 Candidatus Bathyarchaeota archaeon RBG_13_38_9 | reverse complement strand
AGAATGGATGCTGCAAGACGTAGATCTTCTAACCTACCGTTCGTACATGAACCAATGAATACTTGATCTATTTTTACATTTGATAATTCAGATGCTGGTTTGACATTATCAACGGATGAGGGACATGCCACTTGAGGTGCCAATTTATTTACATCATATTCTAATGTCTCCTCAAAGTCTGTCCCTTTATCGCTCTTTAGCGGTTTGAATGATTTCTTTGTACGCTTTTTGAGGTATGTTATTGTTTTATTATCAGGAGGTACAATGCCTGCTTTAGCTCCGGCTTCTACTACCATGTTGCATACTGTTAATCTACCATCTATACTCATCTTTGAGAATGTCTGTCCTGTGAATTCCATACCTTTGTATATGGCACCACCCTCACCGATGTCTCCTATTATTTTCAAGATTAGATCTTTTGGAGTTGAATATTTTTTGAGGTTTCCTTCTGCATTAATTCGTATTACTTTTGGCACTTTGAACCACATTTTACCTGTAGCGAAGACGGCGGCCATCTCGGTTGAACCAATACCCGTAGCGAATGCTCCTAATGCACCGTATGTACATGTATGTGAGTCTGCACCTACAATTAGTTCCCCTGGCCGTGCATATCCCTCTTCAGGGAAAACTTGGTGGCAGACACCGCCTTGACCAATATCATAGAATGTTGGAATACCTTGTTCTTTGATGAATTCTCTCAATCCTTTTTGGAGAGTTGCTGCTAGGATAGTACTTGGAGGGACAAGATGATCAAAGATTACAACTATTTTTTTTGGGTCCCAAACTTTATCAGCGTCAATTTTTTTGAATGAATGTACAGTAAGAGGGCCGGTCAGGTCATGAATCATTGCCACATCTATATTTGCATCAACAATTTCTCCTGGAACAACCTCTTTTCTTTTCGAAGCTCTTGCTAGGATTTTCTCAAATATATTCAATTTATGCACCGTTTAACCTATTTACTTTTAACGTACTATTATTAAATATTTAATAAAAAAAGGTTGTTGAAATTACGTAATAAAGAAATAAAGTACGAATTACATATTTCTTTCAGTATGCTGTTGCTCCTTTTTCTATTCCAGCCATCTTTCTAATTTTTTTGCCCACCTTTTCTACGGGATGTTCCTGCAGTTCATCCATTAATTTGCCTAGTCGTTCCATGCTTCTTTTCGGATCTCCACTCCATTCTTTGGCAAATTCGCCGCTTTGCACAAATTTGACTACCTTGCGCATATTCTCCTTTACATGGTCATCAATTACTCTTGGTCCGACAGTCATGCTGCCATATTGGGCTGTATGAGATATCATTTTCATCATCCTAGTTAATCCACCCTCGTATAGTAGGTCAACCATGAGTTTCAGTTCACTTGCAACTTCAAAGTATGCTAATTCGGGTTGGTAGCCTGCTTCCACAAGAACTTCGAAACCCTTCTTGACTAGTTCCATAGAACCGCCTCCAAGGACTGTCTGCTCACCTATTATGTCAGTTTCTGCTTCTTCCTTGAATGTTGTCTCAATTACTCCTGCTTTTGTGTGACCTAATGCTTTTGCCATAGCAAGTATCGTTTGTTTGGCATTTCCTGAAGCATCTTGATAAACAGCAACTAATGCTGGCACCCCAAAACCTTCCTTATATATTTCTCTTAGTCTTGCTCCTGGACTCTTGGGCGCCACCATAATAACGTCAACATTTTTTGGCGGGATTATCTGTTTGAAATGGATGTTGTATCCATGTGAGCAACTGATTGTCTTACTATCATTGAGATTTGGTTCGATTAGCTTCTTGTATACGCCTGGTTGTTCTAAGTCAGGAAACAGCATGTGGATGATGTCAGATTGTTTCGCAGCTTCATCCACTGGTAGTGGTTTGAATCCCTCTTGTTCGGCTAGTTTCCAGGATTTTCCACCTGGTTTTAATCCTACTACAACGTTAACGCCTGAGTCTCTGAAGGTCAAAGCTTGAGCGTGTCCTTGATTGCCGTATCCGATTACGGCAATTGTTTTACCTTGAAGGTATTTCATATCTGCATCTTGGTCATGGTAAAATTTTGCCACTTAAATCACCTTATTCATCTACTCTTACAGATTCTGGTCCCCTTATAAGTGCAGTCTCGCCGGTTCTAGCAACTTCAATTAAGCCGATAGATTTTGTGAGACTAATGAAAGCATCTATCTTGTCTTTACTTCCAACGATCTCAACAGTAGCTGTTTCAGGTGAGACATCGACTATTCTTCCTCTAAAAACATCAACATAATGAAATATATCTGAGCGCAATTTGGCATCTTTTGCTTTCAATTTGACTAGGGCCAACTCTCTAATTACGGCTTTCTTCGGGTCAAGTCTTGTTGCTTTCAATACATCTATTAGTTTTTCAAGGTGACCAACAAATTGTTCGGCGTCCTTCTCTTCTCCTTCGATAGTGATAGTAATTCTTGCTAGATCCTCTTGTTCGGCGGTTCCAATTGCGACACTTTCGATATTGAATCCACGTCGCCAAAACATATTCGATATCTTGTATAGAACTCCCGGTTTGTGCTCTACTAATGCTGATATTATGTATGTTTTAGTCATTCTCGTTCAACCTATCACTTCTTTTAAACTATAACCAACTGGCACCATGGGTAAAACATTCTCTTCAGGATCTATAGGAACGTCTATCACAGTAGTAACCTCTTCTTTGAGAGATGTCTTAATAGCTTTTGAGAATTCATGTATTGAGCCAACACGAATTCCTTGAGCTCCATATGATTCAGCAAGTTTAACAAAGTCTGGGACGTTCCCCAACTGAACAGCCGAGTATCTACGATTAAAGAATAATCTTTGCCATTGAGCAACCATTCCCAACATTCTATTGTTTAATATAACGACAGTAACTGGTATTTTCTCTAGTACTGATGTCGCCAATGAGTTTTCAGTCATTATGAAGCTCCCATCACCGGCTATGTCGAAGACTGGTAAATCGGGTCTTGCTGCTTTTGCTCCTATGGCAGCTGGGAAGCCAAATCCCATGCATCCAAATCCTCCAGATGTTATGAAGGTCCGTGGTCTTAGTGCTTTGAAGTATAACGAAGCCCACATCTGATTTTGGCCGACTTCTGTTGTGACAATGGATTTTTCGGGTATGAGACGTCTCAGCTCTCTCAAAATCTTTGGTGGCGTTAATTCCTTTCCTGAATTTTCAATTTTGTTTTCGGAGATCTCTTTGATTTCTTTTATTTTCTTGGACCATGATGTTTTCTTTTTATGTTTTAGTTTTTTCTTTAGGGCCTTGTTTAGCATATTCAAAGCAGTAGCGGCATCGCTTACAATGGCTGCATCTATACACTTGTTTTTCCCTATCTCCGTTGAATCAATATCTATTTGTATCACTTTCGCCTCGGGGCAGAATTCATCTAATTTTCCTGTAGTTCTGTCACTAAATCTGAATCCTATCGCCAGCAGCACGTCAGCATCATAGATGATTTGATTCGCCTCTTTGGATCCATGCATTCCTATTATGCCCATAGAGAGTGGATGATTTTCTGGAAAAACGCCTTTCCCCATTAGCGATGTTGCAACTGGAGCTAGTAAAAGTTCAGCTAAGTTCTGGAGTTGATTTGAAGCATTAGCTACAATCACCCCTCCACCTGCAAGTATGAAAGGTTTTTCTGCTTCAGATAGCATCTCTGCTACTCGACCAATCTGAGTATTGTCAGGTGTTGGTATAGGTTTGATACCTCTTATCCGGATCTTATCTGAAAATTTTACTTCAGCTGAATCAACTTGGACATCTTTGGGTAAATCAATTAGTGCAGGACCAGGTCGTCCTAATGATGCTATGAAGAATGCTTCTCTAACAGTATATGGAATTTCTTCCACGCTACGTGGTTGATGGCTATATTTTGTTGCCGGACTTGCTATACTTATGATATCAGCTTCTTGGAAAGCATCCAATCCTATTTGTGGAGTTGAGACTTGACCTGTAATGGCGACTATTGGCGATGAGTCTAATTGTCCGGTAACTAAACCAGTAACTAGATTTGTTGCACCAGGTCCTGACGTTGCCATACATACACCAGTTTTTCCACTAGCCCTTGCATAACCGTCTGCCATGTGGGCTGCCGATTGTTCATGTCTAACTAATACATGTCTGATGTTTGAATCCAGCAAGGCATCATAGACTGGCATTATGGCTCCACCTGGGAGACCGAAAATCGTTTCTACTTTTTCTCTTTCTAGAGCCTTTACCAATGCTTTTGCGCCAGACATTCGGGACATTTTTCCATCATCAACACTGTTTCTTTACAACACCCTTGCAGCATAAATTTGACTTTTGCTACTAAGGTTATACTAGAAGTACTACTACGACGAGTAAAATTACTAATTGAATAGTTACAAGTTGCTTTTTTAATTTCATTGAAGACATTACTATATCACTCGTCGTCGTGAAATGATTTTATGGTTTGATAAACCCTATAAGGCTATTGGTAATTATCAAGTTTCAAATTTTTTCAGAACCAATTGTGTCTCAGTTGCATTAACACCATCTATCTCTCTTATCCGTTCGAGGATCTGATTCAAATCAACTGTCGAATCTGCATCTATCGAGACTTCAATATCATAATTTCCCGTGACTTCATATACCTTTGTTATCGTTTTAAAAGCTCTAAGTCTTCTAGCAATAGCTGTTGTATAGACATTTGATTCACATTTGATCCTAAGAATAGCTTCAATTTTTGTAGGGACCTCAGCCTGCAGATTTTTTCCAGTAATCTGTTCAGCTAACTCAATAAGGTCTGTATCTCTAAATCTGGTGACTGTTGGACGTTCCTTTATGGCTTTGACAACTTGGGTCATCTGAGTTTCATCCAAAGATACGCCTAACCTATTCAATCTAGAGCTAACTGCATGTATGCCCGTGTATTTATCGATGATAATGTCTCTTTGTCTGCCTATCAGATCTGGTGGAAATCCCTCGTAAGTTGATGGATTAGCTAAGACACCTGCGACATGAATGCCAGCTTTATGTGTGAAGGCGCTTTCTCCGATTATTGGAGTATTCGGAGAAGGAACAATACCGCTGAATCGTTCGATCATTAATGACAATTCAGGGAGTTTGTCAAGTGCTACTGTTTCTATACCATATATTACTTTTAGCGCAACAGCTACCTCGCTTAGAGGCGCTATTCCACTCCTTTCACCTAATCCGTTTATTGTAACATGAGCTCCTGTCGCCCCACCCTCAAGTGCGGCTAGCGTGTTGGCTGTTGCCATTCCTAAGTCATTATGGCAATGTGTATCAAGTTCAACTTTTAGTTTATTACTCAAATTGCGAAAAAGTTCTTTAACATTATTCGGAGCCATTATTCCAACTGTGTCAGGTATACTAATTCTATCAGCTCCAGCCTCCTGTGCTTTTTCACAAATATTAAACAAAAATTCCTTGTCAGTCCTTGTTGCGTCTTCAGCTGTAAATCTAACTTTCAAACCCTGTGATCTGGCATGCTCTATTGCTTGCGAAACGAGTTCTATTGCCTCGGTTTGATCTTTCCGAATCTTATATTTGAGATGTGAATCGGAAGTCCCAAGAAATATCGCTACTCTATCAACTTCACAAGATGCTGCATTTTCTACATCTGAAATCCGGGCTCTACAGTGAGCAAGAATCTCAGCCTTCAATCCTTCTTTAGATATTCTTCGAACAGCTTCTTTGATATCCCCAGATACGTTTGGATCACCCGCCTCGATCATGTGAATACCCATCTCATCTAATTTTCGTGCTATCGCTAGTTTCTCCTCAACCGTGAAAGTAACTCCTGGAGCTTGTTCGCCCTCTCGCAAAGTTGTATCGAGAAGGAGTACTTTATGATCAATCAACTTTTTTTTCATCATAATCACTTTGATTTGATTTCATCATGAAGACGAAATAGTTGAGGAATTGCTTCTTGGTACACTTTAATGGCTTCTTGATATTCTGATAATGAAACATTTTCTTTGTTTGTATGATCAAGATGTGAATCTCCCGGCCCATAGGATACCATGGGAATATTCATAGTTGCGCCGAGCTCATTCATGTCACCTGTACCAGTTTTCCTTAAAAGAGTGGGTGGCAGTTCGGAAGATTTTCGAATCGCATATGTCAATGATCTTACAAGAATGGATCTTTTATCTGACTCATAAGCCGGAATGCTACCAAGACATGCCAGCTCAATTTTCGCATCTTCAGCTCGTTCATTGAATTCGTCGATAATTCTCTTGAGTCTACCAAATATTACTTCAGGTGAGAGCTGGGGAGGTGTACGCATATCAATTTCTGCATCACACCTTGATGGAATCATACTTGAAGATCCCCCTCCAGAAATTTTAGTCAAACATGAGGTGATAGAATAGAAGCGACTTTCAATATTTTCTTCTTGAAAGTGTTTTTCTCGAATTGTTCTCCAAATTTCATAGACTTTTTCTATTGCGTTATCTGAAAGCCATGGAGCTGATGAATGACCTGTAGAAGTTTTACATTTCAGCAGAAGACGCAAACTTCCTTTGTAGCCTATGGTTACATTCCAAGTTCGGCTTGGTTCACCGAAAATCGCGTAATCTGTTTGGATTTCATCCTCGATCAACTGTTTAACCCCTTTTCCTTGACCTTCTTCATCTACCAAACATGCTAAGATTATCTTTCCATTAGGGTCGTGAATTTTTGATGCTCCCATTATCATACTTGCAAGAGGGGCTTTCGCGTCAACAGCACCTCTTCCAAATAGCTGATCTCCTTCGAGTTTCACTTCGATTTCTCCTGGAACTGTGTCCATATGACCACATAAGAGTAAAGTCGGAGATCCGCTTCCACGTTTTCCGATCACATTTCCTACTTTGTCTATAGAAACTTCGAATTTGTTTTTTTTAAGTTCCCCAGCAAGATATTCGGCTATATCTGCTTCTTCGCCGCTCGGGCTGTAAAGCCTGAGCATTTCAGTTAATAGATCAACCTCTCGGGTTGACATTTTCTTCCTCCGAGATGACTTGATCAAACGATTCTATGACAAGATCAAGTTGTTCTTCTGAGATTACTAATGGTGGCAGAAAACGGACTATATTTCTTCCAGCATCTAATGCTAGTATGCTTTTACGTATTAATCCGCGCAAGATATTTAGGACGTCAAATCTAAATTCAACACCTATCATCATCCCCATGCCTCGGACCTCTCGAATAATTTCATGTTTATTTTGTAGTTCAATTAGTCTAGTCATAAAATGACTACCAAGTTTTGAGGCTCTCTCTGGAAGTCGCTCTTCTATTAGCGCATCGATTGCAGCTGACGCTGCAGCACAAACAAGTGGATTTCCACCAAATGTTGTCGAGTGCTCACCAAGCCTGAACGATGACATTATCTCAGGCCTTGCAACTGTTATTCCGAGTGGAAGCCCTCCGGCAACTGATTTAGCTAGGCACATAATATCAGGCGTGATATCAGAGTGTTCACAGGCGAACACTTTACCTGTTCGACCAAAACCTGTCTGCACCTCGTCTGCAATCATAATGGTTCCTTTTTCATCGCAGATCTGTCTTACGTCTTTTATGTATCCCTTAGGCGGTATCTTGACTCCGCCTTCTCCTTGGATCGGTTCAACTATTACGGCTGCCGTATTTTCCGATAATGCTTCTTCAAGTTTGGCGATTTTCCCGTAGGGCACATGTTTGAATTCAGGAACTAATGGTAAAAATGGTTCTCGGTATTTTCTATCCCATGTAGCTGATAATGCGCCCATAGTTTTTCCATGGTATGAGTTCATCATTGCAATGATCTCTTTTTTACCTGAAAATTTTCTTGCTAATTTAATTGCACATTCAACTGCTTCTGCACCACTATTCGAGAGGAAAGCTTTGTCTAAGCTTTTGGGTAGTATCTGGGTGATTTTTTTCAAAAATTCTGATCTTGAATCGTTATATAATGAACCGTGACAAGAAATTAGAATTTCTGATTGACGTTTTATTGCTTCTACAATTTTTGGATGGCAGTGTCCTAATATTGAGACGCCATAACTTCCAGTACAGTCAATATATTTTTTGTTATTTATGTCCCAGAGATTTGCTCCTTGACCTTTGACAATTATTAGATCCTTTTTTGCATATACATTGGCTAAGTGTTTCTGTTCGAATTCAAGTATTTCAGTGGCATTCATTTCTCTATCACAGTGCCACATTTTTCTTCTATGGATAATGTTATTGGGGACGATTCTAGTCCTGGTGCGATAGCTACTTTTTTAACTCCTAGATTGATGGCTTCTATAGCTGCATAGATTTTAGTTATCATTCCAGGTCCAATTCTTCCGAGTGCATCCTTGGCTTCAAGAAAATTGAGTTTTGGTATGAGTTTCCCATCGAGTTCAAGTCCTTTCACGTCTGTCAAGAGAATTAACATATCTGCTTTAATTTCACCAGCCACATTAGCAGCCATTCGGTCTCCATCTGTGTTCAAAGGTTCGAACTCTGACCCAATTGCGATTGGAGCTATGACCGGCGTGTATTGATTATTTATTAGTAAGTTGAGAAGATTTGAATTTACTTCGCTGATCTTTCCTGTGTATCCTCCTTCAATGATTCTTTTTCGTCCTCTTTCATCTATGATCACCAGTTGTTTTTTTCTATTGGCCTTTGCAAGAGAACCATCTAAGCCTGAAAGCCCGACAGCATTTACACCCTGACGTTGTAAGGCAATTACTATTTCTTTGTTTATTTTTCCTGCCATGACCATAGTGAAGATTTCTACCGTTTCTCTGTCTGTATATCTACTTCTGAACCCTTCGGGAGAAACAACAAATTTCTGTTCTTTTCCAAGTTTTGCTGCCATTTGGGTTACTTTTGCTCCACCACCATGAACTATTATGATTTTATGATTCTCTGAAACTTTCTTGATATCTTGAACAAAGCTTTCCGAGACGCCTTTTTCGAGAGTGCTACCTCCAAGTTTTACTACAATGATCATTTTGAACTACACCGGGTATATCGTAGGAGTCGAAATTCCAGTTGTCTCGTCGACACCAAGTATTATATTTAGACATTGTACCGCTTGACCTGAGGCCCCTTTTACGAGATTGTCTATCGCACTTAACAAAACTAATCTGTTTACATGCGGATCTATTTCAAATCCTATGTCACAGAAGTTTGATCCGGTTGTAACTTTTGGATCCGGTAATTGGTGTAAACCTTTTTTGTCTTTTACTAGACGAATGAAGGGTTCTTGACCATACATTGATCGATACATTTTCCATAGATCCGGTAAGGTCAAATCTTTTCTTGGGTAAGTATGGATAGTAGCTAAAATCCCGCGAATCACAGGTAGGGCATGGGGTGTAAAAGATATTTTCAGCTCAGTGTTGGTTAATGATGAAAGTTCTTGTTCCATCTCAGGGATATGACGATGCCCCACAATTTTGTAAGGTCTGATTCCACTTGCTCGTTCAGGATGGTGGGAGACTTTTGTGGGAACGTTCCCTGCCCCTGAAGATCCAATTTTCGCATCTACAACAATTCGGTTAGGTTCAATAATGTCTTCTTTAATTGGAGGTGCAAGTGCAAGAATAGTTGCAGTCGACATACATCCAGGACAGGCGACAAGTTTTGCGTTCTTGATTTCTTCACGGTGAAGCTCTGGAAGACCATATACAGCATCTTTTAGAAATTCAGGATGTGGATGTGTCCATCCATACCATTTCGGATAGCAATTAGGATCTTTTAGCCTATAATCCGCTCCTAGATCAATGACTTTTAATCCAGTTTCTAAGATTTTTGGAACAATTTCTGCTGAGGTTCCATGTGGAATTGCGATGAACACTAAGTCTGATTTTGAAGTTATTTCAGAGATATTTAAAGGAGAAAATTTGATGTCAGTATAACCACGTAGATTTGGGTGTATTCGATAAACATATTCATCGATATGAGTTCTTGAGACTATCGTGGAAATTTCGACTTTTGGATGTATCAATAGTTCCCGTATCAACTCTCCACCAGCATAGCCTGAACCTCCGATTATGGCAATTTTCATTTTTATTTCCTCACCTTTTGTATTGCAAAATCCAGCATTAATCCAGGTATATCTACACCAGTTGCTGGAACACTATTTCTAAACTCAGTAGCATAATTCACTTCATGTATCGTTAAGCCATTTTCGCTTTCCATCATGTCAACACCATATACTCCTTCACCAAACACTTCAGCGGCTCTAAGGGCAAGTTCTTCCATATTACTTGTCACTTTGCAGGATTCCACGTGTCCTCCTCTTGCTGTATTCGTTCGCCAATCGTCTTTTGGTGCGTATCTATATATCGCTGCCACAACGGAGTTACCTATCACAAAGCATCGTATGTCTCTTGATGGACGCTGAATCATTTCTTGAATATAGTATATTTGATAAATTGGAAACATGTTCTCTCGATCTTCTAGAATAGCTTTTGCTGATTCAATATCTCTTAAAGGTGCGATGAGTCTTCCCCAACTTCCTATTATTGGTTTGAGAACCGCAGGGTACCCTATCTCATCAAGAGCTTTTAGGGCTGCTTCAATGCTAAATGCAACGACTGTATGTGGAGTTGGAATATTAGCTTCCTCAAGTTTGATTGATGCCAATAATTTATTCCCACATACTGATGCAATCTTAGAAGAGTTAATTACAGTTATTCCCTTGTTTTCCAAAAGGGATGTTAGATGTACACTGCGAAAGTAACTCAAACATCTCTGTAAGACTATTTCCTCGAAAAGCTCTTCCTGATCCATCTTGTTAATATTAAGATAGAGTTTCTCTGAATCGTGAAGTCCCAATTTTAATGATTTTCTTTTTGCGGCTTCAATCAGGAGGCGCTCCTCGGGCCTTAATTGATCATAAAGCATCCCGATGGAGCCGGTCAATTATTCTCCCCAATCTTCTTTCTCTTTTGTGACTTCGGTTAATTCAATTTCTCCTGTGGATTTTCTCTTAACTTGAAGTTCTAGACCACAGTCGGGACATACAACAATTTCACCATCCAAGGCATCGCTTGGAACCTGAACATCAGCTGAACAGTCTTGACATTCATAATCTGGCAATACACCACCTCAAATGCTCTATGGAAGAGCCCATACGCCTATTAAAGATATCGGTGTTAAAAGCCGAATTCATTACATATCGTGTACAATATGTACGCTTTATATATCAATAAGTATGTAATTCGTAATAGACCAGTATAATGAAATACATAACTAATTGAATAGCTATCCGACAATCATTAAATTAGTTCCAGAACTACAATCATATTGGAGAGCAATATTGGACGAGATAGATCAAGAGATAATCGACATTTTGAAACAAGATGGCAGAGCATCATATGTCGATATTGCAAAGAAGACAAGATTATCAGAGGGCGCAGTCAGGAAAAGAATTTCAGCATTAATACAAGCAAGCAATATTAAAAAATTTACTATTGAACTAGGATTCAAAACAGGAGCAAGAGCAATAACACTTCTTTCAATAAATCCCGCATACCCAACTTCAAAAATATCACAAAAACTCGTAAGACTCTCAAATGTTGAAACAGTTCACGAGGTCACAGGTCAATATGACATAGTCGTAACAATATCAGGGTCAAGTATTACTGAAGTGAACCGCTGTATCGAAGAAATCAGAACTGTAGAAGGCGTATCAAATACAAATACGATGATCATTCTACGCGAATGGTAACCAGTTTGAACGTGAATTTTATAAAAGAAAATCTTTTAAGCTTATTGATATCTACGCATTCAGAATTCATTATTAGATCACAAGGATTGTGAGATAAAAACTAATGACATGTAAATGCTCAGAATGCGATGGAGAGATTAAAATTCCAAAAGACTCTGTAAATGGTGAAATAGTCACATGTCCCGATTGCGGCCTTGAATTTGAACTATCTATTGAATCAGATGGAAAATGTAATCTTAAAGTCGCCGAGGTCGTCGGTGAAGATTGGGGAGAGTGAGACGCCTTCTTTGGCGCGAACTTTTTCAATAATTTTTGACAGGACTCGCTGGGAAGAGAAAGCCCTAATAAAAGCTGCAAAGCGAAAAAGAATCAAAATCAATCTTATCGACGCCAAGAACACATCATTTGACATTACTTCTGAAGACCTTACGGAACATTATGGCGAAATTGTTCTTCAAAGATGCATTAGCTACTTTAGAGGATTACATGTTACAGCAATTTTAGAAAAAAAAGGTATGAAAGTAGTTAACTCTTTTGATACGACTTCAATCTGTGGGAATAAAATGCTGACTTCCTTAGCCCTTTCAAAAGCTAAAGTTCCAACACCAAAGACTTTTGTAGCATTTACACCTGAAACAGCTTTAGAAATATTAGATGAAATCGGATATCCCGCAGTAATAAAACCAGTAATTGGAAGTTGGGGCAGATTAGTATCACCAATCAGAGACCGGGCAACAGCAGAGGCTATTCTAGAACATAGAGAGCTAATGGGCAATTCATTACTTCAAATTCATTATATTCAGGAGATGGTAAAACGTCCACCAAGAGATATTAGAACAATTGTTGTAGGCGATGAGATTACTGCAGCAATTTATCGTAGTTCTCCCTCAGGTTCTTGGAGGACCAATGTGGCTCTTGGAGCAACGACAACTGTATGTCCGATTACTTCTGAACTCGAGGACGCCGCGTTGAAAGCCGCAAAGGCTGTTGGAGGCGGCATCTTGGCCGTAGATTTGATGGAAAGCCCCAAGGGAAATGTTGTACATGAGATCAATTCAACAATAGAATTCCGCGGAGCTGAATCCGGAACAGGTGTTGATATAGCTTCGAAAATATTAGAATATTTGACCAAAATATCCAAGAAGTAACTTTTGACATCGTAACGATTTGTTAAAAAAAAATACACAATAACAAATATAGGCTCGAAGAAGATTTATCACAGAATTAAAGATTTATCTCCCTATCAGATTTTGGCAAGAAGGATTAGAAATGAGTGATAAGGTTGTTTTAGCATATTCTGGTGGACTTGATACATCTGTTGCAATTAAATGGATAATAGAGAAATATGGTTATGATGTAATAACGCTTACAATTGACGTGGGCGGTGAAGAAGAACTCGATTCTCTTAAAGAACGTTCATTAAAATCAGGGGCCATTAAACACTATTCTATTGATGCAAAAGAAGAATTCGCACATGACTATGTATATGCTGCAATCAAAGCTAATGCACTCTATCAAGACCAATATCCCATATCAACGGCTTTATCAAGACCACTCATTGCTTCCAAACTTGTTGATATTGCCAAAAAGGAAAAGGCTATCGCAGTTGCCCATGGATCTACAGGAAAAGGAAATGACCAAGTAAGATTCGACGTCGCAATAGCTTCACTTGCACCCGAGCTAAGAATAATAGCTCCTATAAGAGAATGGAAACTCTCACGTGAAGAAGAGATCAAATACGCAAAGCAACACAATATTCCCGTTTCAACAAAACCAGAGAGCCCGTATAGCATAGATGAAAACATTTACGGCCGTTCTATTGAATGTGGCATACTTGAAGATCCATCTATTGAGCCACCTGAAGAGATCTTTGAGTTAACGACATCTCCCGAAAAATGTCCCAATGATCCGGAGTACATCACATTGGGATTTGAAAGAGGTATACCAAAATCATTAGACGGCTCAAAAAAAACCCCAGTTGAGTTGTTGGAGGATATAAGTCACATAGCTGGTAAAAATGGAGTTGGCCGAATCGATCACATAGAGGATCGTTTGGTCGGGATTAAATCACGCGAAGTATACGAATGCCCTGCAGCAATGGTTCTAATCACAGCACACAAAGATCTTGAAAAATGTGTACTAACCCGACACGAGCTTGCTTTCAAAAAATTAGTAGATATTCAATGGACCGTGGCAGCTTATAATGGATTATGGACGGATCCTTTAATGAATGACTTGAATGCTTTCATAGACAAGACTCAGGAAAGAGTCAATGGCACTGTCAAGCTTAAACTTTTCAAAGGAAACTGTCGCGTAGTAGGTAGATCTTCACCTGATTCGCTCTATAGTCGAAAATTGGCAACATATGAAGCGGGCACCACATTTGATCAAACAAAGGCAATCGGATTTATCGAACTTTGGGGATTACAAACAAAAGTAGCAAACATAGTCAAGCGAGATAATCAAAAATAAGAATTTCATTATAAATTTTTTTAACACAAAAATTCAAATTCGCCTATTCCTACCCTTCAGAAGAGAATATATTGAAATTAATCCCCTTCTGACAGACATAGAAAGGTTGATAAAACAGACACTGAAGCTACTGTAACACTAAAAACGGCAGATGAGGTTGGATCGATGCCAAAACAATTTTATATAAAATTCGAAACTCCAAAAGAGATTGCTGAGAAAGCCCTCCAAATGGTTCAGATGGCTAAAGATACTGGAAAAATCAGAAAAGGAACTAATGAAACTACAAAAGCTATTGAACGAGGAATAGCAAAACTCGTCGTCATAGCAGAAGATGTTGAACCACCACAGATTGTAGCACATCTTCCTATTTTATGTGAAGAAAGAAAAGTGAACTACCTTTATGTTCCAAGAAAACTCGATTTAGGAAAATCGGCTGGCGTTGATGTTGGTTCTGCAGCAATAACCATAGTAGAACCAGGGGAAGCATCAGAACCACTCAAAGGATTAATCAGTGAATTAGAAAAATTATCGAAAAGTGGTGCAAAGAGTACTTGAGCCGAGCCTCAGCGAGATCTTCTAAGGAGTCAGCTGAGGAAGCTCTGACCCCCGCCGAAGTAACCCAAATAGTCGGTAGAACAGGCGTAACTGGCGAAGTTATGCAAGTACGAGTAAGAATTCTCGAAGGTAGAGATAAAGGTAGAATTATAACAAGAAACATAAAAGGGCCAGTTAGACTCGGCGATACTTTAATGCTCAGAGAAACTGAAAGAGAAGCTAAGAAGATCCGCTAGAGAGGCAGAAAAAGTGCCACGTTCATTTGGATGTTCTTTTTGTGGAAAAAAATATCCACCATCATCTGGAACCTCTTACATAAGAAATGATGGAACAATACTCTATTTCTGTTCAACAAAGTGTAGAAAGAGCCAATTAGAGTTACGAAGAGATCCCAGAAAACTCAAGTGGACAGAGCACTACACTGGCCAGAAGAAATAATTATACCTAATAGGGATAGTCCTTGACGGAGAAAACACTCCTTCTAATAAAACCTGAAGGAGTAATACGAGGACTTATAGGAAAAGTAATAGCAAGACTCGAGAGAAAAGGACTCAACATTTCAGCAATCAAATTGCTCAAAATGTCCAAGAGTCAAAGTGAAGCTTTATACTCAATTCATAAAACGAAAGAGTTCTTTCCTAAGTTAATTGATCACATGACTTCATCACCGATCATCGCCATGGTTATAGAGGGGCCAAAAGTAGTAAGCATCATTAGAGCAATGATTGGCGCAACAGATCCACAGGATGCCGCTCCAGGCACTATCAGAGCTGAATTTGCATTAAATAAAACACAAAACATAGTGCACGCCTCAGATAGCTCAAAAAATGCCACTAGAGAAATTTACATTTTCTTCAACCAAGAAGAAATAATCAGCTACGAAAAACCTACTGAGATAGAGTTTCTTATAGGAAAGATAAAAGAGAAGTAAAGGTATTCTTCAATTTGATCAGATAACATCTCAAGATAATACTTAAAGCACATATTCCCAAAGGACAATAGAGGAGTTACATGCATTGTCAATACGTCAGCCTATTGTCGTGGTACTAGGTCATACGCCATTTATGCCATAGCTAACTTGGCGGGTCAAGTAGACCACGGTAAAACAACACTACTGGATAAGATAAGAGGTACATCTGTAGCGAAGAGGGAACCTGGCCAGATTACACAATGGATAGGTGCCAGTCTGCTTCCTACTAAGAACATATTAGAAATATATGGTAAAACCCTTCAAAAATTTAAATTCAAAGTCGAAATACCCGGTTTACTATTCATTGATACACCTGGTCACGAAAGTTTCTCCAATTTAAGGCGTAGAGGAGGCTCCGCTGCAGATATCGCCATCCTAGTAATTGACTTGAACGAAGGGGTACAACCTCAGACCGAAGAATCAATAGAGATACTCAAGACACGTAAGACTCCATTTGTAGTAGCTGCAAATAAAATTGATGCAGTACCAGGTTGGAAAAAACCCCCTAACGAGACAAAAGGCAATAGCTTCCTTAATCAGTCTCCTGAAATACAGAAGGAGATCGATAACCGAATTTATACCATTATGGGTTCATTATCAAAATTCGGATTTAATTCGGATAGATTTGATAGAATCAAAGAGTTTACAAAAACTATTGCAATAATTCCAACAAGCGCAAAGACAGGCGAAGGAATCCAAGAATTACTTGCAATCGTAGTTGGATTGACAGAGGCATTTATGAAAAAAAATCTGGTGACTACTCTAGGACCAGCAAAGGGAACCGTCCTCGAAGTTAAAGAAGAGACTGGTCTTGGGACAACGATTAATGCAATAATATATGATGGGATTCTTAACGTTGATGATAATATAACTCTAGGTGGAAAAGATGGACCAATAATCACTAACATCAGAGCTATTCTAGTTCCTAAACCTCTAGACGAGATAAGAGATCCACGAGACAAGTTTTCAAATGTAGATAATGTGAAAGCAGCTGCTGGAATCAAGATAGCCGCCCCTGATTTAGAGAAAGCAATTGCCGGTTCTTCAATATATTCAATACCACCAAATGAATCTCCAGAAAATTATACAGATTTAGTTAAAGAAGAGTTTCAAAGACTACGAATAGAGACTGATAAAAATGGTATCGTACTAAAAACCGATACTCTCGGAGCACTTGAAGCAATAACAGCTTCTCTTGTTAATTCTGGAATAGCCATAAGACTCGCTGATATAGGAGACATTTCAAAACGAGATATCGTTGAGACAGAGATAGTAAGAGAGAAAGATCCTATCTTAGGAATAGTCTTAGGATTTAATGTTAAACTTCTACCCGATGCGAAAGAAGAAGCCACAAAAAGGAATATCCCGATTATCCAGAAACAAATCATTTACGATCTTCTTGATGGCTATATGAGATGGGCGGAAACTGAAAGAGCCTCAAGAGCAAAGATGGAATTAGACCAACATATTAGACCTGGAAAAATGCGTGTTCTCCCAGGTTATGTTTTCAGGCATAGCAAACCCGCCATTTTCGGTGTCGAGGTATTAGGTGGAACGATGAAAAAGAATTACCCTCTAATCAACAAAGATGGAAAGAAAATTGGAATTGTTCTAAGACTACAAGATAAAGGTCAAGATATTGACCAATCGACTTCCGGAATGCAAGTAGCTGTTTCAGTAGATAAAGCAGTAATAAACAGAAACATATTTGAAAATGACATTCTCTACACCGCAGTTTCCGAACATTCAGCCCGAGAACTATCAAAAAGACTCAGAAATGAGTTAAGACCAGACGAATTGCAAATGCTTGATGAGATAATAGAGATAATGCGAAAACAAGATCCCCTATGGAACATGTAGAGATATAACATATTATAAGCTCATTTTCATCCACACGACAGATTAATATGGCGGTCAACAAGCGTAGTAAAATACTCCATGGAAAGAGTCGATATTAGATGGCAAAATTCAAATTGAGCGTATCTGAACCTAAGACTGGAAAGGCATCTACATCAGAATTAGAAGGCCCCAAGGCGAAACCACTTCTTGGAAGAGCAATAGGCGAAACAGTTGATGGTTCAACTATCGGGATAAGTGGAAAGAAAGTTATGATCACTGGAGCAAGCGATAAAGACGGTATACCACAACGAGGTGACGTCCATGGTGGAGGAAAAAAACACATAATCCTCACGCGAGGCATCGGATTCAAGGCAAAGAATTCTCACAGAGAGAGAAAACTTGTCCGAGGGCGAATGATCACTGAGGAGACATATCAGGTAAATCTCACAATCATAGAACCCGAATCAAGTTTGAAAAGTTCAGACTCCCAGAAAGAAAACAAAGGTAAGAGTTGAAATGAAGACAAAGATGATTTATGAAAAAAACAATCCTGTCCTAAAACGAAAGGAAATCAAAGTAGAGATCACTCATGAAAAAGGAGGAACGCCAGACAGGATAGCTATTAGGGATTTCTTAGCTTCTCAGCTTAAAGAAGAACCTCAAAATCTATTCATAATTAAAGTCGAAGGAAAGACCGGTTCAGATAGTTCCGTCTGCCAAGCAGAAATATATGAAAGTAAAGAATTGGCAGATGAAATTCTCCCTAAATACATTAGTACAAGAAATTTACCACCCGATAAACGTGAAACTGAAAAATCTAAAGCCAAACCTGAAGAAACAAAGAAAGAAAAACCAGAACCAACTAAAACTCCAGAAAAGGGTAAAACCAAAAAATAAGAGAATAAAAATAGCCAGTGATCTAGATTGAGCGAGAAAGTAGAAAAAAAATCCAAAAAAACTAGACCTAGTTTAAGTACACTATACGACTTTAGTTATGAAAAGAAAAACATTAAACTAAAAAACAGAAAATGTCCAAGGTGCGCCAACATAATGGCACACCATACTAAGACGAAACAACGTTGGACATGCGGATCCTGCAATTTCACAGATTACATTAAATCTCAATCTTGATCCGAATCACAAATCATAGCATCAATAATCGAATTCGCAAGTTGTTTACTTGTGCTATTTACCCTCACAACAATTATTCCGGCCCTTGGAGGCTGGCCATAAATTACGATTGATTTTTTCGGGGCTTCCAAGATAGCTGGCAGAGTGAGGAGATCTTCTTCTCCTTTAACAATCAATATAGACCCTTCATGTTTTATTACCTCAGAAACAGTTTCCCATGCTATATGACTTAAAGTTCCAGGTCCATTTTCGACAAGAAAAATTCGACTTCCATGAAAACCATCCAAGCCCGTTTCCTTGCGCATCTCTTTCCCATCGACTATCTTTATCCAAGAATCTTCTCCGGCTTTTATCGCATTTCTTGAAACTGCATCTCCTACACATATGACTCTCGGAGGATTCTCTTGTTCAACAATTTTCTTGAGGTTCTTCATATTCTGCTCTTCGTCACCAGTTAAAAGTTCGCCCATAGGTAACTTGAGTAAGGTTCTAAGTTTAGGAGTTAGGATTAACCTAGCCAAACTTGACTCCCTTCCGAAGTGATCTAATGATATTTAGCTAGACTTTATCGAACCCGAATAGCATATTTCCCAGAACTTTTCGCATCAATTTTTTTTCCGATTTCTGACTTTTCTGGATCAATTATTACGATCAAGCCTGACCAATCATAACTGAGATTGGTGGACTTGCAGTTTGGACAAATATTACCCATACTTATAAAACGACAGTTCCTGCATGCTTTCTCCTTAGCCAATCCTAACCCTTCTCTTCTTTTTCTTTTTTCAAGGCGTCCTCTATCCATTCAAACTTCCCTAGAAATGGCTGACGCATAGTTAGGCCAATCTTCCCACTAACTCCCCCTTTAGGGAATCCCACAGCGATAATCCTAGCTTTCACATGATCACCTTTGCTAAGTGTCCTGCGAGTTTCCTTACCAGACAAAACTCCCTGTTTTTCAT
This sequence comes from Candidatus Bathyarchaeota archaeon RBG_13_38_9, assembly GCA_001775955.1. GTDB lineage: Archaea > Thermoproteota > Bathyarchaeia > 40CM-2-53-6 > RBG-13-38-9 > RBG-13-38-9. Next base: position 4,534 of record MEZD01000022.1, on the reverse strand, counting down.
CAAAGCTGATAAAGTCATCAATAATCTGTGAAACATGAACAAGAGCATCCTCAGGTCCAATCCTGATGAATGCACCAAAATCTGTGATTTCAACAATTTCACCCATTACTATCTCTTGTAACTCAGGATAGAAAGTTAAAAGTTGAAACTTGACTTTATGATAGGTTGAGCCATCACCTGGCAGAATTCTGCCAACTGGTGCTACGTTAACATCTACTACTGATATAACATATCCTAACTCTTCATCTATCATATTTTCATATTTTAGTCTGACTTGTTCTTTGGCAACTCTTTTTATTGCACCGCCGAATTTCTCTGGCGGAATTCTCACTATATCTTCCATTGTCAATACTCTGAACATTAATCTAATTCAACTCCATTATTCTAAAGTCGCTTCGAACTAGCCACCACATTTTAATGGAAATCCCTCTAGCTCAACTCTGGAGCGACCCCTTACATAGATTACTGGCACGTTTATATCTCTTAACCTATGCCGAAGTTCCTTATCTGATGTTGCAACTATGACTTCATTTTTTCCTGCAAATCTGACTAGCGCATCATCAACTTTTTCGAAATCTTTCGATTCTATTTTGACATTATCACATTTATCAACAAGTCTTAAAGCAAATTCGGCCTTTCTTCCAACCTCAGACTTTTTAAGTGAAAGTTTCACAAGCTCCTTTCTAACTAGATCAGCAATGCAGAATTGAACACGGCCTGGAATAATATTCTCTATTTCTGAGAAAATATCCAATTTTGTACTGACCACGAGAAAAAGGAAATTTGAGTCCAAGATTACTCTATAAGGCAATTAGCTCACTTGAAGGTCCCATAACCAATAAGTCGCCAACTGTCTCCTATTCTTCTGCTAATTGCAGCTTTGAAGTTTTGAGCCGCACAAATTGGGCGTTTGAGAGTGATTTCAACAATATGTTCACGTGCTGAAGTAACGACTCCCGATGTAACAGCAGTGGAAACATTAAGCACTAGAGGCTCATTAGTTCTTATCTTCTGAACAGCCACTAGCTCTTCCGTACCTACTGCTTTCTCAAATAATTCTACATCTAAAGTTACCTTATCTAAGACCGGAGGCAAATCTCCTTCTTTTCCAATGATGCTTCCGACGAGGCTATCCGCTTTTACTACTGATGGGCATAATGAAGTCCCCAGACCGACTAATCCACCAGGACCGATTTCTTTAACTTCACCGTCACTCACATGCAGGCTCCGAATCTCAGCGTATATTGGTTTGAAAGAGGTCTTACCGCCACTTTCCACTCTCAGTCCGGGTCTTATTTCAATCTTATCATCTAGTTTGAAGACCCCTTGGACAATTGAACCACCTACGACACCACCACGGAGTCCTTCAACCTTCGTCCCTGGTTTATTTATGTCAAATGATCGTAGAACATACATTTGAGGTGTGGCTGATGGGTTTCTCTTTGGTGTGGGAAGTTCTTTTTCTATGGACTCTATTAGCAAATCGATGTTTAGGCCATGTTGAGCCGAGACAGGTATTATGGGATCTTTCTCAGTAGGTCGTCCTTTGATGAACTTTTGAATTTCTTTCATATTTTCTATAGCGCGCTTACGATCAACCACATCTATTTTATTCTGGACGATTATCATCTTTTTAATACCACCCATCTCGGCAGCAAGTAAATGTTCTCTATCCTGGGCCTGAGGAAATTTGGCGTCTGCAGCAACGACAAAAAGTGCTCCATCCATAAGGGCGGCTCCTGATAACATCGTTACCATTAGACTATGATGTCCTGGACAGTCTATGAAACTCACATTTCTAAGGAATTTTGCTTTTTCTCCGCAGATTGGACATTTCTTTTTTGCAGTATATGCAGCTGCCCCACGGTGTGAAGGACATTTCAAGAATTTGGCGTCCGCGTAACCTATTCTGATTGTTATTCCCCTTCTGAGTTCTTCAGAATGTCTTGCAGTCCATACGCCTGTCATAGCTTGTACTAAGGTACTTTTCCCATTGTCGACATGACCTAAAGTCCCAATGTTGATTTCGGGTTGAATAGGTGGAGTGTCCAATACTTCTCATCTCAAAATTTGAGTGGCTACCTATTGAAGAATGCGTTTACTTTAATCTTTCCAGAAACGTTGAAATGAATCTATTGAGCTTGAAAGTTGATGAAATCGATGAAGCGGGTAAAGCAGCTTAATTGTCTGGGCATTGAGTCCACAGCACATACATTTGGAGCCTCTATTGTTATTGATAATGGAGAAATATGTTCTGATGTCAGAGAAATCTACATTCCTCATCGTGGAAGAGGTATCCATCCAAGTGAGGCTGCTCAACATCATAACAGTAAAGCTCAGAGTGTAATTCTAAAAGCATTAAAAGGCGCAGGAATGAATGTAAATGATATAGACATCATTGCATTTTCTTGTGGACCTGGCTTAGGTCCATGTTTGAGAGTTGGCGCGACAGTTGCACGAGCGCTTGCCACGTATCTCAATAAACCTTTAGTACCGATTAATCATGCTTTGGCCCATATCGAGATTGGAATATTGACTACAAATGTAGAAGACCCTTTGGTAGTACTTGTTTCAGGAGGACATACTGCTATATCTGCTTTTGGAGGCAATAGATGGCGCATCTATGGAGAGACAGAGGACATTACTCTTGGGAATTTGTTTGACATGTTTGCTAGAGCAACAGAATTGGCCACTCCTGGTGGACCAGAAGTTGAAAAAATGGCGGCAAAAGGATGTAAGTTAATAGATTTGCCATATACTGTAAAAGGAAATGACGTAGCCTACTCCGGTTTATTATCTGCAGCATTGCGTGAATACCAGAAAGGTACTCCGTTAGAAGATCTTTGCTTCTCTCTTCAGGAGATTGCATTCTCAATGATGGTTGAGGCTACTGAACGCTCCCTAGCTCATACTGAAAAAAAAGAGTTACTTCTAACCGGTGGAGTTGCAGCAAACAAAAAATTTCAATTAATGCTTGAATCTATCTCTGGACTGCAAAATGCAGAGTTTCATGTCGTAGATGCAAAATACACTGGAGATTCAGGTGTGCAAATAGCCTGGAATGGAATATTAGCTTTTCAAAATGGAATAACTGTAAAAATCGAGGATAGCATCGTAAAGCCGAGATGGCGCCTTGATCAAGTAGATATTTCCTGGAGGTCATGAAGATCATTCTATATAAGAGGGGCGCTGAAGCAGACCTATATCTTGATGAATGGTATGATAGGAAAGTTATCATCAAGATGAGAGTGCCCAAATCTTATCGACATCCTAAACTTGATCTGAAGTTAAGAACCTCGCGAACACTACATGAAGCAGAAATTCTTCATGAAGCCAAGAAAACATCAGTACCAACCCCTACGATTTATTTTGTCGACGAAAAAGAAGCCAAATTAGTGATTGAATATATAGAGGGTATCCGAATAAAAGAGCACTTTGAAAAATTGAACCATATAGATCTCAACAGGATATGCAGAGATATAGGGATGAAGATAGGTCTTCTTCATAAATCAGGACTAATACACGGAGATCTTACAACTTCTAATATGATATTAACGAGAGAACAAAAGATTTTCTTAATAGATTTCGGTCTAAGTTTTCACTCACAAGATAATGAAGATAGAGGCGTCGATATTCATCTGATGAAGAGAGCTCTCGACAGCACCCATTATGAATCTGCCAATCTATGTATGAAGTCCATCATTAATGGTTATGCTAAGATTATGAAGAGAGACCTTATGAGAAAAATTCTTGATAGAGTTAAGGAGATAGAGGACAGAGGAAGATATTCAGGCGAGAGACACACGTGATTCTTAGCCATGAGTTTTGAACCAATTTGAGAATTTTGTAAAAGCAACGTATCTATGAGAGACTCGTTGTTTCGATTCTATTCCCATCTCAGCATACGTCTCATCACAATTTCTAGGGATAAAAATGGGATCAAATCCCCAACCTTTTCCTTTTTTCTTATCGGCGATTCTTCCTAAAACAATACCAGAAAATAGATGTATATCGTTATCATTCTCTGCATAAGCCACAACAGATTCAAATCTTGAAGTTCTATTAGCGATAGTAAACATTAACTTTAGAACTCCAGAGTTGCCTATTGTTTTGTAAACATATGAGGAATAAGGTCCAGGAAATCCACTCAGCTGCTCAATGAAAAGGCCTGAGTCTTCAAGAAAGAGTGGGGTTTTTAATCGTTCATAAAGACATCTTGCACTTTCTGTGGCAATAGTTTTCAATGAGCTTGATTGAATTTCTTGATAACTAGCATTCATATGGTGGAAAGATATTCCATTCTTGTTTAATATTTTTCTTACTTCTGATGCCTTGTTAGGATTGCTTGTTACAAAAAGCAATGTTGAAGATATCTTTTGATTCATTGAAATTCACTCATTTTCTATAAGATTTCTTTGACTATGAAACTATATTTTTCGGTTATTATCTAAACATTGTATTATAGAGATATTCTAACGATGAGAAAAAACTCATTTCATTTGATTTAAAAGCCTAAAGTTTATTCTCGCCGCTA
>MEZD01000021.1:6214-8350 GCA_001775955.1 Candidatus Bathyarchaeota archaeon RBG_13_38_9 | reverse complement strand
CAAAGACATAAACAATGATCGTCTGGAATCAATCACAAGAATCTATCAATGCGAGTCGTGCAAGAGGATCGGCTGCGTTTAAAAGAAAAGGGGCCAGAAAATGTAGTCTTTGTACAAAGATATTTCCAAGTATGCAAAAGCTCTGTGGGCATATGATTAGTGAACATCGTATAAGAAAGGGAGATAATGACAGAATGGTTACAGAGAATAATAAAACCAAAAAGACGATATTTGCTAATTAAATGTATTAATACAAAGTGGTATGTCTGGTTTATGAAAGGAGAATATTCTTATCATTTTGTGACATTTGATTATTTTAAACAATTATTAATTAGTTTTCAAGATGGTACAATGCAAAAAGAATGGAAGGAAACTTTTGATTCTAAAATATCTAAGCAAATATTAAATGAAATAGATATGGAGGCATAATGTTTGCAATTTCAATAAGTAAAGGAATTAATAAAATAGACTCAAATAAAACACATTGTATAAAAGGTCATCCATATACTTTAGATAATACTAGATATTATAAAAATAAACGCTATTGTAGGTTATGTGATAAAATTAGAAAACAAATTTGGAGAGCATCATGACATACGAAGAATTCGATCAACTGTTTGAAGCTAGGGTGCAAGAACTAAGAGAAACTGGGAAAACAAAGGGTCTTAAATATACTCTAGGTGCTGGAGATAGACTTGCAAATTTTAAAGCCTGTTGTACACAAGGCTTAACTCCGTTAATGGTTTGGGAGGTATTCTTTAGAAAGCATTGGTCTTCGATAGAATACTTCTTAAAGACAGGCCAGAATATCGGTGAAGACATCTGCGACACGCATATCCATGATTGTATTATGTATCTACATTTGCTTGAAGGATTGGTAAAAGAAAATAGATTAAAGGAACTCGAAAATGAAAATCTCGCATATAGCTCAAGCAGTAAATGAAATAGACTGTCTGACTCATTTCTTCCACCTTAAAAATGCAGCAGAAAGAATACAAGTAGTAAATGTTCTTCACATATCTAGTATTGAATTTCGTCCTAATTTAGCTTACGTTTCAATTGCAAATTCTACACGCGTAGTTACAATTTCTGACCCAGAAGAGCTAAAAGATTTAAAAAAATTCTTTCAAGTTGAGGGCACATGCAACTTCCCTTCGGAAAATACAAAGGACAAGAAATAAACGCTACTCCTACCGCGTATTTGAAATGGCTCGAAGAAAATGTAGACCTTACCATTCAACTACACGAAGCAATAAACGCTGAAATTAAAGTGCGAAGTTCTGACGAAACTCTTAGGCGTTCTGTTGAGGGGCCTAGTTATAAAAGTTTTGAAGAAATGTTATATAAGCATCTTGTAACTTGGCTTGAAACTGAATGTACTGTTGGAAGAATTATGATCTCACTTGACAAACAAGAAGTTGTGCAAGTATCTTTGATAAGTATTTTGAAGAGAGAAGTTCCTAGATTGATGAAATTATGGAGAGCGCAATGCAAAAATGCTTAGGTTGTAATAGAAGAATTTGGTTCTGGCAAAAGACAAAATTTACAAAACTTTGGCATGAAATTTGTATCAACCTTTGGGAAAGAGGTTATCACAGAGCAATGATACATATGCGCGGGGAAGAAAATAAACAAATATCGACTGCACAGGTAGAGTCAGTTATAACTGAGAATAAAATTTTTAAAACTCAAATTGTACAATTTAGATTAAATGACATAGATGTTGATATAGTTTTAGATATTAGTAAAGCCCAACAAGAAATTCCTGTAAATATTACTGTAGATAGTAAGGAATTATTTAAAATTCAAACAATTAAATAGAATGCCCGAACTAATCTACGGTCGCGGCCCAGACAAAGGTGTTTTCTTTCTTGAAGATTATCCGAGTGAAGAGGAATTTGCACAATGTAAACCAATGATCGGCGCGAATTTTAATCTACTTCGTAAGATAATACATCCATTACAAACACATCCTGACAGTTTCTACAGGTCTGTGTTCTGTAAAGAACGAAGTCCTATTCAGTCTCTAATAAGACGTAATAAATTCCGATGGCACTCAAAACAATGGCTAGAGAATAAAGAATATTTTCAGAAACAACTGGATCTTGTTCTTGCAGAACTGGTTGAAATTCAGCC
>MEZD01000021.1:6001-6143 GCA_001775955.1 Candidatus Bathyarchaeota archaeon RBG_13_38_9 | reverse complement strand
GAGGAAGCATTCTAGAATTAGCTGATTGGATTTTAGTTAAATATCCCATCCTATCTAAGACTTTAGTTGTTCCTCTAATTCCATTAAGAGATCAATTCTATGATGTTCACTTGACCACCTTCACCCAAGTAGATATACAAAA
>MEZD01000021.1:3731-5396 GCA_001775955.1 Candidatus Bathyarchaeota archaeon RBG_13_38_9 | reverse complement strand
CACATGGTATAATCAAGTAGGTACAGAAAGTGGGAGGACTAGCGCAAGTGAAAGGCCAGATAAATACAAATTACACTGGAATGAAGACGGTACATTTAAAAAAGAAGCCGTTGGATACTCATTCCAAACTATTCCCAAACGTGGATATGAATTGCCAGACGGAAGTAAAATTGGAGGAGATTTGCTCGAAATTTTTATCCCTCATGATGGATATATCTTTATTGAAGGGGATAAGTCCCAAGCAGAAGCGCGTGTTGTCACGGTACTTTCAGAAAATTATAACCTTCTTCCTATCTTCGATAAGCCTCCTGGTATTCATCGTTTAACTGCAAGCTGGATAACAGGAGGTGATCCATTTAAGATAGATAAGAAATCTGAAGCCTATGATAAAGGTAAACGAGCCAGACATGCTGGAAATTATGATATGAAACCAGGGCGGCTTAGTATCATGACTCATTTACCTTATTCAGAGTGTGAAATAATCATGTTTAAGTTTCACAGAGCTGATCCTTCGATTAGGAATGTATTTCACCGGGATATTAAGGAGGCAATTACAAGCGGACGTGAACTGATTAGTCCACATGGACGTAGAAGAGAATTCTTTGGGAGATTAGATGATGATACTTTCAAAGAAGGCTATTCTTACATCCCGCAAGCATCTGTTGGTGATGATGTGAAGTTTTCACTTTCGCCTTTAATGGAACAAGCACCTTGGGCAAATTATCTAATTGAAAAACATGATTCTATTCTATCTGAAGTGCCGATAGGCCAGAAAGATGATTATGTTGAACTTTGGAATAAAAATATGCATAATCCAATTGACTTTAGAGGATGCACGCTTTCGAGAGATTTTGAACTTGTGATTCCAACGGAGTTACAGTGGTCTGATTCAAATTTAAGTGAATTGAGGGATTTAAAGTAAATTTCTCAACATGTCTAAAAAGCGTTCTACATTATCAGAAACAGAGTTAAAATGTGAACGTGAATACTACCGAAATTATTATAAAGAAAATGTCAAAGTAATCCGAGAACAACAGAGGTTAAGATATGAAAATAAACATGGTTATAAATATGGTAGGAGAAAAATTCTAAGTGTTTGCCCAGTTGAAGAACAGACATTATCTTAATGAACTTCATAACTACGCTAGTCGAACATCTTGAGACAGCAGAATCTCCAAATTCTTACATAAAATGGGCAGGACTAGCTGCAATCTCGGCTGTTTTACGTGACAATGTTTACTTTAAGTTTAAACATGATGTAATCTATCCTAATATTTATGTTCTGATTGTAGCAGGCTCATCAGCAACACGTAAAGATGCTCCTGTTAGAATTTGTGAGAGAATGGTCCGGGAAATTGCTAATACTAAAGTGGTGGCAGGTCGCACTAGTATTCAAGCTGTAATGAAAGTTCTTTCTGAAAATTATACTAATGAACAAGGTCATAGATTAAAAGGTGCAAGTGGCCTTCTATTATCGAAGGAATTTAGTGACTTGATCGTAGATGATCCAGTTGCGATGAAAATGATTACAGATTGGTATGACTGCCATGACCGTTGGGACAATAACCTCATTAGTAGTGGAGTATCAAAACTTGAAAACGTATGTGTTACTATATTGGCTGCTAGTAACGATGTACTTTTTCAAGATGTGTTCAAAAATGCTGA
>MEZD01000021.1:3537-3679 GCA_001775955.1 Candidatus Bathyarchaeota archaeon RBG_13_38_9 | reverse complement strand
CATACTGGAGTTCTTAAAGTAGCTATTCTACTCGCATCAGCCCACGATAATTTTGACTTAACAGTTAAGAAGCATGATGTTGAACAAGCAATTGAGTGGTGTATGAGTTTGATCAAAAACTATAAGCAGGTAACAGTTGTGA
>MEZD01000021.1:3246-3487 GCA_001775955.1 Candidatus Bathyarchaeota archaeon RBG_13_38_9 | reverse complement strand
CTGCGTGAAAAAGAGCATGTAATTCAACGTAGAGTTTTGATACAAAGGTTACTTGGGGCTATTGATAATCAGATTTTAGACCGCTGTGTTGAGACTTTAGTTGAAGCTGAATATATCAGAGTGACTCAAAAAGGCGGGACAGTTGCATACATGCTTACAGAGAAATTTATTCAAACGTATGAAAAGGAAATTTCACCACAAACAAAGGGGATGGTAAATGCTCTCTGAATTTGAATTGATT
>MEZD01000021.1:2338-3225 GCA_001775955.1 Candidatus Bathyarchaeota archaeon RBG_13_38_9 | reverse complement strand
AAGTTAACTACATTTCCAACAAGAGTATATGAAGAAGAATGCGGATCTACTGAGGAAGCAGATAATTATATTGGCCTTTTAAATAAGTTTGAGTCTAAACTTGATATTCTAACCACAGAATACCGCAAATACATGAAAGAAAAAATGTCGAGTTCAATTACTCCCAAGTTACATTCAACGGAGGCCCAGTGAGTGGATTCATTGTAACAGAATGTAATCTACCATCACTCTGTGCTTCAAATAAACCAAGAGATTGTCCAGCAGCATCCTGGATATCAAATCTTACTCCTCTTAAAGCTGTCTTAAAAAGTTTCCGCATTATGCTTAAAGATTCAGGAGTGCCTGGTTTTAATCTTGGAAGTCTAGCTGCAAGTCTAGCATTTGCAGGGTTAAGCATTAGATTTGCTAATTCTTTTCTAATCTTAGGTATAGCTGCTGCTGCAATTAAACCTGTTCCTGCACTTCCAGATAGATTACCTGCGACTAGACCACTAGTTATACTCATTCCAATGTAAGCACCTCTAAATATAATTGAGGTAATTGGAGTCTGTCCCTGTCCTAATGTAGCTATTTGTGCATTACGCGCAAAAATATCAAAAGCACTTCTTTGATTTGATGTAAGAAATGCAGGAGCTATTTCTTTCATCTTTCTAAGATATTCTAAACCACCAGTTCCCATCAGTTGACCATTCACATCAGTAAGAGAATCAAAAAAGTCTTTAGTAAACTCATTAGCTAATGGTGTAGGTCCACTTGCTCTTACAATTTCTTTAGCAATAGTAGGATTTTCTAAACCCATTTTTAAAATATTTTCTTCAATAATATTAGGATCACCTGTAAACTTCCCAATCTGAGCTAATTTCTTAGTAATTGTAGGACCATAAATT
>MEZD01000021.1:2022-2235 GCA_001775955.1 Candidatus Bathyarchaeota archaeon RBG_13_38_9 | reverse complement strand
TACGCAAAGTCTTTACAGTTTCAGCAAGACGAGTTTTAGCATCGTAAGGAATTTTATTAAGGAGAGTATTTAGGGCATCTTTGTCCGCTTTAGCAGTCTCATAACTCATTACAGGTTTAAAGTCTTCAGTAATTAAATCACCCGTTGTAAATGAAACTACTTTCTTACGAAGTTCGTCAAGACTTGCTCTAACTTCTGGAATTTGATAATTTC
>MEZD01000021.1:1622-1997 GCA_001775955.1 Candidatus Bathyarchaeota archaeon RBG_13_38_9 | reverse complement strand
GTCTATATTTTTAAGAACCGTATTCTTAGCAAAGTCGATTGTTTTCGCCGGGAAAACTGGTCCAGCTATTTGAGTCTTTTCTATTGTAGGTGGTCCAAGTGGAAACGGTTTTCCTGTTTTAGGATCTAGTAAAGAAGAAGATTTAGGAGGAACAACACGATTTACAGGTACGACAACATTAGATATTTCTTCCGCAGCATTATCGTATAACTCTTTTCTTACTCCATGAACAGCTTTATATTGTGTAGAAGCATTTACACCCGCTAATTTTCCTGATTCTGCTCTAGTTGGAATTGCTCCTCTTCTAGCACCTGTAATAGATATGGATAAATCATCTGCCAATCGACGCATTACATTCTGCTGTTCAAACCTACG
>MEZD01000021.1:1291-1577 GCA_001775955.1 Candidatus Bathyarchaeota archaeon RBG_13_38_9 | reverse complement strand
AGCAAATTTACTTTGTGTAACTTGTCCTATTGTAGGTTTAAAATCAACTGGTAACTGTTCTACTGCTTGTTGAATTGGAATATTAGGATCTTTAGGAAAGAACTTTTGAATTGCTTTAGATTTTAACAGATTTTTTACTACTGGAACACCTTTTACAAATGCAAGATCAGCTCCAGTTTCTAAAGCACTCGTTCTAAGAGAAGCAGGTAAATTTGAAGACGGGCCGCCAAATATACGCGGATTTAGTCTTCCAAATGTTTGTTGATATAACTGATCTGCTGCTGTT
>MEZD01000021.1:589-1085 GCA_001775955.1 Candidatus Bathyarchaeota archaeon RBG_13_38_9 | reverse complement strand
TAGGGGTTGTCAACAGGATGATGAACAACACAAAGAAAAACAAAAAGTTTGAGATCTATAAACACCGAGAACACTGTAATAGACACATTATCAAGACGGTTATGAACACCTGCCGCGGGTTTGGAGTTTGAGAATTCAATCCCTGATCGCAGAGGGAAAAAACGAGGTACGGTGGAGAGGAAAATTAACGGGTATTTAGTTCAATCCGACGGCGCAACTGCTCAATGTTTTGTTTGAAAAGGGAGTCGCTGTTTATTCTGTCCTGAATCGATTGGTAGGAATGAATGACAGTGCTATGATCCCGGCCACCGAAGTGCAGACCGATAGTTTTGAGAGAAGAATTGGTCAATTCCTTTGAGAGATACATGGCCACTTGGCGGGCATTGACGACCTCCTGCTTTCGAGTCTTGGCTCTCAGAAGATCCTCCGGAATGTCAAAATAGTCACAGACCGTACGCTGAATTTGGTCAATGTTTACAGGGGATTTTGACTCATT
>MEZD01000021.1:262-391 GCA_001775955.1 Candidatus Bathyarchaeota archaeon RBG_13_38_9 | reverse complement strand
AGTTTCAAGGTCGGGGGGCTGGATATCCGCTGTCAGGCCAGACTGGAAGCGCGAGATCAGTCGTTCGTCGAGCCCTTTGAGTTCCTTTGGAGGAACATCCGACGATAAAACGATCTGCTTTCCCAGCTG
>MEZD01000021.1:0-147 GCA_001775955.1 Candidatus Bathyarchaeota archaeon RBG_13_38_9 | reverse complement strand
TTAACCCTGTCTGATTGGATAGCATCAACGAATTCTACCGTGAACTTCTCACTGGAAACATAGACCACCCTCTTCGATTTTCCAATGGAGATAGCATGGTTGCCAATGGCGTGCATCAGATGGGTCTTGCCAAGGCCGGTGCCTCCA
>MEZD01000020.1:8781-20763 GCA_001775955.1 Candidatus Bathyarchaeota archaeon RBG_13_38_9 | reverse complement strand
TAAGCATCAAGTCCTTTATACATATACATAAAGAAAAGCAGATCTCTTGAATAATATTGGTGGAGTCCGAAAGTGGAGATTTGGATACCTTATGGGAGTAGTGAGGTAGGTGTTGGAGTAAAACCTGAGAATCTATCTGTGATAGTGAAACCAAAGAGTCAACAACCTGTTCAAGACATAATAATGGAGATAGAGAGTGCATTAGATAACGCTATAGGCAATTTAAAATTAGAAAAAACAACTGACAAAGAATCAAACCTGGCAGTCATTATTGATTCATCTTTGGGAAATCCATTTTTGGATAACATAAAGTCACTTGTACTTGAACTCTGTAGAAGGTTAGAAATTCATAAATTGATAATCTCATGGAAAAATAAGGAAGGCTGTGAAAATCTCTACCAGATACTTCAAAGTTCAGACATTTCAGACATCACGATTTTAGCTAACGATAGCTCAAACTCGAAATTTCTTTCAAGTAAAAATTCAGAGGAAAATAAAATTCAGAAAGATTTACCGTTTGTCGATGCTAGCTTAAGAGTATTTATTGGTAGAGGCGGGATAGATCCCATTTGGGATTATAAAGGCAGCATATCTATGTATCTTGGATTATCAGACTTGGAAACGAGAGACGAACTTTTCCGAACAGTATTAACATCATATCTTAATGGAACAACTTTTGAAATTAATCGATTGAAAGAATCAATAAATAAGCTCGTTTCATCTATTGGTCGATGTTTAGCATTTGATTTTTTTGTTAATGAAGATGGAGCGATAGTAAAAATATTAGCTCACAATTTTGATGATTCATTAATCAAATCAGCAAATGCCATTGATGAAATCTATAAGGTTACGATAGAGACAGTTTCAGATATTTTAGTTGTTAGTGCAGGTGGATCTCCATATGATAATACACTTGTAAATTCCTTAGACGCTATTATGCTGAATAAAGATCTTGTTAAGAAAGGTGGCACAATAATACTAGTTGCTGAGTGTTTAGACGGTTATGGTAACGAAGAGTTCTTAGAAATTACCACAAAGCATGGTGAACTGAAAAGTATCAAACCTTTGTTGAAGAAAGAACCGACAATAGGGAAATTGAAAGCATATGTACTTAAAGAATTATTAGATGATTTCCGTTTATGCCTTGTATCGGTAATGCCAGATTATTATGCAAAAAGTATTTTTAAATTTAGAACATTTCGGACAGTGGATGACGCTTTACAATCAGCTTTAAGAGTCATTGGAAAACAAGCGACCATTACAGTTGTGCCATATGGTGCTTTCACACAGGGCACTATCAAGGAAACGCATTAGGGCGTTCTCATATTCTAAAGTAATATATTTGGCGCTGTGAAGTAATATTCATGCGAAAACGATTTTGTATGACCCTTGATGATTCTTTAATGACTAAGATTGATTGCTTGGTCGATGGTTCAAAATTTAAGAATAGATCTCAGACAACTGAATTTCTGATAAAGAAAGGTCTTAAAGAATTAAGACCTGAAAGGACTGCAGTTATTTTATGTGGAGGTCTTGGCACAAGACTGAGACCACTAACATATGTGACTCCTAAACCCATGCTTCCAATAGGTGGACAACCACTGTTGGAATACCAGATTAAGTACCTGAAAAAATTTTTATTCGATCAAATCATTTTAGCGACGGGCTATTTACAAGAACAGATTGTCCGATATTTCTCTGAACGAGCATTTACTGATGTCGAGATCAAATACAGTTTTGAAAAAGAACCTTTGGATACAGGAGGAGCTATAAAGAATGCAGAACGCTTGCTTAGAGGCAATTTTCTTACCCTAAATAGCGATGTAGTATTCGACTCATTGGATTTGAATCGTCTTTTTGAGTTTCATAAATCGAAACAAGGTATGGCAACTGTGGTTCTTGTTAAAGTAAAAGAGCCTTCGAGATTTGGTCTTGCAGAACTAGGTCAGAATGACACTATAACTGACTTCATAGAAAAACCTAAAAAAATTGTATCAGAGACGACCTGGGTTAACGCAGGCGTGTATGTTCTTTCCACAAAAATACTAAAACGCATTCGAGCAGGGCGAAAAGTATCTCTCGAAAAAGGCATCTTTCCCAAGTTGGCAAGAGAAAAATCTGTTTATGGGTTCACATATGATGGCTATTGGTCTGATGTTGGGACACAATCAGACTACATTAAGGTATGCAGAGACGTTCTTACAGGAAATTTAAGAGTCACCTAAAAAATCACATAATAAATATACATATTTTTTCAGAAATTTGGAATCTGCAAAATCTAATGTCGAATTCAAAGATCAGCAACATATTGTATAGAATTCATCGTGTTCACATAACAGAAAAGACTCAAGGACAAGACACATTATCCTAGATGATTTCGACAAAAATGTTCAAAACATTCAAGGCCAAAATCAATGATTGAATAGTCATTATTCTTAGAGTGATGCTTATGTCCAGAGAACAAATATGTGGAGAATGCGGACGAACATTTTCACCTCATGATTTGGTTCAGAAAATTTGTAACGACTGCCACGGAATGGATGAATACATAATGGCCCGTAGCAATAGATGGTGTAAAAACTGTATCTCTTGACACATTAATAGATCACACAAATTCTCACATCGATAGAAAATAAAAACTTTCAGTTATCATATGGGCTCTGTTCTAAATTTATCGTTCATCACTCACCAATACCAGCTTTCATCATCGCCCATAAGGAATATCACATCCAAATATTTACGGAATGCCTTTACATTCATTTTTATTAGAAAACAGTTAATTTTCAATTTTAAACTGCGTAAGAAGAGCTTATCTATTTGCCCTAAGCGTGTTTTAGGTAAATTGGAGATAGGCTTTTGAAGTTACGGTATCTTAGTCATGCCTGTTTTGAACTAAATAATGCAAAAACTGTCTTAATTGATCCATATTTCTCTGACAATAAACTCGCACCAAAGTATGATGGGTCTCCCGATTTAATTTTAATCACTCATGAGCACTTTGACCATTCAGATGCAGCTAATTTTGACTGTTTAGTCCTCGCACCCTCAACTTGTAAGTTCAAACGAATGATAACTGTGAATATAGGAGACACTTTCGATTTTAGTGATATTTCTATTAAAGTGGTTAAAGCTAGCCTCCACCATGATAGCAAATCTTCGTCAGGTTATTTGATCAATTATGAGGGAAAAAAAGTCTATCATTCAGGCGATACCTATCTGGACGCCATAGAAAAAATTGCAAAAGTTGACATATTTATGGTTCCGATTGGTGGAACATATACAATGAATATTGATGAAGCGATCAAAGCGCTGAAGATCATAGAACCAGAGCTCACGATCCCTATGCATTATAATACCTTCCCGGAAATCAAAGCTGACCCAAAAGAGTTTCAAATAAAAGCCGAGAATTCTGGATTTAAAGTAAAAATCATGGATTTTGGTGAGGAAATAGATATTTAATTTAGTGATCTTTTGATAATTAAGCTGATAATTTATTTGATTTTACGTCAATAGATCTAAATTGTCAAATAAAAGTGCAATATGAGGTTAAGCTGTCATTGGCTAAGCTTGGAGTAATCGCAGATGATTTGACTGGAGCAAACGATACTGGTGTGCAATTCTCAAAACAGGGACTCAAAACAATCGTTCTTACAAAGGTAGACTACCTCGTAGAATTATCGAAACAAGCTGATGTGATAGTATTAGATACCGAAAGTCGAGCTCTTTCTAAGCAAGATGCTTATGAGAGAGTTAAAGAAGCTGCAAATCGTTTAGTTGAAGCTAAAATACCTATAATTTACAAGAAAATTGATTCAACTTTAAAGGGCAATATTGGTGCAGAAATAGATGCAGTGATGGATGCTACAGGTATTAATCCTGCAATAGTGGTGTCAGCTTTCCCGGCTAATAAGAGAGTTACTGTTGGAGGATATCAACTTGTTAACCAAATACCTCTAGGAAAAACTGAAGCATCTAGAGATCCTGTTACTCCTGTTACTGAATCCCACGTTCCAACATTAATAGCAGTTCAATCCAAAAGACAGGTTAAACACATTGACTTGAGAACAATAATGAATGCTGATATGCTGAAATCATCATTAGCAGACAAAGTTGGAAAATGTAATGAGATTATCGTATTAGATGCAATAGTTCAAAGTGATTTAAAAAGAATAGCAAAGACCTTAGCCCAGCTTGGTTTACATAAGCTTTCTTGCGGTCCAGCAGGACTTGCAGAAGAACTGCCAGAGGCACTAGGACTAATATCCGGATCTCCAGTAATCGTAATATCTGGAAGCCTAAGCGAAGTCAATATGAAACAAATTTCAAACGCCTCGAAATCTGGTTCCGTTGTCCTTAACCTAGATTGCGAAAAGATAATCGATAGTGGAGAAGAACGAGAGATCAAGAGAATATGTGAAGAGACCAAGGCAATCATAAACACGGGCAAAGATGTCATCATTTCATCAGCTTTAACCAAAAACATGATTATCAGAGACCTAGAAAGAGGTAAAACTCTCGGTTTGTCCAGTGCTGAGGTTGGAAAGATTATCTCTTCTGTCCTCGGTGAAATCGCTAACGAAGTTTCGAAAATACCTAACATATCAGGTTTAATACTCACTGGAGGAACAATCGCTATTCGAACGCTTGAAGCTATGAACTCATTTGGCACTGAAGTCGATGATGAAGTATCACCAGGAATACCATCAGCCATAGTAAGAGGTGGTCCAAGATCTGGTTTAAGAATAGTCACAAAGGCAGGTGCCTTTGGAGATGAAGAAGGCATAACTAGATCGATAAAATATTTGAAAAAGAAAAATTTGAGGAAGTAGTATGTCTGAAAAAAATATTAAACCAATATTAGGAATAACAATGGGAGATGCAGCTGGAGTAGGTCCCGAAATTATTGACAAGGCATTAGCCAAAAAGGAGTTCTATAACATTGCGCGTCCGATTGTCATCGGTGATGCGTCTGTCATTGAAGACGCCTTAAAAGTCGCCAAAATAAAAGTGAATATCAATTCTGTCAAAGATGTATCTGAAGCAAAATATGAACACGGCACAATAGAAGTCATAGACCTAAAAAACATTCAACTCTCCGAACTCAAGATGGGTCAAGTCCAAGCTATGGCAGGAAAAGCCTCAGTGAAATATGTCGAAAAAGCTATTGAAATGGCTCTTGAAAATAAAATAGACGCGATCGTTACGGCACCGCTCAATAAAGAAGCTATGAATTTAGCCGGCTACGATTATGCTGGGCACACAGAAATACTGGCACACCTGACTAAAACAAAAGATTATGCAATGATGCTTGTCGCCGGACAGTTGAGAGTAATACATGTCACAACCCATGTATCAATGCGTGATGCATGTGAACTGATTAAAAAAGAAAGAGTGCTAACCACTATTCGACTAACAGATGAGGTTACAAAAAAAATGGGAGTAGAAACTCCAAAGATCGCGGTCTCTGGATTCAACCCTCACGCCGGCGAGAGTGGCTTATTCGGAAAAGAAGAAATCGAAGAGATAACACCTGCTATAGAATCAGCCAAAAAAAACAATATGAACGTAATTGGACCTATGCCCCCAGACACAGTTTTCCTACGTGCCAGCAGAGGAGAATATGATGCAGTTGTAGCAATGTATCATGACCAAGGCCACATTCCAGTTAAAATGCTAGGATTTGAATCTGGGGTAAATGTGACAATAGGCTTACCCATAATACGTACTTCTGTTGATCATGGGACTGCCTATAGACGTGCGGGTCTTCGATTAGGAACAGGAGATCCTACAAGTTTAGAGGAAGCAATGAAATTGGCTGTCCAAATGTCGAAGTTTGATATAGAAAAAAAGCAGGCTAAAAAATAGTTAAATGATTTACCGACTTTTCTAATAAAAATTGGTTAATTGATTTTTCTTAACCTTTTTTTAGATTTGAATAAATGCAAACCTTATAGAGACCAGTCCCACACATTTATAATATCTCGAGAATGTACAGAATTCCCATAGTAGATTAATTCAGGAGATACTTAGTTTGAAAGCAGTTATGAAAGTAGACAAAAATCCCGGTATAAAAGTTATGGATACAGACAAACCTAAACCTGGACCACGTGACGTTCTAGTCAGAATCAAATCTACTGCTTATTGCGGTTCAGATTTACACCTATACAAATGGGACGGTCAAGCTGAGAAATGGAATTCCCCATTACCTAGAATTCTTGGTCACGAATTTAGCGGAGACGTAGTAGAAGTTGGAGAGAACGTATTATCTATCAAAAATGGAGACAAAGTTGCTGGAGAGACACATATTCCTTGTGAGCAATGCATAATGTGTAGAACAGGTAGAGCTCATATTTGCGAAAATATGAAAATTTTTGGAGTCCATGTACCAGATGGATCTTTTGCAGAATTTGCAGTAATTCCTGAAACTATTGCGTTTAAGCTTCCGTCGGATACACCTTACGATATTGGGGCATTATATGAGCCCTGTGGTGTAGCAATGCATGCCGTACAAAGAGCAGAACCCGAACCCGGCGATGTTGCGGTGGTTCTTGGCTGTGGACCAATCGGAATATATGTTCAGCAAATAATGAAAGCAATTGGATCAGACGTAATAGCCACTGACATTAAAAAATTCAGAATTGATCATGCGAAAAGAGTTGGAGCAGCCAGAGAAGTTATAGATGCGTCGGAAGGTAATGTAGTCGAGAAAGTAAAGAATGTAATTGGACAACGAGGTGCAGATATAGTTTTTGAGGCTGCTGGCGCTGGCGAGACAGTAAAACAATCATTAGACATGGTAGCCAAGGCTGGAAAAGTGGTGCTTTTCGGAGCTTCTCCAGATAATCCGACACTTGACACTACAACATATATCGTATACAAAGAGATAGATGTTAGAGGACTGACTGGAAGATATATGTTCAGCACGTGGGATAGGGTTGAAAGATTCGTGAGTAGAGGACTAGTTGATCTGGAGTCAGTTGTCACACACAAATTTCCACTAGATAAAGCTGAAGAAGGATTTCAATTACTGTTGAAAGGAGAAGCATCTAAAGTTATATTGAATCCATAGAACGCCGTTCAATCTGAATGATCTGTTTAAGTAGAAATGTTAACAAAAAAGCCATTGATCTTAAATTAGCATTATATCATATCCTTTTTGTGATACAACATTTTTTCTATTAAAAACAAAAAATAAATGATCAAAAAATTATTACTACCAACCAGATTAAGGATAAAATGATTGGAGACAATTACTTTGAGTAGCCCTATAGAGAAATCTCTTAGAGAGAGACTAGTGAAAAGCCACTTAGATCTAATAGTCCTTTGGTTACTCAAGACCAAACCCCGATGGGGATATGAGATAAATATTGAGATCAGAGAACGATTCAAAGTCTATCTAAGTGCTGGAACGCTCTATCCACTTCTACATAGCCTTGAAGATAAAAGATATCTGGAAGGCGTTTGGGAATCAGAGAAAGGTCGGGGACGTCGCATATATCGAATAACTCCCGAGGGAGAACTTTTTTTGAGTGCTGGAGAAAAAGCTTCCCAAGAACTCTTAAGAAAACTATCTAGCAACTCTGAACAAACTTGATCATATAAGAATTCATATCATACCCAATATCAATTGGAGAAATAAAATTGTCAAAAACAGGTTCCACAACGAAGATATTGAAATCTATTAGAAACAATGAAGTTGCCAAACTCATCTTACTTGCAGTCGTAGTAATCTCCATATCCTACGGCGGATGGGCAGGTATGAGATTGATGCTAGCAACAGAACATCCAGTTCTAGTTGTCATCTCAGGCAGCATGGTCCCTACTCTCAATGTCGGCGACCTTATAGTAATCAAAGGAGAACCGGCTGAAGAGATCGAAGTAGGCACAATAATAGTCTTTCACAGTCCAAGAGATTATGACACCTTAATTGTCCATAGGGTGGTTGATAAACAAAATTCAGATGATCGAATATACTTTAAGACAAAAGGTGATTTTAACAGATATGTTGATGATTGGTCGGTATCAGCAGAAAAAGTTGTAGGTTCTTTCTCAGCTAGAATTCCATACATCGGAATCATCATCATGAAATTAAGAGAACCAGCAGGGACAGCATTCATAGTAAGTTTGATCATAATTCTGATAGCATATGAAGCATACAGTTCACATAAAAAGACGAAAACTGAAATTTCAGGTGACGAGTCTAACATCAGAGCATCTAGAAAGAGTTAACATAAAGTGATAACTATTTAACTTATTCAGAAACAATATAAGCGCCAGTCTTCACCTTCATAGTCAAAATTTGGAGAGCAACAAGGAAGAGGCTAAAAAATAATCTTGTTAGTAACTTTATATAGGCAAATCTAATGCTTAGATTTCTCTAAGGTGTCATTTGATTGGCTGATGAGAAGAAGATATTCACAAACATTGAGAATGTTGTCGCATCAGCCACACTGAAGCAGAATATCGATCTTAATGCAATTGCACGAATATTTCCTGGTGTTGAATATAGACCAGAACAATTCCCAGGTCTTGTCTATCGACTGAAAAAGCCTAAAACTGCCACCCTAGTTTTCAGCTCTGGGAAGATGGTTTGTACAGGAGCTAAATCTGAGCATCAATCAAAGAAAGCCGTCATGAAAGTTATCGATGAACTGAAACGTAACGGGATAGTAATTATTGGTAAGCCTGAGATTAAAATTCAAAATATAGTCGCATCCGCAGGTCTTGGCGGGTATATTGATTTAGAAAAATCAACATATTCTCTAAAGAGGACAATGTATGAACCTGAACAGTTTCCGGGTCTAATATATAGAATGGATGAACCGAAAGTAGTGATTCTCCTTTTCGCTAGTGGAAAACTAGTATGTACCGGCGCAAAATATGAACATCAAGTTCATACTGCTATTGCCAAGCTTCAAAAAATTCTAGAAGAAAAAGAGCTAATATATTACGATAAGAAGACTTGAAACCGCATTATTTTCCTATTACCGGAAAAAAAAAGTTAATCCAAATCAATAGTTAAAAAAAGCATCATCATTATATGTAACTGATTAATGCAGATATTTAATCTTCAGATGAATTCTAGGCAAATGTTATCGAGAATATAATTAAGGAAAACATTATTACTGGGCAACATCTGCGAATGAGAAGAAAGTCACTGATAGAAAAGTGATTTAATTTGAAGCGTCTACTTAGGAATACTAAAAGCATTTGCCCTGAATGCATGAAAGTCCTTGATGCTAAGATATTCGTTGATGATGATAACAAAGTAAAGATTTCAAAGACTTGCGATATACATGGAGATTACATTGATACATATACATTCTCTGACCCTGAGCTATATGACTGGGCAGAGAAGTATAAGCAACCAGGTGCTCCGATTAATAATCCACGGACGGATGTAAAGGACGGATGTCCTTACGATTGTGGAATATGTCCAAATCACAAGTCACACACTGTTTTATCAATAATCGACATCACAAACAGATGCAATCTTACTTGTCCAGTATGTTTCGCCAATGCTGCAACAGCAGGTTACATCTATGAACCCACTAAAGAGCAAATTGAGAAGATAATCAAAAATTTAAGATCTAATAATCCTACTCCTCCTCCCGCAATTCAGTTTAGTGGCGGAGAACCTACAATTCGTCAGGACCTTCCTGATCTAGTTA
Organism: Candidatus Bathyarchaeota archaeon RBG_13_38_9; assembly: GCA_001775955.1. Classification (GTDB taxonomy): domain Archaea; phylum Thermoproteota; class Bathyarchaeia; order 40CM-2-53-6; family RBG-13-38-9; genus RBG-13-38-9. The sequence continues at coordinate 11,092 of MEZD01000020.1, read as the reverse complement.
AATTGGCAAAAGAAAATGGTTTCAGACATATTGAAGTCAACACTAACGGTGTAGTTGTTGCCAAAGATCTTAATTTTTTTAAGAAACTCATCGATGCTGGAATGTCAACTCTTTATCTACAATTTGATGGACTTGATGATTCTATCTACGAGAAGACACGTGGTCTTCCACTTTTAGAAACCAAGATGAAGGTTATCGATAATGCTCGAAAACTTGTATTCGATAGTATAGTATTAGTTGTGACCCTTGTAAGAGGGATAAATGATCAACAAGTAGGTAAAATAGTGAACTTTGCCCTAGAAAATTCAGAGATCATAAGATGTGTAAATGTCCAACCAGTCTCAATTACTGGCAGAATTGACTCAAAAGCTAGAGAGGCTATGAGAATCAATACCTCAGATTTCATGGAGCTCATTCAAGAACAAACAGAAGACCAAATTAAAAAAGATGATTTCTTTCCTGTACCTTCTGTTATTCCTTTCGCGCGGACAGTTGGTAAGATGAAATCTAAAGAGTATGCGTTATTTAGCACCTCTCCATGGTGTGGTGTTGGAACATTCATGGTTAAGGCAAACAAAAAGTGGGTACCAATAACGCGTTTTGCGAAAGTCGATCAGTTCTTTAAAACCATGGACAACATATATCATGATCTTCAGGAAGGACACAAGATTCGAGCTAAGATACGTAGCTTCGCAGCTCTTAGACATGTGAAGGGTTCATTTATCAAGGATGTCCTTTGGCCAGTCATGAAAACAGGTAGCTATAATGAACTTGGCAAGTTCATGAGAAACGTTGTGATGATAGGGTGCATGCATTTCATGGATCCATACAATTTTGATCTTCAAAGATTAGAAAAATGTGTGATCCACTACGGACTTCCAGATGGAACAATAAGACCCTTCTGTTCAGTTAACACATTACATAGACAAAAAGTTGAGAAACAGTACTCTGTCCCTTATCAAACACAGAAGAAGACATCTTGAATAATACATAAAAATATGTTGATTAAATTTCTCTTTTTCTTGAAAAAAGTTGGAAAGACATCTATTTGATCAAAGTCGAAGTAGACCCTACAGCCGGTTTACAAGCAAGTTCGAGTGGAGACATTTTAATAGTAATAGATGTTTTAAGGTTCAGCTCTTCTATCGTTACCGGTCTAGCGGCTGGTGCCAAGCAATTCATTCCTGTAACTACTTTAAAAAAAGCTCGAAACATACATAAAAATAATAGAAGCTATTTACTTGCAGGAGAAAGAAAAGGCTTAAAACCGAAAAATTTCCATTTTGGAAATTCACCAATCGAATTTAAAAAATCAAATCTCAAAGGAAAATCAATAGTTATCTCAACAACAAACGGTACCAAAACCTTAGAGTATTGCAAGAAATCAAAATCGCTCTTCATAGCCTCATTTCTTAATGCACACGCAATATCAACTTACATTGCAGATCATTTCCCAAAGGAAGAAAATATATCAATTATTTTGGCAAGTAAAAATCATACAATTTTTCTTGAAGACTTCATTTGTGCGGGACTGTTAGTCTCAAACATCATCAATTTGACATCGAAACAAGACTTAAATGATGACGCTATTCTGGCCAAACTTGCTTGGAGTAGTGCAAAAGATGATCTAGAAAAAACTATTCTCGAAGGTCATCATGCATCTTATCTTGAGAGCATCGGATTTAATGAAGATGTGAAATTTTGCGTCAATAGAGATATTTATGATCTAGTTCCATTTGTTCAAGGAAATAGAATATCTAAGATAAATCGTTGTTAAAGAAAACATTTGTTTGATTTAGTAAAAGCATATTGATTTATTGGCAACTCTGCCTAATGCTATTAATTAACAGGAATTGTTATATATAAAAACTAATTATATTGTATTACTGTGGACTCAACAGCGAAATATGAAAACAAGCTAGCTGATGCTCTGGCTGAGATGGGTGAAGAAGGTCAGAAATATGACGAGTACAACCGTCTCAAAGGAAATGTAGTCAGCAGCAGAGCCAACAAAATGCACCGATTATTAATGGTTAGACGTGACGCTGGAAAGCCACTATTAGATCTAACAGACCAAGAAATAAGGCAAGTTCTTTTAAAGCGACAAAAAAACCTCTCAGAAAAATCGATAGAACAATATGCGGAGGATCGTTCGCAAGGCACCTTCCAAGCTACATGCGTTAACCTAAGAGAATTCTATGAAAAAGCCCATAGTAGAAAAACATCATTTGAAATTCCAAAAGGTGGAAAACAGAGACTTCCAGAAATATTATCGATTGATGAAGTAACGAAATTATGCGATAACATTCCT
>MEZD01000020.1:2649-8766 GCA_001775955.1 Candidatus Bathyarchaeota archaeon RBG_13_38_9 | reverse complement strand
ACACTTATCAAACTCCTCTATGAGACTGGTGCTAGGCCTAACGAAATTGCAACACTAAAGATGAAACACATAGATTTTGATGAAGAAGATGCATTTGTTACTATTCAGACAAGCAAGACAAGAACAGGAGCACGAAAACTGAGAGTTATCAACTCTATTCCAGATCTTAAAGCATTCATAAATCAACATCCGAAAAGCGATGATGGAAACGCTGATTTATTCTATCAACACAGAAAAAGCAAATATGATTCGTTGACTTCAAACGGCATAGACGCCATAACTAGAAAATGGTCAAAGAAGATTCTCGGCAAGACAATTAGTCCCAAATGGTTCCGTCATAGTCGATTCACTCACTATTCAAGTGCAGGAATGTCTCCAAGAATTTTAAAACAGCTTGGCGGATGGAGAACACCAGACATGCTCGAGACCTATGAGCATCTAAGTGGAAGCGATGTTGATGCGGCAGTTCTTAAAATATACGGACTCACTCCAAAGAAAGATTCCAAACTAAAACTTGAAACTTTTACCTGCAAGAAATGTAAAGCAAAGAATAATGCGACAGCGACGTTTTGTCAACAGTGTGGAACTAATCTAATAACTGACAGAATCCTACAATCCAAAGGATTCAAACATCAGGGAGAAAAAATTCTAGAATTAGCAGACCAAAACAAAGCATTAATGCAGACCCTAACTGAAGACCGGAAAAAAATTAGTGAACTTGAAAAGACACCTGAAAAAATTCAAACACTTGAGAAAACAGTCGGTGAATATAGATCAGCAGCCATAACGGTGTCTGAAAGGCTTAAGGAAGTATCATCGGATGTTGATAAACGAGATGCCGTATGGCGTGAATTAGTTGAAAGAGCGATGACGGTCGCTAAAGAATCTCAAGATCAAACAGAAAAAGTTGCTAAACGCTTTATAGAATTTAAGAAGGAAACAGATCAGAAGATTGGAGATTTAGAATCAAAAATAACTGACGCAGGTCTAGATCAAACAGTCACATTTGTTAAAGGACTATATGTTTCTGAAAAAACATTGTTGACCGCTAAAGCCTTTGAAAAGAAATATGGATTTAAACCGGAACCTAAATTTGAATCAATATCTGCAAAAAATAGAGTAGATTTCATTGATGTTCAGCTTAAGACTCCTAACTTAGATAAAGAAACCAAGATGCTACTTGAAGAAGCTAGAGGATTCTGGGAGTATGCAGATTACGGTATAGAAGAATCGGATCTAGTTTAAAATTAGCTAAATAGGATCCACTCGAATCATTCAAAGTTTGCTCTAGGTTTATCCATATAGTTTTGAAAATCAAGTAATACCTCAGCTTTTTCTGGATGAAGCGTGCGCTATTGTTTTTTTCTATCCTCCTTTATCATGCGTGCAACATTTCTTACTGTTAAAATAAAACTAACGATTAGAACGAAGATTAAAAGAGCCATTAAAGAAAAAATTCCAATACCCAAACCATAAGTGTGTATGAAGAGTAACATTGCTGAGAATAGAAAAATACTTGCTGCGATATAGCCTATTTCTGCAATTGCATACTCCCAATATTTTATTGTTTGTCTTGCCAGCTCTGATATTCCGAAATAGATCACCAAGCTAATGAATAATGTTTGAATAATAACTGGATTTTTGAGTATATATTCTCTTGATAGGCCGAATAGAAATGCAAGCGTTGCTATAGTAAAACCAGAAAGAATTAATCCTTTTTGACTAAGATCTCTGGATACCACTTTCCCCTCCTTCAATTCCAATTCAAAAAAAGATTTATCGCTCATTTTTTCACCTCCTTTTATATGTATGCAACACAAAATTAGAGTTATGTCGAATGAACAAAACGAACATACTCGTGTAGAGATAAAAGAAGCTCGCCAAACTCGCTGTCCTAAATGTGGCAAAACATACGATCCTGTCGTTTATAACTCATGCCCTTATTGTCACTAGGAAATCTAGTTTCGTTGCAGCCACTAGCACGCGCTAATCTTTACGTCTCTTAATAACATAAACTGCTGAAATGGTTGCAATTAATCCTGCTAGTGCGATGTAGGGTGTTAGTATTGCGAGTTTATTGGTTGGTGAGACTAATCCTCCAACGGGGAATATTTGATGTACATCCATTTCAAATGGTTCAGGTTCAACATCAAAAATTGCATCACCATCAGTGATTTCAATAGCTGGGCCAACCTCGCGCTCGTATATTTTGAGCAATATTGGAGAGATTCCTGCTTCTAAACAATGAAATTCAACTCTTAACCATGGAGAATCTGCGGTCCAATACATGGTTTCACTGTCTGCCCATCCGACAGTGTGTATGAAACCCACCTCTTCGTCTCCTGACAGCGCACCATTCCAACCACGTTCGATATAGAAATCTTGAAAGTATTCTACGGGATCCAAATCATCAGCATGAAGTGCTTGCACTAATTCCATGTAATCAGGATCCCAGTCGATTTCAAGACCGAATTCAGTCATCATCCATCCAGCTGGAATATCTGTGATCCAGAGTTCCACTATGAAATTACTGCACGGATTCACATAGATCACGTCAGGTCTTAAACTAATTTTTGGTGAAGGAGGTTGCGCTTGAACTTGATATGTGAAAGCTGTTAAACAGAGAACTGTAAGTAAAATTGGGAGTAATAGATACTTCATCTTCCTCAACCAATCCGTACTATACTGTTTGATAAATAATTAAGAATTATCACGCGTCGCATTCTTCCATTAGTTTTTTGAGCACATGCGACTAAATGTATCTAGGTAATCATGCCACTCTTCAAGCTCAGGACTTTCAAAGCCGAGAAACTGGAAACAGACAGTTCGGGCAAAGAGAAAGTTATCCAGAAAGTATTCGAGGAAAATCTATCTACGATTCTAAACGTTGATTTCTTAAAGACTGAGCATGTCACGAGCTCGGGTAGAATAGACACTCTTGGAATTGACAAGAACGGCTCGCCGGTCATCATAGAGTATAAGAGAACGCAAAACGATAATGTCATCAACCAAGGCATCTCGTATCTTAAGTGGCTCTTGGACCACAAAGCAGACTTCGAGAAGCTATGCCAAGGAAACAACTTGGACGTTGAGATTGACTGGACATCGCCACGACTGATATGTGTTTCCCAGAGCTACAGCAAATTCGACTTAGACACAGCTGAATTTCTGCCCATCAAGATTGAGTTACTGAAGTATATTATCTATGACAAAGATCTGCTGTATGTTGACAGAGAATCACAAAAACATGAGAGAATTGCTACATCAAGAATCTTCAAGAAGGCTGGAAAAGTTACCCATGTTCGTCAATTACAGGAATCGTATTCTGTTGAAGGCCATTTGGAGAATGCAACTGTGAATGTCAGAGAGATTTTTCTTAAACTTCAGGAGAGTATCAAGAGCCTGGACGATTCAATTCTTGAGGAACCGAAGAAAAAATATATAGCCTACAAGCTCACGACCAACTTCGTTGATGTTGTTATACAGAAGAGCTCGGTAAAGATTTTCCTTAACGTGCCAAGTGGCAAGCTTAATGATCCCTACAATTTCGCAAGAGATTTGGAGAAACCCAAGCATATTGGTCACTGGGGAAATGGTGATTACGAAGTAAACATTAAGAGCAGACAAGACTTGGAGAAAGCCTTTGAGCTAATCAGGCAATCATACAATTACAACAAATGATTCAATTTTGAGAAAACACAATCCCAATTATACTATTGGCGCGCGCCTCGTAAGTCATAGTTCACATATTCGAATTATTAAAGAAAATTTTTACTATTTGAGATTAAGTGAAAGATATGGAGAATAATAAATTTATCATATTTCTTTTATGTTTTTCTTTAATCTCATCTAATTCATTCTCATTCGCATTTGCTTCTATTTATGAATCAAAGATCCTTCCAGTTCCCTATTATGAACAGGAATCTGATTGGGGTTGTGCTGAAGCATGTGTAAAGATGGCTTTGTATTATCTTGGAGCTAATTCGCCTTATTCCACTTTTAATCCTGATCTTTCATCCTTGAATATGAAAAAAGGAATAGGTACTGTGATGTATAATACCCCTTTGCCTTTCTGGGAGAGGGGTTTTAGACTAGTATTTCAAAATAGGCCATTGACTCTCTTAAATTTAAAAGATAATGTGGATCAAGGATGGCTTACAATCATTATGATTTGGTTTAATCAATATAAAGTAGCTCAGCATAGTGTTGTTGTAATCGGGTATAATTCTACAGGCTTTTTTATTCATGATCCCTGGTACTCCTATCGTAGTCATGAAGCATTTAGACAGACTGGACCTGCAAGCTATATTTCTAAAGAGGAATTAGCGTTCTTATGGGATTGCGAATATCCTTATTGGGGCACAGTTATAATTAAAAATGTTTTTTCGACACCTCCAATATATTCTTGCACAATTAGCGCTTCAGGAATTTCAAAAGAGCTTCCTATAACCATGGATGTTGATAGCAAAACAAAACACTACATGTTAGCGAGAGAAACCGTTTTACAATTTGAAATAGGGAGCGCACATACTATCACTGTTGAGTCACCAGTTAAAGGAGAACAAAATGATACAGTTAGAGTAGAGTACAAATGTGATTATAACCGATTTTCTACCAAGTCTTGGGGAGAAACCACCCAAAACCGATTTCTCTATTATGAGGATGTCGATTATTATTTGAGAATCAATTCATCATATAGTGATCCAAAAGGGGAAGGGTGGTATAATGAAGGGGAAGTGGCTTCTATCTATGTTGAGCCTTCAGTTTCATTGAATACATCAATTATGGGATTAAAGCTTGGCAATCTTGGGGCTTTTGCTACTTTTGAAAAATGGAGTGGAAATATTGAGTCGAAAAATCATGAGATCAGTGTAACGGTCAATCAGCCTATGATGATGAATGCAATTTGGAAAGAAGATCATTCTAAACCGAACATGATAATGTTTTTTATAAGCGGAGTTTTCTCAGCAATTATAGCTTCTATTTCATTGATAATTGTTAGAAAATATAGATCCCGATAGCACACGCCCCTAAAAATCCAAAAAGAATACAAATACACAATAGCGCGTGCTTGAAAATGCTCTTCACGCTCTCATTTACGCTCTCATTGCTGAAGCAACTGACATTCTTACACTCGAATTCTTACCATTTACGGCAACATTGTAAGGCGCGTACTAGAAAATAGTAAGTACGTCTTTTGCATTTATACAATATAGATTTTTTAGTTAAATGGAACAATTCAGGACGTTATGATTTGATGTCGCGCAAGGGAAACAACAGCAAAGAATCTAACGGAGCCAATCTTGGGTTCGAAGAGAAATTGTGGAGGGCTGCAGATAAGCTGCGCAGTAACATGGATGCTGCAGAGTATAAGCACGTTGTACTTGGACTGTTGTTTCTAAAGTATATCTCTGATGCATTTGGCGAAGTGTATGAAGAGCTAAAGAAGGACCCAACATCAGACCCAGAGGATGTTGATGAATACATTTCTAGAAGAGTATTTTGGGTTCCCAAAGAAGCGAGATGGGATTATTTATCGAAGCATGCAAAGAAGGCGGAAATTGGAAAAATAATTGACGAAGCAATGGACGCAATAGAACGAGACAACCGATCCCTCAAGAGCGTTCTAGTCAAGAATTACGCAAGGCCTGGGCTGGATAAACAGAGACTGGGAGAATTAATCGATCTAGTAGGAACGATTGGCCTGGGCGACAAGGAAAGCAGGACCAAGGACATTCTAGGAAGAGTCTACGAATATTTCTTAGGACAATTTGCTACTGCAGAGGGCAAGAAAGGTGGCCAGTTCTACACTCCGAGAAGCATTGTCAGACTCCTTGTAGAGATGTTAGAACCTTACAAGGGCAGAATCTTCGATCCATGTTGCGGTTCGGGTGGAATGTTTATTCAGAGCGAGAAATTCATCAAAGCACATGAAGGAAGAATCGGAGACGTCGCCATCTACGGTCAAGAAAGCAACCAGACAACTTGGCGCTTATGCAAGATGAATTTGGCCATAAGAGGAATAGAATCGGACTTTGTTAGATGGAATAATCAGGGAAGCTTCCTAAATAATGAACACAAAGACTTGAAAGCGGATTTCATTCTCGCCAATCCACC
>MEZD01000020.1:545-2606 GCA_001775955.1 Candidatus Bathyarchaeota archaeon RBG_13_38_9 | reverse complement strand
CCATCACAATTATTCTACAATACAATGATTCCTGCTTGCCTGTGGTTCGTTTCACGTGACAAGAAGAACCACAAATTTAGAGACAGAAGAAAACAGGTACTGTTCATCGATGCTCGAAAACTTGGAATCATGGTCGATAGGAGGCACCGGGAACTAACAGATGAAGATGTCAGAAAAATTTCAGAGACATATCATGCTTGGAGAGGAGAACTCAAAGACAAGAAATACCAAGATGTTCCCAGTTTCTGCAAATCCGTTTCATTAGAAGAAATACAGAAGGAGGAATGGATTCTAACGCCTGGCAGATATGTAGGAGTAGAGGAAGAGGAAGATGACGGTGAAGTATTCGAAGAAAAGATGAAGCGCCTGACTACTGAACTCTCGGAGCAGATGAAGCAAGGCAAGACGTTAGATGATGAGATAAAGAAGAATCTAGAGAGCATAGGTTTCAATTTATGAAGACAGCGACCAAAACTAAATTCAAACAGACTGAATTGGGAATGATTCCCGAAGATTGGGAAGTCTCTAATCTAGGTGAAGTCGCAGATATTCTGGCGGGGTTCCCATTTAAAGGAGATAAATATTCCGACAAAGGAATAAGGGTACTGCGAGGAGAGAATGTTTCGATAGGATTTCTCAGATGGGACACTGAGAAACGATGGAATCATAGTCTTGAAGGTCTAGACAAATACCGTCTTGCAGATTCCGATATTGTTGTTGGTATGGACGGCTCTAGAGTTGGTCAAAACAGAGCAAAGATCAAGAATTCCGATTTACCGTTACTGCTCGCCCAGCGAGTTGCTAGAGTTCGAGCGAAACCGCCTCTAGACCAAGGATTTTTGTATTATGTCATATTCAGCGACAAATTCTTTTCTCATGTTGAAGCTGTAAGAACCGGGACCTCAGTCCCACATATAAGTTCCAGCCAGATAGGTGAACTAAAACTAACAATCCCGACTCCTTTCGAGCAACACTACATATCCAAAATTCTTTCTGATCTTGACTCGAAAATCGAACTCAACCAACAGATGAACAATACCCTTGAATCAATGGGCAGGGCAATCTTCAAGCACTGGTTCGTTGATTTTGAATTTCCTAATGAGAAAGGCAAACCCTACAAGACCTCAGGCGGAGCGATGACTTACAATGAAGAATTGGGAAGAGAGATGCCGAAAGGGTGGGAACTCGGGACCTTGGGGGATCTTTCAGAACTGAATCCTGAGTCTTGGTCTGAAACCACAGCACCAAAGGAGATCAATTACGTCGATTTATCAAATACGAAATGGGGAAAGATAGAACAAACACAAAGATACTTGTGGGAGGATGCTCCAAGCCGAGCTCAAAGGGTTCTTCGACCGGGAGACACAATCATTGGTACTGTGCGTCCTGGGAATGGCTCCTTCTCTCTTGTTGGCGAAAAAGGCCTGACAGGCAGCACCGGTTTCGCAGTGCTTCGACCACACAAGGAAACATATGAGAAATATGTTTACATTGTCTCAACCTCAGCAGAAAATATAGAGCGGCTTTCTCATTTGGCAGATGGAGCCGCATATCCTGCTGTACGTCCTGATGTAGTATTGGCAACTCAGACCCTTCTACCGCCAGAATCATTGATGCAACGCTTTGCAAGTGTAGTCAATCCAATTATGATAAAAATAATCTATAATGATAGAGAATCTCGTACCCTGGACGCTCTTCGAGATGTTTTACTACAAAAACTGATGTCAGGCAAAATTAGAGTTCCTACCGAGGTAAGATAGACGTGCCGAGAGCCATACATGAGTCAGATGTTGAAGATAATGTTCTGGCTATTCTCGAAAGCCTTGACTATGAGATAATCAGGGGAGACAACGAAGACTATATTCCTAGTGGACCATTGGCCCTGAGATCTGACTTCAAAGACGTTGTTCTTGTCCAAAGATTGAGGGAGGCACTGAGGAGGGTCAATCCTTCCATCACTGAAGAGACAAGGGAGCAAGCAGTGAAGCAGGTACTGAGAAGCGAAAACCAGAAGTTGATAGTAGATAACGAGAGCTTTCATAAACTGCTGGTCGACGGGGT
>MEZD01000020.1:368-483 GCA_001775955.1 Candidatus Bathyarchaeota archaeon RBG_13_38_9 | reverse complement strand
CAGGTATAACGAAATGCTGGTGATAAGTGATGGGTTAAAGGCAAGGGCAGGAACAATAACATCCGAAAGAGAGCGGTTCATGCAGTGGAAGACCGTCGATGGTGAGAAGCCAAGA
>MEZD01000020.1:191-333 GCA_001775955.1 Candidatus Bathyarchaeota archaeon RBG_13_38_9 | reverse complement strand
AATGTGTAAAAAGCGCAGGCTTCTTGACATTATTAGAAATTTCATTGTTTTTGAAAAGGACAAAGAAACAAAGAAGAAGTTAGCGGCATATCATCAATACTGGGCGACAAACAAAGCACTAGAATCGACAATAGCGGCAAGA
>MEZD01000020.1:0-182 GCA_001775955.1 Candidatus Bathyarchaeota archaeon RBG_13_38_9 | reverse complement strand
AAGAAAGCAGGAATAGTCTGGCATACCCAAGGCTCAGGGAAATCGCTGACGATGGTTTTCTACTCAGGCAAACTCGTAAGGGAATTAGACAATCCGACGATTGTTGTGTTAACTGACAGAAACGATTTGGACGATCAGCTGTTCGGGACCTTTGGAAGATGTCAGGATGTTCTAAGGCAAAA
>MEZD01000019.1:5838-5980 GCA_001775955.1 Candidatus Bathyarchaeota archaeon RBG_13_38_9 | reverse complement strand
CTGGAACGATAGCCGATCCATTAGTGTACACTATGCTCGGCGAGAAGGATAGTCCAATAACTACAGATGAAGGTAATATTGATGAGAAGATAACGGTTCTTAATCCGAATATTGCAGCAGTTTTTGTTGATCTATTAGATAA
>MEZD01000019.1:4970-5818 GCA_001775955.1 Candidatus Bathyarchaeota archaeon RBG_13_38_9 | reverse complement strand
ATACAATTATCGCGCTTGTAACCGGTTCGATGCCAGGAGCTAATCTGGCGCTATACTCTGCCGCTCATGCCATGAAATTGCAGGTAGTACCAATAACATCGGTTGGATCTTCATGGTATGGAGCAAACTCACCAGATTTTACTTGGCTCGATATGGAACGTGTATTGAATGAAGATGGTATTTTCACTTATAAATCAACTGCGGCATCTTTAGGTGGAAGTGACGATCACGGTGGACTACGGTTATCGGATCTTGGTCGGGAACTGATAGTGCAAGATATTGACAGAAATGACGTTACTCTTCTCAGAGAGGGAAGTCTAAGTGAAAATATTAATGCAAGAATGGAAATCCTCAAGAGGACCTGTCCAATTCGTTCATATAAAGCTGTTGTCAACATCGGAGGAGGAATAGCAGCCATAGGACATCGTGAAAACAGTGGACTCATCGCAACTGGTGTAAATCTTCATCTACCAGATAAAAACTATCCTGCTCTCGGTGTTGTTCATCTGCTTGCTCATGAAGGAATTCCGTTAATACATATATATGATATCCAGAAGCTCGCCGATAATTATAAGTTACCAATTGCACAGTTACAACTTCCGGAAGTAGGTAATGGAATCGTTTATCGCAAAGAGCAATATAATTTAACCACTGCTATAATTGCATTAGCGTTAATGTTTATAGTTCTATCAGTTGTAAAATGGTTCGATCGACAGACATTCCGCTGGCGTGAACAACAGAGAGGACCAGATGACATTGATTAAAACACATTGCACCTCGAACACCAACAGCACTAAACATTATATGATCTGGTTAATACTAATTTTATTGATAATTCCAGCGTTACC
>MEZD01000019.1:4799-4940 GCA_001775955.1 Candidatus Bathyarchaeota archaeon RBG_13_38_9 | reverse complement strand
ACTTGAGTCAAGCGAGAGCGTAATCCTTAAAGTTTCCAATAAAAATAGACTCTATTATGAATTAAACAATAAAGAGCAGACAAATTTAGATGTGGTCGGTCCTGGTATTCTTAAAGTCTATACTCGTCCGGTGATTTCTAA
>MEZD01000019.1:4632-4774 GCA_001775955.1 Candidatus Bathyarchaeota archaeon RBG_13_38_9 | reverse complement strand
GAGGTTTTACGTGACGATAGTTATAAAAAACAACTTTCAAGGGAAACTATATCCTCGAAAAAAGTAAAGAACATCAAAGATGATTCTCAGGTAATTGGAAATAGCGATGAAATGCGATTTGAAATACCACCTGGTGAACATA
>MEZD01000019.1:1366-4614 GCA_001775955.1 Candidatus Bathyarchaeota archaeon RBG_13_38_9 | reverse complement strand
GTGTGTTGCCAGATTGGAATTCTCACATTCAATGCGTGGAATGAAACCATATCGGATCCAGGTCTATGAATTGGATAGTTTAATTTTCACACAACCTCTCGAAGCTCACATCTCTGGTACTGCTAAATATATAAAACCATCACAGAATGTCTTAGGAGCTGGTAATACTTTCTACATCGATGTTCCAAAGGGGAAACATAAATTCTCCATAAAAGTTCCTGATTTTCAATATAATGTGATTTTCAGATTTTATATTCCAGCCAAGGATCTTGGTAATTCCACAACAAATGGATTATCGGATAGAGTGGGATTTCTTCAAATATTTCAGGAGCATAGCAGCGGGTGAAAGTTCCGTTTGCATTAGTTCTGATTATCTTTCTTTTTATGTCAGCTTACGCTGCACCTCATGAAGAAGGTAGCCTTTCTATTTTCTTGACTTACCGTGGATTATATGACAACAATCTTCTTAAATATTCACCGCGTGATCGAGGAGAGTATCTAGATAGTATTGAAAATCACCAATCACCAATTAGATCGCTTGACGATTTTCGCAGTGATTACAAAATCTCGCTCGATTATGATATAGAACTCTTAAAAAATAGCAAATCAAAACTAAGATCAATATTTAACTTTGCGCAACACTTGCAAGATCCGATCAAAAATCTTGGTTGGGCAAGTTTTTATCTTGAACAGGATATTGGATCACGATTATCCACATCTATTAACTACTTCGTTGAGCCTCGCTATTATATTCGAGATTATAAAGACAAACATACAAATGAATACCATTCGGCTGATTTCGCTTTGAACCAATGGACTTGGAATTTAACCTACAGACCTATGTATCTCCTTGAGATAGGTGGAGATATCAGATTGAAAAATTATTACTACAATGAGTATTTTACAGAGTTTGACGGTAATTTATGGCAAACAGGAGCAGAAGTAATTCTTAGAGAAGGTCCATGGAAGGCAACCATGAACTTGTCTTACGCTCAATTTGAAAATACGGGATTTAACGCCTTAGATCGTTTGCCGCCTTATGATGATATCGAAGATAATGAATCAGGAAACAGTAGCTATGAAGAAAATGAATTTAATATTGAGATTCAACATAATGTAAAGCTTTGGGGAAGAAGAACTTATACACGTATCAGTGGCTCTTTAGCGAAAAGATTTTATTCATCGAATCTACTTCCTGAGATAGATCCATTACATCATGGTCGAAGTGATGAAGTGGTAACGACTGGAATCTCCATGAAACAAAATTTAAACAAAATATTATCCATAGAAGCTGGATGGGAATATTCTCAAAGAGATTCAAAGGCTTCTCATCCTCTGGCGCATATATTAAAGACGTACTACAGATGGGGTAGTTGGATCGAATTGACCTACAGATTGCGTTAAGCGTCCTTTGCAATGTTTTAACTCTTGGTTTCGCGAGGATTGAGCCTTAATTTATAATGTTGGGCCCATAGCTCAGCGGTAGAGCTGCGGACTCATAATCCGTAGGTCCTAGGTTCGAATCCTAGTGGGCCCACAATTATAAAAAAATAAAAATCCATGTTTTTGAATAAGACCTTAACAATACATTTTCATAGTTCTGAAGCAGATAATTATTTAATCCTTCTTAGACTGAAGGAACAGATTGTATTATTCAGAAGGTGTTCGGAGAATCTCGAGCGCCATTTTTTGTCGTTAGTTAGTAAAGAACTTGGAGGTTCCCAGGGTGCTTGAAGAACTTACCCTGTTAATTCGATTGCAGGAAATCGACAATCAATTGATGGACATTAATGCAGAGAAAGGTGATCTTCCTGAACAAATTAATAAATTAAATCATGATATTGAAGAACTTCAGGAGAGTATTGCAAAAGCGATTCACGAGCTGTCTGAGATTGATCAGAAACGGCATAAACAGCAACAATTGTTCGAAGAAGCTCAATCCAGACAGAAAAAGTCACAAAGCAATATTTACAGCGTCAAAACCACCAGAGAGTATGACGCAATATCGTCTGAGATAGAGCAATCGAAAGCACAGATCAATGAGGGTGAAAGGATATTGACAGAGCTTGATCAGCAGGCTCAAGATTTACATATCACACTTGAAAATGAACAAAAGCAACTAGCAGAACTCCAAAAGGAGTTCACAGAACGTGAAAGTGAGATAAAAGAAAGATTTCAGGATTCAGAAGATAATGAACTTAATCTAAATCATGAAAGAGAGAAAATTGTTATCCGGTTAAAAAAACCGATCTACGCACATTATGAGAGAATTCGTAAGATACGGGATGGAGTTGGAGTATCCTATTTATCTGACAGCGCATGTAGTTATTGTTTTTCATTAATACCACCTCAAAGGCAGACAGAAATACATCGTATGGATGATTTAATTTTGTGTGAAGTCTGTGGTTGTATTATTATCTCTGATCGTCTCGGGAAGTAACAAATCTATACCTATTAAATTAAATAAATACAATATTCGATTAATGACAGGCTAATATAAATGTCTCTTGTAATAATTGGAGAATTCGATTAGGATTTAAATTCTTTTAAAGAGCAGATCGTACGGTCGCGTTCCGACCAGTCGGAATGAGGAAAGTCCGGACTCCATAAGGCAAGGTGCTCGTTAAAAGCGAGGCGTCGCGAGGCGATGGCAAGCGCCACAGAAAACATACCATCCTGAAAATCGGGATAAGGGTGAAATTGTGAGGTAAGAGCTCACTTGGATCAATTGTAAAATTCATCCACGGCAAGCCCCACCTGGAGCAAGACCAAGCAGCGGAAATGGATTGATCTCCAACGATATCGCCTGTGTCGTTAATATCCGCGGGTAGGTTGCTAGACTATGACAGTAATGCCACAGCTAGATAGATGACCGTCAAAACAGAATTCGGCTTATAGATTTGCTCTTCATGCCTGTCACAGAACTACCAGTCAGTCGCAACCTTTCGACGGATATGGTTATTAACACCATTATTTTACAGCTTAAATGAAATCCAAGTGGGAATTTTATTCTCCTTATAACTCTGAAACAATTGGGGAAATGATGTCTTTGTTTAAGATCCCCCGATCTGTTGCAAGGGTGCTATACAATCGCGGATTGTTAGAGCTTGACGATGTAAAACGTTTTCTTAAACCGGATACTTCTTATTTACATGATCCATATCTTCTGCGCGATATGGATAAAGCCGTAGATAGGATCATTCAAGCTCTTCGTGAGAGGGAACAAATCTTAATATATGGAGATTACG
>MEZD01000019.1:1139-1314 GCA_001775955.1 Candidatus Bathyarchaeota archaeon RBG_13_38_9 | reverse complement strand
AGGTGGTGAGCTCTCTTTTTACATTCCTGATCGCGCCTCGGAAGGATATGGGATATCAATTGGTGGAGTGGAGGAAGCACGACGACAAGGATGTAGTTTGATAGTTTCTGTGGATTGCGGTATAACTTCATCGAGTGAAGTTCAGACCGCACGCGACTATGGAATTGACATAATT
>MEZD01000019.1:0-845 GCA_001775955.1 Candidatus Bathyarchaeota archaeon RBG_13_38_9 | reverse complement strand
ATAAAACACTTAATGAGGCAATTGCAAAAATCGAGAAAGAGTTTGATCCAATACACGATGCGGTTATTGTATTGGCAGGTGAAGACTGGCATCCTGGTGTAATTGGTATCGTAGCATCACGCCTGATCGAGCGCTACTTTAGACCTACTGTGATGATTTCGATAGAAAATGGAATCGGAAAAGGTTCCGCTCGAAGTATCCCGTCGTTCGACCTACATTCTGCACTTAAGTCCTGTTCTGACCTTTTTATTCAATTTGGTGGACATAAGTATGCTGCAGGATTAACAATTGAAGCGCGAAACATTCCAATCTTCAAAGAGAGATTCAATTATATTACTAAAAATATACTCTCTGCAGACGATCTCATACCAAAGATTTATATTGATGATGATTTGAATCTTGAAGAGATCACTCCTGAACTGATGAGAATGATGAATTCACTTGCTCCATTTGGACCGAGGAATCCAAGACCGAGCTTCAAATCAGATAATGTCGAAATAGCTGGAGAGCCCAGAGTTGTTGGCAACAAACATCTCAAGTTCAGAGTAAAACAGGGTGAGGCTAATTTGGAGGCAATTGCCTTCAACAAGGGTACTGAAGCTTCAAGAATAAAAGAACAAGGCACTGTAAATTTAGTTTATACAATTGAAGAGAACCAGTGGATGTCGAGGAAATCCATCCAGTTAAGGGTAAAGGATATTCACTAAATGATCCATGTATTAATAAAATGATCGGAAATAAAGGGAGACAACCTCATGCATGAAGTCGGAATAGTCGGCTATGGTGCTTATTTACCACGCTATAGAATCAAGGTTGAATCAATAGCGGGAACTTGGGGAGCTGAT
>MEZD01000018.1:128694-131304 GCA_001775955.1 Candidatus Bathyarchaeota archaeon RBG_13_38_9 | reverse complement strand
TCTGTGACCTGTTTTATGGAATCAACAGCAATCTCTGCAAAATGTTCTCGCGCCCCTCCGATGTTTTTGCTATGTAAAGCCGTCATAGCTGCTTTCTTGAGTGTTACCTTATCATCGAGGTCTACCGGCTTCGAAATTTCGTCAAGAATTCTCATAGCCTCGTCTGCTGCTTTCTTGTATCCGGAAATTATCGTTGTTGCATGAATATTATTGTCAATTAGTTCCTCGGCGTTTTTTAGTAGTTCACCCGCAAGGACAACGGCTGTTGTTGTTCCATCTCCAACTTCATCATCTTGTGTTTTGGCAATCTCCACCATCATCTTGGCAGCAGGATTCTGTACATCGATTTCATCAAGGATTGTTGCGCCATCATTAGTAATGGTGACATCTCCTAGGCTATCAACAAGCATTTTGTCCATTCCTCTGGGTCCCAGAGTTGATTTGACAATTTCGGCGATTATCTTTGCCGCTGTTATGTTTGACCGTTTAGCTTCCTTGCCTCTTGTCCTCGAGGAGCCCTCCTTAAGGATTAGTATCGGTTGACCTGTTAAATACGACAATTTCTATTTACCTCATAATTATGCAAGTATCGACTCTCCTCACTTAACAAATAAACTTATCTTGTATGATAGGTGGAAAGCACCTATTCAAACATTGTCTATTCTGGTGGATGCGCACGGTGAAGAAGGAAAATCGAATAAGATGGTGGGCCGGGAGGGATTTGAACCCTCGACCACCTGCGTGTCAGGCAGGTATCCTAAATTGTCCTACACATTCTGCATCCAGACTAGACGACCGGCCCATTGACTGACCTGCTATACTAGTAAATATTTGAGCTTTTAATAATTAGAATTCTTTCATTATCATTATGTAAAGTAATTCAAACAATAGTCTAGACTTATCAATACTTCTGCAGATAATGTCTAATCTGCCGTGCACATTTATCTTTTCAGACTAATCTCATTCGATTAAGCTTCTTGTTCTGCCATGAATAACGTCTAATACGTTTTGATGAGTTGTAACCACATGCACCACATCTTCTATTAGAAAGACTATAAGAGTGTCTCCCACATCTACGGCACACTATATGTGATTTTGATCTACCTTTCAGGCCTAGTGACGGAGTTCCCTTTCCCATGATTTCATCCTCTCAACAGGTGCTAGGTATATTTTTGAATAAATATTTCCTTATCGTCGAGTTAGCTATTGTTTCTTTAGCGTGTTGGAGGAGGGCTAATAAGTACAACATTGTCTCCTCTTACAATAAGCGTACCCAGTTTCTTCGCTTTGTCAACTTCAGTGATGTCTTCGGTATCTTCCATTACTAAATTCATATGCTGATCATAACTGTAGAGTTTCCCTCTTACGGTCCTGCCTCCTTTCAACTGAACAAGAACTACCTTGTTGAGGCTCTCTTCGAAGATTTTATTGGCGATCTCGGACATGATTTCTCCACACTTGCCAAAGTCTATCTTTAAGGGTTTGAATGCGTCATTTAAGGATTGTCTTTAGATCTCGGTGATGATTTGAATTATCCTAGACGGATGCTAAAAAAAAGCGAAATCAAGAAGATTTTTCCAGAGATCGACAAGTTCAAGAATGAATTGGAATTTGATGAGAAAAGGACGCAAATCGAAATCATTGTTACCGACACTGGAAGTCTTTATTTATTTGAAGGTAAGCCGCTCCTTTTCAAATCTGAAAATAAATTGATTCCAACTCTTTTTTTTGAGCGATATATTTCATCAGCTCCAAAGATCATAGTTGATATGGGAGCAGTTCCACGTCTTTGTAATGGTGCGGATGTGATGGCTCCAGGTGTACAGAAAGTAGCGGATGAATTCTCTAAAGGTGGTTTAGTTTTGATTGTTGACGAAAAATATGGAAAAGCCATTGCAATTGGTGAGGCGCTATTCAATTCTGATGAAATTAATAAGATGAATAAAGGAAAAATAATTAGAACTCTTCATTATGTTGGAGATAACATATATGAGGTTTCTAAAGGGATTTAGCATTTAATGTTAAATTTTAGCGGAATTTTTTTCAACGAAAGTTATTTCATGTAGGTAATTTTTGGATCCGATTATCTTAATCTGATGGTTTCCAGATTTTCTGGTGCGATTGTCTCGATTTTAAATAACGCTGAGATTCCTCCTGCGATATGATCACATTTTCTATGTTCTCCGTGATTCGTTATGACTTTTGAAGGTCTGGAAGATATTCTTCTAACAAATTCTATTATTTGATTTCTATCTGAGTGTCCCGAGAATCCTTCAAGGGACTCGGTATTAATTTTGAGCTTAACTGCCTCAGCTTTGCCATTTGGTCCAAAAAGTGTTATGTCTCTAATACCGTTTCTTATTCTGCTGCCTAAGGTTCCGTCGATCTGATAACTGACAAAGATTAGAGTATTCCTCTCATCTGTGCCGATTTGTCTAAGATACTGTACTGCAGGACCACCTTCAAGCATACCTGAAGTTGCAAGTATGACTGAGGAGCCTCCGCCAACAATCTCTTCACGTTCACTAGGATGATTCACATTTACGAAATAGTCTGATTGGAATGGATTAACATCTTGATGGAGTATTTTATCCCTAATCTCTATTGATA
>MEZD01000018.1:127718-128682 GCA_001775955.1 Candidatus Bathyarchaeota archaeon RBG_13_38_9 | reverse complement strand
ATGCTGTGTGGATTGCCGTTGCTTCAGATATCATTCCATCAATGTAGATTGGGGCTTCCATCAGAGTCCCATTCTTCATGTGATTATCAAGAACCATCATTATCTCTTGAGCTCTACCAACAGCGGGCATAGGTATCAAGACTTTGCCGCCTCTTTTGAACGCCTCATTTACTGTTGTAACTAATTTGCTCTCAGCATTGGTTCGATTTGGCATCAAATCCTTCGGTCCGCCATAAGTGCATTCAGTTATTAGAGTCTCTACACGAGGGAAGATTAACGAGGCCGGCTCAAGAAGCATAGTTCTTCCAAACTTGTAATCACTTGTATACACAATATTATGGAGTCCTTCTCCAATGTGAAGATGGATCATTGACGAGCCCAAAATATGACCTGCATTATGAAGAGTCAATTTCATGTCTGGAGCGACGTCTGTGACAACATTATATTTTAGTGGTATTGTATGCATGACGACTTCGCGTACATTCTTCTGATCAAATGGGGCGTATCCCCCTTCTCTACTGGCCACATCTAGATAGTCGAGTTGCAGGAGGGTCATTAATACGGAAGTTGGTTCCGAACAATAGACTGGTCCATCAAATCCATACTTATAAAGGAATGGCACCAATCCGCAGTGATCTAGATGTGAATGAGAAATTATCACAGCATCAAGCTTCTCGATATTAAACTCGTCCAAGTCTAGTCTTGGATAGGCACGGTTAGGATCCTGTGATCCTGGATTTATTCCACAATCCAAGAGTACTGTACTTTCATTAGCTTCAATCATTATGCATGAGCGTCCAACCTCGCGTGAACCTCCGAGTGGAGTGAGTCTAATGTTATTCACTTTACTCAGGGTTGGTCTAAATATTCTCTCACCAACTTCGCGAAGGATTCGGCTTCTCTCTGCACTCTCGGTGTATGTCATATGTCTCATTGTTGCGATAATCTTTGATGGAAGTGGTTG
>MEZD01000018.1:126152-127699 GCA_001775955.1 Candidatus Bathyarchaeota archaeon RBG_13_38_9 | reverse complement strand
CGCCATCCTGTGGCTTTTGTTACCTCTTGTAGTATAAGTCCGTCTTTTCCAATAGCTAGACCAGGTTTCTTTGCTTCTATTATTACTTCACCTAGACTAGGATCGAAATTTATTGATGTAATAACAGCGTCTGTAGGCATGAATTTTGTAATAATCTCTTCAGCTTTCTTCTCAGCCTTTCTGATGGAGGGATCCGAACGGATTACTATGCGTTTGTGTATGAGGTTTACTATATCGGTTACTAGATGGCTCTGTTCGACGAGAAGATTAAAATTCTTAACATATATGGCAAGTCTCGGGCCCTCAAATTCGATTCTGGTAACTTCCGCCTCTTTTGGCATATTCTCCAATATGACCGACATAATTTTCGTATGGTTACTGATTTTCGAAGTGTTACTATTGGGGGTCTTTGGCACTTAGATTCACTCTGATGGTAGATACCGTAGATTATCTTCAGTTTTTAGAAACGAGTGTTTTCTTCTCTTCTTCACTTAGTTCTCTATAACCATCTTTCGTAATTATAGCGATATCGAAATTATTTCCGCTAGCAGCATCTCTTTTCATAGCAGAAGTTACGGCTTTCAATACTATTGGAATGGCCTCTTTTATAGACATTCCTTCTTTGAATTGGGCTTCAAGGACACCATAAGCTATGGGCGAACCAGAGCCTGTAGAAACACATGTCTCTTCAGTGAGACTTCCTAATGGATCAAGTGCAAAGATTTTGGGCCCTGTGTTGTCAACACCACCTATTAGAGCCTGTAATATGAATGGCATTAATCTTGAAGAGAAGAGAATGTTTGCAACTAGTCTCGAAGCAGCTCTAACAGGCATAACTACTCCATTCTGCAAATTATAGATCCTTGAGTTTGCTTTCAAAATGTCTACCATAGCTTGAGCATCGGCAACTGAACCTGCAATAGTCATACCAATATGATCTGCAATTGGGTAAACCTTTTTTGCATTTTTATGTGCAACGAAATAACCCATTGTCGCTCTAGTATCAGTTGCTAAGACGACACCGTCCTTGCAAGTAACTCCTATCGTAGTAGTTCCTTTTGCAATCTTTTCATTAAGTTCTTTTGATACGGGATACATATATGAATGCCCTCAATAACTTTCAAGGTAGTCTCAGAAGAATCGCTCAAAATGTCTTGGCGACTGTTATCTCACAAACCTCAACAACTTAAAAATCTTTCGTGGAAGTTGAAACATAGTGCAAAAAGTTACACTGATTGGGAAAAAACAGGCTCGAAAGGGGTTTAGATTTCTGTTTGAAGGAGAAGCAGGACTATGCTCAGGTTGCAGTGTTAAAAAAGTATGTCTAGGAAATTTAAAGTCTGGAAGGTTATACGAGATTGTGAAGATTTCAGATAGGAGCTTCCCTTGTATTCTCCATTCTGAGGAAGCCGTTGTTGTTGAGGTTAATGAACCACTTATTGATGCAGCAATATTTTCTAAGACCGCAATTAGTGGCGCTTTAATAAAGTATGAAAAACATGAATGTGATAAGTGGAATTGTAATCATTGGAATAGATGTTTTCCTT
>MEZD01000018.1:125353-126084 GCA_001775955.1 Candidatus Bathyarchaeota archaeon RBG_13_38_9 | reverse complement strand
TCAGCCGTGATCATCGGTAATCTTCTATGCAGAATTGCTTTGATCTTTTCATCACTTGTTTCAATAATCTTTTGAAGTTTCAAGTCGTAGATCAGTATCTTGCCTGCCAATGGATGGTTAAAATCAACTTGAACTCTTCCAGCACCCACAGATCTTACAAGTGCAGATCTTCCATCTATTTGTACTCGGGCGCCTGGAACTGGGTTGATCTGTTCATTTCTAAAACGTTTCATAGGTATTAGTCGCATTTTAGATGAGTCTCGTTGACCATACCCTTTTTCGGGAGTAACCTCAACTGTTATCTCCTTATCTGGTTCAAGATTCAGTAGAGCTTCATCTAGTCCTTCTGGAACTTCTTTTTCACCCACAACGATGAACATGGGCTCGTAAATGTTTTCACTTTGATGTATTTTCGCTTCTTTTGCTACATTTTCTAAGGTTGTTTCTATGATCTCACTACTTTCCTTTATCTTAGTTGTGAAATCTACTAGTGCAAAATCACCTTTTTTTAATGGCATCTCGTACACCCAAAGATATCACATTAAGGCGATCTTGCAAGCTTATTAATCCTATAGTTTCAGGCAATTAGTCAAGTTAACTCTAGTATTTCTGTAACTCTAAAGCAGAGGATGCCGTTATCTCGGTATAGAATGCCACTTGCCTTAAATGTTGAATCTTTCTTTAGGAGATTTGGTGGTCCTTCAAAGTCCTCTGGCAGGATTCTGGCTCTC
>MEZD01000018.1:112778-125336 GCA_001775955.1 Candidatus Bathyarchaeota archaeon RBG_13_38_9 | reverse complement strand
TGCAATGACTCTTCCGGGGTAGACTGTCTCAACTATTATCTTAAAAACACCTTTTTCATTTCTACTCTGAGAATGATCTTGTTTCGAGGCAACCTTTATTGAGACGACACGGTTACAGTCGAGTCTCATTATATGGCCTGAATCCTCAAGCTTGTTTATCGCGGCCATGACAGCATTTGGTGATATGCCATCTAAAGTAAGACAATTTGTTATGCTTTCGATATTGACTCCTTTATGTCCAATTTTCATAGTCTCAGATAATATCGTTCTGGATGCCTTATCAACCTCGGCTAGGAATCTTTTACCTTCATTCTTTGGTATTGATTCGACTGTATTACCATGATCACTCTCCTCAGCGTTCGTTTCGAATGCTTTCAATTCGTCATCAGTAAGTGGCATCTCTTCGGGCTTTGGCCCTAATCGGATCAAAGGTTTTAGATCTTTATTGAGAAGGCGTGTGATTTTATGCATTTTTTCGACTCTCTTCTTGCTTGCATAAACATATGCAATATCGAAAGTGTCTTTTGCTGCTAAGATGATCGCTCTACCTGCTGCTTTTCTTCCTGTCCGACCTTTTCTTTGGATATGACGAATCTCGCTTGGGACAGGTTCGTAGAAAATTACAAGCTCCACGCTAGGGATGTCTAAACCTTCTTCAGCGACGCAAGTTGCAACAAGGATTTTAATTTCTCCAGAATCAAAATCTCTAAGAATCTCTGTTTGCTCATCCTGACTTAACCCAATGTCTTTATCCTTGGTAGCTTGTCCAACAAATCTCTCGGCTCTCACTTCAAAACTTTCATTTAATACTCGAACTAGATCTTTTGCAGTGTCTCTGTATTGCGTAAAAACTATGATTCGAGAAGTTGGTTTACGTATAAATTGCTGCTTAATCTCGTTTAATAATAAATCTATTTTGGGGTGATGGATATTTTTCGACTCATCTATGTTTTTTTTCAGGGTCTGAAATTTGTGGTGCTTGACGATTGTTCGGTAACTTTTCTTTGAGTTGTTTGTTGATTCTATCTTATCTATAAAATATGATAAAATATTGATCCCTTGTGTTTCGAGAAGCTCGAGAGCATGGAACAGTGTTAGTGCGGCTGATTGTGCTACTATCGCACTAAATATTGGGCCTTTATTTGTTTCAGAGCTACGAGAAATCTTGCTTCTCAGAGATTCTCCTACCTCTAATAAATCTCGTCTTGTTGTGTAATCTATGTTTTTTTGCAAGTAACCCAGTCTACGAAGCCAACTGAGTCTCTCGTTTATAAGTTCTCGAAGATCATACTTTATTTTCAAATATTCTTCAGGTAGCTCAACGAACTTCCATTCTGTCTGTACTGGATTTATATATGGTACAACATCAACATCTTCTTCAGATCTATATTCTATTTGCTCTATGAAGAGAGTTCTACATATCTCTTCGACACGTTTTCTTTCAGCTCCAGGGCTTGCAGTGGTTCCTAATATTATCGGCCATGGGGCTCTCTCCATATATTTTTTCGCAACATAGGTGTATGCATAATCTCTTGTAGCCCTGTGGCATTCATCAAAGACAAGTAAGCTGAACTGTCTCAAGTCTATATATTCTCGGATAAGATCATTTTTCACAACTTGAGGTGTTGCGAAGAAGAGACGGTTTTTACCCTTCCAGATTGTCTCTCGATTTCTATTCGCTATCTTGCCTGTAAGAACAATAGCCTCATCATCAGGTATCTTTAGGATTTCAAGGAAGGATTGGTGATGTTGAAGTACCAAAGGTCTAGTAGGGGCCATCATTAAAATGTGGGTCTGTTTTTGATTGAATAGAAAATGTGCGGCAACGAGTGCCGTTATAACAGTCTTTCCGAGAGCTGTTGGAAGAACAACAAGTGTGTTTCTAAGTCGAGCTTTGGCAGCTATGTTTTCCTGATAAAGTCTTGTATCTATTCGTTCATATCGTATCAGAGGGTTTGTCCCTTCGCTATCATGTTGGATACTCGTTTTCATGACCAAATGCTACTCTAATTTGAGTCTTTCAGTATATATTACCGCAAATGCAATAGTTAATAATTAATTATGGCCCTCTTACAACCTTCATGGAGTATACTGATAGATATAACATGTGATTGATTTTAGAAGAAAGAACATGGCTTTCTCAAAAGAAATCAGAATTAAATTAAACCATTCGAGAGATTCGAAACAAACCTCAGATAGATGGTGCATATTACGACTGAAAATAGTGATATGGTCAGAATCCATCCATTAGATCCACTTTACGATAAAGAAGGTCATGAGACTGGAAGATACAGCTTAAGAATTGAGTTCGATGCGGTTATGAAGGTTAATCGACGTAAGACGAGACATGAAATTCATAAAAAAGCATCTGAGATGTTCGAAGTAGTTTTTAAAAAACAAAAAGATATTGATGAGGTCGAAATGATGGCTGTCATTCCACAAAAAAATCCAAACGAGAATGCTATTGGTATGGTTATTAAGATGAAAATGAACCGGACCATTGTTGAGAAAGTAAATTGGAAAACATTCAAGCCAAACAATTTACCTAGAATTTTAGAGACCTATTGGGTCCATCCATCATTGATTTCAGAGTAATACGCGCTAGATTGATTCATTTTAACTTTACATGAATCTTTTCGCCAAATTCGATTAGGACATATCTACCCATGTGAGCTGGACCTGGATTAACGATAATTGTTTCATCTATTTTGTCAATTCCTCTCGCCTCATGAATGTGTCCAGTTACTACTAATACTGGTTTTTTTGACTCAATAAACTGTCGAACAGAAGTACTTCCAGCATGGATTCCAGTTGTTGTTCTATCGAGTTTTGTGTCTTTTGGAGGGCAATGTGAGATCAAGATCATATTTTTCTTCTCCGTACATTTTAAAAAAGCTTGACTAAGTGTCTCTGCAATCTCATTTTCCGCAAATTCCAAATGAGTATTGAATGGAGTATAAACGGAACCGCCCACGCCGATTAGAGAATAATTGTCAAGGCTCTCACATCTTCCATGGAGATTCTTGATACTTCTTTCATTCCAGTTCATTAGTTCTGGGGGGTCCATATTTCCTGGGACGAAAAACACATCCTTTTGAGAGCTATTCAATACCTGTAAAAGATTGACGGCTTCATTGAGACTACCGTGGGAGATGTCGCCGGCGATCAAAATTGCATCTGGGTGTTCTTCCGCGATTTTGTTGGCCACTCCCTTAGCTGCATTTAGGCTTCTATGTATATCCGTTAATGCTAAAACTTTCAAAAACATCACGGTTTAGAAATGGTTACTTGTATGCTTCTCATAAATCAGGTGGTATAGAATGTGTTTAAGGGAGAAGTTCCTATCGGGTTAGTAGGAATATTATCAGATTTCGGTCTTCGTGATTCTTATGTTGCCCAAATAAAGGCTGTCATATTATCAAGATCTCCTTCCACAACAATTGTTGATATCAGTCATGGAATTGAAAGACATAATGTCGACCAGGGTATGTTTGTTCTGGCTTCGGCAACTCCATATTTTCCATCGGGGACAATCTACCTTGCAGTAGTCGATCCAGGAGTAGGAGGTTCAAGGAGGTCACTTTTACTAGAAACAGAGAGGAGCAAATTCGTCGGACCGGATAACGGATTATTAGTTTTAGCAGCTGAGAAAGAGGGAATAGTTAATGTATACGAGCTCGATGAATCTCGTTATCCTGCAAATAAAATTTCTTCCACATTTCATGGAAGAGATATTTTCGCTGTTGCTGTTGGGGATATTGCTAGTGGTAATGCTCCCTCAGATATTGCATCAAAAATTTCAGACTATGTTAAGCCTATTATTATTAAACCAAAAATCAGATCAAACCGGATTGATGCAATAGCTTTGCATATAGATTATTTTGGTAATATTGTCACCAATATTAATCAAAAGGGCCTTCAAAAATACAAGATAGACTTGGTTGTAAAATGAAAATAAAAATCAAAGTAATTACCCAAGAAATTGATTTTTGTAAAACATACTCGGATGTTGCTTCCGGTAAACTATTGGCGACGATAGGTGGACATGGTTATTTGGAATTATCCATTAATCAAGGAAATGCTGCAGAGTATGTTGATTTAAAAACTGGGGATAAGCTGTTGGTTCAAATTGTTGGATTGTCTGTATGAAGCAGTGTCATCATTCTTTCAACTCCTTTAATAGAATCGATAATATTGCTGACACTTTTGGGCACAAGTTCTCTCCAATTTTGATCGGTCAGTATTCTATTCCTTATCTCAGTTGCTGAGTAGACTTCACGTTTAAAAAATGGTATTGAATCCACTCTGAAGCCCGCCTCATTGAAAAGTTGGGAGGTTAGAGGATCATTGGAGAATACTGTATCAATTTTTCCAACATATAATGAGATGTGATGCACCCAAATCCCGTGAACGTTTACATCTGTAATTGGAGTTATCTGCACTCTATCGAGATTTATCTTAGCTTCTTTTAGGGATTCACGTATCATCCTGATACGTTCTCCAACTGTAAATGGATTGCTCTTTGTATGACTGTATTGGGCACTTCCTACAACTATTATAAGCTCGTCAACTTTCCTAAGAATCAATTTGACAACTTCAAGGTGTCCTAGATGAAATGGTTGAAAACGTCCAATATTAAGTCCAACGTCAGTCAAAGCTAAGTCCTTCTATATGGTAATATCGTTACCCGAGTGATATATGAACTGTTGAGTCACTTGTTCTTTCGTTTATTTTTTGGAAAATAGACATGTTCATAAACAACTTTATTTTCTTTAATTTTTACTCCCTCATTTTGAAGGACTTTAAGTTTGAGTCTACTTGATTCTATCTCATTTAAACCCGGAATAGAGTAATTACCAATTCTCAAATTCGAATTGATAATTCTGTGACAAGGAATCAAAAGAGGGAAAGGGTTTGAAGCCATAACATTTCCAACCGCTCTACAAGCTCCCCGATGTCCGACCGCCTCTGCAATTATTGAGTATGTAGAGACTTTACCTTTTGGGATTTCTCTTAAAAGAGAATACACTTTTCTTTGAAATTTTGTTGCTTGTTTGAAATCTATCTTTAGTTGATTATTGTTTTTTTCTCCATGAAATAGTTTATTTATTGACACTAATGCAGTCTGCACTTCAGAATCGTTGCTTCTTATTCGCCAATTTTGAGACACCCTTTTTATTATTTCGTTCAAGACATCTTTTCTACTTTTTGAAAAGCTTATCTTGATAATCTCGCCTCCAACTTGGATTGCAATACCAAACCATATTTTCTCAAATTTTTTTACTGATATCGTTATCAAGGATATCATGTATTATGATATTTCAGTGCTAGAAAGACTTTATCAGTAAACCCAATCAAAAATTTGGTGGTGAGTCATTCATGGTTGAGATCAAAGGGGACATGCTTGAAGGCGGTGGGCAACTACTTCGGATCTCAACCGCAATATCGGCGATTATGAAGAATCCTTTAACGATAACAAACATCAGGGCAAATAGAACACCTCCAGGATTACGAGCTCAACATCTAAATGCAGTCAAGGCAATAGGCAGGCTAACCTCAGCAGAAATTGAAGGACTGACTATAGGCTCTAAGCAAATAAAATTCACACCTAAAATATCAATTGGTGGAAACCTTACAATTGATATTCAAACTGCAGGTTCAACTAGTCTCGTTCTTCAAGCTCTAATGCCTGTTATGGCATTCTCTCCTGAACCTGTTTCTCTTGAGCTGAGTGGTGGTACAAATAATTCCAAGGCACCAGCAATAGACTATATCCAAAATGTAGTTTTGCCGATAATAACCAAAATGGGATATCAAGGATCTGTTGATCTTTTAAAGAGAGGTTTTTATCCACGGGGAATGGGTCGAATAATTGCGTCCTGCAATCCAATAGAGAAACTAAAACCCATAATCTTGACAGAAATGGGAACTCCAGTCAAATTATGGGGACTCGCATATAGTTGTCGACTACCTTCTCATATTTCTGAACGAATGGCCAAATCAGCTCAGAAACTTCTTGCACAGGAAGGTTATGATGCAACGATAATCACGGAATCTCTAAAAGAACGTGATAAGAAATGTTCAATTGATCCAGGCTGTGGAATTATCCTCTTCTCATCGCTCTCTTCAGGAGGAATATTGGGAAGTGATGCATTGGGAAAACTAGGGAAACCAGCTGAAAGGGTAGGAGAGGAAGCAGCATCTCAGATGTTACACAGCCTTGAGCAATCCGCCCCTATTGATCGATTTTTAAGTGATCAGTTGATTATCTATGCTGCCTTGGCTGATGACAAATCAGAAATAAAGGTTACAGAACTTACTCTTCACACTTTAACTTGTATTGAATTATGCAAGAAACTTCTTGGAACCACTTTTGAAATTCATGGTCGAATTGGGGAGCCATCTCATATAACCTGTAACGGTATCGGTGTTTGCAACAAGAACATTTTCTAAACATCTTTGGCGATGTTCTTTTTTGTCCAAAGAAAATCGCCTGTCTTAATGTTCTTGATAGTAATTATTCTATGCATAGGAATTTGATTTTTATTACTTTTATCTTTGTAGACAAACCATGACTTGCCAACTTGAGTGATAAGTGATGCTGCTATTGTCTTTTGATCCTTGGGGGCTCCACGGTGTATGTAAGTTATCTCAAAATCTTCAATATTTGCCCTTTTATCCCAAAATATCTTGTTAAAAATGTTCTTTAATGGAATCATGGCGTTTTCTCCATTCTGATACATTCGACATCAAACTTAAATGAGCGACTTAATAAGATGGAATGCATTCTGGGTTGGTGAAGTCTATGTCTCAAATGATGCCTTACATTCCAGGTGCTACAACTGTTGGAATAGTTTATCGTGATGGTGTACTTTTAGCTTCCGAAAGAAGAGTGGCATACGGTCATTTTGTTATGAGCAAATCGGCCAGAAAGGTCTTCAAGATCACTGACACAATAGGCGCTGCATGTGCAGGTTTAGTTTCGGATATGCAAATCTTAGCGAAAGAAGCTTCGGCATATGCCAGTATATACACATACGAGAATGATCGTCCTATCTCTGTTAAAGCCACTGCCAAAATGGTGGGAAGCCTACTATTTCAGAGGCGCTTCATGCCATATATCACACAGACTATCATCGGAGGAATCGATCAGGATGGACCAAGTATATACGTTCTGGATTTGCTTGGATCTGTATTACCTGATAAATATGCCTCGGTTGGAAGTGGGACAGAGATATCCATGGGAGTCTTGGAAGACGAGTACAAAGAGAACATGAGTCTAGACGAAGCAAAAGATCTGATGAGAAGAGCCATAAAGTCAGCGCTAGCCAGAGATGCTGCAAGTGGAGGAGACGTTGATCTTCTAATAATCTCGAAAGAAGGAACCAAAACAGAGATTATCACGCTCAAATAAACTTTTGAAATTTCCTATTGATCTATTATTATCTGGAAAGGGCCCAGAGAAATGCAGACGTCTAGTTTAGAACATAGGCTCTATAAAGATGATTCTAGCTCAACTTCTAACATAGATTCTAATTTACTTCGAGTTCTTAAAAGACAAAAATATCAAATTATTGGCAATCACTCTGCTGTTAAGAAATGTCGTTGGCTTCATATGGGTCTCGTTGAAGGGAGGTCATGTTACAAATCAAGATTCTATGGTATCAAATCACATAGATGCATTCAATTTACTCCTTCCACAATTTGGTGCACTCAAAGTTGTCTTCACTGTTGGAGGATCCAGAAAGGGGAGTCAAATCTATCATGGGATGAGTCTACTTCAGAAATTTGGGATACACCCTCAAAAATAGTAGATCTCGCAATAGCTAGTCAGAAAAGAATCCTTAACGGCTACAGAAGTCAAGTTCTCTCTGGTAAGATCAAATCAGATGTTTATCAAGAAGCTTTGAAACCAAAACATATAGCCATAAGCCTAGCTGGGGAACCCACACTATATCCTGACCTAGGTGAACTAATTTCAGAATTTCATAGTTTAGGGATGACAACTTTCTTAGTTACAAACGGAACGAGACCCGATGTATTAAAGAATCTTTCAGATGAACCCACTCAATTATACATCTCACTATCTGCATCAAGATCTGAACGATATCAAAAGATATGCAAACCTCGATCTAAAATATATTGGCAGAAACTATTGGAAACATTAAATTTATTGAAGAGTTTTAATTGTCCCTCAGCCATTCGACTCACGCTCGTAAAAGGGCTTAATCTTGAAGATCCTCAAAGCTACGCTAAGCTAATCTCAAAAGCTGACCCGACATATATAGAATCGAAAGCTTACATGTATATCGGCTATTCAAGAAAGAGATTAACATTTGAAAATATGCCGACATATAAACAGGTTCGAGAATTCTCCTTAAAATTGGCTGAGTTCACTGGATATAGGATTCTTGATGATTCCGTTGAAAGTAGAGTTGTTCTTTTAAGCAAATTGGAAAAACCGATAAAGGTTTGCTAAATTAAATATTAAGTGAGGTTCTAAATTGCTGAAGAAAACTGATATCAAGATGATTCAAGAGAACCTCTTGGATCTCAGCACGGCAAGAGACAGTATTTTTGAATTCTCACGAATCTCAATCAGATCCTCGGGGAACGCGATCGTAGAATTGCATCGAGGGAATATAGAGAAAGCTGCGACACATTTACGTAATGCTGAGGGCACGATCAGAGATCTAGAGGGAATTCTTAGAAAGTGGAAAGAGTTGAAATATCTGGGAAATGTAACTGTTGCCTATCAAGAATACGCTGAGGCAAAAATACTCTACGGGATTATAACTAAAAATAGATTATTGTCACTTAAAGAAGTTGATGTTGAGATAGAGCCTTACCTTCTCGGTCTTTTAGATTTCTTAGGGGAACTTCGTCGAAGATGTCTGAATTTTCTTAAAAAAGGAGAACTTGCTGATGCTGAAAATACGCTAAAGACCATGGAAGGTATATATGAAGACTTGTACTCGATAGATCATACACGTATAATATCGGGTTTCAGACATAAAATGGATACTGCAAGGAAATTAATCGAGATAACCAGAGGAGATGTAGTTAATGAATTCAGAAGACTATCCTTAGAAAACGCTCTAAAAAGTCTTGAAAAAAGACTAACGAAAAGTGAGTCACGCAAGATTAGCTCATGGAATGAATGATCTTTCTTTTTCTTGACTCAGCTAGTTTATGAGAAAGATGAAGCGGTTCTGGGAATCTGTGATTGCGAAGACAATTAATAGTAATTCCTACCGCAGATTCAAGACTAATCATGTGGCCTGGTGAAACATATATCGGCTTCCCAATTTTTGGCTTAAGAATGTAACCAATTGTCTCATTATTTGATTTGAGCGGTTCAGTATCGCCAAATTTTCTGGGTATTTTAATAACTTCTCCGAAAAGCCTAGAGCTAGCTATACCAATAGTTGGTTTTTCTATGTTTACTCCAATATGTGACGCACATCCAAATCTTCTGGGATGTGCTAAGCGGTGAGCGTTAATCATGAAAATATCTGGTAATACATCAAGACTTTTGATTATTCTAACTAATGGTGGGCCCTCTCTAAACCAGAGAAATCCCGGCCTATAGGGAAAATCTAATCTCGTTAAAACTGTCTTTTTCTCTATGACTTCCAAATTTTCATAATCTACACAAATGAAAGCTGCTACCGCATGATCTTTGATGAAAGATAGATCGACTCCACCAATCTTTCTAATAGGTTTTGTAAAAAGATCAGTGATTATTAACTTTCTAGAAAGATTATTTTGAATATTGATAAGTTCCTCCCTAGTACACATTTGATATTTTCGAGTATTCACTTTATCAAGTGCCTTCCTGGAAAGATTCTATATGATATGGTCCCATGATTTCAACTCAAACCAAACTTTTTAGAAAAGCGACATCCAAATATAATCTCTCCAAAGAAATATGATTCGATCTGTCTATCTTCAAGATATGTTAAAAAAATATGTAAAAATGAAAAAGATATTTTTCTCAAGATGTAAATTAATAGTAAAGAAGTATTTGATGTTGATTTAAACTATGAATGCGTTTGAGAAGAGTTCCCTCAAAGCCAATCTCCTAATAACTCTATGTAAATTGGCTGAACTCTCGATATCCAAAGGGGAATTGACTTATACAACAGGACAACTTGCACTTGATCTCGAGATATCTCAGCAAACAGCCTCGAGACATCTTATTGAGCTAGAGCAAAGAGGGCTAATAAGACGGGTTAAAATTGGAAAGCGTGAGACTATACGTATAACTCCTAACGGTTTGGATCTTCTCAAAGAATTATATTTCAGACTGAAAGATGTTTTCGAACAGCCTATTAACTACGTCTTCTTAGAGGGAGAACTATTCTCAGGGCTCGGTGAAGGCTCTTATTATATTGGTCAAGAAGGTTATCGAGAGCAATTAGAAAAGAAACTAGGCTTCGATCCATATCCAGGCACTCTAAATATTCGGTTGAAACCTGGTTACGAGAATGAAAGAAATACCTTGAATTCTCTTCCCTTAATATCAATTAAAGGATTCACGACCGAAAAAAGGAGTTTTGGCCCTGCAAAGTGTGCTGAAGCGATAATGAATGATGAAGTTCAAGTATCGATAATCTTGGCAATGAGAAGTCATTATGGATCTGATGTTGTCGAAATAGTTTCCAAAGAAAACTTAAGAAAGAAACTTAAATTGAAAGATGGGGATACCATTAAGCTTAGGATAATGATTCCACATTTAAACACGAAAGCTAACATTAGTTGAGTATTTGAATACTTAATTCACTAATTTACAATTTTAATTCTTCTATGATTTTGTTTTTTATCTTTGATGAGCTATTTAGATCCCTCATTCCATATCTTTTAGTTTGTATGACCTTTACTTCTCCCGTATACTCTTGCAAAGCATCATTTACTGCTTCCAAAATATCGCGTTGGTCGTATCCTAAAGCTATAACATCAGGTTTGAGCTTTCGTATAGCTGCTTTCATATTCATCTCTTCATACCCCAGCACAGCTCTATCGACGGGTTTAAGAGATTCAACTAATGCTCTTCTCTGTTCTTCGGGAATCGTTGGTTTTTTTCCTTTACGTTTTTCAACAGTCTTGTCTCTTGCGACAATAACTATTAGTTTGGAATTTCTCCCTCCTGATTTTTTTGCGTCTTCAAGGGCTTTAAGGTGACCATAATGAAGAAGATCGAACGCTCCGGTTGTTAGAACAATTTTTTTTCTTGTCAAGATTTGTCTACTCTTTGCCATTCGAAGTCTACTAGTTCCATGATCCTTAGTGCGTCTAATAGCCCCTCAGCATATGAAATTGATGTTAAGGCTATAGCTTCTTTTTTAATTTCCTGATAGTATTTTGCATCGGAAAGATATCTTTTAACTGCGTCTATGACTAGCTCCATGTTGTGTTCAACTAAAGTTGAATTAGAATCTCGTATCTTCAAATCTTTGAGTGCCAACTCAATAGAAGATATATATCTTCCAACTAATGGTCGTACTTCATTATCTGAATTCATATTTCAAACAGCTCCGGATCGGCCTTGCACAAAATTTTTAGAGCCTCAATTTCCATGAAGTGGAGCTTTCCAGGAAAAACTATGCAATGGGGAGGATCGCCCCAATTGAATCTTAGGAGATTTTCTATTGTACCAGCTTTCACACTTGCATCTGGTGAACCTAACCTCGCGACTCCGATCGCTAACGTATTTCTTGTTGTACATCTTTTTCTCAGTCTTTCTTCTATTTCGATTATTATGGTTAGTCCCTCTGGAATAGACATAAACAGGCGGCTCTCTGAATTAATGTCGAGTAATGCTAAGGTATGAAGGCCTCTCGACTTATTTTCGAAAATATTTTCATATGGAATTTCTGAGATTGAAGTTGATTTAAAGGGAATTGTAACTGTTCTGCCAAATTTATAGTTCTGGAGGCCAGTTGCTCCTGCTATAGCTGAAGAAATTGACGCTGAATGAATAATGGATGTTCTAATTCCTTCATTTTCTGCTCTAAGTCTCAAATCAATATGAGTAGTTGCGATATTTGGATCTCCTGGGGTTAAAAAAACGCATGGATACTTTTTGGCGTGAACCAAAATATTTTCTTGAGTGTACTCCTCGACTTCTTTTCTGGAGAGGATCTTTATTTGTTTTCCTAATAATTTCTCAAGATTTGAGATTTTAATGGCAGGCATGTAGCTTGTATAGAATTCTGCAAAAACATATGTTGCTTTCTTGGCTTCTTCTAGTCCTTGTAGAGAAATACCATTTTCATCATGAAGTCCGAGTCCAATTAAGATTAGATTTGTCAAGTTATTGTCCATTAAAAGAGGATCAGAACAAAAGATGAGTCTTATGATCAAGATTTGAAAGAAACTCTTTGATTTAAGATTGTCAATAAGGCCGAAGAAAAGATTATTAGAGATCTTCATTGGAACAGATGGCTGGCGGGGCATGGGCCCGTATACCCACATCATAGTGGTTCGGGAAGCTCAGTCAGGTAGAGCGGTGGTCCCAATTTATGGGCCGAAGCTCTTAACCCATAGGTCGCGGGT
>MEZD01000018.1:94296-112680 GCA_001775955.1 Candidatus Bathyarchaeota archaeon RBG_13_38_9 | reverse complement strand
TCGATATAAACTCAATCAAATTGTACAAATGACATTAATTCAATCGTCTGAGATCGATCAGGTCCCTCAATATGTCGTAAGCCGAAATTAGAAAAATAGACATCAGACACTTCTCGAGTTGTTGAGATTGATTAAATATTCTAAATCGAATTAGTCCATCAAATGAATGTGGAACATTAGGTGAAAAAAATGCCAAGAACAATAAATAATTCTCCTGAGATGCAGAAGAGAATTCCTGTTAGACTTCCGTCGACTATGATGTCTGAAGTTGATCGTCTGGTTCGAAAACACTCTGAACTTAACTATAACAGACAACAGTTTATCGAAAGTGCTGTGCGAGAAAAGATTGAACGCCTTATCATACTTCAGAGTGTAAAGACCTCCAATACTATTGCACAAATAGAAAATCTTCCCAAGATTATGCAATAGTACTACTCCCTCTCTATAATGTGAAGTCAAAACAGGTAAGTTGGATATCTGGTATCTTAGTGAGAGTTCTATTCCTGTTAAGATATCAGTCCATATTCTGCTTCAAAAGATGATCTGTAAGTTCTTTTTCCATTAATTTCTGTATAAGATGGAGCTGATAGAAAAGTAACGCCAGTTAGTTTTCTAAAAGATTCACTGAAATCATCTATATTATCGTCGAACCAACATAAAACGTAATTATCTCTTATTCCTTCATCTGAATTAATACAATCTATGTCGCCCATGAGAACGAAGAAATCTATTATCTCACCATTATAACTGTGTTTTTCAGTTTTTTTAAGTGATATCTTCTGAGCTTTTATTACTGCAAATGGCTCGTGTTCTTGCTTGTCTGATTTTTCCTTAAAAACTGATATTGTGGGTTTTTTCCATTCCATTGCTTTCATATTCATTCATTTGATTAATTAGGAGGAATGATATTTATGCGGTATGCAAGAGTGCACGCTGTTATCATAATGCTGAATATCAAATCTTCAATGATTTCTTATTATTTTACAAGTTAATTGGATAAGTTCCATATTTTATGGCTGCAGAGTATAGTGCTTCAATATTCCAAGGTGGTACATCAGGTTGTATCATATGACCCGGAGCGATAATATAACCGCCACCAGATGCACCTGCTTTTATTGCCCTCACGACCTCGGCTTCAACATCTTGAACAGAACCTTTTGGTAGAATGCTCTGTGATCCTATTCCTCCACAGAAAGTCAATTTTTCTCCGTACTCTTCTTTTAAAGTCTCAAGGTCCATGTCGGGGCATTCTGGTTGTATTGGATTCAATACATCCACGCCTATCTCTATCAGATCTGGAATGAATGGTTTCATGTTGCCACAGCTATGATAATACAATTTTGCTTTTGTCTTCTTATGAATAAGGTCAAAGAGTTTTTTATGAAGTGGCTTCAAGAATTTCCTGTATATGTCAGGTTTGATAAGAATTGTTGTTTGAGCGCCTAGATCATCTCCAGTAGCCACCATTGTGACGTAATCCCCCACCTCGTCCAACATCATACTGTATAATGTGAGCATCTGATCAGTGACTTTGTCCAGTATTTTTTCAGCTATCTTTGGTTTCAGATACATATCCTCAACTATTTTACTAAAACCTCTTCTCATCCAAGAATTCTCAAATATGCCACTTCCTCCAATATTTACTACACAAACTGCAAAGCCGGCATCATCCATCTTCTTAGCCTTTTTTTCTAGGCCAACGGCAGTAAAATCTTTCTCAGGATCTAACCAGTATGGATCAGATAATATCTCATCTATATCTTGAGCACTTTCAAGAGGCGCCGGATTCGCAAATTCCATATACGTTTCTCCAGCTTTTCTATGAAAACCTAATTCATCTATGAATGAGTTATCAGGAAACATTTTCTTTGGTACAAAAGGTCTAGTATATCTTAAGGAAATTGGTCGGAAATCGGTTCTGAATAGACGGTAAATAGTTTCGTCTATAGGGGGTAGCCACCATGGATTATAGGCGGATCCTGAAGGCCAGTAGTCAATTTCAAAAGGAAAGGTCTGCAAATTGAGGTAATGCTTGAGTCTAAAATAGGCCTGTTTTGTTATGAAAGACATGCAGCCTCCAAGTTCGGCTGGTACTCTATCTGCTTCCTGGTGGTCAAGTATCTTCCATACTCTTTCTCTTGGAGTATATTTCTCTCCAGGATGAACTATTGCCTTGTCACTTCTTTTAAATCCAGGCATCATGATATTACGACCTCCAAAAAGAATAAACAGAAGCAGCTTAAATGTATCGCTCGACCTTAAAGAATATGAAATACACGTCATAAATTAAATAACTCTAATTAAAATTTTACGAGTTTGTTTTTCAATAAATATTCCTATTGGTGCGACTTCACAAAATGGATTTAAAACAAAAACGTATGGATGAATTGATACATCAAATTCGTGAATGTCGTAAATGCACATTATGGAAAAATGCGAAAAATCCTGTACCTGGAGAAGGTGATCTTAACACCTCTTTGATGATGATAGGAGAAGCTCCTGGATATCATGAAGATATTAAAGGTCAGCCTTTTGTGGGAAGTGCTGGCAGGGTTCTAGATGAGTTACTAATGAGTATTGGAATAAAAAGAAATGAAGTATTCATTGGAAATATTATCAAACATAGGCCAAATGAAAATAGAGACCCAAATGAAGAGGAGATAAAAGCTTGTGGATCTTATATCAAGCGTCAAATTCAGATAATTAAACCACGACTGATAGTGACTCTCGGACGACACTCTACAAAATACGTAATGTCTAATGTAGATATTGAATTCCGAGGTATCTCAGAAATCAGAGGAAAAGTTTTCGAAAAACATCTATTCGGGATACGTCTGAAGATAATGCCTACTTTTCATCCTGCCGCTACTCTATATAATCCAACATATAGGAACTTTCTCGAAAATGACTTCCAAATGATTAACAAATTACTGGAAGAATTCTCTTAAAAAATTTGAATTCAAATCTAGGTATGTGCGCTAGATTGCAATTAGGACTTTTTAAGATCATTTTTTTCGAATATTTGCTCATTTTCAACGAATTTTACCCCTTCAACTTGCAGAGCTTCCACTAAAAAGAAAAAACTGATATCAGGTCTAAATGAGTAAGAGAACTTGATTGAGGAAGCATTATTGGTCATTAAGCTAGTTCTCTTGAGACATGGAGAAAGTATTTGGAACAAAGAAAATCGTTTTACGGGTTGGACAGATGTCGATCTCACCGAGAAAGGCATTAACGAAGCAAGAGAAGCAGGTAAACTTCTTCGTGAATCTGGATTGATATTTGATATTGCGTTTACTTCACTTCTAAAGAAAGCCATTAGGACACTATGGATTGTACTTGATGAAATGGACCTTATGTGGATTCCCGTTTACAAATCTTGGCGTTTGAATGAACGTCATTATGGAGAATTGCAGGGTCTGAATAAAGCAGAAACGGCGAGTAAGTATGGTGAAGCGCAAGTTCTTCTCTGGAGAAGAAGTTATGATGTTAAGCCTCCAGCACTAGAAGAGTCTGATGAACGAAATCCAGGCAAAGATCCAAAGTATATGCATCTAGAGAAAAAAGATATCCCGTTTGCAGAAAGTCTAAAAGACACAATGGAACGTCTCCTTCCCTATTGGAAGAATATAATCACTCCCAAAATTAAGGGAGGAAAAAAAGTTCTAATCACAGCCCATGGAAATAGTCTTAGATCATTGGTAAAACATCTTGATGATGTTTCTGATAAAGAGACTATAACACTTAATATCCCAACAGGAATTCCGCTAGTATATGAATTAAATGAAAATATGACACCAATCAGATCATATTACTTGGGTGATCCCTCAAGAGTAAAAAAAGCAACAGAGACTGTTAAGAATCAAGGTAAAATGTCATAACACCGACCATTTTCCAGTTTTATTACAAGTGTATATTGTCATTCATTTTTTCAAATTTAGTTGCTACGATTGAGAAGTCCATTTCTCCTTTTCCATTTGAAATACAAGAATCGTAAATCTGTTTAATTATATTTGTTATTGGAATAGGAGCTCTGACCATATTTGCAGTCTCCTCGACAAGTTCTAGATCTTTACTCATCAGATTAAGAGAGAATGCTGTACTCCAATCATGATTTATAACCTTGAGACCTTTCATCTCAGAAATGTAAGTTTTCATTATGCTGTTGTTGATGACTTCTAATGTTTTTGTAGGTTCTAACCCTGATTTGAAACCAAAAGCTAGACTTTCCGCAAAGGATGCCATGACCGTGGCAAGATGCATATTAAGTACAAGTTTCATAGCGCATGCAGATCCTATCGGTCCTATATGTAAAATATTTTTTCCCATAGTTAGAAGTAAGGGTTTTATCTTATCCAAGACATCCTTTTTACCACCAACAAGTATTGTTAATGTTCCATCGGTTGCGGGTTTTACGCTGCCAGAAACAGGGGCGTCAAGCATTTCACCACCTTTTCTATGAATTTCTTTTTCAATTATCCTGCTGATGTCTGGCAGATTGGTTGTCATATCAACTAGAATCTTGTTAGCTTGTATACTGTCTATCACAGGAGAAAGACCATCATTCTTACCTAAGACGACTTCTCTTACTTCGTGAGGTCCGGGTAGCATTGTAAATATTATTGATGATCTTCTAGTTAATTCGCTGGGACTAGTTGCAACTTGTGCGCCCATATTCACTAGTGTTTTGGTACGTTGTATAGTCCGATTCCATACAATTAGTGGATATCCAGCTCTTATTATATTCTCGGCCATTGGGAGGCCCATGTTTCCAAGCCCAATGAATCCAACAACAAGTTCGTTTTTGTTTTTCATCTATAAGACCAATTCTTGAATCATATGGCGATAGAACTCCAGGATCTTTCGTAGAAGAAAAAGATTTCACATTGGTGTGGCATTTTAGAAAAGCCGATCCTCAATTAGCTGTGGTAAGAAGTAGGGAATTAAAAGATCATTTATTGAATTTTATAGCTAGTGACCCGCATAGAATCGGTGTTTTGGAAGGAAATAAGATAGTTGAAGTTAAAAACGTCGATATCAATAAAGGGAGAGCTGCACTCAGATGGATTTCAAAATACAAATGGGATTTCATTTTGGGTATCGGCGATGATATAACAGATGAAGATATTTTTTCAACACTACCCGAAAACGGCTATTCCATCAAAATAGGATACGATGCATCTAAAGCAAAATATTGTCTAGATTCTCCGATGGCGGCTCGAAGTCTATTGAAACAAATATCTAAAATTGGAATGAGTTAAGATAATTATTTATTTTACTAACTTCATAGCCATTGAAGGCATGATTTTAACTATCAATTGCTTTATTCATGTAAGGAGTCTTTGTTCAAATCATGGTTCAAGAGCCGGTATCTGGACTATTTTTAGAAGCTATGAATCAAATAGGAAAAGAAGTTATTTCATTATTACCTAAGATAATTCTAGCGTTAATCATATTTGCCATCGCTATTATAATTATAAGACTTCTGAACGGATTTTTTGGTAAAATATTAAAAATAGTTAAGCTAGATGAAATGGTAAGCAAGATAGCTCAATTTCCTTTCTCTCTAAGCAGTCTCATAATAATAATTATCGATGTTGGAATTTTTCTAATCGCATTATTTATGATTGCAGAATTATTTTTTGATCCAAAACAAACTCAATTGATGACTGAGATATTTGGATATGCTGGTCGCATATTCAGTATCGTTGGAGTTACTATCTTTGCTTTCATACTGTTCAACATCTTAGTAAGTGTGCACGTTATTGAAACCAGAATGAGAGGATATATAGTGCTTATACTTCTGATTCTTTTAACTGTGATGGTAATAGATCTGACATCTCTAAGTCCTTCCATAAAAGATTCGCTTGCTCGGGGTATGTCAACCGGATTAGGTATAGCCATTGGAGTCTTCGCTATATGGTTTTTCTTCCATGAATATCTGGATAGGTTTTTAGATAATAAAATTGGATCAAGGAAAAAGGATGTGCTGAATTCGAAGAAGTGATTTACTAAAAAATTTACTTCCTATAATTTATAGGAATTGTTCTATGATTATTTATTGAAAGTTTAGAAATAAAAAAGGTGTATACCATGTCTATTAGACGCCCAGAAACAGCTATTGATAATATTAAGAAAGTTATCAAAAACCAAGTAGATGTTATCACGAAAGAAATGTATGGTATAATTAGTGCTGGTGGAGAAGGTGTAAGATTAAGGCCAAGAACATTGGAATTGCCAAAGCCTATGATTGAAATAGGATCTTCTAAGCAACCGATTATGTATTGGAGCTTGCTCCCTATGATTCTGGGAGGTATATCGCACTTTATAATAGGTGTAAGATATGGGGCGAACAAAATTATTGAAACCTTTGGAACAGGAGAGAAGTTAAGCAAAGAGTTTGATAGGGAGATCATTATTGACTATATTGAAGAGCCTAAACCACTCGGACGAGCTGGATTTATCAAATATGGTATAGAACAAGACAAGATTAAGACCAACAAACCTGCCATAATTTTTAACGCATCTGATATTCTTAGATTGAATTTGCGTGAACTGTTAAGTCATTATTTATGGATGAAAGCTTCTTATGATGTTGATGTCGTTCAAATATATACCTCTGGATTTAGAGTTCAATATGGAATGGGTGAGATTGATCCTTCTACATCACGTGTAATAGAATTCGAAGAAAAGCCCATTAAATATGGTTTTGCAAGTACAGCCTGCTATATTCTTCATGAATGTTTGAATGATTTTAGAAATATAAGTAAAATTCCTTCAAATCCAGAGGATGAACTTATCCATAAATGGATTAAAGAAAAGAAAATTGGTGGATATATTATTCCTCATGACAGTCTAATTTCAATCAAATTTGAAAAAGATCTTGTGGCTTTATCGGATATAGATATCGATCATTATGTGAAAAAAGTCTATAGTACTAATATTTAGATAATGAAACAATTATGATAGTGAGTTGTCAGACAAAACCGAAATAATTACTTATGCCCTGCTATTTGCCCGAGAAGGATAATGACTTGATAATATCTGATTTAAAGATCTATAGAGTAAATTTTAAGATCAATAAATCACGGAGAATATATTATAGAACTTTCAATAAAATCCAGAATCTATTTGTGCTAATAAAAACCAATGAAAATTTGATAGGGATTGGTGAGTCAACACCAATAAAGTCTATCACAGGAGATTCGAAAAATACCGCATTCAGACTTCTATCACAAGCTAAAACCACGCTTAAGGGATGTGATCCATGTGATCTCAATTCTATACATGAAATGATGGGAAATACTTCAAGG
Organism: Candidatus Bathyarchaeota archaeon RBG_13_38_9; assembly: GCA_001775955.1. Lineage (GTDB taxonomy): Archaea > Thermoproteota > Bathyarchaeia > 40CM-2-53-6 > RBG-13-38-9 > RBG-13-38-9. The sequence goes on along the minus strand of MEZD01000018.1, from coordinate 105,367 downwards.
AAGTCTGGGGTAATAAGTAACACTGCTATAAATGCGATAGATTCGGCTTGTTATGATCTATTAGGAAAAAGTAAGAGAAAACCAGTTTATCAAGTGATAGGAGAATGTAGATGGAAAAATGTCTTGAATACAGTTACAATCTACATCGGATCATTAGAAAACACTGTGAATGAAACCAGAAATATAATGTCAAAATATAGAAAATATGGAATAAAGAGGATCAAGCTCAAACTTTCAGGACAACCAAAAATTGATAAAAAAAGAGTTATGGCAGTCACAAAATTATTTCCTGGAGATCTGACATTAGACGCTAATGAAGCCTACAGAGATGAAAGAATTGCTGTAAAGATTTTCAACAATATTTATGATCTAGTCGGCGATAGAATTCTGTTTATAGAACAACCATCGCCAAGAAAAAATCTTGAAAAATTGAGGTACATTACTGAAAGATCGAAGATACCAATATTTGCAGATGAATCCACAGCAAATTTGCAGGATCTGTATAAAATTATAGAGAGTCATTCAGTAAATGGTGTCAACATAAAATTACAACGAGCAGGAGGAATATACTGGGGGAAAAAAATGTTTGTTCTGGCAAAAAAAAATAAACTAGATGTCATGGTTGGTTCTATACAAGAAAGCGGAGTTGGTGTTTCTCAGGATGTTAACTTTCTTGCTTCAATTTCTGATTATGTAATCGGTTCAGATATAGATACTGATTTGGATCTTGAAAACGACATTGTGACCAGTAGTTCTAGAATCCCTTTCAAAAACGGGGGGCGTTTTCCTTTAAAGGATCATGGTCTTGGAGTGAAAATAAAAAATTCAGTAAAAACTTTGATGGGTTCAACATCTAAAATAGATGTTAACTGAAGGTTATTATCTTACGAATTTGAAAGTTCGTATGTTCAGTGCTATACGAACCTCCATTAGATTATCTCTAAATTTTTCCCTAGATTTTCTAGTGAACCCAGAACATAGTCTAATTGCTCTCTCGTGTGATTTGCGTTCACAATGGTCCTTATGCGGTCTGCTCCTTTTGGTACTATTGGATAGCTAAAGGCTTGTACAAATATTCCTTCTTTCTCGTAAAGTAGTCTGCTCAGTGTCTGAGCCTTTTCTGGTGACCCAATTATAATTGGTGTTATTGGTGTTTGGCTTATTCCTATGTTAAACCCTAAATTCTCTAATTCTTTCTTGAAATATCGAGTGTTATTCCACAATCTCTCAATGCGTTCCGGTTCTCGGTGTATTATCTCCAATGCTTTCAATGTCGCTCCACATACTGCGGGATGTGGGAAGCCTGTAGAGAAATAGAAAGGTCTTGAACGACGATGTAAGTAATAATATAGTTCTTCACTTCCGGCAACATATCCGCCAAGTGTTCCGATAGCTTTTGAAAGGGTTCCCATTTGAACCTCGACCTTCCCGTAAGCATTATAATGCTCCACTGTACCTTTACCCGTTTTTCCAAGAACACCTGAAGCATGTGCTTCATCCAGAAAGATGAAGGCGTCATATTTCTCAGCAATTTCGATCATCTCAGGTAACTTGCAGATATCGCCATCCATGCTAAATACGGAATCAGTTATTATCATTGTCTTTGTTTTTGAACGTGCTTTAACACTATCTTTCATCTTAGCTTCAAGGTCATCCATGTCAAGATGTCTATATACTATGCGATTCGTTCCTCTCGCCAATCTGCATCCATCAATGATACTGGCATGATTAAGTTCATCACTAACGATTGTGTCTCCTTCAGACATTAAAGACCAAATAGCGCCTATGTTGGCTGTGTATCCTGTTGGATAGCATAATGCAGATTCTTCACCTTTGAATTCAGCTAATTTCTTCTCTAGCTCTAGTATTATTGACATCGTAATAACGCCCCTTCCAGCAGGAATTCCAGCACCATATTTTTCAGCGAAATCTTTAGCTGCTTTTATCATCTCTGGATGATTCGCTAAGCCCAAATAATTATTTGAACATAGAAATATCACTTCTTTGCCATCTATGATTGATTTTGAAGAGACAGACGATTCTAAAATATTTATTTTTGATAAAAAGCCTGTATTTTTTAAATCATCAACTTGTTCTTTTATAAATTCGATATATTTTTTATTTGACATTTTTTTATTCACTTAAAAAACTGTTTAAAAATATGTTTTTTCAATTATTATTAAGATTCAAAAAAAATTATATTGGTTTCTGTTTGCATAATATTTCATATGCTTTCTTTATTCCGTTATTCAAATTAATTTGTACCCCGAGTTCGGAAAAAGTCAATCCTAATGTAGTTAAAAATTTCAATATGTATTCTTGTGATATTTGCCATTCATTAATAGTACCTAATTGAAATGTATCTGGGCGATAAGGTGTACGTGTAAGTGAGAGGTGATATCTTTCACCCATTATTCTCTCAACATCATTGTGATCAACTTTTGGTGGATAAGGTACAGTGGTCACGACATCACTGCAGAATCTTTTTTCTGAATTACATCCTTCACAATTAGAACAATCTGGAAAAACCTCTAGTCCCAGTTCAATAAGACCGATTCTTAGGGCCAGAGCGGCTAATTCATGTAATTTGTAAGCTTCTTTTACACCTATAGATAAGATCCATTCAAGTGTGGCTCTGACGGCATGCAACGTCATTGTTGGAATGGGTGGTTCACATTCTAATTCTTGGGGGCCTCTCCAAGGAATCAGGTTGTTATAGACACCATAAACTGGGATCTTTCTATTTTGAATCACATTCCACGCGTTTTCGCTCACAGTTAAGAAAGCTAGACCTACAGGAGCTGTCATACATTTGTGAGATCCAGAAAAACAAAAATCTGCTCCCCAATCATCAACCCTAACTTCCATTCCACCGAGTGATGTTGCACAATCAACAATGTATAATGCGTCTGACTCTTTTTTGACTATTTCGCCTATTTCTGAGACTTTATTGACAATACCTGTGTCTGTTTCTACATGAACAACTGCTACTGCTTTTACATCATTATTTTTTCTTAAGATGTCCCTGACTTTTTCTACATTAATTGGAAGTTTATGGTTTTCTTCATAAACTATTGATTTCCCCCGATATGAATTTACAACTTTGGGGATGTGGTTGCCCCAATAACCATTAGTTAATATGAGTACTTTGTCGGCAGGTTCTAATATATTATTAAATATGGCGTCAAATCCTATTCTTATCGACCCAGTAAGACCAATAATCTGATTCTTTGTCTGAAATATTGTTTTTAACATCTCTTTTGTTTCATAATAGTATTGATGAAATTCCTTTGTATGTAAATTGAAACGCCCGATCATTGATCTAATTGTTTTAACATCAGAATCAGAAATCCCAGTCGATGTATTCGCATATCGATCGAAAAGATTCTGTCTAGGCATGAGTAATTTCTCCAGTTTTCTCTATTGTATTTTTGGTGAATATATAAGATTTCGAATTACGTTTGAAACAAATTAGTAGAAAACCTATAATTGATTTACTTAATATTTGAGTGCGCTAAATGAAAGTGATTATTATTTAAAAAAGAAGAAAGAATGTTGAGAATATGTATATTGATAAAAATAACTTCTAAAAAATAAGTTGTATAAAGTAAAAAGGGTTTCAAATGAGGATAAAAAATACTAGTCGATATCCTAATGGTGATATTCTACGATTAGTCGAATTCGCTTCTAAGGGAACAAGTTCAGAGAGAGTGGAAATACATGTAAAAAATTCAAAATGGGCTTTTGCTGGAAGAGCTTGGCATGATGTTGGAAATAGTAGTATAATAAAAGTTGATGATAAAATAGATGATCTAATTGTCGTAAGAATCGGTTCTCCAGATAAATTTCCAATGACTTTCAAATATCCTGGACTCAAGAGAGCGCCAAAATATACTCTAAATAATTGGAAAGAGGCTATTGTATCTTTGACAGCTCATGAATTATATCATATTAAACAGCGAAGAACAAGAAAAAGAGCTAGTGAGATCAAAGCTGAGACATGGGCGATGAAGAAATTAAAAGAATATAGAAACATTGTTTGACTGGTATTGATTTATCAATTGAACGTTTTAAAATAAAAAATATTTGAAAGTAATAAAGGAATGTAGATCTTGAACAATAAGATTATGATTTATAGTTTATCTTAGATTCAGATTCACTTTTAATATCCTCTAGCATAGATTTCATGTCATATCTCATTCTCCATCCCCACTCTTTTTTAGCACAAGTATCATCAATGAATCCGAATCCTTTGCCCATTAGCTTGACGATTTCGGGATCTGGTTTGAAAGCAATCTTTGCAGAAGGAATATGTTTTTTGACTTCATCCACAAATTCTTTAGCTGTTAATGAAATACCTGCTAGATTATAGACACGGGTTTTAATGTTCTGACTTGGAGCATCATGAATCATAAGGAGTGCAAGTACAGCATCCTTGTAATATAAACAAGGATTTCTGGTATCTTCGTTTACCCAAACATCGAAGGGATTATTTGACAAAGAATTTTCAATCATCCATGACATGTATTGAGACATATGCTTTGTCCGTGCGCCTAGACCAATTACAGTAGGGTATCTTATTACTCTGAAATCAAGTCCAAATTTTTTGAAATAGAATCGTCCCAGATTTTCGCTAAAAAGTTTGGTTATTCCATACATGCTTTCTGGTTTTTGAATAGTTGACTCATTAATTGGTAAAGCGTATCCGGCATATACGGCTGTAGTGCTTGTGAAAATAACTTTTTCAACATCAAATAGTCTCGCAGCTTCGAGAATATTAAGGGTTCCATCTGCATTTACTCTGTAAGCAGCCCATGGATTGACATCCGCAGGTATGCTAAGCATTGCTCCCAAATGGAAAATGCTCTTGATATTATGTTCCTTTACGACGTTAAAGACTTCTGACCAATTTGATAGGTCACCGCGAATGATAGTTATCTTATCTTTAATTTTTTTAACGGCATTAATGTTAGGTGAAATATCAAAAAGTACGACTTTGTCTCCTTGTTCTACGAGACGATTCGCCAATTCAGAGCCGACAAAACCCGTACCGCCTGTGATCAATCGTGTCATTTTATTTTACCTTTTTTTACTCAATTAGAACATTACTTGAAAGTTATATTGATTTGTAGACGGAGTATTCAATTATAGATTTCAGGATTAGATTTGATCTCGTGTATAAAGTCAATTATTGCCTGTTCTGCGTTGAATTTTCTTTTCCAACTCCAATCTTTGATGGCGGCTGATTCATCGATCTTCTGGGCCCAACTTTTTACTATTCTTGTCTTTTCTGGATCTGGTTTGAAAAAGATTTTCGCATCTGGTATGGTTCTCTTAACTATATCTGAGATTTCTGCTCCAGTTAAAAGTTCTCCTGCTATACAATACATTCTCGATTTCAACAAATCAGACGGTGCATCGTGTAACTCAATAAGACATCTTATTGCATCTTTATAATATAAAACTGGACAGACGGTATCCTCTGAAACAAATACTTCATAGGATCTATTCAAAGCTGGTTCTTGAATCATGAGTGTAGTGTATGACGATAGTCCTCCTAGGCCCCTTCCTGGTCCAATTATTGAAGGAAATCTAACCCCTCTGAAGTCAAGTCCAAACTTCCGCCCAAAGTATTCTCCTAGTAATTCGCCACAAACTTTTGATACACCATACATTGAGAAAGGTCTCTGGGGAGAAAGATTAGTAATTGTTTCTGTTTGACCAAGACTATAGGTAGCAATTGAACTAATGAATGTCAATTTCTTTACATTAAAAATATTGGCTGCTTCTAATATATTGAAAGTGCCATTAATGTTTACCATATAGGCTGCTAGTGGGTTATTTTCACAAACCTCCGATACCAAAGCACCAGTATGAAATATTTCATCTACATTGTAGTTTTTTACTACTTCCAATACTTCTGGCCATGAAGAAAGGTCGCCTTTCTTGAATTTTACTTCAGGAGTTAATTCGGATAGATCTTGATATTTTCTGGGTGGGAAAATATCAAAAAGGATTACCTCTTTCCCTTTCTCTTTAAGAGTTCTGGCAATGTTCCATCCGATAAATCCTGTTCCTCCAGTGATCAATGTAGTCAATGTAGTTCACACTAGCAATCAGAATTAATTCGTAATTATAAATTATTCTTACAATTTAGATAATCCTTCAGATAGCTCTTTTATTGTTTCAAGTGAGTATCCTTGAGGATAAGAGAAGGCTACATGTTCAACTCCAAGTCTTTTCAGCTCTTGAATATAATTAGGTAGTTCATCTTGAGATATGAATATCGAGAATTTTTTGATTATGTTTTGTGGAATTAACTTTAGAATTGATTCGTCAAGTGATTTTGACTTGTGCGCTATCCTGGCAGGTTCCAGACCTTCGTCAAGTAAAAATTTTTTAAGGACTGTTTTGGAAGTTCCTAACGCTACTGTAGCCGCTGTGTAGTGAAGCATCTTCTGAATCTTTGGATTGATTCTCTCATATACATATGATGGTGAAAATATTCCGATCGATCTTGGTATGTCAATAACTTCTTCTTTCATTATGTTTAATGACCATTCTATCATTTCGATTGATGAATAGTTTAGCAGAACACCATCGAATGCCGAGACCAGTTTTAAAAGTTTAGGTCCTTGAGCTCCAAGCCATATTCTGGATTCGATGCCACGCTTCTGTAATAAAGTAGAAATCTCTTCTCTTGAATTCAATAGTGATTGTAAAATATTTTTGTGATTTTTGAGATCTACTCCAACTCTGTAGAGTTCATCTCTGTCGCCTGGACCTATGCATAAGTCAAAACGGGATCCGTAAGACTCGATGAGTGTGGTTAATGAGCTAGCGATTTGCTGTGAAGTGTGAAGAAAAGGGCTGATTAGGCCTAAACCAATCCTAATTTTACTAGTTACTTTTGCAATTGCTGCACAAACCGCTGGAGCGTATCTTTGACTTGGTAAATCTGAAACCCAAACGTAATCTAAGCCAAGGCGGTCAAGTTCGATGCTTTTCTTGACAGCGTCAGATATCAAATCGTTAGAGTTAAGACTTACAGCAAATTTCATGAATTCTTACTCCATGTCTGTGCGACCTGAGCCATTGATTTCCTTGCATCTTTTCCATAAGGTGGGCCAAAAACTACTTCTTGAATTCCGAGTGATGAATATGACTCGAATTTATCACAGATTTCATCTGCGTCACCACTTATACACAGTAAGTCAATTATTCGGTCAGGAATCTTTTCAACAACTTTTTCAATTCCATGGGCCTTCATTTCAGATCGAATTAAGAAAATCTCGCTTTTGTTGATTCCCGACATCTCAAGTATGTGATCAGGTGTATCTAAAGCAACTATGGCAACAGTCTTTTTTACAATCTCCAAATCCTCATTTTTACGAATTAATATTGTAGGTACCCATAGAACAAAATGAAATTTTTCAGAAGAAAGATTCAAAGAATTTCGCTTTTCTTTGATCAGCTTAATTGACTTTTCAACAAACTGTCTGGGTCCACTGAGGATGATGCCATCTGCGATAGATGCTGCGAGGGTCATTAATTTTGGCCCCCGGACTCCAAAGAAAATTGGAATGCGCTTAGAACTATATTTTGCAGTGTAGTTATGAATTCCAAGCTCTTCATTACTTATCGAGTTAACATTATTGACCCATATAGTTCTAAGAATCTCTACTGCTCTCTCCATTGAATTGACTGGCCTTTTAAAGGGAATACCTAAAGATGTAAGATCTTGAATCCCACCAATTCCTAAACCCATTCTAAATCTATTCGGTGCTATTTCACTGAGAGTTGATGAAGCTCTAGCTATAGTTGTAATATTACGAATAAGTGGGCTGGTCACTCCGATTCCAATATTGACATTCTTTGTATTTAGCAGTAGGAGAGCAGTTGATGTGAAAATTTCTTGAGGTCTTCCAATATCTTCTCCTATCCATAATCCATTTAGGCACAAATTGTCTGCGTTTTCATAGATCCATTTCATTCTATTGGCTGAGATACTAGTTGTTAAACCAATACTCAAATGCATAGATACCAACTATGTAATTTAGTAGGCATAGGCTTCTAATGGATTGAGTATAAGATTCTTCAATCTTTCCCAAACTTTTTCGAAATTATGAAAATAGATCCATTCATCATTGCCACCAACTGCTGATGTATTTGTTGTGGAATCGTAAATCCTGTCGACAATATTCAGGCAATATCTATCATCAGGTTTTGTGATAAAAATAAATCCACCGCCTTTGAATCTTTGAATATCTCCATGTATCCTTACACCTTCATCTTGATCCATGGCTTGTATTAATAATGCCAGATCTTCAAGATTATTAATTCTCTTCTCGGAATATGGTACCGATTTCTTAACTTGGAGATGTTCGTGTTTGTCTTCTTGATTCTTCAATTAGTTACCTTCTATAGACATGCAAATTGATAATTCAATCTTAGAGCCTAGTTTTTGTCTTTCACAATTGTATGCTCACAATCACCTAAATGTTAATAATTATATTTAGATCCCTGTTTAAACAGGGTTATCGTATTTAGCATTTGTAAGAAAGAGTAATAATGATACTTTAAGATAGCATACTTAACTGGATGTGAGGCTGGATGTCTTCGATTATAAATTTTGTTCCCGCATTAATGAGATTCGGATTGACAGAATATGAAGCTAGGATCTATGCGAGTCTTGCAAAGACAGGTGCGAAAACAGCTGGAGAGCTTAGCTTCCTCAGTGGTGTCCCTCGAACAAAACTCTATGGTTCTGTTCGAGGTCTGGAACGTAAAGGCCTTGTGAAACTCCTTCATCAGAAACCAGAGACTTTCGCAGCCACCTCTCCCAATGACATACTTTTTCCTTTAGCTGAAAAACTCATAAAAGAAGCAGAAGAAAGCCTCGAGAAAGTTCAAAACCTATCATTAGCCTATGAATCTATGAAGCTGATAGCTGGCAGACGGCCTGCTCTAAAAACAGAGCTGTCAATAATTGAAGGGCGACAAAAGATCACTGATAATATTATCAAATCAATATCAAGAGCCCAAGAGTCTGTTGATATTATCGCTACTGCAAATGGAATGGTACGTCTCTATAAATCCCAATCCAAAGCGATTGAGCGTGCAATGGCAAGAGGAGTAAAGGTGAGATTAATTACACAAGTAACATCACAAAATAATACTGTTGCCAAAGAAATTACGGCAATATTGCAGTTTCGATCTTCCCCAAAAGTGCATCTTCATCAGACTGTTTTCGATTCTAGTGACATAATATTCTATGAAGCTGTTCCAGATGATATGGAGCTTGAAACAGGTAATGATATTGCCATTTTATCACAAAACCCTCAAATAATTGAGAGTTTCAAACGTCTTTATGATCTTGTTTGGGGCACTTTGCCAACAGCTTCTGAACTTTAAAGATATGTCCATTCATTTATCGAATTCATTCTTTTTTTAATAATAATTGAAAAATTGATACATAAAGCTCAGTTTTTTAATCCAGTAAAAGATTTCTTAGTTAGATTCCAGTAAAAAATAAATTAAGTGGTTATGAATTATGTCGAGGATTGATGAATTATGACAAAACGCTTTGGAGGATTGGATAAACTAGACTTACTCATCAAAGACAGACCTATTGACAGAATGACTTGGCTCCAAGAGGTATTTCCAATTTGGGGAACATTTCTTAATGAAGAAATAGAAGATGCCCTTGTTGAGAAAGGTAATATTGCTTTATGGTGGCTTGGAGCATGTGGTTATTGGTTTAAGACACCTGAGAATACTGACATTTTAATTGACAATTATTGTGGCCCATCGATTGCAGTTAAATGGGATGTTGGAGAATCCGAAAGTCCATATGGAGTAATGAGGCAGACTGGTGCAAAGAGTCAAGTCTGGCTCAGATTGAATCCACAAATCATAGATCCTTTTGCCATCAAGAAAGTCGATGCTCTGATTTCAACACATCCCCATTTAGATCACTGTGATATATACACAATAAAACCGCTCATTAAGAACACAGATTGCAAATTCATTGGCCCACCAAAATCTTGTCAAAAATATGAGCAATTCGGAGTTCCTAAAGATCGTATTGTTGAAGTTAAAGCGGGAGATGAAATTATGATTAATGAGATCTGCTTGAAAGCTCTGGAAGGAGCGGACAATACGGCTGTTTTGGAAGCTGAAAGTATGAGTGAAACAGCCGTGAATTATCTGATAAAGACGCCAGCTGGCAACTTCTACCATGCAGGGGATTCACATTACTCAAATATGTTCTTCCGACATGGCAGAGAAAATGATATCGATGTAGCAATGATATCCTTTGGAGATAATCCATCAGGAATGACTGACAAAATGACTTCATACGACGCATACAGAGTCGCTAAAGCACTCGATACAAAACTACTGATCCCTATGCATTATGATAATTGGGCTCTAGTAAAGGGAGATCCGGAGGAGCTAGAATGGATAATCAGAAAAAAAGCGCCTGGCATGAAAATTGTAATTCTCCAATGGGGATGTAAATTCCAATATCCAAAGGATCAAGATATCGGAAGGGCAATCTATCCAAAACAGGAAGAAGAATTCATACCTGAGAGGTCATGGGAGTACGGAAATAAACCAAGGATCTTTTTGAGAGTCGAAGAATAAAGCTAGACTTGGATAGCGTGCGCCATAAATTAATAATATGAGCACCGTAGTGGTTCCCACCCATAATATCGAAGACAAACACAGTGTTTAAAAGTTCGAAGTTAAATCTATCGATGATGTTGGCGGCCATAGTTAGGAGCTAGGACCCGTACCCATTCCGAACACGGAAGTGAATCTCCTAAGCGATCTAGGTTGTAGTGTTGTGCGAGAGCCTACGCGAACCCTAGACCGCTGCCAACTCTTCTTGAGAAAACTTATACGTGAATCAACATCGTGAAACGTTTATAACTGCGACTGGAATCCCTACTAAAAGATAACTTATTTGAGGCATAGCTTGTTGCTGAACACACTCATACTGGGATTGCCAATTGGTGAAAATAGCTCGATGAGTACAATTATCTCTACTATGATGTATCTTTCATTC
>MEZD01000018.1:87365-94270 GCA_001775955.1 Candidatus Bathyarchaeota archaeon RBG_13_38_9 | reverse complement strand
AATTCAGCTTTATACAATGATTTGGAACATGAGTGGAGCTATCAAGAAGCTTGAAGTAATGAAGTTCGAAGCTAGAGAACTTACGATAAAGACCTTAAAGGAGATAGGAAAACCAAAGAATGATATCATTCCCAGACTAAATGCTCTTCTCGAACAATTTTTAATTTCACCAGTGAACATGGATCCAGCTGGAATCGTCTGGAAATTTGAGCACCTCCTTGATGTGCGCGAGGAGAAATTCAAAGATGATGTAAAAAGACTTGCACCTGAAGCTGATAATGCTCAAATAAATAACATGGAGAATCTTGTCGAGGGCAGCCTTGCCCTAAACACAGTTTACCGCATAGTTAGACACTTTTACCTACTTGGTCGAAAGACACAAAGTTTCTATCTGATACTCCAACTGCAAATGATTCTTCCGCTAATCATGCAGGAAGCGGAGGCATTAGTTGGTGCTACTAAAGCGTTCGCTCAAGGTCAACCTATAGGCGATGGAGTCGGCCCCTTAGTAGCTTCAAAACTTATGAAAGACAAAGAAAAAAGAAAAGTCGAGAAAGACGTTGTTGTTTCTGAACTTATGATGGATGGAAGGAAGATACTTGCTCTAAAGGCTGAAGGCCCTGGAGGAAATGTTGGAAAACCAGGAGAAGCTATCAAACAATTGATTGAAGAGCGAGAAGGAAAAATTGCTATGGTCATTATGGTTGACGCAGCAGTAAAGTTTGAAGGAGAAAAAACAGGAGATATCAGCGAAGGAATCGGTGCCGCAATTGGAGGAATCGGAACCGAACGGTTCAAGATAGAAGAGGAAGCTTCCAAATACAAAATACCTGTTCATGCTATAATTGTAAAAGAAAGCCTTCAGGACGCAATAATGCCGATGAAAAAAGAGATCGCTGAAGCTACAGATAATGTAATCACGAGGATCAAAAGTCTTTTACAGGAAAGAACCAAGGAAGCAGAAACAATCATTATAGCTGGCATTGGAAACACTATTGGAATAGGGCAGTAGGTGAATGGCAACGGCGCAGAAGAAAAGTGGATTCTATTTTTATCTAACAATAATCTTCAGTATTGGGGTACTTGCATATTCAGTATGGCTCATATTCAATTCAGTCATTTCTTACGAACAAGGCCAGACTGGAGAGTTTTATTATGGTTTAATATTGGGAGCAATTGGTGTTGGACTTTCAGTATCATCATTATCAACAATGAGAAGGCGAATGCAAACCATCAAGACTAAAGAATTGAAGAACTTTACAGTAGAGTACTGTGAGAAATGTTACTTCAAGAAACTTAGAGAATTTAAAGTTGGAGATTATGTTTATAAAAAGATTGGTGCGTGTCCCCAGTGCAAAGAGGAGCTACTTATTAGTCAAATATACTCGGAATATCCTAAAAAATAATAACTTTTTTTATGTAAGTTGTGAATTTGATGAATTCAAAAGTAGCTAGCGCACGCTACTCATGTAATTATTCTACATCCATCTTTTTCTACTATCACAGTATGTTCTGCCTGTGACACGGGTAATCCACTAGCTTCCACAAGAACTCTGTAAGGGATTATGCAACGAGATTTTATGAGTTGCTCGAATATGTTGTCAAATGATGGATAGGAGAACTTTGACCTTAACCATCGCGATGCGAAAGGAAGAAAGCGATGTTCTTTTTTGATATATTCAAGGAGGGCCATTGCATCTTGAGATTTCAAACGCCGATCTTTATGATATCTAAAAATAACAGTCTCATTTGAGTCCCTGACCATGCCTGCTGCGTCTTGGAGCGTACTAAATGGTTCAACAGCATAAATTTCACCTTCTTCGATTGTACCCCCCTCGATTCCGGAGATATTTGGTATGCTTTTTCCAGTATGGAGGTTGAATCTCTCAATTCTATGCCCCATAAGATTTCTTATCGGTCGATATCCAAACCGGGTAATGGCTTTCTCAATTATGGCTCCGACATGGGATACTTTGACACCCGGTTTCATAGCATTTATTCCGTTTTGGAGTGCATCTTGAGCTGAAATTATTAGGTCCTGATAGTCTTGATTGAAACTTAATGTCATGGCAGTGTCTGCTATGTAACCTTCAATATGAACTCCTATATCAAATTTAACAATTGAATTCTCTGGGATTTTCCTAACATCATTTGCTGGAGATGTGAAATGTGCTGTGATCTCGTTCACCCCTATATTTACTGGAAATGCTGGTTTTGCTCCAAGTTCAAAAGCCAGAAATTCAAGTCTTTCACAGATATCTACGAGGAGAACGTTAATTTTTGCAATTTTTTTTGCCTCCTCTTTGAGTTTTACTGCTATTCTACCAGCCTCAAGGTATTTCGATAGAGCTTCTGACAAGTTCATTGACTCCTTGATACAATATTGATGTTTACAATGAGTTTTAGGGTCCGATTCAATAGTTGAGATAATCCTATTAGAAGGTTGAGTTGATAAAGACAGACGGGTTACCAATGATCCAAATCGGAATTATTGGGAAAACAAATACCGGAAAAACGACATTATTTAACGCAGCAACACTTCTCTCTGCTGAAGTATCAACGTATCCATTCACTACAAAGAAACCGAATATTGGGACTGCTTATGTAAGAACTCTTTGTGTTTGCAGGGAATTAGGAGTAAAAGATGCGCCTCGTAATTCTGCATGCATGGATGGTTGGCGTTTTATTCCAATAGAAATAGTAGATCTGCCAGGGTTGATTAAAGGTTCATGGTCAGGAATGGGCTTAGGTGACAGGTTTCTAAGTGTCGCATCACAGGCTGATGCACTGATTCATGTGGCAGATGCTTCTGGAAGTATTGATGCTGAAGGAAAACTGACTAGGCCTGGACTTGGAAATCCGATAATGGATATCTATGACGTTGAAGAGGAGATCATGCTCTGGTTTGTAAAATCAATAGCAAAGAGTGTCAAAGGAATTCGAAAAAAGGCTGATTCAGGTGAACCTTTAAAAAAATCACTTTATCGTTCATTAGCTGGATTGAAGGTGAGACCTGAACACATAGAGAAAGCGCTTGAAAACAGCTCTCTTGAAAAAAAGTCTGTAAAGAAATGGAGCGATAAAGATCTAAACCTTTTCGCACAGGAAATAAGAAAACTCTCAAAGCCAACAGTCATTATAGCAAATAAAATGGACATGGCCAACGCCAGTACAAATTATGAACGTATGATAGAAGAATTCAAAGGATCATTTGTGGTTCCAGCATGCAGCGAAGCAGAGCTTGCTCTACGAAGAGCGGAAACAAAGGGATTCATCAGATACATTCCAGGAGAAGAAAAGTTCCAAGTGTTGAATAATAGCGAACTTACTAAAGAACAACAGTGGGCTCTCAATTATGTACAGGAAAGAGTTCTAACAAGATGGGTAAATACTGGAGTTCAATTTGCTATAAACATGTGTATATTAAAATTATTGGGTATGAATACTGTATATCCTGTTGAAGACGTAAAAAAAATGTCAGACCATGCAGGCAAAGTTCTTCCTGATGCATTTCTTATACCTTATCATGCTGATGTCAGATATCTGGCAAGAGAGATACATACTGAATTGGAAAAAACAATGCTGCATGCTATTGATGCCCGAACAGGTCTAAGACTTCCAACGGACTATGTTCTCAAAGATAGAGATGTAATAAGTATAATTTCAGCTGCTCGTAAAAAAAGAACCTAATGCTTTGAAACAAACTTCAAAAGATCAGCTTTAGTTACGATTCCTCTGATATGTCCTTTTTTTGTCACTAAAACAGCTTGACTATACTGAAGTAGAGAAGATATTACTGTAATAGGGGTATCTTCGTTTACTGTGGGAAAAGCATCTTCCATAATCAACTCTACTGTAACGGTTGAAAGTTGTTTAGGATCTTTCCTTACTAGTATTTGATTGAGGACTGTTTTCTCAGTTATGCTTCCTACAATCCGAGTCCCGTCGAATACTGGAAGTTGGGAGTAACCTGTATCATTCATTATTCGGGTTGCTTTGGAAACAGTATCATTTTTCTGAATCCCCACAACTTTTCCTTCAAGGATTTCTCCAATCTTGGTTTCTCTCTTCTTTTCAAGACTTTCGAATAGATCAAAAATGTCCTTCGTTTTAGTGTATGAAGGATTTATTCTACCCGTTTCGATTTTTGCGATCATAGATTGGCTAACGCCAACCATTTTCGCAAGCTCCTTTTGGCTCAAGTCTAGACTTTTGCGTCTTTTTTCGATCTCTTCAAGTTGCGGGAGCATGATTCATGTAGCCTCTGCCTGTAAGTAAGAGAGAACCAAATATAATCAACAACTTTCTGAATTTTTCCAGGGGACAATTGATATTTGTACTGTTCATTCAATTATCCACCGAATGTTATTATATCTTAATACTACTCAAAAAGAAATCTATCTGTGGGTGTCTAGAATGCAACTTGAAGATGTTATTTCCAACTATCGTATTATCGATCTAACACATGTTTTGGAGGAGAGGACTCCTTGTTATTTGCCATTTTATCATATACCATGGATGTCTAGGACGAAAGGAGACGGTTACAATGCTTACGTACTGCAAATTGCCGAGCATCACGCAACTCATGTGGATGCACCTGTCCATGTCGGTGGGACAAGATGGCTAGATGATATCGATTTGGACAGTTGGCATGGACCTTGCCGAGTAATAAATCTGAAAAACAAAAGATTGGCTGAAGAAGTATTTACAAAAGACATTAAATTATGGGAGAAGAATAATGGTCAAATCAATCAAGACGAAATTTTACTTCTTCAATATGGGTGGGACAAGAGATGGATTACACAATATGATAAAATCAACACACCTAAAAAGGGTGAATATTTGAAAGATTTTCCAGGTCTATCTGAAGAAGCAGCAACATATCTAGCGAAGAAAAAGATCAAACTAATTGGAACTGATACACCAACAATTGATTCTGTTTCTGTTTTTCTTGATGCCCAAAATCTTGGGAACACAGAACTTTCACACATAAAACTTCTTAAAGAGCATAACATCCCAATTTTGGAAGGCCTTAAGAATTTGGATAAATTGCCATCAAATGGAGCGTATTTGTTTACTTTGCCCTTAAACATAAAACACGGATCAGGGTCACCCGTGAGAGCTGTTGCGTTCATCCCAAAGGATAAAAAATGATTAATCATCGTATTGTCTTTAAAGAATTCATAATTGTGCACAAAAGATGACTAGATGGATTGGAAAATCAAAAGATACTTGGACAGAGGGTAGATCGAAACATAAAAAGAAAAAGAGTAGGAAAACATCTAGATAGCTCGCGCTAATTTTCTATTAACTGATCCATTATATCTTACCCCAACAATCAATTGATAATCAAGGAAATTAAGGAGAACTATTGTATAATAGATCTAAGTAATCTATCAATAGTCTAGTTATCAAGAAATTATCGATAACTTTTTTCTTACTTTTCTCTCCAAATCTCTTTGATAAATCAGCATCCTGTAATAATTGTAGAATACGATCTGCAAATCCTAAATTGTCAGGCTTAATTCCTTATCCAATATGTTAAGTAATGCATCTTCTCGAGTTTTTCCTGAGAGATATTCTAGACGTCTAATGTTTAGTGGGTCAATTTTTTCTCTGATCAAATG
The DNA here is from genome assembly GCA_001775955.1 of Candidatus Bathyarchaeota archaeon RBG_13_38_9. Lineage (GTDB taxonomy): Archaea > Thermoproteota > Bathyarchaeia > 40CM-2-53-6 > RBG-13-38-9 > RBG-13-38-9. Next base: position 88,643 of record MEZD01000018.1, on the reverse strand, counting down.
AAGTTCCAATTCTGTTGGAGGCGATGTTTGTTGATTTTTTTCTGGAGTTAAAATTTCGAAACCGGTATTTTCTTTTATATTTTCAATTTTTATTCCAGGATGAATAGTTGAAAGTTTCATTCTTCTACTTTCATGTTCTATCTCGAAAACTCCAAGTTCAGATATTATATGTATCTCTCTTCTCTGATGAGATTCACCATTTTCTCTAAATCCTAATCCTCCAATATGGTCCACATTCTCAACGAAAACTCTTTTCTCATGTCGTGGGCAGTAGTACAATGTTTTTGGATATAATGCTGCCACATCAGCGATTCCAAATCCACCGGGAAGCCTGAGCTTAGAAATATCTGATCCTATCAAAGAATTATTTGTATTTCCAAACATGTCGATCTGAGCGGGTCTAAAAAACTCAACTATTGATTCAAGTCTCTTGAAAATGACTTCATATACTTCCGTTTGTGTTCCAATATGCACTGCCCTCCGCATGGCTTCAAACTCATTAAACAGGAGTGATATCTGGGGTGGGGCCTTTTCATAGGTAAGTATGTTTCCAGCCAGTTGCATTATAGTTGTTTGAGGTGCATGAGTGGCCTTAGCTAGATAATATGATATGATCGCCATTGGAGTTGTAAGCCCTTGAATTGCAATATCTCCATTTCGTATTTCTCTAGACATGCAGGTAATCATTATCTCATCAGAAGTAAACTTCCTCAATTTCATCACCTAAGGTTCTCGTACCGTCACTCTCTTTACATCATCTTTAACCAGATTGAGGTAATCTTCGAAAGATACTAAATCTGTTATGTGCTGCTTTATGTAATTCTCAGTTTTTCCTTTTTTTGATATTTCCATATAGTGGAGTAAGTGCCAAAGATCATATGTATAATGAGGAAAGCAACTTGTTGGATGGGCTCCCAATGGAGATTCAATTACGGTGTCGACGAAGGTCGAAGGTAGATTAGTACTTGAAGGTACACTCATGAAATCTTCAGTTGGAAGTATCTTTTCGGTTGTTACAATAACTCTTCTAGAAGATTTGGCTAATAATAAGTCAATAGCATTTATTCCGTTAATTTGACAATTACCATATTCGTCACATCTTTGAACATGTATTATGGCTACGTCTGGACATATTCGTGGATATGCTACAAGCAAATCATCAGTGATTGGGCTTCTGAATGTTTTATACTTTAAACTTTTGAGGATGTCTGTCCCAATCAATAGTTTGCTAGGTATGAACTCCGCCTCAATAAGGTTAGCCTCCAAACCGGCCATAAT
>MEZD01000018.1:86457-87299 GCA_001775955.1 Candidatus Bathyarchaeota archaeon RBG_13_38_9 | reverse complement strand
TAGTTTGACAAGCCTCGTTTATTTTTACAACTTTGTTTTGCATGCAATATCACCCAATTCAAACAATCGTTATGGTGGTTTAAACCATCCAATCAAGGTTTGTTGTTTGAGTTTCTAAGATGACTAAACATTTTATATTATGTTCTGAGAATAAAAACTAGGAAGTTACTAACAATTAATCATCAGAGATGGAATAAAATGGTGAAGGAAATAGTGAAAAAAAATGCGCAAGCAAAAAAATCGAGAGCTTCAAAAAAAGTAAAGACGATTAAAAAATCTAAACGAAAAGCTCCAAAGCAAAATAAACCGGCTATTATGGATGTATTATCCGAACAAGTTAAGAATCTGGAATTCAGTCTACAAAAAGCGATTAAACAGATTAATGTTAAAACAAGCGAATTTCTAGATCGCGTTGAATTTGAATCGAGAGTAAGTGAACTACAATCAAGAATTCTTGAATCGATCCCAAAAATGGAGGCTGAGCTAAAAAGTTTTGAAACTAAGTTATCAAGAGCTATCCAAAAACCAGAACTTGAGAGTCAGATTAAGGAAATGGAGAAGCGAATAACCAGTCTTACAACTGAGATTGAAGCTCTTAAAGGAAAAATTAAGGATTTAGAAGTTCCAAAAGACGAGAATCTTTAGCGCATTTCACGTGTGGAATTCTGAAATAGTACCAGAATAAGTTAGATATCTATACACATGATGAGATCAGATTTAGCGCACGTGGTTGTCTTATGATTTTCCCACACTTGGGGCAGTAACGCCAATTTGGGAAAATATTGGAGGCACAATATATGCAGTAACTTTCCTTTTTTTGTTTAAATGGAGAAATTTCCTGA
>MEZD01000018.1:49015-86443 GCA_001775955.1 Candidatus Bathyarchaeota archaeon RBG_13_38_9 | reverse complement strand
ACTTTTTACTCTATGATAAAGAAAGAAAATGAAGATGATGCCCAAGGCAAGACTGATTAATCCAAGTTCTATTGAAATTATGATATTATAAATTGTATGCAAAAATATTGGGATAATGAGAGCAAATGTAATCATACTCCATCGATAAACGAATTTTGACCTACCAAGATAGTAACCCATAGTTGCTCCGAAGAAAGTGTGTCCAGGAACGCTCAAAGAAGCACGTAATAAAGCAACAAGCCATCCTCCACTTAGAACATAAATTATATTCTCGACAGTCGCAAATCCAAGTGAAGCAACTACGGCATAGACAATGCCGTCCATAGGTTCATTGAATGCTTTTGATCTATATGCTGGAAGAGTAGCCAAGAATTTACATGATTCTTCAACAATTGCCACTACGATAAGATAATGAAGAACAAGACCTATTATGTCAGATAAAGGCTCCTCTGGTTCAGCCAGAAAATTGGAGAGGTACAGTTCCATAAGCACTGCAGGAATAATTGAAAGTGCACCCAAAATGAATGTTGCAAGTAACAGTCTGAAAGGTTCTTTTTCAAAGCGGTCTTTCTTAACTATTAATAAAAGTATAAATACAGTAGGTATGACTGCCGCAACGAAAAGTCCAGTTAACTCCATTTAGTACAAAGCACCTAGACGACTTTCTTGTAACTTTCCATTGATGCTCTTAAAATTGGTCTTTGATGATATATTAATGAACAAATTCTCTCATTCAAGTAAATCACATATCAAAATGCTTAACTAAAGTTAAAGTGATGATGAATCAATCGCGCGCTTCATGGATATTTGGTGATGGCACTGACCGATTTAATCATTTTAGGTTCTGGTCCTGCAGGATTAACAGCTGCGATATATGCAGTTAGGGGAGGGTTAAAGACAACTGTTGTCGAAGGTCCAAACCCAGGTGGACAGTTAATTTGGACGACGGAAGTAGAGAACTATCCAGGGTTTCCAGAGCCTATAATGGGTCCAGAACTTATGAATCTATTTAGAAAACAAGTTGAACGTTTAGGAGCAGAATTCATATCTGGTGAGGCGACAAATGTTGACTTCTCGAAGAGGCCTTTAAAGATCATTGTAGATAACACTGATTATGAGGCAGATGCAGTAATTGTGGCGACTGGTGCCTCAGCGAGATTGCTTGGGCTCGAATCAGAACAAAGGCTTAGAGGAAAAGGGATCTCATATTGTGCTACATGTGATGGATATTTCTTTAAGAATAAAGATGTGATGGTGGTTGGAGGTGGTGACACCGCGATCGAAGATGCGATATTTCTGTCAAATATAGCAAGAAGTGTTACTGTGGTTCATAGGAGAGATGAGTTGAGAGCGATTAAGATCATACGAGAAAGAGTATTCAAGATAAAAAATATAAAATTTCTCTGGAGTCATGTGGTAAAAGAAATATGTGGAGAAAAAAAAGTTGAAGGTGTTAGATTGTTAAATTTGAAAAATGAAGGGACTCAAGAATATAGGTGTGATGGAGTATTCATAGCAATCGGATACATACCTAATACTGGAATTTTTAAAGTTCAACTTGAACTAAATGAAGCTGGATATATCAAGGTTCAAAACAATACAGAAACTGCCAAAGAAGGAGTGTTTGTGGCTGGTGATGTAGCTGATTGGATTTATCGTCAAGCAGTAACTTCAGCTGGATCTGGATGTCAAGCGGCTATTGATGCGATAAAATATCTTGAATATTTGAAAGAGTAGAACGTAATAAAATTCATACAAGAAATTTCATTCGATGTTTTGATTTTTTTAATATGAACTTATTCAATTTTTGGATCTTCTATACCATGCTTTTTCTCAGTATAAACCCATCTAAGAGCTATCGGCGTGACGATGGTAGTAAATATCACCATAGCCACAACTGCACCATAGATATTTTGGGTTAAGATACCTGAGGTTACTCCTATACCAGCGATTATCAATCCGACTTCTCCTCTAGAGATCATTCCTATGCCTACTCTAAAGCCTCCTTTTATGTTCCTGAGCGCAATCATGGCGGGAAGACCACATCCTAGAAGTTTGCTTATAACAGCTATTACTACCAAAGTCACTATCAACAATAGACTTTCAAAACTCAAGGCCTTGATGTTAAATTGGGCTCCAATGTAAGCGAAGAATATTGGTGAGAATAGGATGCTTAGTTTTTCTATATAATCTCTAACTCTTGCTAGCATGCGGGAGCTTGCTATGGCCATGCCGGCTGCAAAGGCGCCAACAATCGGAGACAATCCTATGGCTGTTGCTGCTACAGCGCTTCCGAAACATGTAGCTGTTGCAACCACTTCAACGGTCCCTCTAGCCTTCCATCGTTCAGCACGTGTGATAAGTCGAGGGGCTATTGTCAATACAATTGCCATCAAAAGTAGCCAAAATGCTAAGGTTCGAAATAGAATCCAAGCTATCTCAGAAGGAAGAGGCACTACCCCTGAGGTGACAATTGATAAAATTACAGCCAAAACAACTAATGAAAGTACATCATCTATTACCGCCGAATTGATCATTATGCTTCCTTCTTCTGAGTTAAGTTTGCCAATATCTTCGAGAGTTCTAACCGTTATTGCTATACTAGTAGCAGTAAGAGTTGCAGCTATCAACAAATTGACATTCCAGTCAAAGCCTAAGAATTGTAGAAGATATATTCCTAGAAGAAATGGGACTATGACGCCGAAGACACCCACAACGGAAGATTTGGCGCCTACAGCTTTAAATTGACCAAAACTGACCTCTAATCCTGCAATAAAAAGAAGAAGAATTGCTCCTACTTCTGCGAATACTTGCACGTACTCGTTTAAATCCATTAAAGGGGCTCCTAGAATAATAATTCCACCTAAAGCATAAGGCCCCAAGATCATCCCTGCTGTTAATTCACCTAATACTTCAGGAAGTCTGACCCTAGCGAATAATCCACTAAAAATCTTCGCGGTGAAAATGAGGAGACTTATGTTGATGATTGCTTTGTAAATTGGATCTAGTTTTTCGATCTGAACTACTTCAATCCTTTCCCATTCAGCATGTATTTGTTTAGGTTCATCCATTAGTAAAAATTCCGTTGCATTTCGACTCTCTATATCTCCCCTCCAACCAGAAAATCTGTATGCAAAAGGTAATGATCCTATGGTGACATCTTCAACAGAAATTTCAGCTATTGAACCTTCGTCATACCAGGCACTTCCTTTGACGGTGCTCATCTCTGAGGATAGATTAAGATAGAATTGTTTTCGATATTTGGTATCAAGATGAAAACTTGAATTAACATCTAGCATGATCGGATTTTGTTTTATGGCTTTACCATCTTTGAGCCATGCATCAAATAATAAACGGGTAGAATTGCCAAGGTCTACTGTTTCACTTGCTTCAAGATGAATAGTGCCCTCATCATACCAGTCATTTATCCATTGATTTGTATTGGAGGTAACATTATATTGTGTATGATATGGAATTACTATTGTTTCTGTTTCTGTGACAATGTGAGTTTCTTCCTCTGATGGTACATAACGTATACTGCCATTGACAACTTGATTCAACACTATGCTATGTGTACTATTTTCTATGAACTGAATTATAGTACCATTGAGAGCATATCCAGAAAAATTATTGTCGATTAGCATCTCCGGATAGATTATTTCTGGAATTCCAGTTACAAATATTGATACTTCATATGGTGATTGCATTTTTTCTAGATAGAAATCTATCCTGAGTGAAGTTTCTAGTTCCAGAACTACAAATGCGTTTTGTGGAATAAAACCGGTTTTTTCAATATGTACATTGTAAATTCCAGGTTCCAGAGCAAAAGAGTAAGAACCATTTTGTCCGCTTAATCCTTTATTTATTAATGTATTGTTATCGTAAACTGAGATCCAAGCGAAAATAATGGGGTTTCCATCACTGTAAGCTTCAAATACATACCCATTCACATAACTAATTTCCTCATCATCCGGTGACCCGTTGGAAATCGAAACTTGTAGTATAATGCAGACTATGGCTAGCATAGCCACCGAATGAATTAATCTCATACTTATTCAACATGGCCTATATTATGCCCGGTATGATAAATTGATCATTATTATTTAGAAGTTTTTCATTAGAAAATGAGAGAGAACTATTATGTCCGTACATAAAGGAAATGTAATGTATTTCGAATCTCCTGGCTTTCTGAATACAAATTCTGTCATTGAAATCACTAAAGAAAGGCTAAGAATGAGAGATGTGGCAGCAGTTATAGTTCCCATGACAACTGGCCGTACATTAGAAAATTTTGTAAATAAATTGGGGAAAGAAACTAAGATAATCTCTATTTCAGAAGATGAAGTAATGAAAGCGTGTAAACAGATATCATATCCGGATAAAGGTGCCTTGGAAAACTTATTCGAAATCGATTAGATGAATCTTCTGAGAATGAAATACATCTGCGTAGAAATATATTTGATATCACATTCCTTCCACTATGTGGTGATACGTGGAAGCTCATTGCGGAGACACTATATGTCTTTGGTCAAGGCATGAAAGTAGCCATTGAGATATCGGTCGCAGCCGTGGAAATTGGAAAAATTGGATCATCAACAAAGGTAATCTCGGTCGGAGGTACGGGGGAGGGTGCTGATACAGCCGTCGTTCTACGGACTTCTACTCAGAAAGAATCTTTTGCAGGGAAACCTGAGAAACGTCTTTCCATACAAGAAATCCTTGCAATGTCTATAGAAAAATGGTGATAGTGAGCCATCGAATATTCATGTTAAACATCGTTATGATTTACTCACTTGTCTAATCTTTTCCTCTATTATGATAATGGGAGAGTTTAATCTTAACTCTCTGAAAGCATATGCACGCGCTTGATAAAATAATTAAGTAATTGTTAAAGTGATTTTTTAAAAAAAATTCTATATTTAAAATTGAGAAGGTTGGATGTTTACCACTGAAAGAACTGTCTGGGACTTGCCCTAGCTACGCCTATCTCTTGAGCATACCATGGTGCTCTCCAAGCCAAGTCTGGAGATAAAGACGGAATTACTGGAAATGGAAAATATGGCGAAAAGATTGATTGGTAATATCCAGGGTATGAGATTCTTTGTGGCCCAAAAATAGGATACGGTAATGGAGAATACCAAGACATTCATATCACCTTTACTTTTGGTTAGTTATAGGAAAATATTGTATTTAAAATGTGGCTTTCGAATGTGACATCGATTTAAATACGTATTAATGCAATCGATTTGTTTGCTGCCCAGCATACAAGCTAGTAATTGAATTGAAATTTTTACACATTAATAATAAGAAGCTTTAAGATATATCCATGCTTTCAATAGAATTAGGTGAAAATTGATGACCTATAATCCATACGATCCTTACGGATATCCATCCTACAGTCCATTGTCGACTATGAATCCCTACTCTACGCAACTTCCATACTATGCCCCTCAACCAGGATATAATTACGGCTATACCTCTCCATGGTTTGGAGCACAAAATTATGAAAATCCACAGACCGCACCAACCCCTCAATCCATATATCCTTTTACACTACAACAGCAACAGCAGCCAACCTATTCATACTATCCAGGTTTGTCAACAGGTTACTATCCAGGTTTGTCAACAGGTTACTATCCAGGTTTGTCAACAGGTTACTATCCAGGTTTGTCAACAGGTTACTATCCAGGTTTGTCAACAGGATACGATCCATATGGACAACAACAGCTACTACCTTCGTATTAATGTCTTGAGGAAATCCTGAGGAGTAATAGTATAGATCAGCGCGTATGCGATAAATATTTTCTAGCGTTAGCTATGGAAATATTGAGAATCTGTTGAATCTAATACACGAAGTAATAAACTTATGAATTCTAGAGAAAAAATAATTATATCTTGGAGTGGGGGAAAAGATAGCACCCTTGCACTCTATAATACTGTTAAAGATAAAAAATTCGAAGTAAGAGCTCTTTTAACTGTAATCACAGAGGATTATGATCGAGTTAGTATGCATGGTATACGTCGAATCATGCTGGAAAAGCAAGTTGAATATCTGAGTTATTCTCTTGAGAAAATATTCATTAAAAAAAATGCCTCAGATAAAGAATACAAATCTCAAATGGTCAGTACTCTTCAAAAATATAAACCAAATGGTATTAGATCTATAATCTTCGGTGATATTTTTCTAGAAGATGTAAGAAAATATCGCGAAGAAAATTTATCCAAAATAGGTATGACTGCTTTATTTCCCTTGTGGAAGAAAGATACTTTTCAGCTAGCAAAAGAATTCATAAAATTAGGATTCAAATCCGTAATCACCTGTGTTGACTCTAAAAGTCTCTCAAAGGAATTTGTTGGTAGAGTGTTTGATAATAAATTTCTGTCGGCTTTACCCTCTAATGTAGATCCAATGGGTGAAAATGGAGAATTTCATTCCTATGTATTTGACGGACCATTGTTTAAACGTAGAGTACAGTTTGAATTAGGTGACATCGTGCTAAGAGATGGACGATTTTACTTCTGTGATCTAATACCAGTATAAAGAAGATTAGGGAACAAATACTGCTGCTGCAATTGCTGTAGTCCATAGTCCATTCTTATCTCCAGTGGCAGATTGTGTTATGTTTGTTGTCTTGATTATCGAAGTACTAGTTTTGAATAATTGTTTTCTCTCATCCCAAGCCGTTTCTGGGTCAAAAGGTATTCCCATAGTTGTTGCAAGCATTGTTGCAGCTAAATCTTCAGCATAATCTCCAGCTATTTCATCTGTTTCCCCGTAAGAGTGATGTTCGGACAAATATCCGTAATCACTTTCCCCTGACGGGATTGCAACACCAATTGAAGATGCCACTAGTCTGTGCGGTTCATTTGTTGAATTTCTAGCCATCACGATAAAGGTTATCTCGCCTGGTTTAATCATAGACAATCCTTTTTCGCGTGGAATAATTTTACAACCTGGAGGAACTATACTTGAAACATTTACTATATTGCAATAATGTATACCTGCGTTTCTCAAAGCTAACTCAAACGATTGCAGACAATCCTTATGTTTTCCAACACCTTTTGTTAGGAATAAATATTGTGGGATAATTTTTACAGATAAAGTCAAATAATTCCCTGCTGAATTTGTTAGTTTTTAGTTTGCGATTTTATTTGTCTTACAATAAACTTTAGCTATTTAACAGTCTTGGTAGCCAAAAGTCGATAACACTTGGTATTCAATACACATAAATGCACGTGTCTGCTTGGTTGAAAAATGGAGCATCATGAAATAGTCATAGGGGGTAAGCGCGCGTAACCTTCAGTTCGCATATCTTTTTGTAAAATCTGTGACTAGAAATGGGATGATTATTGAAAGTTGCAATGGTTAGAACGACATTGCATAAAGGCTCAGGTCAAGTCGTACATATAAGTGAGATATCAAAAAGGCTGAGACATAAAGGAATAACCATTGAAATATTTGCACGCGAAGCAATGGAAGATCTCTCTCCGATAGAACCTGTGAAAGTGACGTTTACAGGATCCAATCTGCCATTTTTCCGACATTTTGGATTTATGGCGAAATGCGGTATGATTACCAAAGAATTTGATATGATTCATACCCACTATCATCCTGCAATTTTTACGGGAAATTTTGTGCGAACATTAAGAAATGTTCCACATGTCTTTACTTTTCATGGATATGCGCCCATAAGAAGCTGGTACAATCCGAAACAGAGGCTCAAAATGTTAGATCATACAATCGGAACAATCGTGGCGCTTCATACTGGAGTTGACAGAGTTATTTCAGTCAGCAACTATCTCAAAGATGTATTATTGAGATTTTATAAAGTCAACCAAGAAAAAATATCTGTAATATACAATGGTGTAGATATTAATAGATTTAGGCCAGATCACAATTCGTCAGTCCTAAAAGAAAAATATGATTTAGAGAATTCTTTAAATGTCTTATATCTCGGTAGAATGGATCCATACAAAGGAGTACCATTTTTATTAAAAATTCTACCACTTATCTTAGAAGAGTTGCCTCATGTAAAATTTATCATAGGAGGGGCGACGAGGTTTGATAGGATTAGAATTAAAGATCTAACACTATCAAAAAAAATGCGAAAATCAATAATCTTTACTGGTTACATTTCTAAGGAAGAAGTACCATTATTATATTCTCTCTGTGATGTATTCTGTTATCCAAGTATGTGGGAGGGTTTTGGGCTCACACCTGCTGAGGCTCAATCTTCTGGTAAACCTGTAGTGGCCTTTAATCACTGCGCGATTCCTGAAATTGTGAAAAATAATGAAACAGGGATTCTTGTTAATCCAGGAGACCATCACAAAATGGCGGAAGCGATAATCCAACTACTGAAAGACACGGACCTACGCTATTCTATGGGTAAAGAAGGTAGAAAAAGGGTTGAGAAACTATTCACTTGGGATTCATGCGCCGAGAAGACACTCGAACTATACAAGCTTTTAGCTGAATAAGGGAAACTAATATTGAATACTAATTTTGTTATTTTTGATGTAGATGGAACGATACTTTCTAAAAGATCAATTGATGTTATATGCGAAAGATACGACCTAATATCAAAAATCAAACAGATAGATATCAATTTTAAAGACGCTCCAAGATTAGTGGTTACACAAAAGATAGTTCAACTTTTTTCTGGAATTAATAGAAACGAATTATCCAAGATCTTTGATTCAATTCCTCTAAACATTGGAGTAATAGAGTTAATCACTTTTTTAAAAGGAAGAGGTTTTATTATAGCGATAGCGACTGATGGATATAAGTTTCTAGCGGATAAGTTAAAAGAAAAAATATCTGTGGACCTAGTCTATGGAAACATTTTAGAATTTGACGGCGAAATCTTAACTGGTAGAGTTCTTACAATTCCTGGTTGTCTACATACCTCTAGTTGTCAAGAGTATCTGATATGTAAATTACGGTTATTGAGATCACTGAAAGGTACCCTTGGTGGAATGGCAATTGCTATTGGAGATAGTGATTCTGATTATTGCATGTTAGATGGTGCGGATATCTCAATAGCATATAAACCAAAAGGAGACAGAATAAAAAATGTTGCAGATATAGTTGTTTCAGATTTCTTTGACGTGAAAAAGTATTTGGAAACTCATTTGACATGAGGTTAAGGATTGTGAGGACTAAGGCTGCTTATCTTGGATCGTATAAAAACTTCGATTTAAACGATTGTTTAAATAAAAAATTGAAAACGCTTATTCTTGATGAGGCCGATTTACGGAGACCTTTGGTAATATCTTTAGTTATACCTACGAAAATTGATGTTGGCAGAAAAACTCGTGAACTCGAACTTCAGACTCTGGGTAAGATGCTTTCAGAGTGCAGTAAACTTATTGATCAAGGTTATCTTGACGAAATACTTGTAATTGACGCCTCAATGGACCAGAATGGTCAACCTGATTATACAACTCTAATAAAAGTAGTTCAGACAGCATATCAGGAACTTGACCTATTCAAAAAACAAGTTCGCAATTTAAGGGAAAATCGTGCGGAGGCTATGAATGCCAAAAGAGGAGACTTTGATTTTATTGTTCGAACGGTACATCAATTTGATAGAAATATCTTTCACGTCTTGGAAAAATTCAATGTAAATAAAATAGCCAACCTAACTGAGATGCCTTATGGAAAGGGAACTGCATTGTGGCTTGCAGTCCCTATAACAGAAGGAGATATCTTATGTTTTCTAGATTCTGATATTATGAATTTTAACCGAGAATTCGTTGTATCCTTATGTGAGCCAATTGTTGACGCGCTAAAAAAAAATAGACAGAAATATGTGATAACCAAAGCATTTTACAATAGAGTAACTCTAACATATGAATTTCCTTACGGGTACTATACTTATGGTGGGCGTGTCACACGGATTTTTGCGATTCCCTTATTGAAAATATTTACAAGAAAATTTCCAAAAATATTCTGTGGATTCGATTCAATTAAATATCCGCTTTCAGGGGAATTTTCAGCAAAAAAGGGATTTTTAGAGAACATCTGTTTTCCAAATGATTACAGTATAGAATTCTCAATTTTAAATCAAGCTATGAGAAAATATTCGCCAGAGACTATAGCTCAGATCGATCTAGAATTGTTATGCCATATTGGACAATCAGTAAAGAACATGAGCACAATGATTGCCGAAATTACAAATAGAATGATCAAGACTCTTGAAAATGAGAGAGTTAAATTATCGAAGAAAGAAAAAGAAGAAATCATCTTTGAATATGAGAAAGAAACTCTGAGGGTTTTACCTACCTATTGGAAGGCTTTTAAAAAGATTCAGAAACAAATGAAGATCAATAAAAAAATAAGATATTCACAAGATATGGACATGCACAGGTTTAGAAGATTTTATGATACTTTTAAACTAAGTTTTCTAGGAAAACCAACTGCAACCCAGATACTCCTTCCATCTTGGGCAAAAATAAACGAAAATGTAAATTATTTCGCCATTAGTACTATGTTAAAAAGAAGAAGTAATCAGAGTACTTATTCGCGGCTAATCAAAGCCAACCTAATTTAATTTACAATAATCTAAGAACTTGGTTTAAAAAATGGAATAAATTTATTCTTGATTATTAAATCAGCGCACGTTAAAATAATGGTTAATGAATTATTGAAATTCATTAGTTTATATTGGATATTTAATAGTCCATTAATGCCAACTGAGAGGAAAAAAATTGAAAAAGCGAATTTATCGTTGCCGAAAATGCCACCATGTATGGAAGCCTCGTAGACTGAGAAAACCAAAATTTTGTCCTCATTGTAAAACTTCATTTTGGGATAGAGCATCTAGGGACTTGATTATCACCCGTAAGAGGTTAACTTCGAATCCTCAGAAAAGGAAACGTCGTAAAGCTCTACCAAAAAAGGTTTCGCAATAAAATGCAATACAAATTTCTTTTGAACATTAATACTTCTATTTTATGGTGCTGTAATTGACAGAATTTAGAAAGGATATTACCACTAATGAATGGGTAATCATGGCAAAAGAACGAATTAAGCGCCCAACTGATTTTGAAACATCAAAAAAAAAGAAAATTGTTAAAAATTACATTGATGATTGTCCGTTCTGTATTGGAAATGAGAGGCTAACGCCTCCAGCGATAAAGATCTATAAAGATAATTTCAAATCCTCTATTTGGAAAATTAGAGTTATACCCAATAAGTTTCCTGCTGTATCTTCAGAGGAAGTTCTTGAGAGTAATCTAATTAATAATTATTTTGAGACCATAAGTGGTTATGGATTTCATAAGGTAATTGTAGAATCTCCATTTCATGATATGACCATTACAAGTATGGATTATTCTGAGATAAAATCCGTTATCCATTCTTATCGTGATATGTATAAAATCTTGAGTAAAAAACCAGTAAAATATGTTATGATTTTTAAGAACCATGGAGAATCAGCAGGAGCCTCTATAGATCATATCCATTCGCAAATTATTGCTATTCCAATAATTTCAGAACGTTTAAAGTGTAAATATGAGATCGCGTCAAATTATTTCAACAGATTAAACAGTTGCATATACTGTTCTATGATTAAAAAAGAGTTGGAATTAGAAAAAAGAATTATCTTCAAAAATGATGGGTTTGTGGCATTTCATCCTTATGCATCAATTTACCCTTTTGAAGTATGGATATTGCCTAGATATCATAAAGCTTCCTTTGGGAATATAGGAGATGCAGAGGTGGAAGAATTTGCCAAAATTCTTCAAGAGATCCTCCGTAAAATTGACCGTGCGTTAGGTCAACCAGATTTCAATTATTTTATAGAAACCGCACCAATAGATAACGAAAATTCAAATTATTTACATTGGTATTTACGAATTATTCCACGTATATGGAATATTGGTGGCTTCGAGATAGGAACTGGTATCTACATAAATACGCATATTCCAGAGGAAACTGCTGAATATCTTAGAACAAAATAGTGTTTGATTATTTTTATCAAAGAATATTTTAAATTAAGAATATCAATGATTTAGTCATAACGTTTGGTAAGACACTAGATATTTGTTAATGCTTTGATATTTGATTATTTTCTTAATTTATTATAATTTTCTATAGTATGTTATAGTTTATTTTCTGTAAGTTGTAATAAACAAAAGGTAATATGCAATTATGTTAAATATTACTATCAAGCACACTTAATTATCTTCATATTCTAATAATATCTTGAATTATATTTCTGTATTTTAATTAGATAGAATGTCATTATCGAAAATATATTTTAAAAAATAAAACATTTTATGAAATATAAAACGATAATTATGAAACAAATAATTAGAGCGTATGTTATTAGTAGGCTCACAAACAAAAAAATGATAATTAAACCTCATAGTGAATAGGAATATTATGGCGGGCCCGGAGGGATTCGAACCCACGACCACCGGCTTTCCTCTAAGAAAATATTAGAGGGCCGGTGCTCTTTCTGGCAAAAGTATCCAGGCTGAGCTACGGACCCATTTGTTATCTTTTAATTTACATGTCTATAATAATAATTTATACATTTAGTATACGTTAAATTTGTCTATTATAGTTAGAGATTAGATGACGTCAATGTGTCGTAAAAAAATAACTTATGAATATTATAGATATTAAGTGGATACTAATATTTGTAATAATGTAGTCATATATGATGTCAAAAAAAATTTCCCCCTCACCTTGTATTGTTGTATATCAAACATGGATTCATGGTGAGAGGGAGATTCGAGGATTGATCAAACACTTTGATTAGCGTTTCTTTTTCTTTGCAGCTTTCTTCTTTGTTGCTTTATTCTTCGTTACTTTTTTCTTTGCTTTCTTATTGGTTGGCATTCGCACCACAGTAATAAGTATTGTAGTTCTATATTTAAAATTAAGTAAACGTCTAAAAATCTAAAAAAAAGATCTTTGTTGATTTTACTTTTAGTGATCATTGAATAAATTTGTCTTACTAAAAAGTAAAATGTCATGATCAATAAAACATGATGACAATTACGAACATAAACTAAAAATGAATTCATAATTATTGTTACTTGTTTTTTCTAGAGTCATCATTTGTCATATCCTCTTAAGATAATCATTGAAAGACAAGCAATCGATGTCACCAGTGAGACATATAGCAGGCATAGTGCATTTTTTATTTACCACTTCAGTAAGCGTGGGCACTTCATATCCGATTGTCGTAATATGTGACACAAGTTTGTCAAGAAATGATAGATATTTTTTTTGACCAATTCTTATAGGATGAAGTTGGAGTACACTTAATCCGTTTTCAGGTAAGTTGTTAATATGTTCAAGAAATTTTTCGAGGACAATTTGTTGTGGTAATTCATCAAGTGATTCATCACTAATATTAAAGACGGGAAATGAGACAAATCTTGACTCACCATCATCTACAATTAAATGAAAAGGTTGCAATATTTTTCGATAACTTTCCTCTCTACGCACTCCAGCATCATAAGTAAAATTCAATTTATTCAAACATCTGAAAGTATTAGCATCATATGAATTGTAGGGAGCTCTGAACCCTTTGACATTTGCTCCATAGTTACTAAGAAGCTCAAGAGATTTACTGATATAATGAAGCTGGGTTTCGAAAGGAAGACCCTTATGTTTAACGTGATAAAGGCTGTGAGATGCGATCTCATGTCCGCTCTTCATTATATTTTCTATCAGATCTTGTTTTGCTATTGACGCCACTATGCTGAATGTGAATTTGGCTTCATATTTTTCTAAGATATTGAAAATATTCTGTAGAATAATTTCGAATGGAGTTCGATGGTAGTTGTACATTCTCAACATTTGTATAGAGCTAACATACACACCTCTAGTGAAGATAAGATGTTTAAACCAACCAAGTAGATTACTCGGCTTCAGTTTTAGTGGGCACTTCCTTTATTTGTTTAGCTGGTATTCCAGCAACAACAGCATAGTCTGGAACGTCAGATGTTACAACTGATCCAGCTGCCACAATAGCCCCTTCACCTATTACAACTTTTGGTAGTATTATTGCGCCAGCAGCAATCCATGCACCTTTCTTGATGTGAACCCTTTGTGGTCCTTTATGATAGAGATTGAACCTCTGATGAAAGGGGCTAGCACCAGAATGTGCCAGAATCATTGTAAATGGCGCAATTGAAGTCTCATCTTCAATAATTATGTATTCAGGATATTGGCCATCCATCAGTACAAAGTTGCCCACATATGCACCTTGACCTATTCTAACTCCACATAGCTTATGAAAGAAGACTCTTAATGGTGAATAAGGTAGAAGCCAGGCGAAGATCCTGAAAATTCTGCTTCCTAATTTCCAACTTTTCATTTTTCTCATAGAAAGCCTAGCTCCACTCTTCATAGAGTCTATTTTGTTTTAAGCTTAATTGATATGAGAAATAATAAGTCTGAATTCTATCTATTATAATGCATGGATTCGATTAAGAGAGTAGGTTGGATCGATGGTATTACAAAACCTCGGGCTTCCTATTCTAATTTTACAAAGGCTGGAGACTTTGTTTTTATCGCTGGTCAGGTTGGAATAGATCCTGATACTGGAGAAATACCAATAGAATTTAGTAAACAGATGAGAATAATCTTTGAAAACATTAGAAAAATACTTGAAAGTGAAGGTGGGTCTTTTGGTAATATCGTAAAAACTACTGCTTTTTTATCGGATTCTTCTTATCATGAGGAATATGATGTGATATATCGTTCATATTTTCAACATGGTTTTCCGTCAAGATCCACTGTCCAATCCGGACTTATGCATCCAAAATTCAAAATAGAGATTGAAGCCATTGCGTATATTCCTTAGAACCCTTCTCTAATTGAAATGATGTAACTAAGTGATCTAATATTTGATTATGACTGAGCATTATTGTAATGTTCTTTTTTCATAATTCAATTGGTTGATTATTTTATTGTTTTTCAAAAATTGGTTTCTTTTTTCCTTTTGTCCTTTTTGAAACTAAGAAATAACTAATGCAGATACAGATTGATAGTATAGTTGAAGTATACATTGAAAATTCTGGGATAGGTACTCCGGTTTGGTACATATATGCGTTAGATGTGATGGTTCCAGCATCTGGTAAGATGATTGTCTCATCTTGATATGATAGTCCTGGTTCTTCCACTCTTATCATATAGGTATCCAACGGTAAATATGATTCATAGAAACCATCGAATGAATAGGTTTGATGTATTTGTGTTGGGGTCTCAAATAATATCGTAGCCCAACTTACAGTTCTGAAATCGCCCCTCATATTTCGTGCATAAATTGTTCCAGTAACAATTCCTCTTAAGTCAAGTGATAATACTGCTGTGGCCCCTCCCCCGAGATTTGCGTTAGGTATGATGACGTCTTCTCTTAATTCGAAAGGTCCAAGATGGTTGTATGGTAAGAAAATTTTGAATTTGGTTTGATGGACTTCGCCATGAAGCATTCCAGTTGTGGGAGGGTAAAACTCAGAAGGACTGTACCAAGGAATCAACTCAACGAGTACTTGCCAATTTCCTCTATATTTGCCGATTATTGATGTGCTTGAGTCTCCCCATACACCAACATTTGGAGAGAATTGGAATAACCGTCTTAATGCTTCAGTCCCTTCTATTGGGTCTACATAACCGAATAGGCCAGTTAATCTCTTATATTCAACTTGAAGGGTTCCTGCTGGAATCGGTGGTTTTGTTCCTCCAGCATCGAATATCTTATTTCCATCTGCGAAGAAACCAACATCAGATAATGGATCGACTTCACCAAAATCATGTGACGTTGAGGCTGCAGCTACAAGAACATCTCTATCGTCATATATTCTAATACGCATAGACATGTTAGCAGGTATTGATGTAGGTAACCCTTCTTTTTCAAATACTATTTTGAGATTAAACTCAACACCTTGTATAAGTCGCACAGATGTATCAGCAATATGTCCAATTCTTACCGATACCAAATGCCTTCCAAGTTCACCAAGAGTCGTGACTCCTTCCTGCACATACCCATAGGTCCAGCTACTTAATGCATATTGACCAGGATAGATTGCTATTGTTGATTTGAAATCAGGTGTTCGATAAAAAAATGAGGTGTATAGAAATCCGATGCGGAATGACGACTGGAAGAAGACATTGCTGGCTATGTCTTGTTCAGGAAATGGGGAGATAGGAGAGGGGAGGTCAGGTCCGAATCGTTCTAGAACTGTGGATCCATTAGTGACTAGAAAGCTAGAGGAGGAGCCAAATACGGTTTTCCAATTAGGCCATGGTATCGTTGTATAATCAGAGTTGGTTCTAGGGATAGTCCATATGTTTCTAATAGAATCCCAATAATATATCGCATCGATTTGTTCACCCGATGCCACATCATGGACTAGGACCGAGGCAGAAGTGTCGTCCCACTTCCATGGTGTCGCTGAGGGAGGATCTTGCCAGTCGATAGAATAAATGGTAGTATTAATTCCTGCACCTCTAAACATATGAGTGCTAAGGCTTGAAAAGCTTCCACAAGATGAAATCGAAAAAGCCGCTGGTTGATCAAGATAAGTTGACTCGTCACCTGGAGGAATAGCATGAATATATCCCCTCATGAATATGTGAAGCAAGTATGTTCCAGGATAGATTCCATAATCTCTAATGCCTCGATATCGAAACAATGAATATTTTACTCCCGCCCGAGGATCTGGTGGCGATATAACTCCTGCCATGCCTAAACCATTCAGAGTTAAAGTAGCACTTCTTGATGAGGAAGGAACATAAGTGAAGTTGAAGGCTACTAATTCACCACTTGAATCTACGGCCTCCGCCAATAGAAATCTTCCAGGGTCAGGTCCTCCAATCGGTTGAGTCTGCAATCCTGCTGCACTATCATGAAAATGTACTGTAAAATTCAACGTGCCAGATATCCATAGATCGAGGAATAGATCCTCACTTAATGTTTGCTTATCAACAATTGTGACGGGATAATCTCGAAAAACTGCGCTTGAGATATCTGTCTGAATATATCCGTTAACATATGCACGAATGAAATATGTCCCAGGACCTAAACCATCAATCCATGTTGCAAATGTCTGTGGAACCATACCGCTGAGTCTTTTTGGAGCACCATAATGACGCTGAAATCCGAATTGGAATCGAAAGGACGAAGAATCAGAGCCAAGTCCTGTAACTGGATCAAAATTAGCTGTGGGACTGACCCACCAGACCTGTGATGGCCCTACACCATTATGAACTCCAAAAGGATCTATGAACGGGGGAATTGCTGTATTGGGATAGTAACTTATTGGTCCTTCCCAAGGAAAAGCAACCTGTTTGGGGGCGTTGGGTGCTGCCAGTTTATCCGAAGCAAATATTGTATTCCCGATAACATAAGATGTGTATGGTGCGTGCGTTAGATTTATTGGAGAATAAGAGTCAACATTCTGCTCAACATAATTATCGCTATCATATATGACTACGCTAATTGGGAGCTCACTCTTCCATGGTGTCCGACCAGAACAATTCTTTGAATATATCTCTCCGCGAATTTCAGGTCCAGGATTCAGATAAAAATCAGATAAGAGTGATTGTCCTCGAATAACCATTATGCTAGTGGAAACCAGTTGTTCAGGAAAACCTGCTGCACTGGCAAATATGTCATAAATTCCCGGAGCAACTCCCTCTATTTCAAAATGGCCTCCTGAAGAAGCATTGAAATAGCCTCTTGCTTCTACTCGCCTGTTTGTGGGTTCGTTTGTAATAGGATCTATTGCAGTTCCAACTGCTCTAATCATACCTGGGGCTCTGATTGGCTCTCCATAAAGTACTGGATTTGCGATTTCACCATATCTTAAGGTTCCATATATGATGACTGAATCTAATTCTGCTTTCACTAATAATACAGGCCAATTCTCTACAGGCATTGTACTATTAATGAGAGGTTCACTCTGTTTCTTGACAGGATAATGGCCTCCTAAAAATATCTTAAATAAATATCTTCCAGCAATGTCTGGCGCTCTTAATTGATTGATTCTTATGTAATAATGTTCTTTCCAATCTCTTTCTGGTGTAAATTCTATACCACTTCCTGTAGCTAAGATTTGTATAGCCCACCAGCCCGGTGCGAAGGGATCATTCATGTCAGCTTTACCGACGAATATTTGTCCATTATCTCCTGTCAGCGTAGTCAGGATATTGGAACTGTCTCCTAGATCCCAAATTATGCTTCCTGCTGGTTCAAATCCGTCTTGAATAAATTCTCCGCTTTTATCGACTAAAGGAGCTGGAATGTATATTGTGATGTTATTATAACGAAACGTTGGCGCTGGATTCTCTTGGGATGTAAAAGCTGTTGGTTGTGAAAAATTTATGGCGAGAATAAGATCTCCAATATTATCTTGATTAGGAGTTGAAGTTAATATCGCTCCTTCGGGAGAATAAGAATTACCTGCAACTTGTAATGGCTGTTCAAAATCTTGGAAGGGCGATTGATATCCAGGAGGACCACTAGTATTTGTATAGAAATTGAAACCAGATCCAGACCATAAGTAAGCTAAAGGTCCGGGAACATGTGCTGTGCCAAACGTGTTAGTTGGATTTAATTCATGATCATTAGATCTAAAATAAGGTGGTATATCGTTTAGATTACCTATAGTTGTATGGGCGGAAACTGGAGAAAAAAGTTGGATCACTAACAGTATTACGAAGAAAAAGAGAAGACCCCGGTGAACCATTCAACATTTGCTCCAATCAAATTAACATCATTTGGTTTAATTTCTTTTACTAGGGTCTAGCTTTTTCCGATTTACGCTTTCGGATGAAATAATAAGCTACTGCAGCTATTATTGCTACCACAAAGAAAATCGGAGTTAACGAAACTTCGGCGGGCTTAACATCAAGCGATAATCGAAGCGTATCATCTAATGAATTATCCTCTTGGGTCCAATCTATCCTCAGATCAAAATTATACTCTTTTTCAGGAGTATCGGAGTCTACATCCATGGTGAAAAAAGCTACTTTAGTCTCTCCGGCAAGCATTGTCCCAAGAAAATCTGTCAATGTTCCGGAGAAGAAGTTACCTACCCTAAGTTGTACTCTAACTGATTCTGCTTTAACAACGCCAGTATTTCTTAACTCAACTCTAATTACTCTACCCGCATCACCAGCTGCCATCGTTGTTGGCGTTAAGCTTACGATGTCAAATTTGACTTTCTCATTGAGATATATTTGGACTTCATCAATCGGAATAAGACCGTCTTCATTAATGATTGCCATAACTATGGTATATTTGCCAAATTTTGCATTATCATCAACATCCACTATGAATCCAGCTTCAGATATTTGTCCAGGTGGTAATGATCCTACATAATGTCTATCTGAGTCACTTGATGACGGTCTGAATGGCTCTTTCAGTTCTAATTTTAATTGGAGGTCCTTGGCTGAGGCTTGACCAGAATTAACGATTTGGACTTTTATTTCAACCTGTTTGTTGGCTGGATAGAGTTTTGTTGGTAATGTGACTACGTTCTGTATACGAAGATCTCCTCTCCATATAGGAACGTCGATAATCATCGTTTTTTCTACTTGTTGCAATTCTCTAGCTGATCTGTATGACGTCATGAGGTCGTAACGGTAGATTCCTTCACTAGCAAGTGGATCTACATCAACAGTATATGTAAGAGTGAAACTGGATCTAGCTTCCATATCTCCAGCCATTTTTGAAATCGCGGTTGCTGAGTATTCCTTACCATCTTTATAGTATGTATAAGAAAGTGGAGGTCCTATGAACAGTGTTGCATTAACATCACGTGCTAAATCATCACCAATATTTGATAGAACTATTGAGAGTTGAACATTTACATCACCTGGCTGTGCGGTTGATGGGTCTGATGGATTAGTACCCCAATAAACAGAAGAGGCTACAATTTCTCCCATTCCAATTGCTTCTACAATGATATCCGAACTTAAAGTTCCAATTGGTATAGTCAAAATTAAAATTGCTAACATCAAAAAGTAATGTTTCAACGTTATCACATGTCCATAGGATGGAGGAAAAATGGATAAGAGTGATATAAGAATTATTGCTTGCTAATCAGTATATTAATTATATACACTTGAAACAGAGATTACCCCTATTTTAGATAACAGTTATTATCGACTTAGACAGACGGTTCTAGGAGCCTATGCTCAAAAGTCGTGAAATTCTATGTCTGAAATTGCGATCGTCACGAAAGAGCTAACTAAGAAATTTGGTAATTTCACAGCAGTAGACGGTATACACCTAGAAATTCCGGAAGGACAATTGTTTGGATTACTAGGACCCAACGGTGCTGGGAAGACAACACTTGTTCGTATGCTTTGTACATTACTTGAACCTTCTGAAGGTACTGCTGAAATTGCAGGGTACGATATTGTAAAAGATGCAGCCGAAGTTAGGAAGCGAATTGGTGTTGTATCGGATGGCGTTTCATTATATAAAGATCTAACGATTGAGGAGAACCTAAAGTTATTCAGCACTCTATATGATTTGCCAAGCAACATCGCCAAGGATAGGATGCATAATCTACTGGACATGTTTAATTTTAAAGAAAAATCAAAGAGATTGGTAGGTGAGCTCTCATCAGGTTGGATGAAAAAAGCCATGATAATTGCTGCGCTAATTCATGATCCTAAAATTCTTTTTCTTGATGAAGTGACTACAGGTCTTGATCCACAGTCAGCTTTGGCACTCAGGGAATTCACAAGAAAATTGTGCGATGAAGGTGTGACTGTTATTTGGACCACTCATTATATGACAGAGCCCGAAATGATCTGTGACAAAGTTGGAATAATTTTTGAGGGTAGATTGATACAGATGGGGACACCAAAAGAATTAAGGAGTAGTGTATCTGAGCAATCTCTTCTCGAAATTGAGACCCCTAACTTGGACCATAGTACACTTAAAAAAATTGAAGAAATAGGCAATATATGTAAAGTCACTTATGATGATCCGATTCTTAAAGCCTCATGTATCGATGAAGGCGATAAACAAATTGAAGAGTCAGTGACAAAAATTCTTCTGGATGCAGGAGCAAAGATAAGAGCCATCAATACAAAAGAACCTACACTTGAAGAAGCGTTTATCTCATTAACAGGTGGAGAAGAGGAAATAGATCGATTCATGGAGAAAGCCCGTCAAAAAATATGATTGTTTAATGAAATTTTACATAAAATTTAGTCGCTCTATGAGTTAACGATTGACCATGTCTAATCTAAAGTATTTCAGTAAAATCTTTGCAATAATGTTCAATGAATTTCGAATATTAAGGCGGAACCGTTCTGCAATTCTTATCTCACTTGTTGTTATACCATTCTTTTTCACGGCCTCTCTAGGAGCGGGAAGGGGAGGAGAAGGCGAGACTTATTCAGCTACCTCTGAGCTTCCTATCGCATTTATAGATGAAGATCTTTCAGAAGCTTCGGGTCGCTTGTACGAGTCCCTAGTAAGATCCGAGGATTTCAATATGTTGCTTCAAGGGTATCGTGAGGAGGATGCTCTGGCAACTTTGGGAAAAGGAGGTCTCTATGCTGCGATTGTTGTACCCGAGGGATTCGAAAAAAGATTATTGAATAATGAAACTGGAATAATTATTGTTCATGTTGATGATGGGTCCCCTGGTGTTGACGATGCAGTCCTTTCTAATATTGACGCAAGTCTATCGAATTTCAATCCAAATCCAAGAATAAAGCAGACAGGCAATATTGAGTTTGTTGGAGTGGAGATAGTTATGAAGGGGGCTAGTTTCTCGGGTTTTGCAGTTGGTCTGACCATCACACTCACTATGGTGGTAGTCTTTGCAACATTTTATGAAATTGCTGGTGGTATGTCAAGAGAAAGAGAAACGGGGACTTATTCCCACTTGTTAGTTAGTCCTGTAAGTTTAGGATCAATAATGATAGGTAAAACTTTGTATGATGTATGTCTAAATGTTATGCGTACATTCATTGTTCTTGGTTTAGCGATTTATGTTTATGGAGCAAGTATACATGCAAACCTTTTGTCATTAGTTTTAAGTGTACTTTTTATTGCGATACTGACGATGGGTTTTGGTTTTCTTGTTTCATCATTCGGGATTGGAGTAAGGGCTGTCGTTATCATTGAGTTCTTTCTGATCCTTTTTCTGTTTGCCTTCAGCGGTTTTTTTATAGATAAAGAGTTGTTGAGAGGAATATCGCAGACAATAGCGACAGTTCTTCCATGGTCTTATGGCATTGATATTCTGAAACGAACGACCCTCATAGGACAACCTTTGATGAGTCTAACTTATCAGTTGCAGATAATCGCCATCTCAATCATATTGTTTTATGGAGTTGCATATCTACTGCTAAAATTATCACGAGAGAGGCTCGTCAAATGAATCGTCTTATTCGTGATACGGTAGTTGTAGCTCAAAAAGAACTGAAACAGCTTAGCAGAGACCCATTATCTCTAGCCTTAACTGTAATGTTTCCAATCCTTTTGATCAGTATATTTATTGTGATATCCTCAGCCTTCGGTAATCCAAACATTGTTCCAATCGTTATTGCAGACTTAGATGGATCAGGAGAATCAAAAATTCTCATTGATAAAATAGCTTCAACCGAATTGGTTCGTATAGCTCAATTGGTGCAAACCGAAGAAAAAGCTTTGGCGGTTGTTGAATCAGGTGAGGTAATAGGATCGCTCGTTATTCCTGCTGGATTCGGAAATAGACTTCTTAATGCACAAGAAGCATTTGTTGTAGTGCAAACTGATAATACGAAGATTATGGCTAGCATGAATATAATTAGAGCGGTTACTGAACAAAAACAGGAACTATTAGACGATCTGATGGAACAATATGGCTTAAGAACCGCTTCTGTTGAAATAGTGTCTAGACCAATTTCGGGACGTCCGCCAACTGGGGATTTCATACTGCCAGGGCAGTTAGGAATGATCATTATTTTGGGTGCCTTTGATGATGCAGTTAATGCTATGACCAGGGAGCGTGAACGTGGTACGTTTCCCAGACTTGCACTTACTCCTATGAATATTTTCTCTATTTATAGCGGAAAAATGGTATCAACTCTAGTCATAAACGCACTGCGGACTACATTTATGCTCATCATCTTTGTTGGGAATGGTTTAGTGATTCAAGGAAACATAGCACTAATTTATGTAACGACCTCATTGATCGCTATGTTTACCTTATCCTTTGGTCTGCTGATTTCATCTAGAGTTCGCAGTTCTGCAACTTTGACAATTTTAGAAATTGCTATCACTTTTCCGCTATTTCAGCTAGCAGGAGCATTTTCAGCACCAGAAGTACTTGCTCCTGCTGGTCGAGCAATATCTAGAAGTCTCCCTTGGACGTATGGCATTGAAGCTTTAAGGCGAATAATGTATCTCGGTCTGGGTTTGGAAGGTATAGCAGGTAATCTAGCAATATTGTTGATAAGCACGATGATCCTCCTCCCAATAGCAACTCTACTCTCAAAACGAACAATATAATAAGAAAATCATTGAGAGTATTACGCGCCTAAAAAGTTATTTCGTCAAAGATTCTAAAAGGTAGAAATCGAAATTACTATTGTTAAATCATTGGCGCTACTGTATTAGATTTAGGATATGCTTTTGATCAGTACACTGTGAATAGATCATCTTCTCATTATCAAATTAAATAGTAAGGCTCTTATCGTGCAATGTTCGATGAGACGAATAGGTGAGAATCTGATTGAGTCTCTCTGGAAAAATAGCTTTGGTCACTGGTGCAGGAAGCGGCATTGGTAAGATATCGGCGATACAAATGGCCCAAATTGGAGCGGAATTAGTCCTCTTAGGACGAAACGAAAAGAAACTTGCTGAAACTTCTTCTGAGATCTCAAAATCAGTAGGGAAATGTAAATGGTACTCTGTTGATGTGACGAACACAAAAGAGATCTCCAATTCTATACAAAAAATTCGAAAAGAATGCGGGGAAATAGACATTCTTGTAAATAGTGCTGGAATTAACATTCCACAAAAAGCAGAGGATGTCACAATCGAAACTTGGAATACTATAATGGATACCAATGTGAAAGGATTATTTTTCTGTTGTCAGGCTATAGGTCGACAATCCATGATCCCACGAAAGCAAGGAGTAATTGTAAATATCTCTTCTCAAGCTGGAAAAGTTGCACTACCTTTACGTGTGGCTTATTGCTCTAGCAAAGGAGCAGTAGATCAACTGACGAGAGTTCTAGCATTTGAATGGGCTAAATACGGCGTAAGAGTAAATGCCGTCGCACCTACATTTGTTGAAACACCATTCACAAAAGAGATGTTAATCGATCAAGAGTTCAAAAATTTTGTAATGAATAAAATACCGTTAAAACGATTAGCTACTCCCTTGGAAGTTGCAAATGTAGTATGCTTTCTAGCTACAAATAAGTCCAGTATGATCACTGGAGCAATCATTCCAGTTGATGGAGGCTGGACAATTCATTGAATAAGTAAAGCACATCCTATTTATGCAATATTTTTTTTGAAAAATACTTTCCATGTGACAAAAATGCTTGGTGAGGCATTTGCAGTATTAGCTGCAATACTTTGGGCAGGTTCGATGGTTGTTGCAGCGAAGACTCTAAGGGATGTTGGGCCTGTCCGTGCAAATGCGTTTAAAACATTATTCTCAGTCGCAACCATGTTGCCTATTGCTTTTCTTATGGGTGAATTCCAAAATCTATTTTATCTTGATTTCTATGGGTCCCTTTATGTTATTATTGCAGCAATAATTGGATTTGGCGTAGGTGACACTCTTCTCTTTAGAAGTATTGGTTTGATTGGTGTTTCCAGATCTTATACAATCGGATACTCCTACCCATTTTTCGCTATAGCGTTAGCAACAGTATTTCTAGGTGAGCCTTTTCTTTTGAGATACACTTTTGGAGCAGTCATAATCTTTTTTGGAATAGTCAATATTTTTCTTGAACGAAATGTTGCTTTCGATAAATCAAATACTAAGGGTTTCATAATTGCATTTGCCGCTGCGATATCCTGGTCGATAGGAACAACTTTAGTAGCTCTTGGTTTGAGAACCATAAATATTATTCAGGCAAATACTATTCGTTTTCCTCTTTTATTTATTTTCTTATTTATTTTTTCTATATTGCGACCTAGCGAGTCAAGACTCAATAAAGAAAATCTTAGTCTATTGCTACTATCAGGAATTCTAGGAATGATCATTGGAGGAATTGTATTCTTATTTAGTATACAGCTTATCGGTGTTGCAAGGGCAGCTCCTCTTAGTTCATCATCACCATTATGGGCGGCAATTATGTCTAGTTTGTATTTGAAAGAAAAAATCACATGGAGAGTCATCATGTCGTCAATTATGGTTGCTGTTGGGACATACTTCTTGTTTTGAAGGTACGAACTTTTATGATAGTAAGTTGATTTTAGAGTTTATTACAAAATTGTTCTATTCTGTTCATGCCTTTTTCTATCTCTTGCATGGATGTGGCATAGCTCAGACGTATATTATCATCTTTTCCAAAGGCAACACCTGGGATTACCGCTGTATTTTCTTCATTGAGAAGTCTCTCGGTGAACTTCATCGAAGTGAGGCTAGTATTTTTAATCTCTGGAAAGGCGTAGAAAGCTCCTTTAGGTATTTTGCAGTCGATACCTTTCATTTCGTTCAATCGAGTAACCATAACCATTCTTCTTTTATCAAATGCTTCGATCATTTTTTTAATAGAGTCTTGAGGACCATTAAGAGCTTCGAGTGCAGCCATTTGTGCAATGCTTGTAGGATTGCTTGTCATATGATCCTGAAGTCTATTAATCGATGCTATCACGTCTTTTGGTCCAGCTGTATAACCTATTCTCCATCCAGTCATAGAATATGTTTTAGAAAACGAGTTAGAGATAACCGTTTTTTCCATAATTTCATCATTTAATGAGGCGATGCTTATTTGCTTAATGCCATTGTAAACAAAACACTCATAGACTTCATCGGAAACTATCCAGAGATCGTGCTCTAGTGCAAAATCTGCCAGATACTTTAACTCATTTTCATCAGACACGGTTCCATCAGGATTGGCCGGTGAGTTCAATATCAAAAATTTAGTTTTATTGGTAACCTGCTTTCTCATATTATCAAAGTCGATTTTTTCATTTATTTTTGATACTAATTTTGGGATAGCTCCGGCCAACCTTATCTGTTCAAGATAACTAACCCAATAAGGTGTGTTAAGTAGAACCTCATCTTTCGGGTCAAGCAAGACTTGCATAATATTATAAAGACTGTGTTTTCCACCACAGGATACGATCACCTGTTCCGGCTCATAAGAAATATGATTGAAATCTCGAAGTTTATCTGCAATAGCCTTTCTTAATGGTTCAATTCCTGCTGTTGGTGTATAGTATGTGAAGTCTTCATTTATGGCTCTGATGGCTGCGTCCTTAATATTAGGCGGAGTAGGAAAGTCAGGTTCGCCAGCTCCAAAACTGACAACGTCTTTACCCTCTTGCCTCATCTTCTTAGCAGTTGCTGTAACTCCAAGTGTTAAGCTTGGATTAATTGAGCTTGCTCTTTGGGAGATCATATTTGATATCACATCTATAACTTTGACTTAAGCTCATCTTTCCAATCTATTTTTTTTAGTATGCACTTCTTACTATTACTAAATCGTTATGCTAAAGTAACTTGCGATCAACTTTATAGAGAAATACAGAAAATAAACACCAAATATTAATTTCAACGTACTAGTTCTAAATCTCTTAATTGTGGCTGAGCCAACTTGCGCTCCAATTATTGCTGACGCTGAAAGTAGCAGTCCCGTATTTATATCCACAAATCCTTGAATCAGTTTGATGCTACCTCCGATAAATGCTAGTGGTATTATTGCACCCAAAGAAGTTCCAATTGTTATGTACACTGGCGCTCCGAATAGATATATCAAACCAGGTACTAGTATGTAGCCGCCTGCCAAACCGAATAATCCAGTTGATAATCCCATAAATATTCCAAGCACTCCCCACCCCCATCTAGGTTCATGAATTGTTTTTGTTTCTTCTGAAGGATTTTTTTCCGATTTGACAACTTCCAGCATCATATAAATAGCTGGCCATAGGAATGCCCACCCAAGAAAAAATCTTAGCAAAGTAACCTGTGTTGCCAAAAAAGTGAATAGCCAAGAACCTAAGATCACTCCTAAGATTCCGGCACCTCCTATCAAAAGTATAGCCTTTAGGTTTAAATTTTGTCGAATAAGATGTCCATATCCGCCTGAACTAGCTGTAAATATTGTGGAAAACAGGGTAGTGCCTATAGCGAATGGTAGCGCGTAACCCATCCAGAAATGGATTATGGGTAATACGATTGTACCGCCGCCGATACCAATGAGACTACCAAACAAGGCGGCTGAAAAACCTATGAATAGGAGTAAAATGACATTTAATTCTGTAATGGGTGGCATGCCTTTTTCAATAGTTACCCCTGTTTGAAAAGACCATATCAACAATACTAATACCGTAGCAAGTAGTACCAGAGTTGGTATGTTGTTCCGACGTGAATTAATTATGTTTCGCATAAACGTCTAATGCTTGAGTGATCATTTTTGATGTCAAACTTACATACAGTATTTGAAAATAGGTTCCAGACTACCTGAATATCATCCCATGCATCTTGTATGAAGTATAGCAAATATACGGATTGTGCTTTCAAGGGCTTTCATAGAATCTAGTTTATGCATACAGAAATAGATTGCTAGATCCAAAGAGGATTTTAGATTTCTTTTGAACATTAGTATTCAGAAGTTTAGTATTGTATTAAACTTCTCATTTCTTTCCATTCAATTGTTTTTCAAGTTCAGTTATACGTTTTTCGAGTTGTTGAATTTTCTGTACGAATGGATTAGGTAGCTCGCCATGTGCAAGATCTATCTTTGGGATCTTACGACCTTTTCTGGCTATAATGATTCCAGGAACTCCAACTACTGTGCTCTCTTTAGGAACATTTTTAGTTACTACGGAATTGGCGCCTATTTTTACTCTGTCTCCAATGTTAATCGGTCCGAGAACTTTTGCACCTGCACCTATGACTACATCATTTCCTATCGTTGGATGCCTTTTACCACTACGTGTTATACCTGTCCCTCCAAGTGTTGCCCCTTGATACATTGTCACGTTATTTCCAATCTTTGACGTTTCACCTATTACTACTCCTGTACCATGATCAATGAAGAACTCTTTGCCGATGTTGGCGCCTGGATGAATGTCTACTCCTGTAATCTGTCGACTAGTGAGACTTAGATATCGTGGAATGTAGGGAAGTTTCAATTTCCAAAAGAAATGTGCAATTCTATGCAGAAGCATAGCTTGTATTCCTGGATAATATAAGACTTCCATTACTGAACCGGCAGCTGGATCTTTTTTGAAAGCTGCGGCAACATCGCTTCCAAAGTTATCTAAGATGATTACTAATTCTTTTCTAAGTTTTTCAGAATCTATTATCTGATCGCCTAGTTGAATACCTTCAAGGCATCTGATGCATGTCGTCCCATCTTCAGAAAACTGACCACATTTAAGACACAATAGCTGTTTAGGTTTGTTGCCTTCACTAGGTATCATTTTCCCTTTCAAATTCTTTACCCTTTAGATTTCCATTTCTCATTTTTCTAATATGAAATAACAATCATGTAAGATTTTCGAGACTCATAACAGATAATTAATGATGGTCTGATTAAATCTAACTCGTCGAATTGATCTTATTGATGAATTTCAGCATTTTCAATGATTTCTAATATTTTAAAGCCATCCTGAATTGAAGGAGAGGGTTTTGTCTCATTAATAATGCACTCTGTGAAATATGTGAGTTCACGTTCAAGTGGCATATGCCATTTTATTGAGACTTCTTTATCGTTCATATAGAGTCTCCATCGATTATTCTCAAAATATGCGAATATATTATCGTGGGGATATGTTAGCACCCATCTTCTGATTTTTGGACCAAGACAGTCTGATATTACGATCGCTTCAACATTACCAAATTTTACCTCAACTTGGCTAAGGAAAAAATCGTCTTTAGACTTAATTGTTACACCGTCAGGCTCTCCAAAATACCATCTTAACAGATCTAGATCATGGATAGCTAGATCTTTTAAGACGCCAGTCTGTTTGGTAACTAGTGTAGGTGACCCTGATCTCTGGCAGAAAATTTTTGCGTGGTCATCTAATTTTTGAATTATTGAATGAAGTTTACCAAATATGGGATTAAATCTTTCTATAAAGCCAACCATAATTAATTGGTTCTGGTGCTTTGCAACATTCAACAATTTATTAGCTTCTTGTAGATTGATTGCCATTGGTTTTTCTATTAGTAAGTCCTTAGATGATTCTAATGTGGCAATTGCAACAGAAACAAGATTATTCGCTGGTACAACTACATCGATTGCATCAGCTTTGCTAATAAGTTGATTAAGCGAGTTGGTGAACAATTTTCCTTTATGAGCAGGATCATAAATTCCAACTAGGTTAGCTGTAGGAATTCTTTTCCAGCTTTCATAATGCTTCTTTCCCCAGCTTCCAAATCCCACAAGCCCAATTTTGATCTTTTTCAAATATTATACATCTCTCTCTTAGATGGTCTTACAGAATTCAAAGACTCGTTCGGCTAGAATATTGTCATCAATACCCAGCCTGAGAGTGTCTTTTTCTAAAACTCTAAAACTGCACAATGCTATCAAAGTTCCTTTCAAATCCACAAGATAATTATCCTTCTCAGACTTGTCTCTGAGACAAATGACTTTTCCGACTTTTTCTTCTCTCAACAATGAGTAAGAAAAGCCTTCAAAGACTGTTACATCGACATTTTTTGTCCAAATGTTAAAATCATTAAAATTCAAGTCTCTACCATCTCTTACCATTATGGCCTTCTCAAGATTTGAGACAGTTGAAACGATTTCGGCTCCAGCTTTCCAATGTCTCCACGTATCAGTGCCTTTTTTATCTACACTGAAATCTGACTGGCTCACGTGTTTTACAGTCATTGAAGTTAATTTTCTCTTTTTAAGAGCTTGCACTATTACTTCTACAGCCGCAGTCTTACCTGAAGATTTTCCCCCTATCACGGCAACGGATGGAACGATTGGATTAAACATTCATCATTTCCTCGAGTTGAGTCACCTAATGAAAACCAATTTAATAAAATATTAAAAATGAAATTTCTTGTTTACGTAAATTCCTCGAAATTGGTTCGAATGGTGGGGCCGAAGGGACTATCATGGCGTGTTAAGCCATTTTGAACCCTCGACTTCCGCCATAGTATATGTCTACGGGTTTCTTCCCGCGCTCCTGAATTTCTTCATACCAATAAAGGTCAGTAAACCCATATTCAGGTCTCTTCTGGAGCCCTTGGCGACCGAACTCATATTTGGATATTCGGCTGTCGTCATCCCTGGCTAGAATCCGCATTGGATAGTCGTAATTCGACATCCATCTACGGCCCCTTAAAGGATGATCAACCCCAGCCAAGAGATTGCATAGAATTTAATTAAACTTTACCACAGCCAATCTCCAATAGCCTATTTCTAACGACTTGGAAAGACTTATTGCAACGACAAAATCAATACTCACGCCGATATGGTTCGGAATAGAAATGTTAGCTCATGAATCTACAATCAACGATTATGATCATTATTCAAAGGTAGAACTATTCTTTAATCCAAATTCAATAGCGGTTGTTGGAGCTTCAAAACATATCAATAAAGCTGGTAATGTGATTTTCTCGAACTTCGCTGAGAATAAGAGACGTGGAATTTTCAAGGGTGAGATCTACCCGATAAATCTGAAAGATGAAAGTATTCTTGGTCATCGATGTTATCCCTCCCTGAGAAAAGTTCCAGGAAATATTGAGGCAATAGTTATAGTTGTACCAAGCAAATCTGTTTCTGATGTTCTCCGTGATGCAGGAACTAAAGGTGTTAGTGTAGCGATAGTTATCTCAGCGGGCTTTGGAGAAGTAGGAAACGATCAACTGGAAAATGAAGTTAAAAATATCGCTAAAGAATTCGGAATCAGAATTCTTGGACCAAACTGTTTAGGCGTTTTCGATTCATACACTGGTGTAGACACACTGTTTCTTCCAGAGACAAAGGTGCTCAAGACAGGAGATGTGATGGTTGCTACGCCACGTCCTATGCAAGGCAATATTGCTATGGTTAGTCAGAGCGGTGCTTTTGGAGCTGCTTCACTTGACTATCTGACAGGAAGACAGATAGGTATAAGCAAGTTTGTTAGTTTTGGAAATAAAGTTGATGTTAGTGAGGCTGAGATACTACATTATCTGAATCATGATGATAAAACAAGAGCGATTCTTCTCTATATAGAGAGTATAACTCATGGAAGAACATTTATGGATGTAGCGAAGGATGTTACAAAATCGAAACCAATTGTGGTATTAAAATCAGGAAGAACAAAAGCAGGTGCAAGGGCTGCAGAGTCACATACAGGTTCTATCAGTGGTGCTAGTGCAGTCTATGATGCTGCGTTTTCTCAAATTGGAGTAATTAGATCAGATAACATGTCTGAATTCTTCAATATTGGAAAAGGTTTAGCATTCCAACCACCCGCCCAAGGAAGAAATGTTGCTATAATAACCGATGCCGGGGGTCCAGGTGTCATGGCATCAGATGCATGTGAGTTACGTGGAATTGATGTTAAATTATTTTCAGATGAAACTATCAACAAATTTGAGAAATTGAAAGAGAAAGGAATCTTACCAAATTTTGTTCAAAACAGGAATCCTGTGGATTTAACGGGTTCAGCAACTTCTGAAATGTTTGAAAAGGCTATGAGTATAGTTGTGGCTGATAATGAAGTTAATGGGATAATAGTAATCGGACTACATCATGTTCCAGCAATTCAAGAAGATTTTGTAGATCGAATAGGTAAAGTCGCTGCTGGAACAATTAAGCCGATTGTGGCTTGCGACATAGGTGAGACGGAAATGGCTTTTTATGTGAGGTCAAGATTTGAAAAATTCGGTATTCCTGCGTATCCAGCTCCAGAGGACACTGTACAGGCGATGGCTGCATTAGTTTCGTATGGAGAATATCTTCAAAAAGCTAATTGTTTCGATAGTTATTTAGATTCATTTCTAACAAGGTCAGTAAACAAGATCGATATTCAAAAGTGATGGAATCTAATATTACATTTTTTTATAGACTTTATCTCCTTCTCGTACTATTCCTTTAACTTTAAGACCAACTGACTGTCCTGATTCAGCTGCTTCAATATCCTTATGCTCTACTTGCATAGAATCAACAATCTGTTCAAGATCGGTTGTCGATCCTTTAATGACAATTGTATCGCCAACTTTCAAAGGAGCTGTCAAGTCGATGACTGAGACCTCTATTTTTGAGTAAAAGTGGGCAATTGTTCCAATCTCAGATAAATTCTCCATTTATTCACCCTTAACTAGATCCACACTTACATTTCTAAGACTTTCTGCGTTTAATATTATGAGTATATGGAATTATGTAGAGGCCATTGGATTTTGAGATCATACGCCACTTTTTTATCAAACTTGTTTGGAATGTGGACATGCTTTCAATTCAAATGTGCCATGTACGAAATGATGGGTTGACCACGATGTCAGAGTTAAGACAGAATGAAATTCAAGTTCTTTCAACCGTTAAAGAGTTCGGCCGTAAAGCGAATATGACTGAAATAATTGATAAGACGGGTTTAACGGATACGGCCGTAATGCGTGCTACCCTAGCTCTCTCAGAAAGAGGTCTCGTCGAAATTTATGAAACAAGAAATGACCTTATTAGACTAAACCAAGAGGGCATATCTTATGCTCAACTTGGCCTCCCAGAATCACGTCTTGTAAACGCAGTCTTATCATTGGGGGGAGAGGCAAGTATTGATGAGGCAATATCAAAATCTCATTTGTCAGATGATATTATACCAATTGTTTTAGGTTGGATAAATAAGAAGAGACTTGCTTCGATCCACAAACGTAAGG
Organism: Candidatus Bathyarchaeota archaeon RBG_13_38_9; assembly: GCA_001775955.1. Lineage (GTDB taxonomy): Archaea > Thermoproteota > Bathyarchaeia > 40CM-2-53-6 > RBG-13-38-9 > RBG-13-38-9. The sequence goes on along the minus strand of MEZD01000018.1, from coordinate 53,449 downwards.
GAATTTTATATCTTCAGGCGACTAGTAAAGTTGAAGCAGATGAAGATGAACAGACTCTTCGCTTAATATGTGATAAGGGTGAAGTTAGGTCTGAGGATCTAAATCCAAGTTTAAAAAATACGTTATCTCGTCTTAAAAATAGAAATCTTCTTGAGACCTATCAGAAAGTCGACCGGGAAATAGAACTCACATCTGAAGGCTTTCAAATTGATGTATCTGATTATCAATCGACAGCTATCACCGCCTTGACCTCCGAATTAATAACTAGCGGTGAGTGGAAGAACATAACTTTAAGAGAATACGACATCTCCGCATCGCCACCTAGTATCTATCCTGGAAAAAAGAATGCATATTTTGAATTCATGGAAGAAGCAAGAAGAATCCTTCTGGCTATGGGATTTACAGAAAGTGAAGGTCCTCTCGTTGAATTAGAATTCTGGAATTTCGATGTCCTTTACCAAGCTCAAGATCATCCGGCAAGAGAGATACATGATAGTTACCATATTGAACATCCAAAATCTGGAGTTTTGGATGTCCGAGATCTCGTTAAGAGAGTAAAAGAAACTCATGAAAATGGATGGAAAACTGATTCCACGGGATGGGGATATAAATGGAGCAAAAAAATCGCTGAGAGACTTATGTTAAGAACACAAACAACAGCTGTTTCTATGAGATATCTTGCCTCGCATAAAGTTTCTCCCATAAAGATGTTCTGTCTTTCAAAAGTTTTCAGGCCAGATGTTCTTGATGCAAAACACTCTATGGAGTTCACTCAACTTGAAGGAATAGTGGGGGGCAAAGGAATTAATCTGCGTCACCTACTTGGTTTTCTTAAAACGTTTGCTTCTACACTAGGTCTCGGAGAAATCAAGTTCAAGCCTGGATATTTTCCATTTACCGAACCGAGTGTTGAATCCTTTGTTAAGCATCCGAAACTGGGATGGGTAGAATTTGTAGGAGCTGGTATGTTTCGCCCTGAAGTCTTGAAACCACTCGACATAGACTTTCCGGTGATCGCATGGGGAATGGGCTTTGACAGGTTGGCGATGATAGCACTTGGAATAGACGATATTAGAGATATTCATTCAAGAAAATTGGACTGGCTTCGAGAAAAAACGTTAATGTGGTGATAGTTTGCCGACTCTAAATGTGGGGTATAATGATCTATGCGGACTCGTAGGGAGAGAATTACCAATTGGTTTATTGAAGGAGAAGCTCTTCCTCATGAAATGTGAAGTAGACAGTCTTTCGGGAGATGAACTCGTTCTAGAAGTTACTTCGGATAGACCTGATCTGCTGTGTGCTGAAGGTATTGCTAGGGAGTTGCGTGGTCTTCTCGGAATCGAAACTGGTCTAGTAAATTACAAGCTCACTAAAAGTGATCTTAAGATCTATGTTGATAGATCAATAACTAAAGTTCGGCCATATATTGCTGGAGCTTTGGTTAAGAAATTAGAATTCACTGATGCGTTTGTTAAACAGATAATGCAGCTTCAAGAAAAATTACATTTAACATACTGTAGGAATAGGACTAAAGTCTCAGTCGGTATTCACGATGCTGAAACAATAACTCATAAACTAACTTATGCAGGGGTCCGTCCTGAAAAGATCAGGTTTACTCCACTCGATGAAACAAGAGAGATGAATGGTAATGAGATACTAGAATCTACTCCCAAGGGGAGAGAATATGGGTGGATTATCAAAAGTTTTCCAGTTTATCCTTTACTTTCTGATTCAGATGCAAAAGTTCTCTCCCTCCCTCCAATAATAAATGGAATAGTAACTAAAGTCACTCCAGAGACAACGAGCTTAATTCTTGATGTAACAGGAACTGACATGAAACTTGTTAATTTTGTAAATAATATCATGGTATCTAGTCTGGTCGAACGAGGAGGAATAGCGGAGATTGCAACGATTATCTATAATCGTAAGAAGATAGATACACCCGATTTAAGTCCCTATCGACGGAATCTGAATCTATCTTATGCTAATGAAGTATTAGGTTTAGATCTTAAACCTGGACAAGTAAGTTCCCTACTAAAAAAGATGAGATATGGGATCAAACCAAGATCTAAGAATTCTCTTACAGTTATAATACCTGCATATAGAGCAGACATAATGCATGAGATAGACTTGGTGGAAGATCTCGCCATCGCTTATGGCTATGATAAACTCAACCCAACTATGCCAATGAGTGCAACAATAGGGTCTGAGAGAAATATCACGAAATTGACCAGAAAGATTCGCGATCTAATGGTCGGCTTGGGATTCATAGAGGTCTTGAATTATGTAATGACTAGCGAGAATACAATATCATATAAAATGGATGCACCAAGCGAAAAAATTGTAAAAATAGCTAATCCTTTGAGCATAGATTTTTCGGTTCTCAGGAATTGGCTTATACCCGGTCTGTTGAGTTTTTTGAGTTTCAATAAGCATGTTCCATACCCACAAAATATCTTTGAATGTGGAGAAACTGTTGAGATAAATGAAATAACTCCTACCAAGACCATTAATCAAAGAAAACTTGCAGCCTTAGTTTGTAACCATAAAATTAGTTATGAAGATATTCAATCCAACCTTTATAGTCTGCTTCGAAATGCAGGAGCAAATGGTTGGAGTCTTCATCGAACTGAGCATTCATCCTTCATTAAAGGACGTGTTGCTTCCATCAAAGTTTCCGGAGTTGAAGCCGGTATAATCGGTGAAATACATCCGCGAATCTTAGAGCGATTCGAAATAGAGAATCCTGTCGGGGCATTTGAAATTGATCTAGAAAAAATCTTCCGGAAATAGTTAACTTAATTCGCGTCTAGCTTTTTTTTATAATCAAGATTTGCTGGAGATGTACGTTTACTGTAGATGGATCCAGTTGTTGCAGACTAATCATTCTTTTTATCGGTAATTTGTTTCAACCAATTCGGAACACGTATACTTTTCACACTGTCCCACTTGTCATATGGTTTAAGATCAAGAATTGGTGTTCCGTTAATGGCATCTAGACCCTTTACAGTTAGAATGTTCCTTTTCCTTCTTACTAATTCGACTAGTGTTAGACCTATAGGATTTGGACGATGTGGTGATCTTGTAGCAAAGACTCCAATCAAAGGCATATCTGAACGACCTCTAGGACGAGCTTTTAGATCCTCTCTTTCCTTTTCATGAATACGGTTCATCCAAAATACAACATTAAGATGTGAGAATTCTTCAATTCCTTTTAATCCATGCTCATATTCCGAACGAATTATTATATTTGAATTATAATGTCTTTTTTTTAGCATGCTTTCCGAAAGTTTAGTTTTTACAAACCCAATGGGCTTTGCCTTTATTTGATCCAAATTAATCCGACCACGATCTAGAATTGCTTATTCCAGATAATATATATAGTAGCGCACATAATCTCAACTTTCAACTATTTACAATATCATTTTTTTTAAAAATCGGAAAATCTCATTGTGGTGATTTGAGCTGGATAAAACCGAAAAGATCTGGATGAACGGAAAATTAGTTGATTGGGATGACGCCAAGATCCACGTTTTGACTCATGCATTTCATTATGGGACAGCAGTTTTCGAAGGAATAAGATGCTACAATACAACTAAAGGTCCAGCAATATTCAGACTTGACGGTCATGTGAAGCGCTTAGAAAACAGCGCTAAAATACATATGATGCATTTGCCCTTTAGTACCAGCGATATAACGAATGCTATCAAAGAAACGGTCAGGACAAATAAGATCAAGGAATGCTATATCAGACCAATAGCGTTCTATGGATATGGGGAAATGGGTCTAAATCCTCGCAAAAATCCAGTGAATGTTGCCATAGCTGTTTGGCCTTGGGGAACGTATCTCGGAGAGGAAGGTCTCAAAAAAGGTGTTAGATGTAAAATTTCTTCTTGGATTCGTATTGACACACGTATACTCCCACCATTGGCAAAATCTAGTGCCAATTATCTGAATTCTGTTTTCGCCAAACTTGAGGCACTAGACTGTGGTTTTGATGAAGCCATCTTATTAAATATGGGCGGGTCAGTCGCAGAAGGACCAGGTGAAAATATATTCATAGTGAAAGATGGTTGTTTAACAACTCCACCTAGAAGCTCTGGAGCTCTCTATGGATTAACAATGGATTCTATAATGACATTAGCAAAGGACCTTTCAATAACAGTTGTTGAGAATGAAATTCTTCGCGATGAATTATTGATGGCAGATGAAGCTTTCTTCACTGGAACTGCTGCGGAAGTCACTCCAATTAGAGAAGTGGATGGTCGTACCATTGGCTCTGGTTCTATAGGTCCAATCACAAAGAAACTTCAAGACAAGTTCTTTGAAGTGGTAAAAGGGAAAGATCCAAAATACCAGAAATGGCTTGACTTTGTTTAGCGAAGAGACTATTCTATATAAATTGCTGGACGAAGCGGTTTAGCCAGACTG
>MEZD01000018.1:18485-48958 GCA_001775955.1 Candidatus Bathyarchaeota archaeon RBG_13_38_9 | reverse complement strand
GCACGCGATTCATTATGCAAAAATTCACAAGCATCTCTAAGAGCCCCCAATTCATCTATTATTTCTGTTTCTCTTAATCTTCTTTTAGCATCTGGACTAAACTGTACGACCTCTTTTGAGACTGTTTGAATATGTTTCATTACCTTTTTCATATGTGGTTTTAATTTTTCCTCTTGAGCTAACTCCTTCATGAATTTTCTTGAATCAAATACATCATTTTCGGTTTGTTCAATTACTTTCTTTGTGACTTCCCACTTCCACTTGGTGGCAGTATATAGGAAAATTCGTTTCGGCTTCTTTTTTGTAGCTTTGATAATATTGTTTATATCTTCCAATGTTTGTTGAATCAAATCTTCAATAAGCTCTGCTTTGTTAGATTTTCCATATTCTTCAGCTTTAGGCCATGGTGACAATGTAATGAATCCTTGCTTTCCAAAGCGCTCCCAAAACTCTTCAGCTAGATGTGGGGCAAAAGGTGCTAGAAGTCGAATCCAAGACTCAAAAAGCCATATCACGGTATCTTTATTCAGTTTATTTGTCCTTCTTAGAACCCATCTAAAGTCATTATGAATTTCGTAAATTGCATTTTCGGTTGCACTTCTAGTTTTAAGATTATTCATATCATCTGTAATTTTTTGGATTCGATCATGCATTCTGCTTGTTAGCCAATCCTCTATATGACTTTTCTCAATATTTTCTCCATAGGTTGAGATTTTAGTGTAAAGAATAATTAGAGATTCAAGTCTTGTTCTTACATTTTTTAGGTTCTCCATTTTCCAATCTGGATCATCCATATCATCTGCACCTAAAAGTAGAGTACATCTAGTTATGTCAGCACCATAGTCTTCCATCGCTTTTCTCAATGTTACTATGTTGCCTTTTGATTTCGACATTTTCTGGCCTTCCATCATTAGCATGCCGTTTACTCCTATCCCTTTTGGCCAGTGTTCTTCCGGGAATATTGCTGCGTGTTGAAAGAGAAAGAATGTTAAGTGATTTGGGAGTAGTTCTTTTGCTGATACTCTGAGGTCTACTGGATACCAATATAAGAATTCATCACGCATGGATTTCAAATGTCTTGTGTCTATGGCAGTTATTTTTGATAACTCATTTTCATTTCCGATTCCAAAATATATGTAATCAAATAATTCATCTGTCAATTGATTAGCTGTAATCTTTAGTTCACGTAAGGTCTTATTTATTGTATAGAAGGCCATGTATACTGTTGAGTCACTCAACGTTTCTACAATCCAATCTGGACTCCAAGGGAGAGGAGTACCTAAGCCTGTCTTTCGTGCACATGGCCAGTCTCTATACCAGTCAATGACATCTAAGAACCATTGTCTAGCTGACTCAGGATACACCTTAGCTTTTGATAAAAGTCGTTTGGTTTTTTCTTTCCATGCTTTATCTGAATATCGCAAAAACCATTGTCCTGTTATCGTCTTTACTCTGCATTGAGTTGTGCATCTGCATATGATAGGTTCGGGTAAGTCGTGCATTGAATCAGCGATCTTCAGTTTTTTTAAATCGTCAATTATTCTATCTTTTACTTCTCTTACTTTCATCCCATAGTATTGATTACAGTTCTCCTTCAGGACACCAGTATGAAATTCTTTTTTGTAAATGATCTTTGTGGCATCTTCACATTTAGGGTCGTTCTGATTCTTAACTCCAAGGTGATCCACAATTTCTATTGCAGGAAATTCACCTTGCCCTTCGACAGTTATAATGCTGATTGGTTTGATCTCTTCTATTTGTGATTTAGTTATACCAAATTTCTCAGCAAGGTTTAGGTCTGCTTGTAAGTCCTTTAGTGCTATCCAATCGAATGGGGCATGTGCAGGAACGCTATAGACGCCACCACTACCGTTATCTGGGGAGACAAACCAGCCTGGAAGAATAAGAAGCGATCTTCTACCGAATGGGTCCTTGCATTTTTTCCCAATTAACGTTTTTCCCTTGAACGTATTGATGATTTCTATATCCCTATTTTGGTCGTTCAGTTTATCAGCAGCTTGTCGGCTAATTATCCAGTCTTCTTTATCTACTCTTGCTTTTACATAATCTGCATCAGGATTTATCCACAGGTTGGTGACTCCAAATATTGTTTCAGGTCGAAAAGTTGCCGCAACAAGGTAAGCATCATCGAGACGGAATTTGATCAATATGTACTCTTCGGGTGAGACTCCCTCTCCTTCTAATCTATCATGGTCTCCAGTTGGACTCTCACAGTGTGGACACCATACAACTGGATGACTGCCTTTAACGACATAGTTGCCTTCTCTAAGTTTTTTGTATTGCCATTCAATGTATCTGCTAAAAGTCGGTTCTAATGAGGTAGTATGAAATTCCCTTCTCCAATCTATTGAAAAACCTATTCTTTTAACGGTCTCTCTATTCTGGTCAGTATAATACTTCGCTATATACGTAGGATCAGTGAATTTTTCCAGCTCATCCTCGGGAACATTATCAATTTCTCGGAATTCTTTGATAATTGTGGGTTCTCTTTTTTGTACTCTTTCAGAAGCGCCTGCTATTGTCTCACCGGTCCAATGCCAGGCCCAGGGAAATAATACGTTATAACCTTGCATACGAAGATATCTGGCATAAGCATCAACTTTGGTTGCAGTGAAACCATGACCCACATGAAGAGGTCCATTCATATATGCAAAAGGAAAAGTCACAAAAGCTTTTTTATGCTCTCGATTTGGTTCAACATTAAATATGCGTGCCTCACGCCATCTATTCTGCCATTTCTCTTCAATCTTGTCCCACTCTACTCTCTTGGTGATCATTTTTTAATCAACTGCTTCTTGAGAATCGTTGGAGCCAATTGTTTCATTTCTTGAATCTTTTCTTTCTGTTCTCCCCCTCCTTGACCGAAGTAATCCTTTCCGCCGCCTCCTCCTTCAACGATTGCTGATAATTCCTTGGCTAATTTTCCTGCATGTGCCCCCGATTTGATGGCATTCTTTCCTGCGAAAACAAATATCCTAACGGTTTTTCCTATTAGTATTATGATCGAAATTGAATGAGGATCATCTTTTGAAATTTTGCTACCAAGCATTACAATCTCTTCTTCATCCCACTTCTCCTTCTCGATGACGATTAGCTTAGTATTTTCGATTGCATTTGCCTTCTTCAAGAGGCTCTCTGCTTCAATCTTAGCTACTTCTTCTAAGATCCTTCTCAGTTTCTTGTTTGAGGAATCTAGTTCATCTGTAATTGTTAAAGCTGCATGTTTTACATTTTCTATTGGTGTATTAAGAATTTGAGCCGTATCTGAAAATTGTTGGTCTCTTTCTTGAATTTTTTTAAGGGCTTGAGGACCGGAGGCGAAAATTATTCTCTCTACGCCGTCTTGAATTCTTTCCACACGTAAGATTTTGATGATTCCTATTTCACCGGTTGAACGAACGTGTGTTCCTCCACATGCTTCAACATCCCAATCGCCCGTTTTGACTATCCTGATTTTGGTACCTGGGACGGCTCCGCCTTGATACAGACGATAGCCATATTTTTTCTCAGCTTCATCTCGAGATAGCCAGAATGTTTCAACAGGAATGTTGTTAGTGATTGTTTCGCATGTCAATTGTTCAATCTTATTGATCTCATCTCTAGTCAAATGTTTATAATGTGAAATGTCAAGTCGGCTACTTTGGACATCTTTTGCAGCTCCTGACTGCCATGCATGTTCACCAAGAACACGTTTCGCTGCACCTATCAGTATATGTGTTGATGTATGATGTCTCATGAGGCTGATGCGTCTTTCCCAATCTATCTTACCTTGGATTTCTATATCGACTAACGGAGCAGGGCCTTCTATTGTGTGTTGAATAATGTTCCCTACAGATTGTACATCAATTACTTTAGTTGTTTTTCCATCAAATAGTAGATTGCCTGTGTCTGAAAGCTGTCCACCTCCCTCAGAGTAGAAGGCGGTTTGGTTGAGAATGACGTATTTTTCATCTATTACGTCTAATACTCTCGCTTTAAATTCTGAAAGATATGGATTTTGATAATATAGTTTTGTTGTCTCGGGATATTTCTCAAGTTTCTCTTTGGGTATATTGACATCAACATCTTCTTTGGTTTTTTCTGGGTCCAAATGCCTTTTAGCAACTTTCTCAAAGAAGTCTTCTGGAATGTTTATAGTGACTTTTTCTTTTGCAGCACATTCCTGTACCATTTCGGGTACAAGACCGTGAGAATCATATAGCTCTACCAATTTAGTTTGGGGGATCTCATTTTCTCCTGATGTTTTGATTTGTCGCGATATTCTCTTGACTAGATCTGCTCCTTTATCAAGTGTCTTTTTATACTTTTCTTGTTCAACATCAAGTTCTTCTATTATTTCGTCTCTCATGAATTTCAGATTCTGGAAGTCTCGAGACCAATAGGCTATTTGATCATCGACAATATCAAAAAATCGATCCTCAATTCCTAGAATCTTCAACATTCTGTAGGTTCTTCTTATCAATAGCCTTGCCAAATAGCCCTCCTGCATATTCGATGGAACTATGCCTTCTGAAAGTATGAAACAGAGAGCTTTCGTGTGATCAAGGGTTGTACATATTCTTTGGAAATCTTTGACTGTTTTTTCCATTTCTTCAATTGTTAATCCAAGATTCTCTGCAATTTGTTTTTTTTCTATTGGCAGCGCCTGTGTATCTGAACGAAGAGCTATTCTTGCATAGCTTGTGATAGTTTCATTATTAATCTCTATGTTTGCAAGTTTAATCGTGTTTTCTAAAAGGTTGCCGTAAGTCGCATGGAAGCCTGTGGCCGATCCTTGTGAAAGCCATGCCCATCTCTCCATTCCATATCCAGTGTCTACTGTTCTGAAGGGCATCTCGACAAGCTTATCGCCAACGTATCGGTACATCATGAATACAAGAGTTGAGATTTCTAGGCCTGAAACACATGCTTCAAGGTCTGGACCTGCATTTCCTCCACCTGACCAAAAGTCTTCCTTGTAACTAACTTCTTCTGAATCTATGCCCAATTCCTGAGTGAGCAGCTCGTGATGAAATCTTACAGTATCCTCTTTCCAGTAGATCTCTTTTTCTGGTCTATTGAAAGCGTGTGCACCGCCCATTTCGAATATTATCATATGTCTTCCAAATGTTTGTCCAACTTTGTCGATATCGGTGAATCTAAGACAAGGTTGACTTATTACAAGTGGATTTGCTGGAGGCGGTATTCTTCCTTCGGTAACGTAAGGTTGAAAATTGTAGATTGAAGCTCCGACGAGGTAGACGTCGTCTCTCCATCGAGCTATGACTGGGTATGGTTTAATGATTGTGTGATCGTTTTTTTCGAAGTGTTTCAGAAAGATGTTTCTCATCTGTGAAAGTTCATATTTTCTTTTAGTTGGTGGGTTGTCTATGAAGGTATATTCTTGACATGGTGAGTCACCACAGTTTTTTCTATCAGAATCTTGAGACCAGTAGTATCTGTTGCAGATCTCGCATTGTCTCCTCGTAAAACCATTTTCTTTTAAGAAAGGGATCTCAAAATGGCCTTCGAGGTTTATCAATATCTATAGCTCCCATGTTTTTAGGGAGACCAAACGAAGAAATGTTAACTGTCCTTGGCCTACTAATATTATCCAAAGAGTGCGCCGAGACCTTCTAAGGCCTCCTCTTCTTTCTTCTCCTCGGTTTTTTTGGCTTCAGCAGATTGTTTAGATTCGGAAGGTGCAGTGGCTTGGGTCTGAGCGGCAGGTGCAAATGATACTTGGGAGGCCTCTTTTAGAACCTCATCTATCTTAACTTCGGAAAGAGCAGCTGTCAAGGCTTTTAATCTTGCCTCGTCAACATCTGCTCCTGCTGCTGTAAGTATTTTTTTAACATTTGCCTCATCGATCGGTTTGGACGCCGAGTGAAGCAAGAGTGCGGCATATATGTATTTCAAACGTCTATCCCCTCGTCTATGATAATCAAATTCTTACACGTGCTATGAAAATTGACTCTTAAGGCTTTCTTTTTCTTCAAGATTTTCATTTCACTGTTAAATCTGGGGCAATATCCTTGTTAATATTTTTTAATTTGTTTGATAGAGTAAGCATATCGCTGTATGCGGCTAATATGATTTTGTCCGTGGTTGAAGGACTTGTATATTCAGATTTTACTGCGATTGTTAATGCTTGTCGCCAGGCTCTTCCTAAAATTAATGGAACGCTTTGAGGTGTAAGATATGCGGCTTCGATGGCAAGACTTAATCCCTCTTTATAGCTTTGAATTATTTGATTCTTATAATTCTCGAGGTCTATTGTCAAATCTTTTTCATCAAGGATTGAACCGTTATCGTATGCAGCTATAATCGATAATCCTGCTTCCATCGGTTTCATTCCTAATCGAGTTAGGACTGATGCGAGTTTAGTTGATATTGTGTCGCCCTTTCTTACAACAACGCTATCCTTGGATACCCATATACTTCCAGATTCTATCTTTGTTGGGATCTTCACTTCTCCGAATTCACTTATTATCGGTCCAGGTGGTAAGCCTGTATTGCCCGCTGGAATTATGATGTCTCCTGTTGCAATGTCGCCCCCTTTAGCAGGAACATTTACCTTATTTTTATTTAGAAATACTATCAATTCAAACGGATTCTTATTTGAAAAAAGAAGAGCGAAAGGTCCATTAAGTGAATCTGCAAACTTGCTGATATTTTTCTTATTGGATTCGAGTTCTTGGCTGGCTCTTTTAAACATTGTATTTTTTGCAACAAGCATCTCCGCTTTGCCTCTAAGCATCCTTCTGATTTCTTGAATTTGTGTGGATCTCACGCCAACTAGATCTGCTGCTGCAATAACACTGTATGGGCTTAATGACTTCTTAATTTTTTCAAGTGTTTCTCTTTTTTTTGGTTGAACTTTTTGCCTTTGCAAATATCACTCACCATTATAGAACTAAATTAACAGGTTCATGCATTGTTGTTTTTATCAGGACTTTGGAAATGTTTCTTACTCCTCGTTCAAGTTTTCCCTCAATGCTTGAAAAGATGGCCTGGATATTTTCCGAAAGGTTGTCGTCTGACATATCATCAACACCAATTCTACATTGAATAACTGGTTGATCTCGAACTCGAATTTTTATTGTTCTCCTAGCTTGGTCTATTACGTCGGCTATAGGAGCATCTGGATTAATTATAGTAGGCATTTTCCCTCTTGGACCCAATGTCGGACCTATAGTCTTTCCAACCAATGGCATAAGATGTGCCTCAGCGACAAAGAAGCCGTATTCTTGTAGAAGTTTTTTAGCAGCTTTTTTGTCGTTCCCAAGATTTGTAAGTTGATCTTTTCCGAGTACAAGATCTGCATTAGCCTCTTTTGATTTCAACTCCAATTGTCCTGTGGCTATTACGCAAACCTTAACGGACTTACCTATATCATGAGGAAGAATTATGGTCTGATTAATCCTGTTCTCTGGTTTTTTTAAATCTAGCTCTTTGAGTTTAATAATTAATTCTAGTGATTCTTTGAAGTTACGCTTTTTTTTATTTTTCCTAAGTTCTTCAAGGGCTTTCTGAATGTTCTCTTTAGTAAGTGGCAATTCTCACACCAAATTTCCATAACAAAAGGAAATGTCTATTACCCTCGCATATTCGACTTTAATGAACGTTTCGTACAGTTTACAACTCTTTATGCTTATTTCTTGAATAGTGCTTCGTGTTTGTTGTCGTCTATCTCTTTCTGAACTTCTCTTGGATCTTTATTGTCGATTGTGACTCCCATACTGACCATGGTTCCAAGGACTTCTTTCAGAGCTCCTTTAGTATCCTTAGAATATGTGTCTTTAATCTTCATCTCCGTTATCTTCAAAGCCTGTTCTAGAGATAAATTCCCGACCTTTACGGTATTCGGAGTGCCTGAGCCTTTTTCAATACCTAACTCTTTAACGATCAAAGCCGAAGTTGTAGGAGTACCGATCTCAACCTCAAAGTCCTTAGTATCCACATCAACAATTACTTTAACGGGTACTTTCATGCCAGCATAGGATTTGGTTAATTCGTTTATTCTGTTAACTACCTGAAGGACATTAACCCCAAGAGGTCCAAGTGCAGGGCCTAAAGGGGGTCCTGCTGTAGCCTCGCCACCATTAATTAGTGATTCAATCTGTTTTTTTTCTCCCACTTTCTTCACCACTATGTTTTGCAGTTCTTCTAACATAATCGGCATGCACAGTTATGGGGAGTGTTGCGAATCCTTCTTCAAGTAACTCAATTGTTACTTCCTCTTTCACCCTGTCCATGTGAGTGATCTTGGCCTTGAGTCCTCGAAATGGCCCCGCTATCACTTCAACGAGATCTTCTTGATCTAAATCCTCTATTGCCGGTTTAGTAATTATGAATCGTTCTACTGCAGAAAGAGGAGCAGAACCTTTGGTCTTAGCTCTCGCATGTTTTATTCCTGACATAGCTTCATCAACAGTATGCGGTCCTGAAGCCTCGACAAATATGTATCCTTTAATGGCTTCAGAAACCATTACGGCAAACACAGGTAGCTTCTTCATTCCCGCTTTAGATGTTAATACCTCGGCAACCGTTCTTTCTTGACCGCCTGTTGTACGAATAGAGAATATCATTTTTAATCCTCTCAAGGATAATGGTTAGATGGCTCCTGATCCGAGGAATAGAAAAAGGATTCTTACCATAAAGCCGATTCCTCCGATGATCGCGATTCCTAATAGTGAAACTCGAAGTAATAGCCAAACTTCTTCTCGAGAAGGTTTGGAGGATGCATGAATTAACCGCTTTGTGGATTCAATAAATTGACCTATATTCAAATTTGATACCTACTGATTTATCATAATCATATTCTATTTCGAGTTGAATTTTCATTAAATTTAAAGGAAACCAGATTAACTGCGACTGATAAACTTGTTTGTTATAGTAATACGTAGAGCTAATGATTTGAAGTGCAGAAACTTATACTAAATCCTCTCTATCTCTTTTCCCAGTTCTTCCAGTTTGGATATCAAAATCTTTCTGTTACTGGCTTTTAATCCCTTCCAGTCTATAATTGCTGTTTCGCAAGTTCCTTTAGTTTTTTGAAATGCTTGGGCAACTATCTCCGAGTCATAGTCTTCAAAAAAATAATCTGGTAATATGTGGCCTAGGGCAAATTGACCGTTGAGCATTTCGGCAGTGTGCTTTGGTGAATAGTGACCTCCACCAAAACCAACTGCAGATGTGGATTTATCAGATTGAGTTACTGCTTTCCAGGCGGCTGAAGCTGCTGCTTCGCCAGCTAAGCAATTGTTCCAATTCTCAATTTTGCTTCCGATTTCTATAAACATAGCTGGTACACTGAATCTAGTAGGGCCGTGATGAGTAGCTTCCATTGATACAGAGAATTTGAGTCCTATCTTGTCGGTAGTTTCTCTTAGTTCCTGCAAAGCTAATTTTTGTTTTTGAGGATCAGCAATTGCTAGTGTTCTAGGTTTTCCTCCGAAATTTGCAGTTGAACCAAGGTTGCCAGGAGTGTGCACTGTTAAAGATGCTCTTCCTGTCTGACTACTATGTCTTGAGATACAGATTATCGTCTCAATTGGTTGATATCTGTCAAGTTCTTTCAATTCAAGGATATCTGACTCTGTTTCTAAAAGGTGGATTTGATTTTTTACAAAAATCCTTATTCCATTATTCTCTTCTTTGAATTTGAATCCAAAGTTGTTTATGAGTTTGTCAGCAATATTCATCCCAGCTAAATCATTTCTAGCTGCAACTATGAAGCCAGGCACCTTCTTCACTCTATCCAGTTATCAGAGAAGTGTATTTAGCAGGCTTTTTGATGTATGCAGTCTATTCTCCGCTTGGTCCCATACCACAGAATTAGAACCGTCGATTACATCAGCTGTTACTTCTTCGCCCCTATGACAGGGTAGTGGATGCATAAAGATAACTTTGTGTTTTGCAAAGTTCAATAATTCAGAATTGACCTGATAATATGGCATGAATTTTCTAAACCTTTTTTTCCTTTCAGTTTCTTGTCCCATGCTAACAAAAACATCTGTATAGACTATGTCTGCTTCAGATACGGCAAGTTTAGGAGTTCGTGTTATCTGAATGATTGAACCACTTTCACTAGCATTTACTTTGGCTTTTTTCAGAAACTCAAGGTTTGGTTCATAATCCGAAGGGCAAGCTATTGATAGGTTTACTCCAACTTTTGAACAACCTATTAGAAGTGAGTTGCAGATATTATTACCATCCCCGATGTAAGCTAATTTTAGTCCCTTGAGTTTTCTTTTATTCTCCAAAATTGTCATGAGATCTGCTAAGATCTGAACTGGATGATTTAGATCGGATAGACCGTTAATTACTGGTACAGATGAGTGGCTTGCAAGCTCTTCTAAAGTCTGATGGATTTTAACTCTTGCGACAATTCCATCGACATATTTGCTTAGGCTTTTAGCAGTATCAGCAATGGTTTCGCCTCGACCAAGTTGGATTTCTGACCAGTTTAAATAGAGTGCGAATCCGCCGAGTTGGCGCATAGCCACTTCAAAAGATACTCTTCTCCGATCGATACGGTCACATGGCCGTGAGCGATGTTCGTGTAGAGGGCTTTTGAAATATCATGGCTATACTTTTGTTTTTTAGACGTTTCAGGGGTTTTTTTCTTTTCAAGTCAATTGCATGTCTCAGGATCTGTAATATCTCATCTGACTCAAACTCCTGTAATGATAGGAAGTGTCGGCCTTTTAGTTTCATCTTTTCACCTGACAATAATGTTTAATTTGTAATATATAGTAACTCGGAAATACTGTCTAGGAAACAGACATTTAACTTGTTCTAATAATTTATTCTAATGTTAAGCGCGCGTTAGAGTTGATATTATCTTTCTTCAAATTCTACTCTGAGTGTCATGCCGCTAATCTCTTTAGCGAGCCTCTTGACAATCTCGAAATCGACCGGTACATGTTTGGGCCTTCTGCCGTCTAGAATGACTTTGGTCTCTCTAGTATCATCGGGTAGCCATATTGTGTTTATGGTAAGAATAGAAATTGGACTGAATAGATCTTCGATAAGTTGGCGAGAATCACCACCATATCCCAAGATCTTGACTCTTTTTCTTGTCTCTTTAACAATTGCACGGACAATTTTCCCGCCAGAACTAAGCATTTTGCCTACGTCTTGTTTGCTTACTAGTATTGCGAGTACATCCCCCGATTCAACAGCACGTTCAAAGGAAACATCCTGTAACATTGGAAACTGTTTTTCCAATTCGAATAGAATTCTAACAATTTTAAGGTCTAAATCTGTTATCTGACCTTTTCTTAACTTTTCTTCACATCTTGCGCAAAGAACACCGCTCTTTACACAGAAGTTGTCTAGTAGTGTTTTTACCAATATATCGTCCTCCGAAAAATGCTTAGAGATTTTGAATTATCTCTATAACATCGAAATATGATGGTGGATTTGGTAGTCGTTATCGATTTTCCCCTATTACTTTTGGTACGCTAAACCAGAATGAAAAATAAATGCGTTATGGTTTGTGCTCAAAAGAAATGAATGTATGATAAGGATGCCAAAGTTGAGTTAAAAGGAATACTAAAATGCTAATAATGTGGTTATTTACGTCCAAAATAGAAGATGCAAATCTTAAAATAAAAATATGAAATGTAGAGTCGAGGGATCAATGATGAACGATGACTTGGGGACTTGGCGTAGGACCCATTACACTAATATGATAACCCCAAATTTAGATGGCGCAAAGGTTACCTTGTTTGGCTGGGTTCAAGAAATACGTGATCTAGGGAATCTAATTTTCGTCAATTTAAGGGATAAAGAAGGAGTTATACAAATAACGGTGACGACTAAGAATACTGATGCTGAAGTCTTTGAGAAAATAAGGAAATTGGCTAGAGAATTTGTGATCGGAGTAAACGGACTGGTAAAAAAAAGAGATGAGGCTCCTCGTGGAGTAGAGATTTTACCCCAAGAAATTAAAATTCTTGCATTGGCTAATCATCCTCTACCTTTGGATCCGACTGGTAGAGTTCCAGCTGAGATCGATGTGAGGCTAGATGCCAGAATTCTAGATCTTCGATGTCCTGAATCACAAGCAATTTTCAAGATTCGTCATGAAATTGTGTCAACCACTCGTCGAGTTCTTAGTGAGACAGGCCACCTAGAAATTCACACACCGAGAATAATTGCTGCCGCTGCCGAAGGTGGAGCCTCTCTATTTCCGGTAGAGTATTTTGAAGAGACCGCATACCTAGCTCAGAGCCCGGAACTGTATAAAGAAGAATTGATTTCAGTCTTTGAGAAAGTCTATGAAATTGGTGGATTCTTTAGAGCTGAAGAATCCCATACAAGAAGGCATTTGAATGAATTTATCTCAGTCGACGTTGAGGAAGCCTTCGTAAACGTTAATGATGTTATGAGACTACAAGAAGAGCTCATATTCCACATATTGAAGGATATCAAGAACAAATGCTCATTACAACTTGATACATTAGGAGTAAAGATTCCCACAATAGAGTTACCTTTGAAGAGGTATACATACTCTCAGGTCATAGACCAATTGAAAAATAATGATTTCAAGATTGAATGGGGAGAGGACCTTTCAACTCCTGCATGTAGAGTGCTGGGTGATATCCATCACAAAGAATTCTATTTTATTGATGAATGGCCAACAAAGACTAGACCGTTCTATATCAAACCAAGGAGTGATAAGAATGAATTGTGCGAAGCATTCGATTTCATGTATGAATGGATTGAGATAACCTCAGGTGGGTCAAGAGTTGATGATCCAAATCAATTGATCAATAGGCTTAGAGAACAAGGGCTAAATCCCGAAAATTTCGACTTCCATCTGAAAACGTATTACTACGGTATGCCTCCACATGCTGGATGGGGGATGGGTTTAGATAGGTTAGTTATGGCAATACTTGATAGAGATAATATTCGAGACGTTGTTCTCTTTCCAAGAGATAGAGTTAGATTGAAACCATAATATGGTAATCTGCCAAATCACTTTGCACCTAGCTCTCGTTTTTTCCATCTTAGATCTGAGCCGCGACATTTTCGACATCTGCTAGCCGCGGCTGAATTCTTAACTCCGCAGTCTCTGCAGATCTTATAGAATAGTCTATGTTTCTGAGCCAGCTGTTTTTTTTCCATTTCTGTTATTGGCAAGTTAAGCACCTTTAAACAACAGATGCAACATATACGTGCAAATATGTTTTGTGCAATTTAATGAATTTGGCATAAGAATGTGAGAATGCTTAAAACGTTATTTAAGTTGCATTAACACACTGATTATTGTTATATTAACATAGCTGAGCTAAACTAGGGTATTGTTGGTCTATAGATTGAAATTGTATAGATTTCTTGCACTGATTCTAATAATGGTCGGTGGAATGAACCTAATCTTTGGCATCCTATCAATCTATAGAACTTTGAATGCTCTTATCGTAAATATGGAAATTGCAGGCAGCAGTGAATTGCAGTCCTTTTTTTATGTCGCAACACCTCAAGCAATCCTTTGGTCTATTGCATTCACAACTTTCTTTTCATCTGGAATACTCCTAGGGAGGTCTGGGTCTTCCGATCTCTCTGAATTAACATATCTCTCAAAGACATTGAAGATAGATAATGGCTCAAAAAATGAATTAGAGCCATTGACTAGAGGAGAGAAGCAAAGGAATTTGGCTGATGAGAGATTATTACAGATTAAGGAAGAAGTTCTAAAGGCTATTGAACGATTAGAGAGTCTGGAACAACAAAAGAAGCTTAAGAAAAATGTTTGAAATATCGTAAAATTGCTCTTCAGAAATACTGGAGGGAAAAAATACGATCATTCAATTACCTTATGGAAAAGAAAAACAAGTTGAGATCGAGATCCAGAAAGAGAATCTAAATTTTATAGCAGAAAAGGGGACCGTCTCAACTTCAAATGAATGCCAAGATATCATACAAACAAGCATTCGAAACCCTGTTTGTAGACCTCCAATAAGATCAATGGTAAAATCGAACGATAAAATAGTTATAATAGGTGATGATGTGACAAGACCAACCCCCCAGAATATCATAATTCCAATTGTACTCGATGAATTGAATTCTGCGGGAGTTCCAGACAAGAATATTCACGTAATTGTTGGTCTAGGTACTCATAGAGACATGACCAAAACTGAATTCAGATTGAAATACGGTTCAGTGGAAGATAGGATTGAGATAACCAATCATGAATATAGTGACAATTTAGTAAATGTTGGCAGCACATCTTCAGGGATTCCAATTGAGGTAAACAAGGATGTCTATGAGGCAACTATCAAGATTGGTATAGGTAATATCGTCCCTCACTGCTATGCGGGATGGGGAGGTGGTGGGAAGATAATTCAACCTGGAGTATGCGGTGAAAAAACTACTGGAATGACCCATCTGATGGGCGGCAAGGTCAAACCTTACACAAAGATACTTGGAGAGGTTGATAATGATGTTAGGAAGGAAATTGAAGAAGCTGCAGAACTAGTTGGCCTTGATTTTATTATTAATACTGTGCTCGACAACAGAGAAAAAATCGTCAATGTAGTTTCAGGCGATCCTATCAGAGCTCTAAGGAATGGAGTCGACCATGCTAGAAAGATCTTCTGTCCCAAGATCCCAAGCTCTTCGGACATTATAGTTGTATCATGTTACCCTGCCGATATAGATTATTGGCAAACCCTCAAACCTCTCACATATGCTAGCTCAGTAGCAAAGCAAGGTGGAACAATCGTGTTATTATCACCTTGCCCAGATAGAATATCGCCAACGCATTCAGATCTCCGAGATAAAGCCAAGATTGGTTATGAAGGTGTTCTGGAATCAGTTTCCAATGGTGAATTAGAGGACATGGTGGCGGCTGGTGCTTTATTATTACATTCACAAATTTTAGAAAAGGTAGATGTAATATGCTTTTCAGATGGACTAAGAGAAAGCGATAAAGAGGCATTAGGTTTCTCTCATGCGAGTAGTCCTCAAGAGGCCTTAGATATGGCGAAGGCGAAGCATGGCAGAATTTCAAAAGTTGGAATACTAAAGTGTGGCGAGATCCTTCCCAACCTAACATGAATAAATTGAAACACAGGTATGACCATGCTTAAAATTCCACATTTTCACTAAAAAAAAGCTAATATGCGAAAGCTTTACTAAAGCTAGCTAAAGAAGATAATAATCGAGTGGATAATAATTGACTTACGGGCAAGACCCATATTATGAACCTCCAAGACAAAATGGAAGAGAGAAGGAAAGCTCTCGAAGACAGATCTATGCTTTAGTAGGTTTATTCATGGTGAGCGTTCTTGTAATAGGGGTTGTATTAGCTATTCTATCTACTGGGATTGGTGGAGAAACCTTTTTCCAGACTGTTAAGATATTTGAACATAACCCCGTATCACACGGCGCTCTCGGAGAAGACATTGAGATTACAGCTAGAATAAGCGGATTCCCAGAAAACGTTACCCTTTCTTACCAAGTAATCCCAAATAATTCCACAGCTGAATCTTTCCGCGAAATTAAACCGGTAAACAAATTCATGCTTCTTGTTACATCTGGGGGAGACACATATTCTTATACAATAAAGGGAGAAGAAATTCTAGGTGATATTACTTATTTCATATCCGCTGCAGACTCGGTTGGGAACTCAGAATCAACACAAATCTATCAGATAGGGGTTGATGACTTTCTTGTTGAAGGTATGCCCAAATTAATGAAGGTTTATACAAATAAAGAAGCTAAAACAACAATAACTGTTAGATCCATAAATCAATTTACGAAAGCAGTTAGATTACGAGTAATTTCTCAGGGGTTAGATACGCTACCTGGGGGAATAATCGGAGAGTTCAATCCCGCCACCGTTACACCTTCTGAAGGTGGGACTGCAACATCAGAGCTTACATTAAGAGCATCATCAGATAAGTTCATTCCATCAGGTGTATACCATATATGGGTGGAAGGATTTGTCGGAACTCAAAGAGGAACTCTTTCTAGGAACTCTTCTGTGGCACTCCTACAAGTACCTGATTTCGATTTTACTGTATCTCCCTCTCATCAACGTGTAGAAAGAGTTTTTCTTGGACAAGTTACATTCGAACAGATAACTCCTTACACAATTACTGTTACAATGGATGGAGGTTTTGATGCAGATTTGGATTTCAGAGTAGTTGGGCTTCCATCACAGGGAGTCAAAAGCCGTTGGGTATTCCCTGAAGAAACTATCAGTGAAAGACCAGGAATTCAGAGAGTGGAGCTGCAAGTAATTACAACGGCTTCGGCGGAGCTTGGATTTTACACTCTGACTATATATGTGACTGGTGGGGGACGAGAAGAATTCGAGCAAGTGAATTTTGATATAATCACACAAAGTCAAATGCAATAGAGGAGAAAGTGGTCTCTTTTCTGTCCTTTTTGGAGTACTTACACTTGACGAGAAGAAAATAATATTAATCCACTATGTTTTGAGAAAGCAGATAACAGTCTTCACAATGTTTGTTTTAAGTACGCCACTTAAAACAACTCTGGAATGATTATGTCGAAACTAATCAGTTGGAATGAATGGATTGGATCTGGATATTATTCAAATAATCGAGTCTACAAATCGAATCAAATAAACCTCTTAAAGAATTCTAATTCAAAATTATGTCTTATCTGCAGAGGAGGAAAACTTCTTTGTGGAAAGATTAGGTGTCCAGTTATTGCAAAAGCAGAAGCCCTGCTTAAATTCGAAACAACAATTTACAATCGGTCAATACAAGGATCTACTCCTCCAGCAGTGTTTGTAGGACGCATAGGTTATCCAAAGATCAACATCGGACCAATGATCCCACCTTTCTTTGGTGATACCGAGATCCTTGACACACCAGAATTATGGATGGGGAAGAAAATTGAGGATATACTCGACTACAGATTCTCTCTGATTCGAGGAAAAAGTCGGTCGGATATCTTCGAAGCGCAAAATCCGGGAAAGTTACTAGGTGAACTTCAAGAACTTGCGATGGGCAAAAAACCAGTCGATACTGAAGCCACCTTCAAAAAAAAACCAACTAGAGTTCTAGCTTTAAATGAATATTCTCAACCATTTGGTCCTTCAGCTCCACTGAAAACATTCAAAACAACTAACGTATCAGTTGATTCACGAATTGAAAAAAATTTTAATGATACAGACATGACAGCTTCCGATTCAATATATTCGCTCTATAATGCTGGAGTACTAATAACAAGAATACAACGAACTTTCAGCTTAGGAATGTTTGGGTTATCAAAAAGAAGGAAACTTGTACCG
This sequence comes from Candidatus Bathyarchaeota archaeon RBG_13_38_9, assembly GCA_001775955.1. Taxonomy (GTDB): domain Archaea; phylum Thermoproteota; class Bathyarchaeia; order 40CM-2-53-6; family RBG-13-38-9; genus RBG-13-38-9. The sequence goes on along the minus strand of MEZD01000018.1, from coordinate 31,677 downwards.
ACGAGATGGGGAATAACTGCCGTAGATTCAACTCTCTCTAAAAGACTTGTAAAAGAGATCAAACAACTTCCAACAATAGATGAATATCAAGTCTTCACATTCACTAACATCGGGAATATCTATGCGGCGATATTTATCCCCGAAAGATGGAGTTTCGAATGGATAGAGGCTTGGTACCCGAAGACTTTTTGGAATCTGCTTGGACAATCGCCTGAGTTGATGGGGGATTTTGAACCTTATGAGGGTAGAAGTAAATATGCAAGTGTCGGTGGATGCTATTATTCAGCGAGATTAGCCCTTGCAGAGAAACTTAAGAAAGATCGTAGACAGGCCACTGGGCTTATCCTAAGAGAAATACATCCTGAATATATACTGCCTGTAGGAGTCTGGAACGTAAGAGAGAGTATAAGAGAGCTTCTGAAAACTAAACCGATGAAATTTGATACGTTCCCCAAGGCAATGTCCCACGCTTTAAAAGTGCTAACTATTCCTGCAAATGGCTGGGCTGGCAATAGTAAAATAATGAGAGATGCATTATTTCAAAAGAAAATATCTCAATATTTCCATAGAAGTAAAGATGAAATATCTTGATATCCATTGATTCCTTGAGATTTATCCGTATCCTTGGTTAAATGTCCAAAAAGTTCATCAATCGTGGTTAAGTTGGGTGTTGACTTTGGGGGATTAATTGAAAAAAGAAAGATCACCCTCGAAGATCTTCAAGGCAAATCCTTGGTCGTAGACGGATATAATGCATTATATCAATTCTTAGCTATCATAAGAGGAAAAATGGGAGAACCACTCACTGATAGAAGTGGCAGAGTTACAAGTCATCTCAGTGGATTATTTTACAGAACCGCGAACATGATGGAAAGAGGGATTCAATTAGCATATGTTTTTGACGGTCAACCCCCAGCAATGAAAGAGATCGAAATAAAACGCAGAATGAAAATTAAAGAAGATGCATTAATTCAATACGATGATGCGATTAAAAGAGGCGCCCTTGACGAAGCAAAAAAATTTGCGCAAATGACCTCCAAATTAAAGGATGATATGGTAGAAGACGCCAAAACACTGCTTAATTTGCTGGGTATACCCTGGATACAAGCTCCATCAGAAGGTGAGGCGCAAGCTTCTCATGTAGTGTACAAAAATGATTCATGGGCCGTTGCGAGTCAAGATTACGATTCTCTTTTATTCGGTGCACCAAGATTGGTGAGAAATCTAAATATTACGGGAAGAAGAAAGTTACCTGGAAAAAACATCTATGTGGAACTTGAGCCAGAGATAGTTGAGTTAAGGAAAATTATTGATAATCTCCAGCTAACCAGAGAACAGTTAATCGATCTGGCAATACTCCTTGGTACAGACTATAATCCAGGAGGATTCAAAGGCATTGGTCCCAAAACCGCTCTCAAACTCATGAGAGAACATGGGGATTTATCGAAAGCCGTCGAGACTATGAAAGAAAGTCAGAATATTGATGACTTATTTAAAATTCGGGATTTATTCTTGAATCCTAAAGTAACTGATGATTATGAACTGAAATGGCGAAAACCTGATCCGGAAGCAATAGTGGCATTTCTAGTAAATGATAGAGATTTTTCTGAGGTGAGAGTAAGAAGTGCTATTGAACGAGTCTCTAGAGGTTGGGAAAGGAGTAGTGGAGCCACCCTTGATAGTTTCTTTGGAAGTTAATCCATCATTTTCTTAAATTTATTCGTAATCTCTCAAGAGTAATATTCATTCTGCCTAGAAGATCTGAATTTGTTATTACTGTGTTGATTAATTTTTTTATCTCAGCACATTGATTCGCATATAATGAGGCTAGATTATCGTCTTTTGACATCTGTGCTTTAATGCATTTTTCGAAAGTTTCTTTTTCTTTTCTTTTGAGGTTGATTAGCATTTCTTCGAGTTTTGATTCTTCTAATGAAATATCTTTTTGGATATCCCAAGACTCGTCTTTGAATCCGGTTATGGCGGGAAAATATCTGGATGTGATCTTGCCCGTCTTATCAAGCTTAGCAAGGTTTAATTTTACGCTTCGATGAGTCCACCCTAATTTCTTGGAAATTTCTTCTATACTCAGACCTGGATTTTTAGAAATAAATTGAATAAGTTCAGTTGATTTTGTCTTCCTTCGACTTTTTGGCATTTTAACCTTACCAAATTATGATGTACGTCTTCATTTCCAACCTGCTTTTCCCCTCATTGGAACAAACGCAACGCCACCAAGTTCTTCTTTAGATATGTTGCCATCAGCAAGTTTTCTGATCCTTAGGAGTTGTTGGAACTGATATATACCGCCAACTGGGATTAAAAGTGAGCCGTCGATATCAAGTCCATCAATTAGATCTTGTGGAATCTCCGGTGCTGCGCTTGTTACAATGATAACATCATAGGGTTGATATTCCTCAATGCCCAAAGATGCATCTCTATGTAAGACATCTACTCGATCTGAGTAACCACATTTTTTTACGTTATCTTGAGCAGATTTAGCTAATTCCTCAATTATTTCAGCTGACCAGACATGACCCCAATTTTCTTTAGTTTCTGTATTTGGAGCAACAACTTCTGCGTATACGCAACTCATGTAGCCGCAACCACCACCTATTTCTAATATTTTATCTCCAAGTGAAAGTTCAGCATACTCGCAAAACATCGCAGTCATATGAAGGGCACTGGTAGTCTGTCCATGTCCTATTGGTATCGGAGCATCGATGTAGGCTTCACCTGTTACTTCATCCGGTAGAAACTCCTCCCTGGGTACCAAGGACATGGCTCTGATGACATTTTCAGAATGTAATATGCCTCCTTGAATTAGACGGTCTAATGCTTTCTTTCTCAATTGGGCAAATTTATTAACGGACAACTTCAGCCTTCACAACAGTTCTCTATTTGTTCATAATAATAAAATAATCTTAGAAAATATTTATTGAATTACTATGAGAATTACAATTTAATATCATGTATTTGAGTATGTAGTTATTTTAACAAGATATTATTGGATATAATGAATATGGAAGTGAACAAATGGAAATGTTGTTATACAATTTGAATAAAACTAACATTTGCTGAATACTTGCGATATTGATTTGCACCTCAATCATTTGACAAAGCTGGCTAAGATGTATGATTCGCAGAGCTACTGAATATGTCTGTGCTCATGGCCATGATCTCATAACGGCTAATCATGAAACTACTTTTGAGTTTACTAAAGATGATTTTCTTACAAATAGAGGAGATTGCATAATCGCTGTCGGTGCCAAAGGTACTAAAGAGTTTTCTGAGGACTTTAAGAGATTAGCCTCCATTGATTCAGCAATAATTACCGTTAAAATGGAAGTTGATGGAATCAATGAAATAGCTGTTGGTCAAGGAAACAGAGAACTTAAATTTAATCATCCAACTGACATGGTGGCGAGGAAAAGCTCCTACATTTGTCCACGTACATTGATGATAAGATCGAATAAGTCAGCCTCTGATCTCGATCGTGAATTTATCAAGAGATTAAAGAATTCCAAATCAATAATACATATTGTAATTGTGGTCGAAGCTTAAACTACCTTCAAGTCAAAGGCTAGCTGCTGTTCTCTTGGGCCTATCTCTTTGACAATTCTTATGGTTTCTAAAGCAGCTAATTTTCTATCTGAAAGTTTTATTTTACTTCTTATATGTTCAGATAAAATCTCTGTCGAAGTTCCTTCCGATGCAAATAAATACAAATGAATGAATCCTCCTTCGGGTTTAAGAAATTGGCATGCTTGAGGTATTGCATCAAGAGACTTTTCTGGAAGGTTCATTATAACTCGATCCGCTGAAAAAGAACCATAAGGTATTTTGGTAGAATCAGCTAAGATCACTGCGATTTTATGCTGGCATTTATTGATTTTAATATTCTGTAACATGAAATTAGTGGCACACGGGTTTATATCGATCCCATAAATCTTCTTTATATCACACGATCGAGCTATAACAATTGAAAATGGCCCCACCCCTGCAAACATGTCGACAATGATCTCTCCTTTCTTAATATTGGTAGTTACTCTCTGTCGTTCTGAAGAAAGGCGAGGGCTAAAATACACTTTAAGAGGATCTAATCGAAATTTACATCCATATTCATTGTGTTCAGTAACTGTAGATGGACCACCATCTAGAATTATGAAATCTCTTACTCTAAAAGTATCTGAAATTGGTCCATCTTTTGCAAGAATTGTATTATAATGTGGGTTCAGCAGTTTGAAAGATTCGCCGATCATTTTTCTATATTCGAATAGATCATTCGGAATTTCTAGGATGGCTATGTCTCCAATCACATCATAAGAACGAGGAAGACTAGCAAGGGCGTTTGGTGGTAATTTATTCTCTAAAACTTGAGATAAATTCTTTTTTAGGATTTTTCTTTCCTCAAACTCATAAGTGCAAAATTCTAATGATTCCATTTTAGACTTTAAAATTGTCATTTCATTTTCGGACGGAAATCTGGATAAAGGTATCATCACATCATCTTTCTCGGGCATGATTTTCATATTTTTTTGTAAAATGCCCATTCTCCTTACGAGAGACAATGCTCTTTGAGCTGATCGCTTCTTTACCCTAAGAGATTGTTGCCACAAATTTCTTTAACCGTACTGGTGATGATGTGTTAAATAGCTCAGGGTGATGCCATCAAATAAAGATAGATGGCCAACGCAATTAGAAAAACTCCGCTGATTCGTTGGATCTTATCGGTTGCACCAGTTAGTCTCCTAACAAGCAAGTTTCCAGTTTTGCTAACAAGAATTGCTGTTGCTATTAATGGAATTCCCATTCCTAAAGAGAACAATATGAAGGTTAGAACACTGTCCATGAAATCTCCAAACGTCAAGGAATAAAGAATTAATGAAAGGAATATTGGGAAAGAGCATGCAAGAGCTGCTAGACCATATGTAACTCCATAAATTAACATACCTAAAAGACCCCCTCGCTGTGTTGCTTTGACATTTAAGTAGAATTTTGGATATCCCACTCCCAGAAGCATTAGTACTCCCATAACGCCAATGATGATCACTGCGAGTAAATGGAAATAGGGGCTGGCACTCATTATTACACTCCCCACTGTTGATGTTATTATCCCAATTACCGAGAAAACTGACAAAAGTCCAATTGTACAAATAACCCCTCCTTGAATTGCCTGTCTCGTCGTCATATTTTTACCAAGATAATATGCTATGTAGCCGGGTAACAGAGGATAGCTACATGGGGATAGAAGAACGAAGACACCGCTTATCAGAGCTAATGAGTAATCTGCGAAGTGCATTTTGACACAGCCTGTAATAGCGGTCGAAATTAATCCTGAAATAGGGCCTCTTTATTTTAATTACTTTTCTATTATTGTTAGAATGGTAATATTTCTTTAAATGGTTATTAACACTAACAGTTTTTCAAGTTAAAGAAGATAATATGTTTCTATATCAAATTAATCGAAAGATATGGGGAATATTGCTATAGGTGTATTTTTTGAATAAAGATAACAGAAAACGTGAAATCAATAATTCAGTTGATCATCCAGAACAAAATGACTTTGGGACGACTGGGGAAGGAATTGAAATTCTACGAAAAGCTCTTGCTGATGAGAAGAATCGATCAAATGATTACTTGAATCAATTAAAATATTTACAGGCAGATATGGAAAATCTCCAAAAGAGAAATAGAAAAGAGCTAGATGTAACTGTTCAGAGAGCCAATGAAAATCTAATCTCCAAACTTTTAGTAATATTTGATGATATGGAATTAGCATTAAATTCTACATTAGAAGTTGAAAATTACCAACAATTAAAGTCAGGATTTCAACTGATCCTTGATAAAATGCAACACATTTTAGAAAAGGAGGGTTTAGTTAGAATCGACGCCTTAGGAAAGAAATTTGACCCTACACATCATGAAGCTGTAGATCAAACATTAAGAGACGATAAGCCTGACGGACTAATCATGGAAGAGATGAAGTCGGGGTATACTTTTAAAGGAAAGCTTTTGAGGTCGAGTCTAGTTACAATAGCAAAGAATCTCAGAGAAGTCCGAGAAAAGAAATGAAAAATCAATATCTGCCTAAAAGGGGTAGTACATGCACTTTTATGAAATGAATCTGATTATTACAAATAATCTCCCCTCAACATTGCTCAAGAATAAATCCAAAATGCTTTTCTTGAAGTGTTTACCTCCCTAATTACTTCGAGTCTAATATATTGAAAATTCTAATCATCTGAGGTGTAACCAGTTGAGTGAATCTAAGAAGCCGAAAATAATAGGTATTGACTTAGGTACTAGTAATTCCGCTGCCGCAGTTCTGCAAGCTGGTAGACCTGTTATAATTCCAAGTGCGGAAGGAACAACAATTGGTGGGAAAGCATTTCCATCTTTTATCGCCTTCACAAAAGATAGCGAATTATTAGTCGGTGAACCTGCAAGAAGACAGGCCGTTACCAATCCTGAAGGAACTGTAATGGCAATTAAAAGAAAGATGGGCACTGATTACAAAATCAAATTAGGAAATAAGGAATATACCCCACAGCAAATCTCAGCTTTTATTCTTCAAAAGATTAAAAGAGATTCCGAAGCTTTTCTAGGTGATCAAGTTAACAAAGCCGTCATAACTGTACCTGCTTACTTTAATGACAATCAGAGACAAGCCACAAAAGACGCAGGCTCTATAGCCGGTCTAGAAGTAGTTAGAATTATCAATGAGCCCACTGCAGCCTCGCTAGCTTATGGTCTCGACAAGTCTGAGAAAGAATTGAAAATAATGGTTTTTGACTTCGGTGGTGGAACACTCGATGTAACAATAATGGAAATAGGAAGATCAAGCCCATCAGAACCGCCAGTATTCGAAGTAAAAACAACTAGCGGAGATACACAACTAGGCGGCACAGACATGGATAATGTCCTCGTTGACTACTTAGTAAGCGAATTCAATCGGAGCAGTAGTGTAGACATAAGTAATGATAAAGTAGCGATGCAAAGAGTGAGAGAAGCGGCTGAAAAAACCAAAATAGAACTATCAACAACGCTTACGAGCGAGATAAACATCCCATTTCTAACACAAGGCGAGAAACATTTCGTCATGCAATTGACAAGGGCGAAGCTTGAGGAATTGGTTAAACCAACAATCGATCGTTGCAGAGAACCGATAACCCAAGCACTTTCTGATGCCAAACTATCTCCACAAGACGTAGATAGAATAATACTCGTCGGAGGACCAACAAGGATGCCTATAGTTAGGAAATTCATAGAAGACTATGTGGGCAAACCATCTGAGAGAGGTATTGACCCTATGGAATGCGTTGCTATGGGTGCCGCCATACAAGCAGGTGTGATCTCAGGAGAAATGAAAGAATTACTACTGTTAGACGTCACTCCATTATCACTTGGTGTCGAAACCCTAGGTAGTGTATTTACTAAATTGATAGAAAGAAATACAACAATTCCTACTAAAAAAAGTCAAATCTTCTCAACGGCAGCGGACTTTCAAACAAGTGTTACCGTTCATGTATTGCAGGGAGAACGGGAAATGGCTAACGATAACGTTTCGCTGGGTAAGTTCAATTTAGAAGGAATACCTCCAGCACCTAGAGGTGTCCCACAAATCGAAGTGTCATATGATATTAATGCTGATGGCATACTCAACGTTTCTGCAAAAGATATGGCTACAGGGAATCAACAAAAGATAACGATTACAGCGTCAACAAAACTTTCTAAAGAAGACAGAGAAAAAATGATCAATGAAGCTGAGCAATTTGCTGAACAAGATCGGATCAGAAAGGAAGAAGCTGAGACAAGAAATCAAGCCGACTCACTGATCTATACTAGTGAGAAAACCTTGAAGGATCTTGGAGATAAGATCACTAATGAACAAAAAGAAAAACTTGAAAAAGCAACTACAACACTAAGAACTACATTAAGTGGAAAAGAAATTTCTACGATAAAGGAAAAGATGGATGAATTATCGAAAATATTACAAGAAGTCGGAACCGCAGCATATCAAAAGGCTGCCGAAACAGCACAAACAAAACAACAAAGTGAGCCTCCAAAAGATGTGGCTGAAGCAAAAGAAAAAGTAGTAGATGCGGATTATTCAGTAGTAGAAGAAGACAAAAAGGAATAATCAATCCTTTTTTTTAGATCTCCATTGGTGGTTTCATGCCGAATAAAGACTACTACGAGATATTGGGTATTGCCAGAAACGCCACCAAGGAGGAAATCAAAAGTACCTACCGTAAACTAGCTCTCACATATCACCCAGATCGAAACAAATCACCTAATGCAGAAGAGAAATTCAAAGAGATCTCAGAAGCATATGCAATATTGTCAGATGATGAAAAAAGAAGAACCTACGACATGTATGGTCAAGCTGGTATTGGTGACAAGTATACTTCCGAGGATATATTCAGAGGAGTCGATTTTGAAGATATCTTTAGAGATATGGGGTTCGGTTTTGGAAGTATCTTCGATTCGTTCTATGGCAGAAGAAGATCGGACACACCTCAAAGAGGTTATGATCTTCAATATGATTTGGAGATAAGTCTGGAAGAGGCATCGACAACTCTGGAAAAAGAATTAACGATCTCTAGAGTTGAAGAATGCAAAAGGTGCGACGGTAGTGGAGCAAAACCTGGTTCGAAAACTAAAGATTGCCCCTTATGTCATGGGTCAGGTCAAATCAGAAGGCAACAATCTGCAGGAGGTTTTTTCACAATAACCCAAGTTACGACCTGCGAACGGTGTAATGGAAGGGGGGAAATTGTGGAGGTTCCTTGCGAAGAATGTGATGGTAGTGGACAGATACGTCGTTCTCGTAAAATAACTGTTAACATCCCACGAGGAATTGACGATGGCTCAACATTAAGGCTTCGAGGAGAAGGTGATACAGGACCTGGGAGAATACCTCCTGGAGACTTGTACGTAACCGTTCATATACGTCCTCATGCGATCTTTGAAAGGCGACATGAAAATCTGCTATGTGAAATTCCAATATCTTTTACTCAAGCCTCACTTGGTGCAAAGGTCAGTGCGCCATTTCTTGATGGGACAATGGAGTTGAAAATCCCTCCCGGAACAAAACCTGGAACGATATTCAAGATCAGAGGCAAAGGAATGCCAAGGATCAATAGCCGCTCCAGAGGAGATGAATATGTAAAAGTCAATCTGACTGTTCCAACAGAACTAACGAAAAGACAAAAGGAACTTCTAATAGAACTAGAAAAGGAGCGCTTGAAAGATAGTAAATCATAGCACCATTGAGGGAGATTTTTTTGGCTTTATTCCTTGGCGTAAAATTAGTTCTTGGCAATGTTTAGCATGTGGAGAATGTTGCAAGTGGTTTAAAGTACCTTTGATGGCAGATGAGCTCGTTCTAATATCGGAGCTTTATGGTAGTTCTTGCTTGAAGATTGAACTTGATGAAGCCTACTTTGTTAAGAGACCTGATGATAGATGTATTTTTCAAGTTCCAATATCTGATCGTTGGATCTGTGGGATCCAAAAGAATAAGCCTATGGTTTGTCGGGTTTGGCCTTTCATCGTAATGACCAATCCTGAATATGGATATCCTGAATTAGCTTTGTTCATAAAAAATCGAATCAACTACTATATCTATATTGATAGTAGATGCAAAGGGATTAGGTGTCACGGAAAAAATAAAATCAATAAAGACCTTCTTTCAGAGATCGTTCAAATTAGTATGCGAACAAAAAAAACTCAATCATACTCAACTTGTGGATTGGATAACCATCATAGTGAATATGAAATTATACAACCCAACCTTTTCTCGACTAAAACCACGCTTAAACTAAGATCTTGACTATTACTCTGTCTGGGGAGGAGGTCTAACTCCAAGCGTCACTTCAATATCTAAAATTTGTCCATCTCTAATAACTCTGAGAATAATTTTTTCTCCAGGTTCTGTACTATATTCCAAATATGCCAAAAGATCTTCAAGTTTTCTCACCGTCTGATTATCTATATGGGTGATTACATCACCTCCCAGCGTCATATTACGACCATCAACAACTTCAGTTGCATTCCCACTTCGAATACCTGCTCTATCAGCAGGGCTATCTTCGACAACAGAAATTACTAGAAATCCTCTCGACTCTAGTAAATCCGTTTTTTCAGCAATTGATGGGTTCACATCGCTTCCAGCAATCCCCACCCAAGAATGATCATAATATCCTTTTTCTATCAATGAGGGAACAACCTTCTGAATTAGATCTGCAGGGATAGCAAATCCTACACCTGAGAACATTCCAGTTTCTGATTGAATAGCCGTATTAACACCTACAACTTCTGCAAGACTATTGAGTAATGGTCCTCCACTATTTCCTGGATTAATAGCGGCATCAACCTGTATTACCCCGACAACAGAGTAGCCGCCTGAAGTAGGAAGTGTTCTTCCAATCTGGCTTACAACACCTTTTGTCAGAGACCAACTCAAACCAAATGGGGCTCCGACAGCGTATATGGTGTCTCCCACTAAGAGCTCAGATGAATTGCCAAGGGTTACCGGTTTGAGTCTCTCTTGAGAAGTCTCAACCTTAAGGACGGCTAGATCAGAATATGGATCAGTTCCAATTAACACTGCTTTAACAGTTTCGCCATCAAGAAAAGTTACTTCTATGGTTTCAGCTTCCTCAATGACATGATTGTTAGTTATGATATTGCCTTTTTTATCATATATGAAACCGCTGCCACTGGCTGCTGGTTCAAGGCCATCTAAGCCCATCTGTCTATTCAATATTTGGACAACTGACTTTTCTGTGAGAGAATAGACTTTTTGGTCTATTATTCCATCACTTCCAGACCCACCAATGAGCTCGATACGTGATTGGAATTCTGTCATTCTTTCTCGAAGATCAGAAAGCTCACTCTGAGTCTGGATATAAACAAATGTAGATAAACCTGCAAGAACCAGTAATACGATAAGAGATGTTGCTGCTATATATAATGGAACTCTACTCATGCTAGGATCACTCATGTGGAGACACCACTTCAAAATGACTCTATCCCCTTCTTAAAGACTTTTACTTGAAAGATTAGCTACCTATAATTGGATGCATATGATTTAGATCATAACCGAGATGAATTCTCTATTTAGATAATAACTATGTTGAAATGAAGATAAATCAATAAGATAAAAGAGATTCAAATTGGAGTTCCTAACCGTACAAATGTCCTTAAGGACGAGATCATTGAATTCGATGATAGGTGGCATAATGATTTTTGAGAGCTATAATTGTTGAGTGCAAACTACCAAAAAATATTTCTCGTGTAAAAGAGCTCTCCATCATGGCAGAGAATATAGGATATGCAGTTGTAAAAACCCTAACTCAGAAAAGATATAGTGTTCATCATAGTACCTGTATTGGTGGCGGCAAACTAGAAGAGCTTAAGAAATTAGTAGATCAAGAGAAAGCTGATATCGTCATATTTACAAATACCCTTCCAAGCAGTCAAGTATTCAAAATTCAAAAAAGAATTGGGGACATAAAAGTCATCGATAGAAATCTATTGATTCTCGAAGTTTTCAGTAGAAGAGCTATGACAAAAGAGGCGAAACTACAGATTCAACTCGCTAAGCTTAGATATACCTTCTCTTGGGGTCGCGAATTCATAAAGATGAAGGGTATTATAGGTGAACAAGTGGGGTGGAGCGGACCAGGAGATTACCCTTTTAACGAATACGAAAGAGCAGCTAGGAGACGAATAAGCAAAATCAAAATGAATTTGCGCAACGTACAATCAAAGAAAAATGCGTTGAGGAAAAGAAGAAGAGAACTAGGTTTCCCAATAGTTGCTTTAACTGGCTACACTCAAAGCGGAAAGACCACCTTTTTTAACAGACTCGCATCAGAATCGAAAGACGTCGGATTAGGGCCCTTCACAACTCTTACTTCATATTCTAGACTTGTAAGATGGAAAGGTTCTGAATTCATGCTTGTCGATTCTATAGGTCTCATAGAAGAGATGCATCCGATGATTATAGAAGCCTTCTTCGTAACACTTGATGAGATAACAAACGCCGATCTAATACTGTTATTTGTTGATGTAAGTGAACCGATAGAAATCTTAAAGCGAAAACTCTCTTCGATTGAAAGTATCACAAGAAAAATTGAAATGCCATCCAAAGTAATAATTTGCGCCAATAAGATCGATCTAATCGATTCTGAAACTCTGGATATCGTAACTAAACTTCTCAACCATATTATGCCAGGTCGTGATGTATATCCAATATGCGCTAAGACGGGTGAAAAAATCAATTCTGTCATTGACGATATTCTAAGACAACTAGATTTGCTACATCCAATTGTACGTACCTGAAGATACAAATAGACAATTATGATTTCTGATTGTTTATAATATGTGGTATTAGAATTTAGTAAATCTGATTGCGACTTTCGTAAATTCTAGTTAGTATGTTTAGAAATAAAACTTCATTATGATAATAAAAAAAAGATAGGTAGATGGATTCTTAAAGATATGCCGGAAACGGCAGATCCACAAGATCCATTCTGAAATCTTTACTGACCTCTGATTGTTGTCTATAGAAAATTCTTGGTTTATCTTTGTCTGCTGGCCATTCATATCTTGTACCAGGTCTCATTATACAAACTTTGAAAGGTGCAAATTTCTTATTTGCTATCATTTCTAGATCGGTTGGGTCACCTTCGACTATTCCCCAGTTCTCATAATGCATTGGAATACAAACTTTTGCTTTAAGACATTTTGCTGCTCGATATGCATCATATGGATTCATTTTGTCAGTCATCCCATCTGGATTATCTCCGAATGTTATCAGAGCTACATCGATATCATGTTCCTGACCGTGCTTGAAGTACATGTTTGAGTAGTGTGAATCGGCTCCATCGTATACTGTTCCAGCCGGAGTTTTGAAGACGTAATTAACTGCTTTCTCATCCATCAGTTTGGAGAATTCTTCCATAGTCATTTTTTTCAAATCTTTCTGTTCTGTTATTAAGACTGTCCTGTCGCATGATTCGACAGCGTGTATTTCTGTGTCTTTGATCTTGACAACATCACCTGGTTTAACTACCTCGATTCTATCGTCTGGAACTTTCCATCTCTGAAATATTTCTTTGATACGTGGAGGTGCTATGAATTTACAATCTGTATTTTCTAGGAGAGGTTTGATTGTGTA
>MEZD01000018.1:13662-18468 GCA_001775955.1 Candidatus Bathyarchaeota archaeon RBG_13_38_9 | reverse complement strand
TATGTACATGTGTCGAAACATATGCGTCACATTCCTTTATTGCCCATGGATCCAGTACATGTGGGACACACCTTATCCAGCACATTTGCTGGGCCCCAGTCATTCGAACTACGCCAGAATGTTTTGATAGGTCGTTGTAGTCGAGGCACCCTCCGGAGCCACTATATTGATCTATACATAGATTTGCGCCGCCTTCGCTTTTCAGCCACCAAGAGGCTCCTCCAAGCCACCAAAGTATCAATGAATTAGGTTTGGGCTTGGTTTCCTCTATCTCTTTATTTAGTATGGTTCCCCATTCAGGGAAGACATCCTTTAGCCATGTGTCTCGATCTATCTCTTTGTCAGGTCCTAAGTTAAGTCCGCCATCTCCAATGCCTTTTACACTTTTAGACATTTTGACTATTCCTCGTTGGGGAAGATACGCTGATACCGAATTAATATGGTTTTTGTCATACGGAATTTTCTGAATAGGTAGAGGATTTTCTGATAAACTTCAAGAAAATGTTTTATTAGAGTTTATAAATTGATCATCAGAAAATCTGATCAGATTCCATAATTATCAAGATAAACTGATGACTTTTAGCGCGCGCTATTTCTTTAAAAGAAAATCATATGTTTTCGGTCTCCTTTCGCGCAATCTTTTATTTCTCAATTTTGCATTTGCTTTCAAATTAACATCGGCGATTAGAACTTCCTGAGATTGTCCTCCAACGGCTACTGCCCTTGTAAAGGTAATGTCTGATTGGTTGTCATATTGTAGATCAAATATTTTACTATGGCCTAAATATTTAGGTGGCCAAATAATGTTCGCGCCAATAAGGGGAACACGGTTTTCAAGACATCTCGCAGACAGATACAAATGCCAAGGTTCTATTCCTGTTTCGAAGATTCTGGAAGGAACAAATATCATATCTGCTCCTTTTAGAGCAAGGATTCGAGCGACCTCTGGAAAAACTAAGTCGTAACATATTATCACGCCAAACTTAACATCTCCAACATTAAATATTCGGTATTCTGATCCAGGTTTTGCTCTGTCCTTTTCTTTGCCAAAAAGGTGTATCTTTTCTTGTCTTCCAATCAATTGACCTTGTGGATTAACCACGGGAGCAGTCACACAAATTCCATCTGAAAGTCTATCGTAAAAACCTCCTGCGATTATTGTGATATTGTGTTTACGTGCTTGTTTTTTCATCAATTCTAATATGTTCAGGACAGAATCTTCTGTCTCTTGAGAAAGGTAATGTTCTGGGAAACAAAGGAATTTGGCTCCATTTGATGCTGCCCTATCGGTTAATGCCTCAATTATTCCATAAAATGTGCTCTCATTATCTGACATCGGTCCTACTTGTATTGCTGCAACCTTCAGTAGCCTACCGCCCCTTAAGATCCATAAAATTGATCATATAATCAAATATTTTTCGAGCAAAATCCTGTTTAGTCGTTCGTGGTATGAGAGTGGTTTTTCCTTTGCGATCAATAATGTATGCTTCGTTAGTATCCGAGCCAAAACCAGCACCTTCAATACCAATATGATTAGCAACGACTAAATCAGCTCTTGATGATCTCATAACTTCTCTAGCTTTTTCAATTAATTTCGAGTCAGACAACCCATATTCTGCTTTAAACGCGATCAAGCTGGTTTTTGGACTTAATTTCTTAACAAAATTTACAATTTTTAAAGTAGCCTCAAGCTCAATTGTTAATTTCTTATTATCTCTGGTAGGTATCTTTATTTTATGAGAATCTAAAGGTCTGAAATCAGATACAGCAGCACTACCAACAAATACATCGTATCTGGTTCGTGCAAGTTCCTTCTTGACTACCTTGAGCATCTCCTTGGATGTCTCAGTCCTAAGCACTCTTATTCCTTGAGGGATTTTCTCCTTAATCACGCCAGCTATGAGAGTTGAGTCTGCGCCTCTTCTCGAAGCCTCTAATGCTATAGCAATACCCATCTTACCTGAACTCTTGTTTGTTATTATTCGCACAGGATCCAAATACTCAATAGTTGATCCTGCCGAAATGAGAAATTTGACTCCTTTTAGGTCTCTTCGGTAAAATTTCCTTATGACTGTCTCAACAATCCTTGAGATGGGAGCCATCTTAGCTTTTCCTTCGACAATTTCAGGCTCTAATATTTGAATGCCAAGTTTCTTCAATTTGTTGATATTCTCCAGAACTATCGGATGTCTAAACATGGAGTAGTGCATTGCCGGAGCTATGAGTATGGGTATTCCAGATCCTAAGGCGGTAGTGGCTACTGTAGTTACTGTGGTGTCGTCGATCCCTGAAGCGATCTTACCGATTGTGTTTGCTGTTGCTGGAGCTATGATCACAATATCTACTTTTCCAACCCAATCACCTGCGAGGTGTATATGCTCGGTGTTTCCAGTTAATTCCGTTATTGCTTTGTTGCCCGTTGCCCATTCCATAAGTTTTGGTCCGATAAATTCACAAGCGGATTTTGAGAGAACAGAATCTACTTCCGCGCCTCTCCTCATGAGCTCTCTAGCAATTTCTGATGCCTCGATAGCTGCGACGCTTCCAGTAACACATAATGCAATTTTCTTATTGAGAAGTTCTTTTCCTAAACTCCCGGTTATATCCTTTAATGGATTGTGTGACAGCTTACGCATCCCATTAGATCAATTAGACATTCATCTTGATAATGATGTTCCTAGCTAATTTCACTGACTGAATAGTCACCAAGAATCTATATATGAGGAGACTATTCCTTGATGCAATGAATCATATGATTAATTAATGTATAAAATGATCAGTGGGTCCGAATATTCAAAGGAACATTAATTCCACAAAATCTAATAATGTGTGTGGATTGCTAAGGGGCATCCAATATGTATCTTAAGAGTTTATTTTTGAATTGGATAAGGATTAAAGACTCATTTCTGATCCTATTTGCGCTTCCAATTATTGTTCTATTTATAATTGATTCAAATCACTTTATATTGGGATGGAATGAAGGTGCCGGCGGAGGTTTCCTATTTGCTTTCGTATTTCTCATTCTCGAATGGTATGATGCAAGAAATCTTCTGAAATTCAATCTAACTATTGGAAGACGTTTAGGAATAATTGTCTCTGTATTCATTATTACTGGCTACTTCTTCGCAATCTATGCGGCAGGTCATACCGAATTAATATCTGAGTTTGGAGCAAAATTCGGTTACACGACTTTACCTCAGATTCTGAGTTGGACCAGAATGTGGGATTATATAATTTACGCGATATATATCTCGTCATTAATTTTCATGGCGTTTGGTATTAGAAAGATCAAACATTTTCCTACTCCACTTGTTTTCTTATTAGGAATGGCTTTTATCCTTCTATTAGATGCAACTTTTCCTTACGGTTCAATGCAATCCCTTCAGGTTCTTATGCAACCAATACTTGCCATAACCGTTCTACTTCTCACAGCTGCAAATGTCCGAGTCGAATTAGTTGACGTTGATAATCTTGCAGTTTGGGGTCAGAAGGGATTTTTATTCATAAACATGTATTGGCAATGCGCAGGAATCTTAAGTATGACGATATATCTGCTAGTGATCCTCATACTGATGATTAAACTGCATACTTCTTTGACTAGAAAACTCATCTATGCAACCTTTGGTGCTTTAGGAACATTTTTTGTTAACATAATTAGAATATTTCTAATAATCTATTATGGAGCATTCATCGATGTAAATCTGCGAATGTTTCATGAATCGATAGGAGAAGTTCTATTCACTATATGGATAGTCATTTACCTATTGATAGTTACGACTATAGAGGCTCGCCGAGCAAGAAATATCAAATCGCCAGTTGTAACCCAGTCGCTGGAAAGTTATACTAGATAGGATTTACTCTAACCTCTTTCTTATGGCATAATTCACATCATTTAGATGAAAGGGCAGATAGACCTGCCTGTGCAACCTCTCTGTCTTGTTCAGCAGTTCCAGAACTACAGCCAACTCCCCCTACAACTTCCCCTTTGATTAATATCGGTAAACCACCACCAAAAATAGTAAACCTCCCCTGATTACTGACATGTATTCCAAAAGCGGGTTTTCCCGGAGATGCTACTTCAGCATACTCATGGGTACCCTTTCTGCTCCCGGCTGCTGTAAATGCCTTATTTATGGCTATGTCAATGCTTGTGATCTTTGCGCCATCCATCTTTTCAAATGCGATTAAGTTACATCCCTCGTCAACGATAGCGATACACATAGGGACACCTATCTCTTTTGCCTTGGCTTCAGATGCTGCCAGAATTATTTTTGTTCCTTCAAGTGTTAACTTAATTGAATCTCTGTATATCTTGTTTTCACCTACCAATTTAGATCATAGTATCGTAAACATCAAAAGAGATAAAGGATTAACGTCCTATCTACAATGAATTGTTTCTATATTTTCCCTGACTAAATAAACATATAAAGAGGGTTTATATCTATACGCTACTCCGAAATGGTATAAACCTGAATTAATCTTATTACAACGAGTAGGAGAAGGAGTTCAAACAAATATTGAATATTAGAACATTCATTGTAGGCATTCATAGAGGTCGTTATTCTTGGAATTATCATCCGTAAAGCAGCAAGATAATGCTATAAGATTCATTCTGAGCGGAGTAACATCTGCTTTTGCTAATGCAATGAGACGGGTTATGATTGCAGAAGTTCCAACAATGGCTATCGACGATGTGATAATAATCGAGAATACTTCGGTCCTTTTCGATGAATTCCTAGCACATAGATTTGGACTTATCCCTCTAACTACGGATCTTGATTCCTATATTCTTCCAGAGAAATGTGA
>MEZD01000018.1:0-13628 GCA_001775955.1 Candidatus Bathyarchaeota archaeon RBG_13_38_9 | reverse complement strand
GCTTCCTTCACAATGGAAATTGAGGCTAAAGATGATATGATTGTTGTTTATTCAGGTGATCTAAAACCTGACAATCCAGTTGTAACTCCGGTCAACAATAAAATTCCAATTGTGAAGTTAGCTGCTGGACAGAAACTAAAATTAGAAGCTTATGCGAGGCTGGGGCGTGGACAGGAACATGCAAAA
The DNA here is from genome assembly GCA_001775955.1 of Candidatus Bathyarchaeota archaeon RBG_13_38_9. Taxonomy (GTDB): domain Archaea; phylum Thermoproteota; class Bathyarchaeia; order 40CM-2-53-6; family RBG-13-38-9; genus RBG-13-38-9. Next base: position 13,442 of record MEZD01000018.1, on the reverse strand, counting down.
TGGCAACCAGTTTCTGTTTGCACATACAAATATCTGCCAAAAATTTCTATTGATATGAAGAAATGCGATAGTTGTGGTAAATGTGTAAAGTTCTGTCCGAAATGTATACTCGAAATAAAAGATAACCGACTAGTGGTCAAAGATATAGAAGAATGTACTCTCTGTACACAGTGTATAAAGAATTGTCCAAAGAAATCATGTCCAATAAAAGTCGAGTGGAGCGAAAAAGACTTCATCTTTAACATAGAATCTAATGGTGCATTACCAATAACTAAGATAGTGGAGCAAGCTGCAATTCAAATTGGGGAAAAAGCATCTGAACTATCAAGTTTAATGAAGAATTTGGAGTGAGTAGGTTACGGCTAATAAAACTAATCCGGAATTAATAGAGCTAGAAAAGTCTCTTCACAAGTCGTCAAAAGAAACACAGGCGCCAATATGGTTTGCTCTATCTAAAGCCCTTAGAAAAACTAGGAAGAATATGGCAGAAGTAAACGTGGGAAGAATATCAAGATACACGAAAGAAGGGGAAACTGTTGCTGTTCCAGGTAAAGTATTGGGAGCTGGAACAATTGAACATAAAATAACGGTTGCTGCTGTGGATTTTTCCAAAGAAGCAAAGGATAAGATATTGAATGCAGGCGGCAAATGTCTGACAATCGATGATTTGTTAAAAACGAATCCTAAAGGTACCAAAATAAAATTAATGAGGTGACAGAATAACGAACAATAAATCGGTAATCATAGATGCTTCTAATCTAATATTTGGTCGAATTCTTAGTTATGCTGCGAAACAGGCTTTGGAGGGCCAAGAAGTAATAATACTAAACATTTCTAAAGCTGTAATATCTGGAGATAGAAAGAGTACCATAGCGCGTGCTAAGGTTAAATTAACGACTCGGACGCTAGCATCTCAAGACAAAGGTCCAAAACATCCTCGCAGACCAGAGACTTATGCGAAACGTGCACTGAGAGGTATGTTGCCCCATAAGCAACCAAAAGGAAAGAACGCCTATAAGAGAGTGAAAATCTATCCCGATATTCCTGAAGAATATTCTGATAAACAATATCAAAAAATTTCTAAGGCCGATGCGTCGAAACTAAAATGTCGCTATATGCTATTAGAAGATCTCTCGAAAGAAATAGGGGGAGTATAAATTGAGTGAAAAGAAAAAAATTATGATCATAAGCGGAAAAAGAAAAACTGCTGTAGCAAAAGCTGTATTAAGGAGTGGTGCTGGAAAAATCACTTTCAATAATTATCCATTAAATCTAGTTAACCCAGAGACTGCCAGAATGAAGCTTATGGAACCTCTAATTGTGGCAGGAGAGAAGGCAAAAAATATTGATATCAAAATAAAAGCTCAAGGAGGCGGCGTTATCAGTCAAGCAGAGGCCGCTAGATTAGCGATCGCACGAGGCCTAATTAAATGGACGAAGAGCGCACAGCTGAAACGTGCGTTAAGAAACCAAGATAGAGCTATGTTAGCAGGTGACCCTAGACGTGCAGAATCAAAAAAGTTTGGGGGACCTAGCGCGCGCACGCGAAAACAAAAATCATATCGATAAGGTCAATCAAGGGTCTTACTAAAACAAAAATGTTCAGATGAAATATCATGATAATACCCGTTAGATGTTTCACGTGCGGCAATGTAATTGCTGATAGGTGGGAGGAATACTCAAATCGAGTCAAGGCTGGAGAGCACCCAAAAGAAATCTTGGATAAGCTGGGAATTTCAAGATACTGTTGTAGAAGAATGTTCATATCACATGTTGATGTGATCGATGACATTCTGAAGTATTACGAAGCGACAGCAAGAAAGTTCCACAATGCTTGAGGTATAAAGGTGGACAACTCCCAAATAACCCAAGTTAAGGCAAGGAAGATATTCGACAGCAGAGGAAAAGAAGCCATAGAGATAGATGTCATAGCGTCTCATGTATTAGGAAGATCTTCATCTCCTTCAGGTGCTAGTACAGGACGTTGGGAAGTAAGATCATATCCAAATGGTGGAGTCAAAGAAGCAATAAGATTCGTCGAAGACGTTGTATCTCCAAAAATCGTTGGAATCGAACTTGACGTTAAGCAAATTGATCTAGTGCTTCATGAGATCGATAAATCTACGGATTTCAGTAGACTAGGTGGAAATACTGCATATGCGATATCCTTGGCGACAGCTATAGCAGGAGCAAATTCAAGAGGAGTTCCACTTTTCAGTTATTTATCAGAATCTAATCAATCAGAGGTTCCATACCCCCTTGGTAATGTTATAGGTGGAGGTATGCATGCTCGTGGGGGAAAGACAGACATCCAAGAATTCTTAGTTCTACCGACTAAATCAGAAACCTTTGTTTCAGCTGCAGAAGCTAATATGGGTGTGCATAGGAAGGTGGCTAATCTTCTTGAAAAGAAAGGAGTTGATGTATCTGGTAGAGGTGATGAAGGCGCATGGGTCGTACCTTTAGAAACAGAACAGGCGTTAGAGATATTGTCTGAAGCTTGCAGCCGAGTTTCGGATGAAACCGGAGTAAAACTAAGAATCGGTCTTGATATGGCAGCCTCAACAATCTGGGATGAGCAAGAGAAGGTCTACATTTATCAAAGAGATAAAAGGAAAATTCATGAAGACGGTCAAATAGATTTTGTGATTGAACTTGCAAACAAATTTCATTTAGGATATATTGAAGATCCTGTTCATGAGGAATCATTTGAAGCCTTTTCTGAGATAACAGCCAAAACAAGTAATACTCTAATCTGTGGTGATGATCTATTCACAACTAATGTTGAAAGGATCAAAAGAGGTATAGCGGAAAAGGCAGGAAATGCTGTAATAATAAAGCCAAATCAGATTGGAACACTAACTGATGCTACACAAACAGCAAAAATTTCTAAACAAGCAAATTATATTTCTGTGGTCTCTCATAGGTCAGGAGAGAGCTGTGGCTCCGAGATCTCACATCTGGCAGTGGCGTTAACAGCTCCTATAATAAAACTTGGAATATTAGGTGGAGAAAGAATGGCAAAGATCAATGAATTGATAAGGATCGAAGAAATACTCGGTGAAGAAGCTAAAATGGCAAAAATAGGAATCTAGGTGATATGATGAGCACTATAGAAAGAGAGGAAATGCCAAAGGCGGAGAATCTTCTACAGCCTCTAGAAGAGTTACTTGCAGCAGGCCTTCACATAGGAACGAGAGTGAAGACAGTTGATATGGAGAAACACATTTTCCGGGTCAGACCAGATGGTCTTTTCATACTTAACATTGGCAAAACAGATGAAAAGATTAGATTGGCAGCGAAGTTTATCAGCAGATTTGATCCTTCGAGGGTTGTTGTGGTATCTTCAAGACTTTATGGTAAAACTCCAGTAGAAAAATTCTGTGAGTTGACCAGAAGTCTAGCAATAGTTGGACGGTTTATGCCTGGAATCATTTCGAATCCTCTTCAACCAAGACATACTGAACCACAACTTGTCATCGTAACAGATCCAAGAGCTGATTTTCAAGCGATCAAAGAATGCTCAGTAGCTGGAGTTCCTGTAGTCGGACTTTGTGATACCGATAATTCACTGAGTGGTGTTGATCTTGCTATTCCTGTGAATAATAAAGGTAGAAAAGCTCTTGCAATGGTTTTCTGGCTTCTTACAAGGCAAGTCCTTAGAGAAAGGGGCGAGATATCCTCTGATAGTGGAATTTCTCCAACAGTCGACGATTTTGAAACAAAGCTCACAGCTATAACTCCGAAATATGGGTCTGAAGATTGAAAATTCGGAAGCCAGCCCAAGCCGGTATGTTCTATGCGGGATCGGCGGCTTCACTAAAAAAAGAATTAGAAAACTGTTTCAAGCACAAACTCGGTCCAGGAAAGTTACCTAATGGTGAATCCATCTCTCAGAATAGAATCGTGACTTTGGTTTGTCCACATGCTGGATACATGTATTCAGGTCCTGTTGCAGCAACAAGCTATTATGAGCTAGCCTGTTATAAAACACCTGATAATATCATAATCATTGGGCCCAATCATACGGGAATGGGAAACGCTATTTCCTTGATGAATCGAGGCGCATGGTCTACGCCATTAGGTGAAATTCAAATAAATACTGATTTAGCAGACTCAATAATTGAAAATTCAACAATTGTAGATGTGGAGGAAAAAGCTCACATTTATGAGCATTCAATTGAAGTCCAGCTGCCATTCCTGCAATATCTATACGGGAATAATTTCTCATTTGTACCGATTTGTATGATGATACAAGACCTCGAAACAAGTAGAGAATTAGGTGAAGCAATTCATAAAGCCTCAAATGGGGTATCCACTATTATAATTGCATCAACTGATATGACTCATTATGAGCCGCATAATGTGGCAACTGAGAAAGATATGAATGCTATTCATGCAATAGAAAATCTTGATGAAAATAAACTTGATGATGTTGTTCGGTCAAATTCTATCTCCATGTGTGGAATTGGACCTGTAATATCTTCAATAGTCTATTCAAAAAAAGTTGGGGCGATTAAAGCCAAACTCTTATCATACAAGACTAGTGGTGATATCTCAGGAGATCTATCTTCTGTAGTTGGATATGCAGCTATTTCTGTTAAAGTATGACTTTTCAATTGCGAGAGATTCTCAATTGATAACTGCTACTGCTCCTGCCAAGGTTATTTTGACGGGAGAACATTTTGTCGTACATGGTCAACCAGCTCTAGCTGCAGCAATTGATATTTATTCAAAAGTTACTGTCAGATCAAATATGCCAAAAATTATCGAGATATCGTCTTCAGCTCTGGGGACTACAAGTAAATTTTCAATAAAACAATTAGGAAAAAAATCAAATCAGATATCTAATAATGGGGTCATGGATCCGTTAAAGCATATTGTAGAAAAAATCTTGCAGACGGCGGGGCAAATCGATCGTGGTCTAAAAATTCAAATAGATTCGAAGATTCCTGTAGGAGTCGGTCTAGGATCTTCAGCGTCAACTGCCGTTTCCACAACTATGGCAGTTGCTCGATATCTAAATCTCGAATTAGAGAAGAATGATATATTTGAGATAGCCTCAATCCAAGAAAAGTTAATCCATAAAAAACCTTCAGGTATAGATTGCACCACAGCAACTTATGGCGGAGTTATTTTCTTTAAAATAGGTAAAGTTCCTGAACATCTTAAACCAAACAACAGTATCAATATTGTGATAGGTGATACAAGAAATAAAAGATCCACTGGAGATCTAGTTACTAAGGTAACTCAACGTGTAAATCTAGGTAACGGAGAAATTAGTAGAATAAGCAAATCTGCTGGGAAACTGACTATGGAGGCGGTAAAATCTTACAGGGAAGGCGATTTTGACAATCTAGGTAAGTTAATGAATAAGAACCAAAAATTCCTCCAAAAAATTGGTGTATCAACTGTCCAGCTTGATCGATTAGTGAACGTCGCACAACAGGCAGGAGCATTGGGAGCAAAATTAACTGGTGCTGGAGGGGGTGGATGTATGATAGCTCTATGTCGACCCGACAATAAATACAAAGTCGCTAATGCTATAGAAAATGCAGGTGGGAGCTCCTATATTGTTTCAATTGATAATACAGGTGTAAAAAGTGAAAATCTCTCTACATAAACGTAAATATGATCGTTCTCCAAAATGATTTCAAATTTAATATTAGCTTAACCTGGAAAGATAAATGAATGAAAATAGAGAAGAGAAAAAAAGATCATTTGGAAATATCTCTTAAAGAAAATGTCATTTCAGACACTAGTGCAGGATTCGAAGATATCACTTTGATCCATCAAACACTTTCGGAACTCGATTTGTCTGATATAGACACCTCACTTAAAATTTTTGAACGAATGCTTGATGCGCCACTAATAATTGAGTCAATGACAGGAGGCACCGCTAAGGCAATTAAGGTAAACAAGATGCTCGCCTTGTGTGCTGAACAATACGGTTTGGGAATAGGTGTTGGAAGTCAGAGAGCAGCCATTGAAAATCCAAACTTGAAAAAAACTTATCGTGTGGTTAGAGATTTCGCTCCCAACGCTTTGGTTTTCGCTAATATTGGCTGTCCACAGCTTTCAAAGAATTATGGTGTTGAAGAAGCAAAGATGGCTATAGAAATGGTAGAGGCAGATGCTTTGATGATACATTCCAATCCACTTCAGGAATCGGTACAGTTCGAAGGTGAACCAAATTTTAATGGAGTACTTTTAAAAATTCAAGAAATATGTTCCAATTTGAAAATCCCCATAGTCATTAAGGAGACAGGATCTGGAATTTCTGCGGAAATGGCTTCACTCATACAGAAAACAGGTGTAAAAGGTATCGATGTTGCAGGACTAGGTGGAACAAGTTGGTCTCTAGTAGAATATTTCAGGGCTATCAAAGCAGGGAGAACAATCCAACAGAGATTAGGAAATACCTTCAGAAATTGGGGAATACCAACTTGTGTAAGCCTTGTAGAGGCAACAAGAAAAACAAATCTAATCGTGATTTCATCAGGAGGCTTGAGGACTGGCCTCGACATAGCCAAATCAATAGCGCTCGGAGCTTCAGCTGGAGGTATGGCATTACCTATACTAAAGGCAGCTACTCAAGGCTACAAGTTTCTTAACGAAATGGTGGAAACTCTAATTCAAGAATTAAGATTAAGCATGTTTCTTGTAGGTGCCAAGGAGGTTAGTATGCTGCGAAAAGTGCCTTTGATCATTAAAGGCGATACAGCCAATTGGCTGAATGAAAGAGGATATTCTACTGAAGAATATGCAAAACGAACACTCCGGTAGATTTATCACAAAATAATTCAATTGGAGATTATGAATTTTTTATTAATTAGCTACTAATAGATCATGTTTAAAGGCGTATGAGTCATGAAAAAAAGTTCTCAGCTATCAGGCTTCTACAAACTCTCTCTAAATGAAAGGATTAATATTCTAAAGGATTTTGCTTCACTAAATGATGAAGAAGTTAAAGCTCTTCAGACAACTGGTTCATTAAATGCCGAACTTGCAGATCGAATGATAGAAAACGTTATAGGTGTTATGCCAGTCACTTTGGGAATTGCCACTAATTTTCTTATCAATGGAAAAGACTATCTCATTCCAATGGCGATTGAGGAACCTTCTGTTGTTGCTGCTGCCAGCAATTCAGCAAAAATGGCAAGAATGAAAGGTGGATTCACTGCTAGCTGCACAGATCCAATTATGATAGGCCAAATACAGGTACTAAACGTTCAAGATCCATATGGCGCGAGAATGTCAATAATATCCAATAAAGAGAAGATTTTGAGAAAGGCAAACGATCAGGATCCGATCCTGGTATCAAAGGGTGGAGGCGCTAAAGACCTACGATGTAAGGTTTTGAAAACATTCGTTGGTAATATGGTAATTATAGAGCTCCTTGTAGATTGTAGAGATGCAATGGGAGCGAATGCTGTAAATACAATGGCTGAAGCTGTAGCCCAATCTATTGAAGAAATTACCGGAGGAGAAGTACGCCTTAGAATAATTTCAAATCTAGCCACTGAAAGACTTGCTAGAGTAAAAGCAACTTTTTCTAAAACAGCTATTGGAGGAGAACCGGTAGTAGATGGAATAGTTGAAGCTTACCACTTCGCACTTGCAGATCCATATCGATGTGCAACTCATAATAAGGGAATAATGAATGGTATCACAGCAGTTGTTTTAGCCACAGGTAACGATACCAGGGCCGTTGAAGCTGGAGCTCATGCCTACGCAGCAATTCAAGGATGCTATACACCTCTTAGTACTTGGGAAAAAAATGATGCAGGTGATCTTGTTGGAACAATTGAGCTTCCTATGGCAGTTGGACTTATAGGTGGTGCAACAGCCACACATCCAATAGCAAAAATCTCAATAAAAATTCTCGGCGTCAGAACCGCGATAGAACTTGCTCAAATCATAGCCTCTGTTGGGCTTGCTCAAAATTTTGCAGCGCTAAGAGCTTTAGCGACTGAAGGCATTCAAAGAGGTCATATGACACTGCATGCAAGAAATGTTGCTACTATGGCTGGAGCTGAAGGTGATATGATAGACAAGGTAGCTGCTATCATGGTCAAGGAGAGAAAAGTTAGAATGGATCGTGCAAAAGAAATCGTTGAAGAGATTGGTCAAAAGTCTAATTAGCACTTGAACCAAATATTTTTTCTGACAAGTTATTATTTAATGTAAATACTGCCAGCAATGAAAGCCAGAAGACCAAAAAACATCCATATCAGCACTCTTCTCTTGGTCTGTTCTGCATATTCCATATCATATTTCCTTGTTAAAGAAACACTTGAGCTAACAAATCCAATGTCAGACACCAGCACAAATGGAATGTAAGCCCTACTAACCATTCCAAGAATTGGTGGTACAAAACTAACTCCTACCGCAATAATGTACAACATCGTTGCAACAATAGATGCTTTCCTTGGCCCATGCATAACAGCAATTGTCTTGATTTTTTTTAAGCGATCACCCTCTAAATCCATTATGCCTTTAGTCACTTCCCTGCCTAGATTTGAGATGAAAGCCATTAATGAAAAAAGTAACAAGAGGTATGTTACTCTACCAACTGCAGCACCTCCAAAAATAAATGGCAGACCAATGCATATGCTAACTAAAATGTTTCCGAAGAGTCCTGTTTTTTTTCCTCTTGTATTATAATATAACATAAGAATCAGTGCGAAAGATGCTACCGCTAAGCTATGCATATTGATTAAAGCTGCGGTAATTATTCCTATGAGCCCCGAGATTATACTAATTAGAATTGCTTCTTTTGGTGTTATGATTCCTGATGGTATTGGTCTTTTTGGACAGTTAATCTTATCAATTTCAAGATCATAGTAATCATTCATCGACATCGTACTTGCCATTAGGAAAGCTGCAGAAAAAAATCCAAGAACTGCATTGTTAAAGTTAGGTAACATGCCCAATGCGATATATTGACCCGCTATTACGGCGAAGCCGATCATAAAACAATTTATTGGCCTAATTAAAGTAAAACTTCCCTTAAATTTTAAAAAAAAATAAGAATTCATAGATTATCTTCCAACAATTGTTCAATCTAATGTACCCATAACCGGTTTTTAGTATTTGATCTTCTATAAGGATAAATAACAGCTACTATTTTGGATACGCAAAGCATCTAATAATGAAATCAGAAACATCATAATAAATGAATTAATATCGGCAATCTATATGAACCCTTAAACTAGAAAGAAATGAAAGTTTTCAGGTTAGTAGATTATCTTCAAATGATTCCTTGAATGTGAGATGAGAAAAATGGTTGGGGAGGTTGAGAGGTATCTTCTAGATAAAATTGCACGAAATGGTGCGATTCATCTCTCCTTGATTGATCCTCAGAATGTTACCCCCGAAAAAGCTAGTGAACTTGCAAATAAACTTCAAGAGATGGGTTCTTCAGCAATTATGGTGGGAGGAAGTACGGTTGTATCCCAACGTGAACTTGATGAGATAATCAAATCGATCAAGAATAATGTTAGTATACCCATAATATTATTTCCAAATGGCATAGCTGGAATAAGCGAATATGCAGATGCCATCTTCTTTAGTTCTTTGATGAATTCTATCAATCCCTACTACATCACAGGAGCGCAAGCATTAGGCGCCCCGTTAGTGAAGCGCTATGATCTTGAGGTCTTACCAATGGGATATATTATAGTTGGTTCGAATACTGGCGCTGCAGGATTTGTTGGTCAAGCTCTACCTATACCTTCAGATAAACCCGAGCTTGGATCAATGTATGCTCTTGCTGCTGAGTATCTTGGAATGCGTTTCGTATACCTTGAAGCGGGGTCGGGCTCTAAAATACCCGTTTCTAGTGAGATGATTTCTCTAGTTAAAAACTCTGTAGGAATAAAGGTCATAGTAGGTGGTGGAATAAACACTACAGAACATGCTCGGGAAATTGTAAATGCTGGGGCTGATATCCTCATAACAGGTACTCTAATTGAAGAATCCTCTATAAAAAATACAGAAAAATTGGTCAAGTATTTAGAAAAGATCTAAAATAACATCGAGGTACCTCAGTGTGGACCATCCCAGTGTACATTTCATAGGTAGGATGCTTCCGTACTATCGATTTACACGATTTTTAGCCTTTCCCTCGATTTCAATCCTTCTGTTTCAACTTATTGCTACTAGTATCATCGGTTGCTTGTTGGCCTTCTTTCTCGTTAATCCAGTATTTTCATCAGTTCTTCACGGGATTGTTTTCGGTATTTTTGTGTTTTTTGTACCTTCAGTATTGGTAGATATCATTGCTTCACTTATTCTTCTGAAAGACGATCCTCCATTTTCTTTTAGAAGATTTCTCGCCCTTTCGCTTTTTTCTTGTACGACTTGGATTTTAATTATTATTCTAGGAACAATTGGGCATATTCAATTAGATATCTTTGTTTTTCCTCAAGATCCTTTCTTAATTGGTTTGTTTACAATTATTCCTTTAAGATCAATTGTTGTATTCTCACTATCATCCAAGTCAAACCTGCGTAAGATTATCTTCTCACTTCTTCAACCATTGATTTCTACATTGACAGTTAGCTTCTTAGTGGTATCCAAAATAACTATAATCTGGGGGGCCTTCATTCTGGCGACTACTATTTCGATAGTCCCTTTGATATTCTTACTCAGATTTATCGAGCGACAAGGAAAAAGAATCATCAAAGTGTCTCCTATGAGGATATTCAAAGCTTTCCTCGTCGATTGGCTTGATAGGAAAAATGAGATGTTTGAAGCCTTTTTGAAAGAGATTGGAATCGAAAGTGAAATAGAAGTGACACTTATTCGATTTGATAGCAAAAGCAACAGTAAGATGAAAGGAATAATTGTTATATCCAATTTTCATCCGGGGCCATTTCTTAATGTTGGGAGTAGTATGCTCCCATATTTGATCCAGAATCAATTTGAAACAAAGAGCATTGCAGTTTTTGTACCTCACGGAATATCTGGTCATGAAAACAATCTGGTCTCTCAAGAAGATAATACAAAAGTGATTTCCGCAATCAAAACCATGTTAAGAGATTGTGAACCAAGTAATATAGCCTCTGTTTTCAAAACAATCGAAGTGGGATCAGCAAAAGTTAATGCCCAAATTTTCGGAAAATGTCTACTACTTACACTTACACAGTCGCCTAAGGATATGGAAGATATACCGATTGAGTTAGGTAAAGAAGTCGCATCGATGGCAAAGAACAAATTCAAACATGTAGGAATAATTGATTCACACAATTGCATTGATCAAGTGAAAATGTTTAGTGAAGAAGAGTTAAACAATCTAAGATCTGCTGCATACAAAGCCATAGAATCCTCAAGTGCCACCGGAACAAAGATCGAGATGGGTGTTGCTAAACACAATTTTGAAAATGACAATCCAAGACAAGGTGTGGGTCCTGGTGGAATGAGGGTATTCTTATTCAAGAATTCTGATCAATTAATAGCATACATACTCATCGACGCAAATAACATGATAAAAGGGCTGAGAGAAAAAATTCTTACTTCTTTAAATGATATTGGAATTGATGGAGGTGAGATAATGACTACTGATACACATGTAGTCAATGGTCTCGTACGTGCAAAATTAGGCTATTACCCATTTGGGGAGATATTGAATCAAGATAATATTGTGAATTCGATTAAAAAGACTGTTAAGGACGCCCAAGAAAACTTGGAGGATGTAACTATATGCTCGTCTTCCAAAAACGTTAGTGTAACCAGTTTAGGATCGCGATCCCTTGAAAACCTCACCTCATTTATGTATAATATTGCACGGTTGGTTGTGAGATACCTGGGAATACTTCTCTTAGTTTCAAATCTGATAGGTATAGCACTTTTCATTTGAGAGGTCATAATATTGCATGCCCATTATATGCAACTCCCCCGAGAGGTTATAATCGGAACAAAAGTTTTAGAAAAACTTGGTCAAATCTGTGAGAAATTTGGATTCCATGAAAAAGTTCTCGTAATTAGGGGAACAAAGATGGGTGGTTTACATGAAAAAGAGATTGATCATATATTTGATCAATATTCTATTTCTACATACTACTTTACTTCAAAGAACTCGACAATAGAATCTGTTCGATCAGCTGAAGAGATTATCGCTGAAAAAAGCCCCTCTGTAGTGATAGGCCTTGGAGGGGGGAAGGTCATTGATGTTGCAAAACTATCTTCAGCCAACAGGAAGTTACATTTCATTAGTGTTCCAACTGCGGCTTCGCACGATGGTATAGCAAGTTCTCAGGCTTCAATTAAGGGACTTGAAAAGCCATATTCGCTTGGAGGTCAAGCACCTATAGCGATATTAGCAGATATTTCGCTCATCTCGAAATCACCATATCGATTGTTGGCAAGCGGTTGTGGAGATGTCGTGGCAAAGTATACTGCTGTGCACGACTGGAAGTTAGGTTATCGAGTCAAAGGTGAATATTATGGTGATTATGCGGCAGAACTGGCGTTAATGAGCTCGAGACTAGTTATGAAAAATGCTGCAGTTATTAAGTCTGTCAGCGAAGAAGCAGTTAGGACAGTTGTTGAAGCTCTAATAAGTTGTGGTGTAGCTATTAGCATAGCAGGAAGTAGTAGGCCTTGCAGCGGGTCTGAACACATGTTCAGCCATGCACTATCTATGATAACATCTAATACTTCCCTCCACGGCGAACAATGTGGTGTAGGTGCAATTATGAGTGCTTATCTTCAAAAGGCGAATTGGAGACTTGTTAAGAATGTGTTAAAAAAAATTGGAGCTCCAACTAATGCATCTCAGTTGAGAGTTGAGGAAAAACACATAGTAAAAGCTCTAACCATGATACATCAAATTCGGCCTGAGAGATACACAGTATTTGGGGATAAGGGAATAACAGCTCGGCAGGCAGAAAGACTGGCAAAGAGATCTGGTGTTATCTCATGAATAATACTGCTATTTTAAATGTATAACTATGTGCTAGCTAACGTCTCTGTGCTCCTTACACCCTTCATGCTGTTTATTTCAGCAGTAATGGTTTTGAGCTCCTTGTATTCTGATACATCCATCAATGCAACGATGTCCCATCGGCCATAAACCATATATGCCTTTTTAACTTGAGAAAATTTCTTGACTTCTGATAAAGTAACCTCAATTCTAGTTGGAATTGTCTTTATGAGGACATAAGCACTTAGCATATCTATTGTCCCTCTGTTTTCATTTCCGGTAATGTTTCTGTAAATACCACTCCACCCATTTTACCCATCTTCATTACTGTTTTTCCTAGGCTATCATAATCTGGTACTTCAATTTCAACCACAACGTCATATCTTCCTAGTACAGCTATTACATTTTTTGTTTCACTAAATTGCTTCATGCGTTCAACGACTTCATCAAATCGTCCTCTCTCAGTCCTAATCAGAATACATGCCGAGATCATTTGTCTTCTCCTCTATCGTCA
>MEZD01000017.1:4476-5138 GCA_001775955.1 Candidatus Bathyarchaeota archaeon RBG_13_38_9 | reverse complement strand
AATAATTAATAAAATAAAACGAAATGCTTCATAAGACTGAGGCTACATGAAAAGAAAGCTTACGTTTTAAATGAGCTTGATTTGTCGGTTTTCTCCCAAGTAAAGTCAGGATCATTTCTGCCAAAATGCCCATACGCTGCAGTCTTCTTATAAATTGGTCGTTTAAGGCGTAACGTTTCAATTATCCCTTGAGGTGTAGTATTAAAAATCTCTCGAACTTGTGATTCAATTTTCTCTTCATCAACTTTTCCTGTGTTGAAAGTGTCGACCATGATTGAAACAGGATACGCTACTCCTATAGCATATGCAAGTTGAACTTCACATTTTGAAGCCAAACCTGATGCAACAATATTCTTTGCAATATATCTTGCCATATAACATGCAGACCTATCTACCTTAGAAGGGTCCTTGCCCGAAAAAGCACCTCCTCCATGTCTGCCCATACCACCATAAGTATCGGCAATTATCTTTCTCCCAGTTAGTCCGGTGTCACCTACAGGACCTCCTATAACAAACCTGCCAGTCGGATTTACCAGAAATTTTGTTGAATTATTTATCAAATCTTCGCAAACTGGTTTTATGACCTTTGAAATAACCTCTTCTCTAACTTGAGATGTTGAGATGTCTTCAGTATGTTGGGTGGAAACAACCACAGTATCAAT
>MEZD01000017.1:4219-4361 GCA_001775955.1 Candidatus Bathyarchaeota archaeon RBG_13_38_9 | reverse complement strand
GCCAAAGTTATGGGCAATGGCATAAGTTCAGAGGTTTCATTTGTTGCATATCCGAACATTAACCCTTGATCACCTGCTCCTTGTACCCCATTCTCATTCTTAGAAACACCCATAGAAATATCAGGGCTCTGTTCATGGATTG
>MEZD01000017.1:3704-3946 GCA_001775955.1 Candidatus Bathyarchaeota archaeon RBG_13_38_9 | reverse complement strand
AGCGTCTTGCCATTTTTGGTTACGACAAATCCCAAGAATGTCTCTTTTTTTTAGAGATCCTTTTCTATTTTAATGAATAACACATTGTTTCCGCGAATAACTACTTTCCCATAATTTGCAACAGGATTTGCACCATTAAATTCTTCTGCGTCCAACAAAATTAAATTCATATATGAATCTACATTATTCATTCGGCCTCTGTACTCCAACTCGTTTTTAAGTCTGACAGATACTTTCATATT
>MEZD01000017.1:3170-3656 GCA_001775955.1 Candidatus Bathyarchaeota archaeon RBG_13_38_9 | reverse complement strand
TGATGACATATTAGGTTTTCACTTTTGTTTTCAAAAAATAAGATCGACAATAAAAAGTTTCTCCTGAGATCTCCTTCTTTGTATATAAATAATCATAGAGTTTAATTTAATGCCCATAATCACAACAGGGTCAGCATCAATTGATGGTATTCTTGGAGGGGGAATTAGAACGGGGTTAATTACGAACATTTTATCTGATTCCAGAGATGCACGTTCAGGTTTATGCTACTCTTTATGTGTGAACGCCGCAATATACTATAAGGACTCTTCGATAATATTTGGAGATACACAAGGATTTTTCAGACCAGAGAAAATTCTTTCATACATCAAGAAAGAACAAGATTCAGACTCTATACTTCATCAAATAAGAAGTATTAGGCTAATGTCAACCAATGTTCAAATGGTTCTTGTGAATTATGCGTTAAATCTACATCCTGTCCTCATAATTATTGATAATTTTAGTTACTTGTTTTTGAACGAAAAGAA
>MEZD01000017.1:2840-3132 GCA_001775955.1 Candidatus Bathyarchaeota archaeon RBG_13_38_9 | reverse complement strand
TACATGATTTGGCCATCTACGCAATGGAAAACGACATTGCTATTGTACTTACTAATTCAATTTCTTCAAAAAGAGAAAATAAGAGGCCAGAAGATATTTTTGAAAAAAGAATACTTTCATTCAATGAACTATTGAATAATATTATATCAAATCTCACCCATGTGTCTTTGGAATTAAAGGCAGCAAAGGTTAACGAACCACGATACTCTGCCGGATTATTGAAACCCTTGGCGTCCACAAAATCCCATTTTATGGTAAGATCTGATGGTTTGTATGATTGCTGATAGTTATA
>MEZD01000017.1:2168-2812 GCA_001775955.1 Candidatus Bathyarchaeota archaeon RBG_13_38_9 | reverse complement strand
AACAATAGAGAATATCTTTGAATTTCTAGATAATCATTCGTATTATACCAGAATACTCTAAGAACCAAGTTAATAAGAATTACAAATCTGTTTTTAATAATTATATTGTATTGAAAAGAATTGTATAAATAATTAATAAAATATACAAATTTTCGCGCTATATTTACAGCGGCAGAAACATTTATTAAGATTTTTTCTAAGTTAATACATAAAAAGATGCTAATGGAGAACTTCCATATCTCTTTCCATCGATAGGAAGCACGACTCCATTCCATCTTCACGGAAGGTCAAAATCTATATTCAAGAATTTTTATGATTGGTAGGTGGATAAACTAGAAAAATTAATTGAGATGCAAAGAAATCTCGCCTCTGTTTTAGCATCATCAAGATATCCCTCAAAGACCGAAGAAAGAATTTCACTTCTTTGCACAGCAATTACACACGAAGCTATCGAACTTCAAAGATTAACAAATTGGAAATGGTGGAAGAAGCATACGGAGTTTGACTCCGAAGAGGCAAAGGAAGAATTGATAGATATTTGGCATTTTGTACTTCAGGCAACCATCGAATTAGACATGACAGCCGATGATGTGGTAAAGTATTATTCAAAAAAGAACAAGATAAACAAGAAAAGGAAAAAAATG
>MEZD01000017.1:1960-2102 GCA_001775955.1 Candidatus Bathyarchaeota archaeon RBG_13_38_9 | reverse complement strand
TGAACAGTAACTCGATCTCTAAATATTTCCACTTCTTGATAGGACGAAAGTAACTGAGGCCTTGGGCTTTTTGATTTGATGATCATTCCTTCCTTTGTCATTCCATTCTTAGAGAGGGCAATTAATGAATCGCCAGCTATGT
>MEZD01000017.1:876-1018 GCA_001775955.1 Candidatus Bathyarchaeota archaeon RBG_13_38_9 | reverse complement strand
TCGTCGAGCAAAAAATTTCACTTGGTACTTTTGATATTGTTATCTTAGATGAAATTAACTATGCGATTAATCTTGGAGTGATAAAGGTAGAAGATGTCATGAAAATTGTTCAAAATCGTCCAAAAAATGTATCGCTGATTCT
>MEZD01000017.1:546-694 GCA_001775955.1 Candidatus Bathyarchaeota archaeon RBG_13_38_9 | reverse complement strand
CGATATCAAACAACTTCCTGAGGCAGGAGATTTAGTGATTGCAACGATAAAGGAAGTGACAGGTCATGGTGCTTACGTGGCTTTAGACGAATATCAAGATATGACAGCGTTTCTACATGTCTCTGAAATTGCAACTGGATGGATTAGG
>MEZD01000017.1:237-446 GCA_001775955.1 Candidatus Bathyarchaeota archaeon RBG_13_38_9 | reverse complement strand
CACGGGAAGAACGTAAATCTAAGCTCATTGAAGTAAAGAAGAGTGAAAAGGCTTCTGCCTTTATGCATATGATTAAAACTAAAACTAGTATGAGCGACGAGAAGGTTAAGGAACTGCAAGATGTTGTCTTGCAAAAATTTGATTATCTCTATGACATGTTTGAGGCGGTAGCATTTAAGGGGATTGACTCTATAAAATCGCTTGAAATT
>MEZD01000017.1:0-147 GCA_001775955.1 Candidatus Bathyarchaeota archaeon RBG_13_38_9 | reverse complement strand
AATGAACCCCATGGAGTCGAGATGATAAAAAGTGTTCTTTCCTCGGCAGAACAGGACAAGAATAATACCTCAATTGAGATTTCGTACATTGCTGCTCCGCGGTATCGCATAATTGCAAAGGCAGAAAATTACAAGATCGCTGAAAAG
>MEZD01000016.1:49078-90979 GCA_001775955.1 Candidatus Bathyarchaeota archaeon RBG_13_38_9 | reverse complement strand
GGCAATGTATTCACAGTCAAGAGCACTTATTATACCAGCTCTCTCTATGCCACTGCTTCCTGGAACAATTATACCTTCAATACTTGCCACAGGTAAACTCGCTGTCGGAGCAGACGTGAACTCTATTCTTCCAGAGCTACAGATCAACTTCGCATTTCTTCTGTTAATGATTGCCGCTCTTTGGATAACATTTGAATATGTTCTATATGATTAAAGGTGAAAATATGAAGAAAATTTATCCAATTATAATATTCTTGGTCAATCTTGCTGCCTTATACATGATCTTCCTGTGGGCTCCACCGGAAAGAACTCTTGGAGACTCTTACCGAGTCTTCTTTATTCATACACCTTCAGCCTGGGTCTCCTATCTTGCTTTTACAATCACATTTCTCAGTAGCATTCTTTATCTTAAGACACGCAATTTCAAATGGGACTTGTATGCATCATCCTCAGCTCTACTTGGACTACTCTTCTGTATCATCACTATAATCACGGGCGCAATATGGGCAAAGGTCGCTTGGGGACTATATTGGAATTGGGATCCGAGACAGACTACAACATTGGTTCTTATGCTAGCATATCTTGGTTACATCAGTTTCAGGATGGCAATAGATGACAAAGAACAGAGAGCTAGAGTCTCTTCGGTTCTTGGAATCTTAGCTTTTATCAGTATTCCTTTGAGCTATCTCTCAACTATCATCTTGGCAACCATTCACCCTATGCCTCTAATACCCACAAGTAAACTGCAGATTGGAGTTGAACCAACGATTCTTCAAACACTTTTAACTTCTACTTTTGCAGTAACATTACTGTTTTTATGGATGTTCTACATCACGGTGGAGATGTACAGAACCATAGATACTATAAAATCAGTTAAGATGGAGAATGTAAAATGACAACACTTGAACTACTATTCACAGTCTCTGCCATTTTCTGGGTCTTAATATTCCTCTATCTCACATGGCTCCATAGTAAAATTATGAAGATTTCAAAGAAACTAAATAAATTAAAAGTATGAATCAACTTGAAACCAAAACTATTGAAGATCCTAATAATCTTAGCAATCATATTTGTAGCGGGATATCTGATATTTCAAGCATCCACCACAATCGTGAATCCATACATACCTATCTCTGATTTAAAAAACAATCCTCAAGCATATTATGGAAAAGAAATACAAGTAATTGGAAACGTTACGGGACCATTAACAGGAGATTCGCAAAGTCTAAAATTTATGCTCAAGGATGAGCAAGACGATATAATAGTTTCATATAAAGGTCCTATCCCTCAAAATTTCATGGAAGGAATAAACGTAGTGGTAATTGGTGAATTAGATACTGATGGTCAGTTGATCGCTAACCAGATTCTGACCAAATGCCCATCGAAATACGCTACCTGAAACAATACAAAGCATCGATATCCCGGAGAAATTTATGAAGAGTAAACACGCTTACTATCATTCTTTTCTTCTTGATTGCTACAATTTTTGAGATTATAATCTGAAGAATTATCTAGAAATTAAGGTCTTGGCTTTCAACTTAATTCTTCACAAGATGTAGGCGAAACATCATTTACGAGATTCTTAAAATTGTCTCGCCATAATTAGATAGGCATCCATATTATTTTGAGCCTGATATTTGTCATCTTAGTAGTTTTACATGATGTTTTACATTGGAAATGGTTCAAATCCTCACCATAAATATTGAAAAGTTAATCGTGCATACTGCAGTTGAATCAAATATGACCCACAAGAATTCCAAACCAATCGTGATAGGAGTAGGCAATGTACTCTTGAGCGATGAAGGAGTTGGTATTCACATAGTCAGACAACTCAAAAAAAGAGATATCTCAAAATTAGTGGAGATTCACGAGATTGGAACATCAAGTTTTGAACTTTTGAATGTTATAGAGGGAAATTCACTTGTGATAATTGTGGATGCTGTAAGAATGGACGATAAACCTGGTACAGTAAAAAATATAGATTTGGTTATTGAAGATGACATCAGTCTTCTTCCGAAATTTACAAGTCTACACCAGCTAGATTTGATTTCTACACTGAAGATGGCTAAAGGTGTCATTGATTTACCAAAAAAGATAGTATTAATCGGAATTGAACCATCGTCTCTTGATGCAGGGATAGAACTCTCAAAACTCGTTGAGGCAGCTATACCAAAAGCTATCTCTGAAATAATGAAAACACTAGATAAAATGACTTTAAATATTCACAATCAAGACTCAACGAGTAAAAAGAAGTAGCAATCCATATATATCTCCCATTTGATAGGGGAGCGAAATCTCCAAAGTAAGGTCGAATGTCTTGGTAAACAGACGAGATTTCTTAAAAATCTGCGCAGCAATCGGAACTGCTGCAACCATTGAACTCTATTCAGCAGATATCAGAGATATTTTCATTCAGGCAATAGAAGCGCACGCTCAGGGAGATAATGTTCGTGTTATCTGGCTTGCAGGTGCCCAAGATACAGGATGCACCGTCTCACTTCTTCAAGGTTCAGATCCAGACCTAATTGATGTCATTACCAAATTCCGACTTCAAATAGATTACCATCAAACATTAATGATTCCAGAGGGAGCAACAGCCATTAGAAGATTGGAAGATGTTGTCTCAGATAAGAGTCCTGTAGATGTTCTTATCATGGAAGGAGCAATTCCGGAAGGCTATTTCTGTACTGTAGGTGAGATAGACGGTCAACCAGTACCAATAGAAGATTGGGTAAAAGAAATTGGTGGAAGAGCGAAATATAACATAGCTGTCGGTCAATGTGCGACTTATGGAGGAATACCCGCAGCCAAACCCAATCCAACAAACTGTAGATCCCTCAGTGAAGTATTACCTGATAAAACCGTGGTTAACATACCTGGTTGCCCACCTAACCCAGACTGGATGACCCTGACTTTCGCTCAGGCTCTCCAAGGACTACCAATTGAACTAGACGAAGTTGGACGTCCTACAGCAATATTCAAAGAAACCGTTCATAGTGGTTGTTCACTTCTAGGATATTATGAAGAAGGAGTATTTGCCAAGACACTCGATGGACCAGGATGTCTATATAAAGTCGGATGTAAGGGACCCCTAGCTCGGGCAGACTGCACAGTAAGAAGATGGAACCAAGGACTCAACTCATGTACAACAGCAGGTGGATGCAAAGCATGTGTGGAGAAAGGTTGGCCTGATGAGCCTTTCGCACCGTTCTATGAAGAAGCTTCCGATATACCACCTTCAGCTGCACTTGGAATAGATCCTCTTCTAATCGCCGGAGCAGCTACAGGTGCCGCTGCCGTTGGTGCAGTCGCATATGCAGAACATAGAAGAAGGAAACATAAGAAAGAAGCGAAAAAGGAGACAGGTGTAGAACAATGACTCAGACAGTTAAAATAGATCCAGTCGCGAGACTAGAAGGACATTATTCAGTTAAGGTCGAGGTTGATAACGGAATAGTAGTTGATGCAAAAACTTCTGGAACTTTATTCAGAGGTATAGAAACAATTGTAACAGGAAGAGATCCCCGAGATGCTCCTACAATAACATCATCAGTTTGTGGAGTCTGTGTCTCAGAACATCAAATTGCTTCAGCACGTGCACTTGATGAGGCATTCGGAGCAGATCCTCCGAGAAACGGAGTTCTCATAAGAAATATTATTGAAGGTGCGACTACACTGTTTTCCCATGCCGCACATATCTTTGTTCTGAATGGTCCAGACTATGACCTATATGGATTAGTTCCAGGTCTAAGCAAAAGCGAGCACTTTACAGACGATTATACCAAGGTTCTGAAAAATGTTGTTCTGCCAGTTTCACGGTTATGTCACCAGATAGTCGCACTATTTGGTGGTAAATCACCTCATTATTGGTCGGTAGTAGGTGGTGGAGAGTCAATAAGACATGAAGACCTACCTCGCGTAGGTTCTCTTGTCAAATCAAGATTATCTTCAATTAAGAAAACGGTAAATGAAGTTGCTCCAGCTGTCCTAGACTATTTAGATCAGAACCCTCAACTTCAAGATTATGGTGTTGGCCCCACGAATTTCCTTTCATATGGAGTATATCCAGATCCAGTCTCACCTCCAGACATGTTTCTCAAAAGAGGCGTAATAATAAATGGCGAACAGCGAGCAATGGATCCAGCAAATATCCGTGAAGATATAAAACATTCATGGTACGCTGATGATAGTGGAGGAAACCTGAAGGATGAATCTCTACCAAATCCCAACTATGGAAAAGATGAAGCATACACTTGGTTGAAAGCACCCAGATACGAAGGCAACGTCGTTGAAGTTGGACCACTGGCAAGAATGATTGTATCAGGATTATATACCGCTAAGTCAAACAAAGGCGCTTCAATATACGACAGAATTTACGCCAGAGCTGCTGAGATGCTCTTGATAATGGAAGAGATGGAATCATGGGTAGATAACATCGTTCCAGCAGAACCAGTCTATACACCAACTCAAGTTCCTGAATCAGGTGAAGGTTTAGGTTTATGGGGAGCACCCAGAGGAGCGTTGACTCATTATATCAAAATTAGTGAAAAGAAGATAGCTAACTATCAGATAATCTCACCTTCAACATGGAACTGCTCTCCAAAAGACAATAATGGACAAATGGGACCACTTGAGCAAGCTCTCATAGGAGTTCCTGTTGACGATCCAGAACACCCAACAGAAGTGGGTAAAACTATTAGATCATATGATCCTTGCTTGGCATGTTCAGTTCATATTGTTGATGCAAAGGGTAAGAATCGAGTAATTAAGATATAATCTCAAGAAATTCTCACTATAGACGAATATTTTATACAGTTACTAGCGGATGCTAGGATTAATTCATTTTACGCTTAATTATTATCATGATTATTCCAAGCACAATTTTCAAAACAAGATAAGGAGTAAATATCGAGTGTGTACTTATCTAGCTAAGATATTATTTTGTAAACTTGAGAAAATAATAATTGATAACAAATAGTACACACTTTTTAACAATTTGAAATTTACCTGAGCAGATAGATGTATTTTTAACATAGATTGAAACTAACAAACGGAAAAATAGTTTCTAATGTGATGAAGGCATCTTGAAGATCGATCGACGCATCCGAGCTTTCAAATATCCAACTAAAAAATCTCTTGTAAATGCGTTGGTTGAGCTTTTCGCATATCCAAGAATGTGGTTTAGTTCCATATCATTCTGGCTCTTTCATGTTTCAATGGTCCTAGTGTTATTATCATGGTTAGCCTTGGATCTTTCATTTATCTTTACATTATTGAGCGATCCACTTGTTGAAACTGGAAAGCAAATTCCACATGCATTAAACATAGGAGAATGTTCATCCTGCCATGGAGCTGGCATGACATTAGAGAGTGCGCGTCCTCTATGGCCTGATTTTATGTATCCAGTCAGGATATTTCACAGATATGTGGGTGCACTCTTTGTCATAGGTTTCGTTTTATATGGTATCCAACTAGTTAAAAATAGGAAGCTCCGTGACGGGCTCTCCCGTTTCGATTATGTTGAATTCGCTATTATAGGGATTATAGTTGCATATGGGGTTTCATATACAATAAATTCGATATTCTATGTTGAACCATTACCATATACTCTCATAACTCTAACAATTCCCTTCATTGATCAAACCTTTGTTGTCGGCTTTCACATCTTTATCGTTTATGGATGGTTACTTGCCTCTATACTGTTTTCTGGCGGCATAATGAAAGCAATAGCATGTATTGCTTTAGTTCTGAATCGAGGGATTTCTCATCCTAAAGTTTTGAAATTTAAAGATGTGAACGAGAACAGATCATTTGGAAATCTTACTCGTTATGGTGTCACTCAACTAATGGCATGTGGAAAAGACGGAGACTGTGTGGAGGCTTGTCCAGTTCATGACGAAAATAAATCCAAGTCATCTTCACCGCGTGCGAGGCTACTTGCGTATAGATCTAAGGTTCTCAAGCAACGCGGTCCAATCTCATTGATATTCAAACGGAAGATTAAGAAGAAGGACATGGAGGAACTCAACTCATTTCTCTATGAATGCACATTATGTGGCCGATGTATGAGTGTATGCCCAGTTGAATTCGACCTAGTTAATCTTTGGAAGGCGGCTCGAGAAACCACATTCATGGATGGTTGTTCTCCCGACTCTGTTAAAGAAGTCTCTAAACAAATAAGAAAACACAAGAATTTGTATGGACTACCAAATGATACAAGAGAAGACTGGATAGATTATGAATCTGCCAATGTTCCCAGAAAGGAGAAAGCTCAGACAATATACTTCGTGGGATGTGTTACCTCCTACTCTGGTCGTCTTGGAGAAGTTGCTAAATCTGTCTCCTCAATTCTAAATCACCTAGGCGAGGATTGGACTATACTAGGTGGAAACGAATGGTGTTGTGGTGCACCACTTGACTTTAGTGGAGCCACTCCAGGACTTGAGGAGATAGCTAGGCACAATGTTGAAGCTATAGAAAACATGGATGCTAAACAAGTCATCTTCAACTGTCCAGGCTGTTATCGAGCATTTAAGGAGAAATATCCGAGTATACTAGGTCACCAATTGAAATTCCAATCAATTCATCTAGTCGAATACTTGAATTCAAAACTTGAAGATGAAAGACTCAAACCAAAAAGTCGGTTTACAGGCATAGTAACATATCATGACCCATGTGAACTTGGACGTTTAGTTGGTATGTATGACGAACCTCGTGCTATAATCGCCAAATATGCAGAAAATATTGCTGAACTACCAGAGAATCGAAGTGCAGGAAGATGTTGTGGAACAGGTGGAGTAATGAAAGCAGTAGTACCTGACTTAGCTAACAAAGTTGGAGTAACAAGAATTAAACAGGTAAAAGACGCCAAAGCAGAACTGTTGATATCTGCATGCCCAGCATGCCTCATAGGTTTAGGAGAAGCTGCCAAAATTGAGAAGTTGCCACTTAAGATTACAGACATTTCGAAGTTGGTAAGTGATCAACTAGACCTTACTTGATGTAGGCATTCAGATGACCGATAACTTATGCTACTTAGCGCGCGCACTAATTGCAGTTTTACTTCGCAGTTTTCTATGATATGCTATCGCGAACCTGTGAGCTTCATCTCTTATTCTTTGAAGTAAGTATAGACCTTCGGAATTTTTTGGTAACGACATTGGTCTATTTCTATTAGGTGAATATACATGTTCGAATTGCTTTGCCAATCCTATAATAGGCAGTTCCATCCCCAATTCAAGCATAGACCTTCTAGCTGCATTAAGTTGAGTTATTCCACCATCTACGATTATCAGATCTGGAAGTTGAGATTTCTCTTGGAGTAAGCGCCTATATCTTCGATGAATTATTTCACCAATCATTTTTGGATCATCTTGCCCTACAATTGTTTTAATCTTAAATCTTCGATACTGTCTCTTCAACGGTTCTCCATTTAGAAATGAAATCATGGATCCGACTGAACTTTTGCCTCTCAATGTTGAGATATCAAAACACTCAATTAATTTTGGTAATGTATCAAATTCGAGAATTTTTTGAAGTTCTTTCAATCCTTTAAGAGCTCTTCTTTTTTTATCAGCCAATTCATCAAGATGTGATCTAGCATTTTCTATCGCTAATTTGAGTAGCCGACGTTTTTGACCTCTTACTCCAGTTGATATCTTAGTTTTAGAATTGAATTTCTCGAACATCCACTCCTGAATAATTGAAGCATCATAAAGTTTTGTTGAGACTATGATCTCAGGAGGAGAGAAAGTTCTTTTAGAATAATATTGTTGTATGAATGATTCGATTATCTCATTATCTTCTGCATTTTGGGCTTTCATTTCAAAGGATTCTGATGAGACTAATTGACCGTTCTTGACTTGCATTACTTGAACGCAAGCTTCTGTTTGGGTTTTAGCAACTCCTAAAACATCAAGATCGATAGGCTTGGAAAACACTATTGTCATTTTTGAAAGAGTCTTCTCTAAGGCTTCTATCCTATCTCTTATGTGCGCAGCTTTTTCATACTTAAGATTCGACGATGCCTGTAACATTTTACTTTTCAGTTTTTCGATTGCAAGATCAGGCCTTCCTTCCATAACAAAAAGTAGTTCTTTGACTCTCTCATTATATTCTGCTTTTGAAATAAGCCCGGCACAAATTCCACTGCAAAGTCCAATTTGATAATTCATGCAAGGGCGTTTTCTAGGCTTTCTTGGATCGAGTTTGCATGTCCTTAAAGGAAATAGGCTTCTAAGAGTTTTCAGAGTCTGCCGCATTGCACCTACATCAGCATATGGCCCAAAATATCGATTTTTATCGTTCTTAGGCCTTCGAACAATCGAAAGTGTAGGATATTCTTCATCCAAGCTCAGCTTGAGGTAAGGATATGTCTTATCGTCACTGAGTTGAATGTTAAACTTGGGTTTATATTGTTTAATTAGAATGTTTTCCTCTACAAGTGCTTCCACATCTGTATTTGTAATGATATAATCAATTTTCTTGGTATGTTCAATAATCATGGCTTCACGAAGGTTTGATTTCGCAGCTAGAAGATGATTCTTCACTCTATTCCTGATATTCGATGCTTTACCAACGTAGAGAACGTCATCAGCCTTCAGGATATAGACCCCTGTTTTTTGGGGTAGGACTTTAACTTGCATCTCTAGGTTGGACTTACTCATTTTTATGAATACCAACTTGGCAGAATGTTATGAATTATTGAATATTTTCTGAATATTCTCATCTACTATTGTGATGATAATAATTCGAATAATTACTACTAATTAATGCAGTAATATCTCGCTATTTTAGTCATTATCAGAGAATATGATTTTTGCTTTATTAATAATGGATTCAGAATCATTTTTTGAGATTCGTGCTCTTCTTCTTAATTCGTTTGGATCTATTTCAGTAAGTTGTTTTATCATCACTATTCCAGCAGATACAAGTTTATCCTTTACTGGAGATCTTAAACCTCTCAAAATAGTAATCGGATATAGTTTTTTATCTTCAATCAAGTTTTGAAGGGCAGATTTGGGAGGATGATTCCACCCGACATGTTTGATATTTCTACATTTAACATATCTCTCTGCGTGCCCAGATAATTTCGTGTTTGAAACAATCATCACTTCATCTATTTCCAGATCATTTGACCCAATCTCATGTCCTTCAGTAGCATCTTCAAAGACTGCTCTTGCTATTCTAGCTTCATCTAAGCCTGTTGGAGTATGATAATCGAAATGGTGTTTCACTTCTACAATCATTGTTTTTCCTTCTTTACTTGCTAAGGCGTCCACTTCATGTTCCACACATTTACCTCTAATTATCAGATTAGGAACAACATCATATCCATATTCCTTCAATAATAATTGAATAAATAGTTCGAAATCAGGTTTTGATCTTAGCAAGCTCAATGACTTACGAAGATCTATCATGTGTTTTAGAACTGGTTTGTGCTTTCTCATTGAAACAAAAATCATACTAAGAATTTTCTTTGTCTCAATTCCATCAAATAATCTTGCTTCGATGCTTTTAGCGAT
Source organism: Candidatus Bathyarchaeota archaeon RBG_13_38_9 (assembly GCA_001775955.1). GTDB lineage: Archaea > Thermoproteota > Bathyarchaeia > 40CM-2-53-6 > RBG-13-38-9 > RBG-13-38-9. The sequence goes on along the minus strand of MEZD01000016.1, from coordinate 81,455 downwards.
ATGATGAGCTATCTCTTCTGTAGCTCCCATTCTACGACAGGTTCGAACTAGTTTTGCTTTATCAAACGGCTGTCTGGTTCCGTTAGCCTTGGTTACGAAAATGGTCATAATTGTGTTCACGCTAACAACTGATGAGATAAGGTTTGATTATTAATGTAATACTAGTAGATATCTAATTATCATGATCGATTAATCATTGTGAAGCATTAACTTATAGATCCTTGGATATGACATTGTTTAAAATAGTTTAACAGCTTCTCTTAATGTCATTTCTGAGGGTGGTTAGTTTGCCTATTATCAAAAGTAATCTATCCGAAAATGAAGGCTTGCTCAATGTAGCTAAATTGATGATGATATCCTCTAGAACAGCTCCAAAATCTGGTGGTAAAGATGATGTAGAGACATTTCTGATCTATGGCGAAGACAAAGACAAGATAGCCGCCGAGATGGATAAAATTGGAGAAGAAAGGAACTCGAAAGGATTTTTACGAGATGGAAAAAATGTGAGGGATTCAGAAGTCATAATATTAGTAGGTGTTGAAGGAACAAAAAATTTTGGACTAGATTGTGGCGGATGTGGATATAAAACTTGTAAAGAATTCAATGAATTCTCTAGATCTAAAGGTGTTGATTTTACAGGACCCAATTGCATCTTCAAGATACTGGATATGGGTATAGCATTAGGATCAGCATCAAAAACCGCCATGGATCATAATGCGGATAATAGAATCATGTATAGAATTGGTACGGCTGCTTTACGATTAGGTCTAATGAAGAAATCTAGTATTGTAATGGGAATACCGATCTCAGCGAAAGGCAAATCAATATACTTTGATAGATGAGTTAAATTTCTGGCTAGTCTACATTCACCATGTATTAGCCATATCTTTAGAAAATATCAAGATAATACGTTTGATTTTTCTTTCTTAGCTTAGCTTTTGATCCAAATAAGGAATTCATATTTTTCTGATTTAATTGATCTTGCTTTTTCCCTGAGAAAGCAACTTTCCCATTCTTAAGACCAAGTACATGAGTTATTTCGGGAAAGATTTCTTCCAGATGATGGGTTACATAAAGGATTGTAATATTTGATTTTTTGTGAACCAATCGTCTAAGTGAATTGATGAATCTTCTTCTAGCTATAGGATCTAGACCAGCACATACCTCATCTAAAATCAGTAGTCTTGGTTTTCTAATCATTGCACGGACAATTAGACCCTTTTTTTTCTCCCCAACTGATAAGGTTTCAAATATTTGCTGTTCATGTGAATTCAAACCCATAAGCTGTAGAAGTTTTCTTGCACGTTGAACGATCTGTTTTGTGGGCTTATCGAATAAACGAAGAGTTGAAAAATATCCGGAAAGGACTACCTCTATCACTGATTGATTCTGTGGTAGCTCTTGTTCGAGAGCCGAGCTTATCCAACTTATCTTTTGACGAAGTTTATGCAATTCTATCGATCCAAACTCTTCTCCAAGAACCTCAACGCTTCCACTTGTCGGCCAGAGATAAGTTGCGATGATTTTGAGTAAAAGAGTTTTCCCAGCTGCATTTTGACCAATAATAGCCCAATGTTCTCCAGGGAAGACTGTCCAATTTATATTTCTGAGGATCTTGTCTTCTTCACGCTCTAGATGTACATTTTCCAAAACAACAATAGGTTCTTTCATCTTGCTCAAATGCTCTGTCTACTCCTTAGACTAGCAATATTGAGATAGTCTGAACACAGCTTCAGTTCAACTCAACATGATTGGCTATTCATTGATCCTCATGTTTTTAGAAATGAAATATGAGGTATGAGTTAACTATATCTTTAATGAGAATTGGAATCATAAGTTCATTAAGAGCTTACGACGGGGTTGAAAAACAAACATTGCCAAAGAGAAGTAAAAGCACTGAAATCAGACAAGCTCGTAAAAAATGGAAAAAAACCTATGATAAATGGATCAAAGACACAAAAATAAAAGATAAAGCTCCAAAAACAACTCCCTCAAAAATTCCTCTTAAATCAATTTACGATCCAACCGACATAGATGATTTCGATTATCTAAAGAAGCTTGGTTTTCCTGGCATCTATCCATTCACACGCGGAGTTTACCCTACAATGTATCGAGGAAGACCTTGGACAGTTAGGCTTCTAAGCGGTTTTGGAACAGGTGAAGACGCCAACGAGCGTTTCAAATTTCTAGTAAAGGAAGGAGAGACTGGTCTAAATCTAGCTCTAGATTCTCCTACAATCTATGGTTTCGATGCAGATGATCCAAGAATGAGAGGTGAAGTAGGACAGGGCGGTGCCTCAATCTCATCGATCGAAGCTCTTGAAAGAATTTTTAAAGACCTCCCAATAGGCCGGTTATCGACATCCGTAGTTACTCATTTCTTAGGTTTACCAACATATGCAATGTATATTGCAATGGCTGATAAACAAGGTATCCCAAGGAAAAACCTTCGAGGCACCACTCAAAATGATCCTTTATGGTTATTCCATGTCGGAAACCCTCCACTCCCACTTAAACCATCTATAAAACTTGCAGTTGACTTACAGGAATTTTGTATGAAACATACACCCAAATGGTATGGAATCAACGTTAGCGGTTACCATATCAGAGAAGCTGGATCAAACGCTATCCAAGAAGCAGTTTTCACACTTGCAGATGCCACAGTCTTCATAGATGAAACATTAAGCAGAGGATGGCATATAGATGATATTGCTCCACAAATATCCTTCTTTATGAATGCTTACAACAATTTGTTTGAAGAAATTGCAAAGTTTAGAGCTATGCGAAGAGTCTGGGCCAAAATTCTGAAAGAGAGATACGGTGCAAAGAAGGATCGATCGCTTATCTTTAAATTTCATACTCAAACAGGCGGTTCCGCATTGACAGCTCAAGAGCCTCTCAATAACATAGTACGAGCTACTATTCACTCATTAGCCGCTATTATAGGAGGTACACAGTCTCTACACACAGATTCATATGATGAAGCTTTAGGACTCCCTACTGAAGCAGCAGCTAAGCTAGCATTGAGAACTCAACATATAATTTATCATGAGAGTGGAGTTCCAAACGTGATAGACCCTCTTGGTGGATCATACTACGTTGAATGGTTGACGGACCAAGTTGAGGAGGAAATATGGCGTTATTTTGATAGAATCGATAAAGCTGGTGGAATGCTAGCTTATACTGAAGCTGGAATACCTCGGAGAGAAATATCTCAGACAAGTTATCAAACACAACTTGCTATTGAACGTGGAGATATTCCTATCGTCGGTGTTAATCTGTTCAAAAGTAAGATTGGAGATTTTGAGGTATGCAGAGTCAAATTGGAGCAGGAAGATGCCGAGATTGATGCTGTTAAGCGAGTCAAAAAAAATCGTAACGAGAAAGCAGTAGAAGAGACACTAGGAGAATTTCGAAAAGCCTGCAAGAAGGGCGTTAATGTCACACCATATGCAATTAAGGCTGCGAAAGCCAATGTTACAAATGGTGAAATGTATCAGGTTTTTTGGGATGTCTATGGTGAGTGGCCACATCTAGATTAAGAGGATGTTAATAATGAGAAAGAAAAACAAGAAAACAAGGATACTATTATCTAAAGTCGGCGTCGATGTTCATGATAGAGGATTGAAGGTCATTGCTGCTGCTTTACGTGATGCTGGAATGGAAGTCATATACCTTGGCGCATCACGATTCCAAGATGAGATTGTTAAATCAGCAGAAGAAGAAGACGTTGATGCTATCGGAATTAGCTCCATGGAGGGAATGCATCACGTCAAGATTCCCGAGCTCATGAAAGAACTGCGAGAGAAAAAAATTGAGGTACCTGTTGTATGTGGAGGGATAATACCCATGAATGAAGCCAACGATTTAAAAGAGAGACACGGCGTTTACGAGGTCTTTTCTCCTGGTTCAACCCTTAAAGAAATCGTAGAATGTTTTAGGAAGTGTACAAGCTAGTAAGAATTGTAACCATTTTTGCTTAATACTAATTAAATGACATGTAGCGCGTGTTCTTGAATTCATAATGTTTTTTTCTTACTTTTTTTACTGGCTTTAATTTGACATATTTGCGATGTTGTTCAATTGCATCAATTAATTTTAGAATTCCTTCACCTTTTCGTGCAATAGTCTTTATGACTGGTCTATTCCAACTATTCTTTGGTGGACTAGCTTCAAGCATGACCTCAAGAATTTCAGATCCAGGGAAATCAGCCTTATTGATAACGAATATATCGGCGATCTCGATTATTCCACTTTTCATTAATTGAATATCGTCGCCAACAGCCGGTGTAAGCACGAGAATAGTTGTTTGAGCGATTCTAGCTACATTAATATCAGATTGCCCTGCTCCAGTCGTCTCGATCAGAATAATATTGCTTCCATAAGCATCGAGTATTTTCGCAACATCATTGGCACATCTTGATAGTCCACCAAGGCACCCTCTAGTGGAGATACTCCTAAAGAATACTCCTTTGTCTCCAATGCTACTTGTCTGCCTAATTCTATCTCCTAGTAAAGCTCCACCCGTAAACTCGCTTGATGGATCAACTGCTACGACGCCAACTTTCTGCTTTTTATTTCTATATTCCTTCACTATAGCGTTTATTATGGTACTCTTACCTGCTCCTAATGGCCCAGTAACACCAATATTATATCCTCGACCGATGTGAGGTCCGAGCTTTTTTGTAATTGATTTAGCAATTGTTTCTTCATTTTCTACTATGGTCATAAGTTTGGCAGCTGCTTTACGATCTCCAGCCAGTAATTTATCGACCATTTCTGATATTTCTCTGCTCTTAGGCAAGGATAGTCTCCTTTCGAATGAGGATATGAATGTTGATATTCAATAGCCATGCTAAATATCAATTGTTTTAATATACAATTATTTCAGAACTAAAGCGCACCATAATTTTTCTAAAAAAGAGATAAAGGAAGATTCTTTTTACCAATTAATGTTTATTTTCGTTATTACATTTTGCCAATCTAAGTTTATCTTTCTACTGAGAAGGCGACTTTTACATGAGCTTTATAGTTTGCAATCTTATTGTCTGCTACTTCAGCCTTGAATCCTAGAACATCTATTCCAACAATGTGTTTCACAGTTTTCGATGCATCTGCTAATGCATTTTTAACTGCATCATCCCAGCTATTATCTGAACTTCCAACTAGTTCCAAAATTTTTACTATTGTCATATAGACACCAAATATAGTGAACTGGATTTATGCTATATCTCTTTCCGTTCTGAGATTTCGATTTTTCTTTTTTTTGGGTCTATTGATAAGAAGGATAGACAAAATGTCTTAAATACAGAAATAGATCGAGAATACTTCTGGAGGTTATTTAATTGACATCTAAAGGTGACAAATACGAATGTGCCGCATGTGGAGTTGTATGTGTCGTAGATGAAATCTGTGGTTGTGCAGAATGCGATTTGATATGCTGTGGAGAAACTATGAAAAAAACAGAGAAACCAGCTAAAAAGAAACCAAAGAAAACGGTTAAGAAGAAGAAATAATCTGCTACATCACTAATCTATTTTTTGATTTCTTTTTTTCTTTAATACAAATAACCATTTTATTGCTGATTTTTTCCGCCACAGAATTTTGTGATATATTTTTCAGCATGCTCTCTGGCATTATTGAGTATTGTCATATCAATTCCTGGAACTCCACAAATTAAAAGTAGAATATTTCTTGTAGAGTTTGTGACTTTTGATGTGTCAGCATCTCTATGTGGATATATGGCAACAAGCTTCTCTGAGTCTGCAATTACAACTTCTGAACCTACACATTTTGTAGGTTCATTCATCCCTATTCCTAAGAACTGTTCAACTGCTTTTGATTTCCTCATTATTAAATTATCTTTCAATTCGTCTCGATTGAAAGCTGCAAGAGCAACCTCAGTCTTGATAGATGCAAGGTTGTAAGAGTCTACGACATTATTTACTTGAGGTATTGTTTTTCCTGCCAATATTCTCCTGATCAACGCCTCTGCTGCAGGTCTTACTTTTGTTGGATCTATTCTGACACGCCAGAAAAAATCTCTATAAGATCTGAAAATCGGAACATCCTTCAGATTATCAAGTGTATATTTATTCTTAACTTCCGAGAAGATCTCTTGACTAAAAACTTCTAATTCATCTCCACTCTTTGCCACTTTAACATCATCAATATACGATACAAGAGCTTGGAGACCTGGATATCTATTTTTTAATTCCTCCGTAATAGACAAGATCATCAGATACCACTGTAGCAATTACTGTCCTTTGCTGGAAATAAATCAAGATTTTACACAGATATCTTTTATTGCTTCATTCGTTTCTTTAGGAGGTGGAGTCGCATTTACCATGTATATCTCTGTATGATCTAAGAATTTTTTGAAGAATTGATTTCTAAGATTCTTTTTTCTATTTGATCTAACTAGAAGGTGTGGATTGCAAAAGCTCTCCTTCTCCAAGAATTCAAGAGCTTCATCTGTATTTATCGTTCTAGTTATTCTATTGTCATTTGGATCTCGTTTGAGAAGTATTACTTTTCTAATTGTTGTAAAGGGTACAACTCTCCCTTTGCCTATTATCCATCTAACGTTGAGTATTGCCCTACCTCGCGGGTCGATGTATGCATTTTCAACTAGCTGTTTATATTCATTCCATGCTTGAGCCACGTCCGCAGGAGTATAGAAATTTTTTTCAGATCCGTATGAGAGAGCATATTGGCCCTGTAATCTAACAAAAAACCAATCATCCGATAGTATTCTGACTTCGGGTATACGAAGCATACCGTAAGTGTGTGTTGTTTTTCCAGTTCCAGAGGGTGCAATTAGACATATACCTTTACCATCTAGGTCTATGCAAGCTCCATGTACACTGTTTATATCATGTTCATCTTCAAGTATATCGCCTGCAGTAGCCAAAGCGAGCGATTTAACCCAACCGTAATAATCCACGTTGATTAAGAAAGCTGTTTTCGATAAAGGATCATAAAGGACTGTTAATGGTTTGTCTTTTTCTTCTATCACTACTAGCCGACCATGAGATCTTACATAATTAGACATGGGGTAGAAGTTTTCTTCCCATCGCTCTTTGACATATTTGAGATTAGTTAGAAGTTTTATGCAACACCCGTAAATGTCAGCTCTCTCTTCATAGTGAATATCTTTAGAATATTTCTTCATCAATTCATCTTTCTTTTCTACACTGATTAACTCAACATCATATTTGGATCCTGACTTCATATCGCATCCAGCTCTGTATTGGATAAAGTAAGGTCAAAATATGCGTACGCGCACTATAAAGAATAAGAGGTTTGGTTTAGCTATTTGTGATATACTTGCTGGAATCATAAAATAAAAAAGAATAATAAAAATAGATTTTTGAAGGTTTCTCCAGAATTTACGTCAACTATTTTCTGAACAGATGGCGTCTAAAGGAATCTGGACACGTGCAGGGTCCACCGGACTTTCTGCAGTAGAAGCCTTTCCCGTCTTTTGTAACTATCATAGAGAGGCATTCTATCCTTCTGATACCCGTTTCATGAAGACTTGTTGCTGCCATACATATCCCCCTAATAGGAAATAGTCTATTAGAATATTAGGCGAGAGAGGAAAGTGAAAGTGTTCGATAGCTAAGTAATTGTTTTCCAAGCACGTTATTTCTGTTTTTTAAAAGTTTTTAGTTCCATCTTTCCGTCTTCGATCTTTAAGTATGTGTTTTGGATTTTTGCGTCGTCGACCCAGCTTCCCGTATTTGCTACATCTTCTTCTATGAAAGGCCGATGAGTGTGTCCGAATACTAGTCTTTCATTTCTTGATAGTCCTAGAAAGAGACCTCTGACGCTTGATCTTGCTAACTGGTCAACTTTTTGCATGTCTCTGCGGCTCTCAGGAGCTTCAGTTATTGCACGTATTGTTTTCTGTCTTTTGTCTCCTTTCTTGAAGCTGAGGTGAAGTGTATCCCATAGAACGCTCAGTATATCTCCGATGAAGTCTCCTGTCCTTTGGCATAGGGAAATGCATAGTGATTCGTATTCCTCTATTGTTAGTGGTTCGAAGATTGCGAGAGCCTCCAGCTGGTAACCGTGAATGAAATTGTAGGGAATATTGTTATCTTCGAGTCTGAGGGTTTTTCTGACATCGAAGAGTTGGCTCTTAGGCAGTTTGAGGGTTATTAATGTGTAGTCATGGTTTCCTACAACATAATGTACTTTTGATTTTAGGGATTCAAGTGTTTTGAAGATGAGTTGATTTTCAATCGCTACTGTTATGTTATTTCTTCTCCAAAAGTCAAGTATATCACCTAAAAGAATAAGATGATCGTCTGGCCCTAGAGGTTTACAGACTTCTTTAAGAAAATTCAGGAAATCTCTTCTGTTGGATTCTTGATAACCCAAATGAACATCGGAAACAGCGAGTATCAAATGATTCACTTTCCCATGATTATGGATTAAAATTTTTTTCTAAATTGATATTTATGTATGGAGAATTGTTTCTACTTGTATAAAATTAATCTTTAGTATATATTTTCAAGAGAAATTCAAATGGTAATACTATAACTACAATAGTGTAACCAATGGTTATTGAATATTCTATGTTACAGCGTAACATAGCATAGATATAGATTTAGATCCTTGTCATTTTGAACAATTTGAACAAAAGATTGAACACTTTGAACATTTAAAAATCAGACTGAACATAGTGAACATTATAATATTCATAGGTCATCGATGATGTGCAAACTTCATGTAACTATGGTGACTATGTCTTGATCTTGGACTATGTGATCCTTTCCAACTCGTTGTGATTTGAATTTCACGCTTGTTCCAGAGACTAGTGCATATTTTGCTTGTTCAGAAAATTTTCGGTGAATTTTAGTACATATATCAGATATTGAGGATCCAGCGGTTACTATGAGTGGTTCTTCAAGATCAGCTTCTTTAGAACGCGGCTTTAGGTACACTCTGATGAAATTCAACTTATTGTAAATAAGTTCTTTTAAATCTTCTATATTGATTTTCTGATCTGCTGATATTGGAGTGAACTCTTCTCCGATCTTTTTCTTAACTTGGACAAGATATTCAGGATTAACTAGATCTATCTTGTTCAGGACGACAATTGCCGGAATATAACGGCGGTTTCCAGTTACAACATCGATAAGTTCATCATCGCTTATGTCTTCTCTAATGATTACATTTCCATGTTGAATACCATAGATATTCAATATATCTCGGACTGTGGCTTTGCTTAGTTTTGTGAGTTTACAGGTTGAGGTTATACCCAAGCCTCCCCGAGATGACTTTTCTATTGTAACATCAGGCGGGTGGGTGTTGAGTCTGACTCCCATATTATGAAGTTCTTTCTTTAGGACTTTGAGTTGAGCTGGTTGAAATACATCAAGAATCAGCATTATTAAATCAGCATTTCGGGCAACAGATAGTACTCTTTTTCCTCTACCGGACCCTGAGGATGCACCTGATATTATGCCTGGAAGGTCAAGTAATTGTATCTTCGCACCTTTGTATTCCAGTACACCTGGAACCACTTTCAATGTTGTGAAGAAGTAGGAACCGGTTTTCGATTTAGCATTGGTGACTCTGTTGAGTATTGTCGATTTTCCAACGCTTGGTAGACCGATTAGAACAACTGAACAATCACCGCTTTTCTTTGGTTCGAAACCGATGCCACCTTGATTTGAGCTTCGAGGTTGATCTAGTTCTCCCTTGAGTTTTGCAAGTTTAGCTTTTAACAGGCCGATATGGTGCTCTGTATGTTTGTTAATCTGAGTTTTATTCATCTCTTCTTCTATTGCTTTGATCTTTTCTGGTAAACCCATAGATGAGCACCATTCATGTTTTTCTTAGGTTGATTAAGTCCTTCGAACCTTGGATGTAGACATTTGTTTTCTAGATTGAAATATTCTGTATTGGCATCAGATATTACAAACTCTTAAGGATTTATCGATATCTTTGTTTAATGTTACAAAAAGCGTTACCAAAAGCTAAAAAATTTTTTATCAATGAAATTTTCACATGCGTTAAACTTGAGTCTAACATAAAGGGTATATGATTTATCTAGATCCAAAGATTTCTTTTACTACATCTTTGTACGTATTTAGATCCGCTTCTGTAAAGAGGACAAAGTTCACTTCCTTTAAACCATTCTTTTGCTCTAAGAATTCCTTAACAGTGTTTAATGCTGTCTTTGCCGCTTCATAAATAGGATATCCGTAAGCTCCTGTACTTATAGATGGAAAAGATATACTCTTCAGTTCTTTTTGAACTGCCAGCTTCAAAGAATTTAGGTAAGCATTTTTGAGAAGCTCCTTTTCACCAGATTTACCTCCATGCCATATTGGTCCAACAGTATGGATCACATATCTTGCCTTAAGATTGCCTCCAGAAGTTATGGCAACTTTCCCTGTCGAAAGACCTTCAGGCCATTCTCTGGATCTTATCTGTTTACATTCCTCGAGAATTTTTTGACCACCTTTCCGGTGAATCGCTCCATCCACTCCTCCACCACCCATCAGACTTGAATTTGCAGCATTGACGATAACATCAACATCTTGTTCAGTTATATCCCCTTGAAGCACCCGAAGAAGTATTCCATCGATGCCAATCTCAAGCATCTCTTAACCAAACCCTAAACTAATTTCTAATTATTCATTTCTAAATTTTGTATGACCTTTTTTGATAAATTCTTCAGTATTCATATCGAATTTGCCACGTGCGTCTACGCGCCAATAAACTTCGATAATACAGACCGAAGGCTACACCGAAGAACATTCCACCCAAATGAGCTCCATGAGCGATCCCAGTCGGAGTAAAAAGACCTGCAAGATCCATTACTGCCCAAAGAATCGCAGCAGCTATCATCGGTAAAGGCAAGAATCCATATATGTAAACCATCATGAATGGCGCCAGAGTTGCTAAAGCACCCATTATACCATAGACTGCACCAGAGGCCCCGATGGCTGGTGTATATGGATCAGTACTGGTAAAAAAATATCCAATGTTGCCAACAATTCCTGATATGAAAAAGAGCATGAAAAATAGGCGTTTTCCGATCCTGTTCTCAAGACTTGAACCGAAGAAGAATAACGCGATCATATTGAAGAATAGATGTTCGAAATTTGCATGAAGAAATATTGATGTAATAAACATCCAAGGTGCTTCGAATGCAAAAGCTGGGAAGAAAGCAAGATAGAACCAGGAATCAGTGATGTTCTGTAAGCCAAAAGCTATGACGCATACAATGATGAATATTAAAGTCCATTTAGGAAGACGAATCAATTATATCTCAACACATCAATTCAAGAAATTACAGCAACATCCTTTAAGAGTTATTATATTTTGGTAAGATACGCTCAAAGGGACCGATTCATATGAATAAAGTAGCCTTGATAGAAGTTGATGGACTAGAAGTCAGAAATCTCATGGATAATTTCACTGATATCCTCATGGCTGGATCAGAGGGAGTTGAGAGATCCCCATTTGGTAAGAATGAGGAGATGAGACCAGCCCCGCTTGCGGAACATGGATTCTCTATATTAGTTAAAGTTACAAAAGGAAACATTGAACATTCAATATTAGTAGATACTGGTGTTACTGCTGACGGTGTTCTGGTCAATGCAGACCGAATGGAAATAGATCTTAACCAGGTTGAGTTCATAGTAATAACTCATGGCCATGTAGACCACACTGCGGGTCTAATGAATATCTTGAAAAAATTATCAAAGAAGGACATACCAGTTGTATTTCATCAATCTGCTTTTGTTAAGCGATGGGCGATATTTCCTAACGGCTCTCGAGTACGCCTTCCAAGTCTAGATAAACAGGAGCTTATTGATGCAGGAGCCAAAATCATAGAAATTACTCAGCCTTACCTAATGGCTGAAAACCTGATGCTTATCTCAGGAGAGATCCCCCGAGTTACAGATTTCGAAAAAGGATTACCTATCTCTTATGTTGAAGTTGAAGGAAAACTGGAAAAAGATCCGCAAATCAAAGATGATATGTCGATAGTTTTCAATGTGAAAGGAAAGGGGCTTGTTATAATCTCCGGATGTGCACACGCGGGAATAATAAACACCGTGAAATACTTGAAAGAATTAACCGATACGAAAATTCATGCTGTAATGGGCGGTTTTCATCTTACTGGAAAAGCCTTCGAACCAATAATTGATAGAACTATAGCTGAGTTAAAGAAATTCGAGCCTAGCATGATTGTTCCATCTCATTGCACTGGATGGAAAGCAATCAACAAGATATATCAAGAGATGCCCGAATCCTATGTTCAAAATGCTGTAGGAACAAAATACACTTTTTAGATCCACTTTTCTCAATTTAGTATGCAAACTAAAAGCGTACACTATATCTTGGTTAGTATGAAAAGTCTTTGAAATTCTTTGAAAACCTTCAGTCTAATACTCATCTACTTTTCCATATTGGACTTCTCTTCTCTAAAACAGCTTTCATTCCTTCCTCTGTATCTTCAGATGTTGATGCGAGTGTAAATAGATCTTTAGCATAATGAAGTGCTTTTACATACTCCATCTCGCCCATCGTATAGAATGCTGGTTTCCCAATATTATAGGCCAATCTGCTCTTTCCAGTAATCTTCTCAGCAAATTCTATAGCACCCTCGACATGTTTACCATTTGGCACGATCTTATTCACCAAACCGAACCTTTCAGCTTCCTTAACATTAATTGGATCTCCCGTGATCAACATTTCCATCGCCTTCTTTTGTCCGATAGCTCTTTGTAATGGTATCATGGGAGTCATACAGAAAATACCAATATTAACTCCTGGAGTCTGGAATACTGCATCTTCAGATGCTACAACTAAATCACACGCTGCAACCAAGCCACATCCAGCAGCTGTCGCGTAGCTATGAACTGCAGCGATTACAGGTTTACTCATTTTCACAATTTCTTCCCAAACTTTTATCGATTTTGTTAGCAGAGTCCTCCTTTGGAGAGGGTTTGCTGCCATTAATTCTTTCAAGTCATGACCACTGCAGAATATTTTACCAGTTCCTTCGATCACAGCTGCACCTAATTCATCTGTATTCTCAATCTCCTCGAATCTATCAAGTAACGCATCAATCATAGGATCATTTATTGCATTCAAGACTCGAGGTCGGTTCAGTGTTAAAAGAGCCACACTGCCTCTTTTTTCAAATTTAATCGGCTGATCTTCCATTATAATCCCTAAGAGTTCAATCAATAACACTCTATAAAAGATTGAGTAAAATTAAGTGACTGATAACAGTTCATGAATTTCGAAAAAAATGACTTGGCTTTGATTAAATAATACATCTTTCATTTAATATAGAAAAAATTTACATTATCTTACTATTTCAAAGAAGAATTTAAGGGAAACATGAATTAGGTTTTAGAAATTGATCTCTATAGTTACTCCGCTACTAAACGAGAAGAATTATGTCAAACCTTTCCTTGAGAACTTAAAACTGCTCGATGGAAATTTTGAGGTGATTCTTGTTGATGGTGGAAGTTCAGATGGAACTATTCAAGAGATCGAAAATAACCTTCACAAATTCCCTAAAAATGTTAAGATATTTAGAGCTGAACGGGGCCGTGCAAATCAAATGAATAAAGGTGTAGAGGAAGCGATCGGGAATATTCTTTTGTTTCTCCATGTAGATTCGTATATACCAAATGACTCCATTGGTCTAATTGAGAAAAATATTCTAGATAGACAAATTGTTGGTGGAGCATTTATTCATAAATTTTCAAATGAAGATGTATTTCTAAGATTTTTAAATACATTTGGATATTTACGGTCAAGTATGACTAAAAATTTTTTTGGAGATTATGGAATATTTCTAAGAAAAGACATTTTCCGGAAAATTGGTGGATACGATAATATTCTGTTCCTTGAAGATGTCGAGCTCTGCAGAAAAGCGAAGAAATATGGAAAACTCATTCAAATAAAATGCAATATAATTACCTCACCAAGAAGATTCATAAAAGAAGGAAAATTGAAGCTAACCATTGTATTCGTACTAGCTAATATTATGAATTACTTGGGTTTCAGACCCAAATTTCTTTTGAAATATTTCGTTTAGTGAGCGCATTAAAACATGGAAATCAATTTAGACTTGCCTTATATAACTAAGGATTTACCTGGTGTCGGTGGACAGTTACGGTTGACACCTGGACATTTCATAGTTGAGGAGATACCACTATACGAACCTAACGGCGAGGGACCACATCTATACATCAATATAACGAAAGAAGGCTTGACAACAAAAGAAATACAAGAAAAACTCGCTGTCATATTTAACAGTCTAAATAGCAACGTTGGCTACGCCGGTTTAAAGGATAAACATGCACGTACTACACAAACCTTCAGCGTATTACTCGGCAATGTCGATAATGATTCTATCAATGATACAATCAAACAGATTAAAGGTCATCTACCTGTGACCATTAATTGGGTAAAATTACATAGAAATAAACTTAAGCCAGGACATCTTCTCGGCAACCGTTTTACTATAAAGGTAACAAATACAAATCTAAATGCTACAAAATCCTTGGAATATGCTCAAGAAATTGCTGAACATCTAAAAAAGAATGGTGTTCCAAACTTTTTTGGACCACAACGTTTCGGTTTTGATGGGGAAAATATACAAAAAGGAATTAAAATCATTCAAGGAAAAAACTTAGGTATAGACCCATGGTTAAGACGTTTTTTAATTTCCAGCTATCAAGGCTATCTATGTAATCGTTACTTAGCCAATAGACTGGAATCAGACAATTACTATCGTATTATGATGGGAGATATTGCAAAGAAGTATTCAACTGGCGGTTTGTTTCAAGTTAAGGATCCACAAAAAGAACAATTACGTTATGAAAATCATGAGATCAGCTTTACATCACCAATATATGGCTCAAAGATGTGGGAAGCCACAGGACCAGCTGGAAAACTTGAAGAGGAGATACTAAACGAAGCTGGAAATACTCTTCAACAATTCAATTATTTAAAAACCAAAGGAACACGAAGACTAGGCAGACTCCTTATTACTGACCTAAATGTGAGCTTGGAAAATCAAGATTTGTTAGTTGAATTTCTTCTCCCTAAAGGGGCATTTGCAACAACAGTACTTCGAGAATTCATGAAAAATGACAAGTAGAAGCTAAATTAGAAATTCTAAAGTTGACTATATAATCAGGACTATTAATGGAGTATCTTATTGGAACAGGTGGATGGGCATACTTCCAAATTCCTGGCATTAAATCCTTGGAAGCATACTCTAGAATTTACAATTTTGTCGAAGTAAATTCAACATTCTATGAAATTCCCTCTATAAATCAAATAGAAAAGTGGAGAAATATTGTCCCAGAAGATTTTCAATTTACAGTTAGAGCTCATCGATCGATAACTCACCAATATAAATTACAACGAACAAAAGAAAATCTGAAAAGACTTGAAGAAATGAAAAAAATATGTGAAATCCTTCAAGCTGAAATACTTTTGTTACAGACACCCGCTTCTCTTGAAATAACCAAAGATGTGATAGAAAATTTTTGTGATCTATTATCATCTATGGAATTAAACAAATTAAGAATTGCATTAGAGATCCGTGGAACAAAAGTTTCAACCTATCCCAGAGAATTATTGAAAATTATGCAAGAATACAACATAATTAACTCTGTTGACTTATTGAAAGGTGAACTTCCAGCATACAAATCAGATATTTTATACTCAAGACTTTTTGGAAAAGGTGAGAAAAATATCTACCAACCTACTGATCAAGAGCTCAAAGAAATTGATATACGAGCCAAAACTGGCAAGTTCAAGAAAGTTGTACTGAGTTTTCATAGCCAACGCATGTATAGAGATGCGGGAAGATTCAAAATCTATAAACGAACTGGAAAATTCCCAAGTGTTACAAACGCTACTGGATTATCTTCACTTAGGGAGATTCTGAAAGAAGGCAACATCTTCCCAGCTACAAAAGAGCAATTAATTAAACATCATGGATGGAAATTATTCGATTATACTCAAGAAAAAAGAGTTCGCGCAATAGTATTTTTACAAAAACTTCCATCCAAAGAATTTCAAAATATAAATCAAGTCATTGAATTATTACGATCAGTGTCGGGTGAAAATTCTGGAGTCACTTCATGAAAAAATATCTTTAGGAACATGTGGATGGAGCTACAAGGAATGGGTAGGTCCATTCTATGGACAGCAAGAAAAAAGTATGCTGAAAGCTTACACCAAAATCTTTCCCACAGTCGAAATTGACTCCACATTCTATGCATACCCTTCAAAAGGCACTGTAATGGGATGGAGTAAATACTCACCAGAGGGATTCAAATTTTCAGCAAAACTTCCCAAATTAATAACTCATGAAAAAAGACTTGATATAACACAAGGCACAGAAGATGCACTTCAGAAATTTACTGAACTCATGGAGCCTCTACAGATTACAAACAAACTAGGTTGCATATTGATACAGCTTCCCCCAAGCTTCGATTATAGACCAAATGAATTGGAGAAATTTTTTAGAATATTACCTTCAGATTTTAGATTTGCAGTAGAATTTAGAGATCTATCTTGGATGAAAGACGAAACATGGAAACTACTTCACAAATATCAAATAGCATATACAGTGGTAGATGAACCACTCCTCCCACCAGAACTTCATATAACATCAGATTTTGCCTACTTCAGATGGCATGGTCACGGAACAAAGCCATGGTACAACTATCATTATGAAAAAACGGAACTTAAACCATGGATCCCAAAAATAAAAGACACATCAACAAAAGTAGAAAAAGTATATGGATACTTTAACAATCATTATCATGGCTATGCACCTGAGAACTGTCTGCAAGTCCTCGAAATGTTAGGAATTATTACATCCGAACAAACCAAAATCAAACAAAATATTAAAAAATATTTTGAAAGATCTACAAAATCTAAGAATTTAACTCTAGATGAATTCTAAGATATAATATATAGACTTCAAATGACTTCTCATAGCATCTCCAAGAAATCATTTGTCAATATATGAATTATTTAACTCTGAATGAAGATCTAATCATTTCAAACTATAACGTAAGGTTCCCACACCGAGCTTCGATGCAGTCTTCAGATGGATAAGACTATCCGTCTCGTTAACACTCCCCAAAAGATCACCATGTTTCTTGGTTAAATTTCTCTTGTATCTCGGCGCTTTATCTATCAGATCTATCGACGCTTTGTCTACTGCAACAGGATCTTTTCCACCCAATATTCCAATATCCTGAACTAATGGAGCCCCTGAAGGCGTACAGCAGTCACATAGTTTTGTGATATCTTGAAGGAAATTGATGTATACGATCTTGTCTTGATCAAACCGATCTATAATTGCTTTAGCCGCATGAGCTAAATTAACTTGGAATCTAGTTTTGCCGCCTCTTGGTAGATGTAGTGCTCCTTCTGTGCATGCGAAAAAACAACTATTACACGACATACATCGAGATAATATCTTGGCATGTTTTCCATTCTCGATCTTTAAAGCATTAAAAGGACATGCATCAACACACTTCCCACAACCGTTACACTCTTTCGTATTGAGTATTACTCGACTCGCAAGATGTTGAGCTGCTTTTGTCTCTTTTGTGGTACAACCCATTGCCAGATTTTTGATCGCTCCTCCAAAACCACTTAGAACATGACCTTTAGCATGAGAGAGAACTATCATAGAATCAGCGTCTACTATTGCCTTTGCAATTTTTACTTTCTTAATATCACATTGGTCTACTGTCTTTTTCAATTTGTAAGTCATACCAGTATAACCCAGTGGACCATCTGCTATCACCACAGGAGCCATAACAGACTGTCTTGTGAAGCCATTGGCCACAGCAGTCTTGAGATAATCCTTAGCGGTGAATCTATGTTTAGGATACAACGCTGTAGTATCAGTTACGAAAGGTCTACCTCCAGCTGATTTCACTAGTTTCACGAATTCGCTTACAAATGGAGGCCTTAAGTAGGTTAAATTTCCATACTCGCCCATGTGAACCTTGACTGCTACTTTATCACCTTTAGATACAGCGCCATTTACGATGTCTGCATAGTAATCTTCTATTTCGTTCAGAGTATTCTCATTCTTGTTATATTCTAGAAATTTAATTTCTGAAGCCAAGATTTGATCATCAACCTGTGAATTGAGTCTATGCCTGCTAATTCATCTATATATTATTCTCTATTGAAATGAAATCTACCAATCAACTAATGTGAGATTAACAATTTTGAAAGATGGATAAAAATTACATTTTTGTCTTTTCAAAAGTCAATTCTACATTATCATTTACCCAATCGAATGTTGGTACTTCTCTTTTGTATCCTCTAAACCGCTCTGCTAAAGCATGTACAACTAGTGGTAAAGCTATTGTGGCTTCAACATAGCATGTTATGGCACTGGCATTGGAACTTATTTTACCCCAGCTCTGAGCCTCCTCAAAGGTGCAACCACTTAATCCTCCCCAAAAAGGCATATCCATAGTGAACTGTACTGCAAAGTTATGACTTCGGTCATGTCTTGTCTGATAACTCGCTATAACCGACGTTTGTTGAATGAAATTTTTAGGTGTGCCTCCTCCAATGTATACTACACCTGTGCTTTTTGCTTTCTCTGTTATTCTCGAACTTTCATCGACATCTTTGAATGCATTGAGTATTAGATTTCTTTTTCTTTTTCTATTAGAAAACATTAGAGAAAATCCTAAAGCACTATCACCAAAAGCTGGACAGAAAAGAGGAACTCCTTTTCTATATGAACTTACTAACGTAGAGTCTACATCACCATATTTATCGTAGAAAGCTTTTCCCAACTGCCATAATATTTCACGTGAAGAATATTGATAATTATCTTGAAGCTGTTCACTAAAAACCTTGTCTAACCATCTATCAAACTGGTAGAATCTATCCTCATCAGCATAAACATCATAAATTCGATCAATCCTCTGCCTTCTAAGTTTTCTATCATCACAGGCTTCATTTCCGAGATAGTGTTTACCACCAGCTACTTCAAATGCATCATGATAGAAATTTGCTCCAGTCGATACTATTACATCGACCATCCTCTTCTTGATGAGGTAGGCCAATAGCCTACGCATACCAGCTGGAATCATTGCACCAGCAAATCCAAACCATATTACTGTTCTTCTCTTTCTTAGCATCTTTGACCATACATCAACAGTCTCAGCTAGTTTTCTGCCTTGGAAGGCTGTAAGTTTCATCTCGCTCAATATGTCGTCTATGCTTTTTCCTTGGCCTACTGGAATTGGTACAGTAGGACGTCTCAACATTTTTTTCATTATCTACTTAACTCCAGCCAATTAACATGTGATTATAAATTGAAGGAAAATTCTAACGAAATGATGTATTCAAAACAAATGTAAGCTTTTCTAAAGTGAGTGAATTAACTATTAAGAAAATAATAATCCTATAAATTAGAAAACGGTAGAAAAAATAAAAAAGTCATCACTATTATCACGTATTAAAACAAATACTATATGCATAATAGGTATATCTAATTCAAAAAATATGTAGGTAATTCTATGATGAAAGCTGTACTTCTCGATAAACCTGCCCCAATTGAAGAGACTCCCCTTAGATATTCGGAATATGATGTTCCTACGATAGCAGATGATGAAGTCCTAATCAAAGTCAAGGCATGCGGCGTTTGTCGATCCAATCTTAACGTCATTGAAGGTGTCTATAGTCGACTTGGAATTCCTTCTCTATCTCCAATAATTCCTGGTCATGAGATTATAGGATTGATTACAGAAACTGGAGCTAATGTTAAAAATTTGGTTACAGGCGACAGAGTTGGAATTCAACCATTATACTCGGCATGCGGTATCTGTGAATATTGTTTGAGCGCAAGAGAACACCTCTGCCCAAACAGGCTCATAACAGGTGAAACTGTTCATGGAGGATACGCTGAATATATCAAGGGAAAAGATAACTTCGTATATCGTGTTCCCAAGGAACTCAAAGATCATGAAGCGGCTCCACTCTTTTGTCCTGGAGTCACTGCCTACAGAGCCGTAAAGCAAGCTAACTTAACAATAGGAAAGACTGCTGCCATATTTGGGATTGGGGGAGTCGGACACGTTGCTGTTCAATTTGCTAAAATGACTGGCGCTTCTGTTATCGCAGTTAGTAGAAGCAAAGAAAATTTAGAACTAGCATCAAAAGTCGGAGCTGACAAAACCGTGCCTCAAGATGATAACTTGGTTCATGAGATGAAGAAGATTGGCTATGTCGATTCTGCAATTGTTTTTGCACCTTCCCAAGAAGCAATTGACAGAGCACAGAGAATAACTAAACCTGGAGGAACTATTGTTCTAGGAGTTGCTGGAGATGTTAGGAAACTATTATTTTTCTTTGAGAAAACGATCAAAGGAACAGCAATTGGAACAAGACACGACATGAAAGAAGTATTGAAAATTGCTTCTACTAATAAAATCAGAATAGTAACAAATACCTATCCCCTTCAAGAAGCATCTGAAGTCCTCCAAAAGCTGAAAGGCGGCGAAATAAAAGGAAGAGCAGTACTTATCCCATAATCACATTTTAAATCAATTACAAATATTCTTCAAACGCGTTTCAATATTCTATCGGCCTACAGCTTCATCCAATAGTCTCTGAGCCTCTAAACTAACATCAAGTTTGAAAGGAACCTTAACAGAGTCAATTTTTTCTCCTACGACTTCTATATCTTCCATGTTTGTTACTCCTAATCCCATGCTCTCAGCTTTTCTAAAATAGAATAATCTTCGCATATCAAACCCTACAACTGCGCCAGCTACAGTATCGGCTGCCCAAGCATCCTCTGATGCGATAATCACACCAATTTTCACAGTATATCCAGTCGAGGGTGCACCAGGTCCATGAAGACCCCAAAGTTCATCAATTATTGCGTAATTTGGCGGTGCAACCTGACAAACATCCAGAACAGATCTACCCACATTTATTCCAATATTAAATTTCTTACCATTCCATGACTTTATTTCATGAAATTTAGGAAATTTTCTAACTTCAGGAAGAACTCCAAACATATTCTTGATTGAAAAAGTAATAGCTGAATAAGGATCTGCTTGTGTTTTCATTGATGGCACAGAAATTCTTACACTATCCAAATATTTCTTAGAAAGTTTCAGAATATATTCTCTTGCAAACATACTCCTTTCTGGTTCATCAAGCCAATCCAAACCATCTAAAGCAACATAGAATTGTGGATCTGGTATCTCACAATCAATCAGTTCATCGTTGGTTGCATTGATCAATTCTAGATCATATTTATCCGATAAATCATATATTCCGTGTTTTTCAAAGGCTGTCTCAGTAGTTCCAAGAAGGGTGTCAGACTCTATCACTGCTATCTTAGAAGTCCTTTTCTTAACCAATCTTATTACTGCATCCATAACCTCAAAACTTGTAGCACATCCTTTTGGAAACTCCCCTCGTTTGTATTTTGGAATTCTAACCAAATTTGGTTTGATTGTGACTTTGGAGTTTTCAGCTATAGTGCTTTCAAATCCACCAGCTAATCTAACAGTCTCTTCAATAGTATCATATGGATCCTGAAAATTATCTACTTTTAAAATTGCTACTTTAGCTCGTTTCTCCATTGGAAAAATCTACCTCACTAAATATTCTAAGTCTATGCAATACTTCTGATATCTTCTATGTCTTAAAATTGTATGGTTTATCGTGAACTAATTAAATTATGAAAAATAATTCTAAATTGGTTTTTTCCAATGATTTTGACTAACATGATTGCTATGATTCTAACATTTTGATCATTTTTTTAACATCAGTTGTTGGCTCTTTACAGGAATAATTTGTACATATGTATGAAGTAGCTTGACTGTTAATACTGGGTTTTTTCATAATATGATGTACGATTTCATGTATTTTTGGCGATTCTTCTTCCGTTGGATTTAGTAGAAGGACTTTATTCGGTAGAAAATTTGCTTTTACAATTTTTAACATATTTTTTGTGTCGTCTGCATTAGAATCACCAGCTATAACAAGCTCATATGACGGTCCTAACAAGAAATCTAATGCAACCATTAATTGTGTAAATGATGATGGTGATTTATTTACAATGTTTGAAAATGATTTGCAGATCTGAATTGCCTTCTCTTCAAATTCAATGTTAGCAGTCATACGACTTAAGCGAAGAAGATTCAACATTTGTACTGAATTGCCTGAAGGAATTGCTCCATCATAAATTTCTTTTTTACGAACTAGAATTGTTTCACTATCATCTGAGGAAAAATAAAATCCGCCACGTTCATTATCCCAGAAATGTTTTAGTAAATATTCATTCAGTTCTAAAGCTGATTTTAGATAATCAACGTTGAACGTTGCTTCATATAATTCAATCAGTCCCCATGTTAAAAAAGCATAATCGTCTAAATACGCATAGATGGATTGTTCATTATCTTTATAGAAATGGGATAATCGACCATTTGAAAGACGTATCTTACTAATTATGAAATCTGCTGCTTTTGTTGCAGCTTCTAAATATTTTGGTTCATCTAAAATTTGGGTTGATTTGCTAAGGGCTGCAATCATCAAACCATTCCAGTCTGTTAAAATTTTATCATCTTTGTTTGGTGATTGGCGTTTCTTTCGTTCATCTAATAATTTCTGTTGAATATTCTTTATTTTCTTTTTAATTTCATTTTCAGATAATGCTAGGTCAGATGCTAGTTCAGAAATTAATTTTGTAAGATATAGAATGTTTACCCCTGATCTTTGACCTGAACTTTCATCAATAAAATTCCCATCGGCCCTTATATTAAAAATATTAGATGCAAAATCAGCATCTTCAACGAGAATTTTATTGATTTCTTCTTTTTTCCAAAGGTAGTATAAACCTTCTTCACCTTCACTCTCTGCATCTTCGGCTGAGTAGAAAGCCCCTTCAGACGATACCATTTCACGCAAGACATAGGTTAAAATCTCTTCAACTGTCTGTTTGAATTCAGACTTCTTAGTTACTTGGAATGTTTCTGTATAGGCCATTACCAATAGAGCTTGATCGTAAAGCATCTTCTCGAAGTGTGGAACAATCCATTTAGAGTCTGTAGAGTACCTGTGAAAGCCCCCGCCTACGTGATCAAATATTCCTCCATTGCGCATGGATTGTAATGATCTATCTACCATTTGCAGAGCTCGCTCATCATCTATTCTCCTCCAATACCGGAGTAAGAAAAAGAAATTATGCGGGATAGGGAACTTTGGAGCTTCTCCGAATCCTCCATTAACTTCATCGAAACGCTGAGAAAGTTCATTATATGCAATTTTCAAAGTATCTTTGTCTAGAATCTGTCCTTGTTGGATATCTGTGATTTTACGTAGATTCGCCGTTATTAATTCTGCAGAATTAAATATTTCTTCAGATCTTGTCATCCAGAATTCTTCTATTTTGGGAATCAGCTCCAGCATACCGATATTTCCAAGTCTGCTTTGCTTTGGTATATAGGTACCTGCAAAAAAGGGCTTTTTGCTAGGCGTCATTATGATGTTCAGTGGCCAACCACAATTATTAGAAATCATCTGACAGATAGTCATGTATATATTATCTATATCAGGGCGCTCTTCTCTATCTACCTTAATCGACACGAAAGCTTTGTTCATCAATCTCGCTACACCTAGGTCTTCAAAAGATTCTCTTTTCATAACATGGCACCAATGACATGTCGAGTAGCCAATTGAAAGAAAAATTAACTTGTTTTGTTTTCTAGCTTTCTCGAATGCCTCACTACACCAAGGATACCAATCAACAGGATTATGAGCATGTTGAATGAGATAGGGACTTGTTTCATATATCAAACGATTTTCGTAATTATGTAATTTTTTTTTGTTTATTATTTGAAAACGCAACCACGCCCTGTTACAGACTTTATATTCTCTTCATAAATAACACTATTACAATCGAACTTATCTTAAATATTAAAAGATAATTTTCTATCAAATAAATTAAATCATGTGGATAAACTCATGAGATATAATGTAGAAGTTCAATTTAGAAAAGATCACATAATCATTGATCAAGACAATATTACTATTGGAATAAGATCTCAACCTGAAAAAGGTAAAGCTAATTTGGAATTAATTAAGAAACTCGCGAAACATTTCGATATTCCTAGTTCACAAGTTCGAATAGTTACAGGATTTAAATCAAAGAAAAAGATTGTAGATATTCAAAAATAGATTCTCAAATAAGCCCATATGGTTATAATGACGTTCTTGTTTCTACTTTTGGTATCTTTTTTCTTTTACGTGTTCATTCTTGTTTCTTTTTTGGCCTTCCCCTTTTTTTTGGAGGTCTACCACGACGTTTTTTTGGCTCAGAAATCATGTCTACTGCAATTTCTCTTATCTTATCTCTCATTTCGTATGGTACTGCATCAATATCTTTTCTAAGTTTTTCAGCGGAATCCATTACATTAGAAATTATATTCGATGTCTTCCTTCTTGGCATTTTAGGTCTAACATAAATAAAAATGATAAATAAATTAAGCTTTTCGTTATTATTTTAATTCAAACTAAGATTATTATCTAAATAATGATTTTAAAAAAATATATAATATTGGTTATAGCAAGGATAAATGAACTAATTCTAACAGTATGTACTTTGATAATGCACCTTTTTCTATTTCACCTATATTTAATAAATTAGTGTTTTTTTTAAAATAATAATAAAATAATAATTCTAAATAGCATTTAGCTAGCTAAAACAAAGAAAATGATTACAGCAAATAGCGCTCCTACAGTAGTTGCCATTAAGTTAACCATATTATTATTAATATAGCTAGAGCCTCTAACTCTGATAGTTTTATTTCCACAATGTTTTTTATTTTCAGTAACATTTTGACATATTTTACATTTGAACATACCCTGAATAGTAGCGCCAATAAAACTATCAAAAGTACAACCTATCAATCCCGAAATAACTGTAGCTAATAGAATCATTTCATTACCATGATTTCCTATTTTTAAAAGCAAAACAGAAATTCCTATAATTAAACCTCCAAGAAGAGTTCCCATCTCCCCCATTGGAGAGATTCCTCCTGAAGTTCCAGCTGGAACTTCCTTTCGAAGATTTGTGATCAACCTAGGTTTATCTTTATTGAGAAGACCAATCTCAGTAGCAAGAGTATCTGCAGTTGCCGTAGATACTGCACCAATAAATCCAAATAAAAAAACTCCTAAAGAAGAAAAGCCCCCAGCTACAACAAATAAAGTCGCGACAACTCCATTTGCAACGATATTCGGCCATGCTCTGGCTCCACCTTTCTCCTGGGCGAAACCCTTTCTTCTTTTAATTTCATATTTGAACTTAGTAAATTGAGCTGCAACTACATGAAAGATTAGAATAATTACAAACCATTTCCATCCTTCGGGGGGGAAAACAAATATCAGAACACCTATGAAGAAAGCAGAAATTAGACCTGAAAAACTAACAAATTTCAATTTAAATGAGACTGCACCTAAGATTGAGCAAACAAGTACAGCCTGTACCAATGTGAAAATATTGATTCCCACTAGACTATCAGCCACGAGCTGATAATCATCAAACCTTTATTTTTAATTTTGGTGTAAGAATTGAAGAACCTTTTATGAGATAGTTTCATTAACATAATTGAGAACGTAGGATCCATGATTTCTTTTTATGATGTGGGCTTGGTATTACTTGTATACATAATTGTTCTTTGTATAATAATAATCTCTGAATACTTCAGAAAAATGTTTCAACTCAGTTCGAAAGTTACTAGGCATGTTATACATCTTTTTTCTGGAGATAATATGCTTCTTTTACCTTTCTTTTCAGCACTAATTTATCCCTTAACAATCCCTATCGGTCTAGCTTTATTGACGCTTTATTCTTTTCATCACCATAAAAAAAGCATAATGTCTAGAACAATGATAGTAAATGAATATGATAAATATCATGCTTATGGTCCTCTCTATTACATATTATCAATAATGATACTTCTAATCATAGCTTGGAATATTCGCCATATCGCTATGGCTGCTGTGATGATAATGGCATGGGGAGATGGTGTTGCATCAGTTCTGGGCCCTCGATTCAAGAGGAGACATCTCTATCCAAATTCCAGTAAGAGCCTTGAGGGATCTATTGCAATGTTCATCTTCGCTATGTTGGGCGCCTCTTTGGCTATGATAATTGCTCTTCAATCTGGTTTGATAGTTTCATCAATTACAATATTATTGATTATTTCCTTTATGGGAGCATTAATTGGAACGATTTCAGAAGGCTGCTCTATAGGACCTCTAAAACCATTTGATAACTTCACTGTCCCAATCTCGGCAGCAGCGGCCATGTATATTTTTTCATCTTTAATGTAAATAAGATATTGAATTGTGAGTATAGATAATAGAAAAAGGGAAGGTTTCGGTCTTTTAGGGCGTACTATTATTCAGATTTTATTCATTCTTTTTCTGATCTTTAATTCGTTTTCTTCTTTGAAGATAATATGCTGGTATACCAATTATTACTATCAAAGGTAAAATTGCGGTTATCAATATTATTAATCCACTGATTACTGCGAATAGACCTCTTACAGCGGTTTCAAATGTTTCACCCCAATCCATACCTGGAGGTGTAAATGGTGATGGTGGTTCTCTCAAACTGACTTTAATCATTGACATGGTAACGTTGCGTTCAAGATAATTCAGCTGACCTTGTAAGCTGTCAATTTCTCCTCTAATTCGCGCGAGCTCCTGTTCGACTTTTAAAATCTCCTCGATAGTAGCTGTCCTGTTTAATAGATCTGTTAGACTTTGTTCCAATATCTCAAGATTTTTAGATCTAGCTTTGAGATCGATATATTGTTCGGTGACATCTTCACTGGTTGTTCTTTCATCTAGGACCTTTCCATAGGTTAAAATGTCATCTATCGTAAAACGGAACCTATTCTGTGGAATTCTTATAGTGATATCAGCTAGAGCTTGATTTCCGATCATTGATCGAGAAGTCCCAGCAACATATCCATTATATCCTTCTGCTAATGATCTAATCCTATTCAGTGTTCCATCTATATCATCTGTTTCTAAAGATATGTAGCCATTGTAAATTATCATCCTATCTTGGACAGTTATGAAGTCTATACTCTCTGAAGCCGGAATTGGAGCAGGTGCTTCTGATATGATTCTTGGTCCTGAGGCTGAATCTCCTCTATAGGTTACTACTGGACTATCACTTATCAGAAAAGACCCAACGAAAAATGCTGCTGCTAATACAATGGCGATAGCAGTAATCGAGAGTATCAATTTGTTTCTGAACATTTTCATCTCTTAATATTAACTGGAAATCAGCGATAAAGAGTTAGAGTTTGGAACATATTGTTCAGATACTAGAACGGTGGATTTTCGTAGTGTTTGAAAACGTTAATGTCTTCTATGGTTTGATGGTTTTACGGTTAATGTGTACTAACGCATATGTTTTTTGAATAAATTCGTTAATTATTCGTCTTCATTCTAATACTGTAATCTTATCTTGGAATCTATCCAATTCTATGACGTTTTGACGGATAGTTCTTTTTTCTGGATGACATGAGTTTATGTTAGGTTATCTGTTTTATGCTAGCTAGCCAACCCATTCTGCTTAGACATATATTATCGTATGCTATGCACAGAGGTCAAGTTAAATGGATGAGTTAAAATATAATTTATTAGTAAAGTCAGTAAAACATAATTACTACTTTGTGTAGTATTTACTAGCAAAGTTTAGTGGCAGGCCTGAGTGCCTCGGTGTCGTGAGACATCTTGATGGGTTAGGCCCATCTGCCGCTAGACCCAATCATATTTTGAATTTATCTATGTTCGCTGTAAGGTTTATCCTTCTGTCTGCAGCATTTTTCAATGTCCATGCAAACTCCTTCTTTGATGGATCATCGAAAGAAGCTACCTCTATCGATTTATGCATTGAACGTATTCTTCTAACCGCTGGAGCAAGATCGCCATCTCCAGTAACTAATACCAAAACATCGCACAGATTAGAGCAGGCATCGCAAATCATATCAATTGCAATTTGAACATCGATTTCTTATTGAGCTCGACCAGTAATCTTTCTCGGCCCTAGTACTAATTTAAAACCAGCATTCTGGACACGGAAGTAGAAAGCTCGTTCTGCAGGGTCTCTGGAACTGCTATTGTAATAATTCGCAATAACAATTTGTCTATTTCTTCCTAGGAAAGTTTTGAACCGCTGATAGTCGATCTTGATACCTGCTGTCTTCGATGCAATATCTATATTTGCTCCATCAACATAGACAGCCAATCTCGGAGACATCATATCTCCAATTTTATGATATTATCATATTTACGTCATTCATTCACAGGATTTTAGCGAGTGTTAATGTATTCAATAGATGAACTCGTTGAAATGATTAACTTTTAGTTTTTCTCTTTCCAAGTTTTCAACCCTTACTCTTTAAAAAATTTTTAGTGAACTTATTCATGTCTTTCATCTGAGCTGACGATACACTCTCTCCAACAATTATTGCATAAGATAGCTCGCGTGTATGATAGATTTTCTTAAATATCACTTATTAAGAATTAATTAAAAACGAAGTCTGCTATGCGATTATTTCTCTTTATGAGTTGCCTTTGTCTATTACTTTTATCAGTTTCAATGATTGAACTTGTATCTTCAGATGATCAGATACTCTGGGTTCAGACAACTAATCTGGGCGAGCAAATATATGCAAAAG
Organism: Candidatus Bathyarchaeota archaeon RBG_13_38_9; assembly: GCA_001775955.1. Classification (GTDB taxonomy): domain Archaea; phylum Thermoproteota; class Bathyarchaeia; order 40CM-2-53-6; family RBG-13-38-9; genus RBG-13-38-9. The sequence continues at coordinate 52,677 of MEZD01000016.1, read as the reverse complement.
CTGAAGGGATTGCGGTTGATGATTCAGGATTATATATTGTCGGTTATGATAATCTGCCATCTTTTAATGATTATGAGTGGAGAATTGAAAAGAGAAACATAAATGATGGGTCTGTCATTTGGAGTCAGACAGAAAATATCGTCCCCTTCTGTCCTCACGCTGTATGTGAGTCGGCTCTAGCCGTTACAGTAGATAATTCAGGATTGTACATTATAGGATATTGCCTTCAACCAGATCCAATTGCTCAATTCAGAATTGAAAAAAGAAATCTCGGTGATGGTTCGCTTATATGGAATCAAATAGAAAATCTAAATGGCAATTATGTTTATGATTTTATATCTGACGAACGCTCGCGAGAAATGCATGTCGCGGTTGACTCTTCGGGTTTGTATGTTACTATTAGCAGTTATTTAGAAAATAAGATAGAGAAGAGAAATCTGGTCGACGGCTCAATAATATGGAATCTTACAGAACCATCTAACTCACTTCATATTAATTATGAAAGAGTTTATGATCGAATTAGCGAGATTACTGTTGATGACTCAGGTTTATACTTCGTTGGCGATACATGGGATGAAGCTCAATCAAGTCTCGAATGGAAAATTGAAAAAAGAAGTAAAACAGATGGTGCAATCCTATGGACACAGATCAGTGAGTATCGTGACAGTGTTAATCATGCGTATGGATTGGCTTCCGATGTTTCAGGTCTGTATGTTGCCGGTTATGTGAAATCTGAAGCGGACGGTTATACGGGGTGGCGAATAGAAAAACGAAATCTGGCAGATGGTTCAATACTCTGGTATAAAGAAGACGTTAATGTTAAACCACCTACTTCTTTCTTACCGCGAGTGCGTAATTATATTGAAATTGATACATCTGCAGTGTATATGATTGTTATCGCCGATTTTCAAGGTAAACCGGCATTGGTAGCTCAGAAAAGGAGTCTTACTGATGGCTCTTTATTAGGTATGCATAATAATCCGCCTTCCCCGTTTTTAGAGCGTTTATATGCTATGGCGATTGACAGTTCAGGACTTTACACATCTCACTATCCATGGAAGCTAGAAAAGTGGAATATTGATCTTCCTCCACCAATTACAGTTAATTTTGCTTCTGATACAGGACAAATAGGATTTAGCCCATATGGTTATTCTGGGCAAATCAAGAAGTATAATAATGGAGATACTGCAATTGCTTTTCAAGGAGTAAACTACAGTATCTATCCATTTCCCGCTTCAGGATATATATTTACGAGATGGGAGACGACAGGCGGAATATCTGTAACAAATCCTGATTTTGATTTTACAATATTTACTGCATCATCAAGTGGAACATTAAGAATGGTTCAAGAATTAACAAACACGACAACTTCGACAACTACAACTGCTACAACAGCCACAACTACTACGACGGATACAACATCAGATACCACAACTACTACGACGGATACAACATCAGATACCACAACTAATACAACAACAACTACAACAAACGATACAACAAATATTACAACTACGGATACTACAACAGATACAGTTACTACGACAGGAACCACAACAACCGGCACATCAACAACCACTGAGACTGCCGATACTCAAACAACATCACCCTCTACTACACCACCTCCAACCCCGCCACAACAATGTATTATTGCAACAGCTTCGTATGGAAGCGCTTTAGCACCTGAAGTATCATACATGAGATATGTTAGAGATCAGATGATTGGCTCAAACAATGTCGGAAGAATACTGGTAAATGGATGGACTATTTTTTACTATTCCTGGTCACCTACAATAGCATCATCAATATCAAATTCAGAAACTATGCAATCCGTAGCTAGAGTAATCCTTCTGCCATTAGTTGCGATAACTCACTTGACAGCATCAATTTACATTACAGTTGCATTTGTCAGTCCGACTTTAGCATCAGTAATAGCGTTTCTATCTGGATTATCTTTAGGGATGATTATATATTTTGTTTTACCAATATTTCTCATAAGTATGAGTTACAGAAAAAGAAATGTCAGAAAACGATTATTTCAATAAATTAGAATGTAAGTAATAGTTAGGTGCTTAAGTTCATAGGTCTTCTTCCAGTTATCTCAATATTTCTTTCTGCATGTGTTAAGTAATTTTCAAGGTAATGCATATTCTCTTTGGAAATTGTTTTTTTAATTGCCTCTATCAGGTATCTTGATCTTAATCTATACCGGTGTTCAATTTCAGCTTTCAATGTAGGGTTCGATTCGATAATATTAAAATTAGTTAGTTCTTTAATATTGGATGTTGAGTCAGTTTCATTACTTTGAATACTAGTTAAATTTTCTAATTGGCGTTTGTCACTTAGATATTGACCTAATAAATCACCATCCTTAGAAAAAAAGTCACGTGCCCCACCAATATGGCTAATAAATATTAGTGAAAAAAATGAAGGAAACGTATCAAGACATCGTGCTTTCCATAATGCCGTGGTTTCAATATCTCCTTTTTCTCGATATTGGAAATATTTCAAAATAATGAATAAGTATCGATCAACCAATTTTCTAAGAAAGTCTTCGGTTCTCAGTTTTTCTTCTTTTGGAATAAATTCTATCAATCCATATTTATCAAAATGATCCTTAGGATCGTCAACAATTTGTTTAGGTATTAAATAATCATCAAAATACGAATTGAATTTAGAAAAAGCCTCTCCTTTTGGAGTCTCAAGATAATATCTTTTTACATACGCTTCGCGGCTTACTCTCTTCATTTTTAAGTCATGTTTGCGGATAACATCCATACCAGACATTTGCGTTATTTTACCCTCTTTTTTCAATTGATTCAAATGATGACTGATAGTTCTTTTCGACAGTCGTGTAAGGTTCTTTATTTCAGTAAATGTTTTGCCGCCTTTAGTTAATGTAAGGATTATGAGTTTTCTATTCTTCTCTTTCTTTTGCTTTTGATATTGGTGTTTTTCCTTATTTTGAGATGATGAGTTCATATCAATGACCTCATAATAGGTATACCTGTATACTATACCAAATTACCTATATAATTGTTCCGCATACCTATAATGATGTAGTGATATGAATTGCCAGAAATAACTACCATTCGTTTACAATCAAAAACAGTAGAACGAATCAAATCTCTGGGTAAGAAAGGTCAGACGTACGAAGAAATCCTATCCGCCTTACTCAATGAGATCTGCAGAGATGGAGATGAAAATGGATGATTTCATCCACTCAACGATATTGTCATCACTGCAAGGAACTGAATTCGGATTTCTATGAGATATGCGATCGCTGTCGTCGACGAATATTCGAGGAGCAAGATTGAATATAAGAAAATATAGAGGAGAAACGGTCTCGGGAAAACCATCATTCTCCTCCAAAAACCATCCTATCAGGAGGCTTTAGTTAATGAATGATGATTCAAGAGTATTAAGGATTATCAAAAATGGATACCAATCATCACATCAAACACAAGTCGGTAAAGGAAATAGAGTCAATATCCGGCTTAAACCTAGAGAAATGGCTTTCATACGGATACTCTCAACAAGACGCCGTAAGAGCATGGCTGCAATCGCACGTGAAGCACTTAAAGAAATTTTCAGAAAGG
>MEZD01000016.1:837-49041 GCA_001775955.1 Candidatus Bathyarchaeota archaeon RBG_13_38_9 | reverse complement strand
AAAGTGAAGATGGTAACCAACCTACTACTACTACTACTACTACTACTACTACTACTACTGATTTAATAAAAAATAATAATAATAAAGAAAATTACCAAAAGTCCAATCAAAATAACGGTAACCAATTAACCCTTTGGCAAACAGCAAACTCTGAACCTAAAATGTCCAAATCTTATAGTCTTACTCCAACAGCAGTAAAAGCATGGAAACTGTTCTGTGATAAGTTAGGATTCAATGAAAGTCAAGTTCTGGATAGATTAATCATATCATGTTGTGAATCATACAATAATCTACCAGATTATGATTTGTTGGGAAACTACCTAAAAACTAGAATCTGTGAGTACCTCAAAAACCAAGAACAATGGTATCCTTCAGATGAATTTGTTGATGATTCCGTTACAGAGATTGAAGAGATCAAAAGATACTTCAATGATCTAAAAGATGAATGGTCCAGATTAGAAAAGCAACAAAAGAAAAAGCATATTGTTTACTGCAACAAGGAAGGATTACTAGATAGACTAAGACAAACTGTACCAGTCGATGAAGAACTCATAGCAGAAGCACTCCAAGAAGAACAAAATAATGAATTAAGAAAATGCGATAAAAAAGAGAACCTTTGAATATTGAATTCTAGAATAAAATCTTCTGCACCACAGAATATCAAGTGTAAAAATAATCATGGAGGTTCTAGGTCTGGTACTGGGAGTCCTCAACGTCAACCGTTACCCTGGATGAAGAATGCTGATTTGAGGTCTGCTAAAGGATTCGACAATTTCCTCTGTTATGTGATTGAATGTTTCTGGAAAACGAATCCGTTGGATGCTAGGGCGTTGGGTGCTTTGAATGGATTAATTAAGACGTTGATGGAGCTGCGTCAATGGTGCAATACAGATTACGACTCTTCCCCTCGAGGAATCACCTATCTCGATGAATCTAAAAACTAGTACCTGTGATCTAAAAGTCCTTTAAATACACTCCAATAAATCGAATCCGTACCCCCTATTTGTAGAAACTTGTTAAACAACAATTCAAATCAAAAGAACAACTTGTTGAAGAATAAAGTATGAATATGGAAAATTTGAATAGGAGGATTATATACACACTAAAAGATAATTCTTGTTCCATGCCGATAAGAGCAACCTTTTGAAAGTGGGCATATCAGTTTCTATCATTTTTGTTTGCATCCTAGCATTGAATATAGGGGAAGTTTCAGGCGCTTTTCCTGGAGCTAAAGGTAAAATTGTATACATGGGGCAAGATGGTGATCCAACACCTGATTATGAAATCTATACTATGAATCCTGATGGTTCAAACATTACTAAACTGACCGATGATGATGTTTATGATGCTAATCCGGCTTGGTCTAAAAATGGATCCAAAATAGCCTTCGTAAGTACTAGAAATATTGATGGTGGCAATCCAGAAGGGGATGAAGAAATATGGATAATGAATCCTGATGGAACTGGTAAAACACAATTAACATTCAATTCTGCAAATGATCGTGAACCTGATTGGTCGCCATGGGGTGATAGAATCGTCTTTAGCAGCAACCGAGATGGGGATTATGAAATATATGTTATGGATACTGATGGAACAAAAGTTAAACAATTAACTAATAACACATCAAGTGCTGACGGAAAGCCTTCATGGTCTCCTCTTGGCGATAAGATTGTATTTTATGGTTACGATGGTGATCATGAAATCTTTGTTATGGATGTTAATGGGATAAGTATAACTCAATTAACTAATAATGTAGTCTCTGACATTTGGCCTGATTGGTCTCCAGACGGATCTAAGATTGCTTTTGTAAGAGATTGGGACCCAAATGGTGACATATATCTCATGGAACCTGATGGCGCAAATCAAACACAAATAACGTTTGATGGAAAACGTAATCACTGGCCTGCTTGGTCTCCTGACGGTAAAAGAATTTCATATGTGAGTACTGTTGATGGAGATTATGAAATATATTCTATGAATGCCGATGGATCAAATGTTACTCAATTGACGGCAAATGTTGGTTCTTATGATGCAGAACCAGATTGGCAACCAACGGCTCATGAACTGATCATTGTTCCAGATGATTTTTCGACAATTCAAGAAGCTATTTATTATGCTTGGGATGGTGACATGATTTTTGTCCGCTCAGGAATCTATAATGAATTAATTCGGATAGACAAAGCTATTTCATTGATTGGGGAAGAAAGAGATACAACAATTATTACTGGATTAAACGAAGGTACAGTAGTATCAATAGGAGATAATGCATCAATAAGTCAATTTACTATTCAAAGCAGTTCTGTAATGTCTGGAGGTATATCAGTCAATCGTGCTAATAATATTATGATTCTAAATAATACGATAAAAAATCATCGAACAGGTATTAGTTTATACTATTCAAGCAATCTAACTCTGAGAAATAATAATATCAATAATAGCAAGTTTGATCTTTCTATCAATGGAAGGTCTTTATCGGATTTTCTTCATGACATAGATACATCTAACAAAATAAACGGAAATTCCATCTACTATCTAGTCAACCAAACAGATCTAACTGTTAACAGCGTAAGTCATCCTGATTTGGGTTATCTTGGAATAGTAAATTCCAAAAATATTACAGTTACAGGATTAAATATTACAAATAATTATGAAGGCATATTGCTGGCATTCTCTAACAACTCGATTGTAAACAAAGTCAATTTGACAGATAATAGAAACGGATTCCATATAGTAAGATGTAATGGGATAGAAATTTTTAACAGTTCAGTAACATGGAGTAATGCGAATGGATTCTATATCGATAATTGCACTTACCTTACAATCAAAGACAATTTAATAGCAAACAATAGCTTCTATGGTATTAGAATTGAATATGCAGGCAACAATCTTGTAAAAAATAATACCATTGATAATAATGCGGATGCAGGCATATCAATTGCTGTAAGTTCAGGAAATGTTGTAACAGATAATTTTATTGTTATGGGCCATCAGTTTGAAGATTATGGTCACGGCATAACTCTTGCTACTGCAAATAACAATATTATACAGAGAAATTACATTGGATTACAAAAATGGGTAGGCCTACTTATCCAGCATTCTGACAATAATAACATAATTGAAAATACAGTGACATCTAATGGAGTAGGAATTTTCCTAGAATCATCAAATAGCAATAAAATTTATCATAACAATTTCATAGACAATACAAATCAGACATATGTCAGCGACTCTATGAATATTTGGAATCAAAGCTATCCTTCCGGCGGAAATTATTGGAGCAACTACACTGGTGTAGATCTAAATAAGGGAGTTAACCAGAATTTACTTGGCAGTGATGGTATAGGAGATACTCCATACATTATTGATGGGAACAACAAAGATAACTATCCTTTGATGAATCCATGGGAAACCTTTGTCATATCGGATATTGCATCAGATGTCATAGACGCGAATGAGAACACTGTGTATTTCATTTACCCAGACTATCAAGGTGTTAAGCCTCCTGGAGTAAAATATGCTATGTTAAGTGATTGGACTGCTGCAGGATATATTGTCGGAATGTGCAGTAATAGACAGTATGAAGTTACAGACACTAATTCCTCTATTGTTGATTCAAGTGACGGCTCATTGAAATTGAGTAATGAGACTGTTGTACTTTTTGGTGGACCTGTCGTGAATGCTCCAGTTAATTACTATGAGAAAAACCGTATTGCCCCATTATATTTCAATAACGCTGGAGGGGTATTGTACTGGCATCTAGCTAATGGAACACGTCTTGATGACACGGCTATGACTTTCTCAGAATTAGAAACCGGTAATGACATGTTTGTTGTAGAGGCTTTTAAAGACAGTTCTGGTAATAGTATCTTCATTGTTTATGGTTACGAGTGGAAAGGAACATTCGCTGGCGGAAAATTCTTCAAATTCGTGATTTATCCAGATATTAGCAGTTATACGGATTCTTTCTATGTGTTTAGGTGGACTGATAGTAATGGGAATGACTTTGCAGACCTGAATGAAATAGATCCTTCACCCGTAGCCTCAGGATAGGTAAATACAAACTTATTCTAAAATATGGTTTTATCTTTGACTCTCTCAAACACTATCACTGAGTGCGTGCTAAAAACTAACTCAAAATGAAGCGAGAAAATATATGAGAATGCAAAATTTGGGTTTGGTGGCAGATGGGCTGAGCCCATCAGAGTGTCATACGACACCGAGGCACTGACGCCTGCCATCAAACTTTAATTATAGTATTTAATTACGATGCCTAAAAACTTTTTCCAATTTTATATGATCTTATTAATGTCATAAGTAAGGTCTCTTATGCGAGTCGCACATGTTTTCAGTGACCATGCGAACTGCTTCCCACTCGGATCATTGAATGAAACTACTTCCACATCCTTTTTCATCGAAATTAATTTTCTAACCGCAGGAGCCATATCTCCATCTCCTGAGCCGAGTACGGCAATATCAAATTTATTTTCGTAGGCATCGCTCACCATATCAACCGCAATTTGAACATCGATTTCTTTCTGCTTTCCATATTTAACCATTGGACCTAGAATTACCTTAAATCCTGCTGCTTTTACCTTTCCATAGAAAGCTTTCTTGCCTGGGTGGTTGGTCTTACTATCATAGTAATTTGCCAAAATCACATTACGTTTATCGACCAAATAAGTATAAAATCGAGTGTAATTAATGCGGATTGAAGCCCCCCTTGCAGGCGTGTCAATATTCGCACCGTCAATATATATTGCTAGTCTAGGCACCATCATAGACTAGAGTTACGACTTCAAGATTTAACTAACTTGTCATCAACTAATTCGTATAAAGCAAGTAGATGTTGTGGGCTTCTAGAAATAATAACACGATGAATGTTACATAAAGTGCAGTCTTGAGAAAATCATGTGCTCTTAGTTTTTGAATTCCTTTAAGCTGTTTCCAATGCTGAGTCGAGCCATTGTACCATTTGCTTTCCCCGAATCTCTGGACGTTTGGCAGGTCTGGAATTTTAAAGTAGCGATCCTCAATAAGCATTAACCTTTCTTTACGATTCCATACGAAGAGCATGTGTTTCTCGGTAGCGACTATGATGGTAAAGTACCAAAATATTCCGATGAGTAAGAGAATCATTCGGATAAGAAGAGTCGAAACGTAATAATACGCCACTGTTATAATGCCAACAATTATGGCTAAAGCCAATGAAGGAATTTCCCAAATTAATCTATCTAGAAAAAGGCATTCTTTACCAATCTCCTCGTAGTGCGCAATCAAATAGTCTGGCATATGGTTAGGTTCGGACTCTGGTTCTGTCGCCATAGTCATTCACCAATTGGTGAAGCTCTCATAGTATATGATTTTGCTATGATATATTGATGTGGACTCTTGTGTGCCAAAAATCTGATGATTCGAACATGAAAGCGTGACTTCAATGACCGGATCTTCTAACTTCTAATCTTTACGTCTCTTGATAATGTAGATTATTGATACTGCTGCTTAGAAAGATAGTATTGAAGGGAGATCTCGGAAGAAGAAGTGGTAAGGGTTTCTATGAATATAATGATAATTAGAAACTACAATAGCTTTGTAATGTGATCTTTAAGATTTACGCTCCCAAACCAATGTACCGGTAATCGTTGCACCACCATAAGGGATTGGTGGCGTTTTAAGTGTCAACTGGTTCCCAGAAAACTCTGCAAACCGTGTCTGAGTCATTCCTTCCCAATTGGGAAATAAACTTCCAACTATATGATGACTTACAATTTTTTTCTCTTCATCTATCTCGTATGTACCAAAATATGCTTCGAATCCATCAAAGGCTGATTTGATCTCTTCATTTGTAGCTTGAGATTTATCATTAATGGAGGATTTCGGGCGTTCAGGACGCATGATTATCACGGACATGTTCCCAGCAGAATCGTAAATAATCTGGCCAACAGGCTGCTTGCTAAAAGGATACTGCACCTCTCCATCTGACTGTCGAATAGAGCATGCGCTGATGAGCTTCCACGTACCAATTAGCTGATCTCTAATCATTATCAGTCCTCAATTATGCCATAACAAAGTGTTTGATAAATATGTGGTGTGCCTTATCTGGTGAGAGCATCCAAAATTATGCTAGTCCTTTCTCTGTTCTATTGGCGCTAGTCTAGCGCCGACAAGGTCACCTAAAGCTTCTGATAATATTTTACAGGCTTCAGGATTCTTAATTATTTCTTCAACAATTTGTTTAGTATCTTGCGTCGGAACTAATTGTGTTCCTGAGATTATGTTGAGATGTTTCTCGGCGAGTCTATATTGTTCCCGAACATAATTTTTGTCTAGATAGAATTTATCATAATGATTAGGATCTGTAGTGTGTCCTAGCCAAAATTCTACACACTCCATATCCAAACCATCCCCCTTACCCTGCAAATGTAGAAGAGTCCTCGAAACATCTCTAAACTCATGCAAATTGTAACCATACCTTGTTGACTTGTCTCCACCACGATCAATAAAATGTAATCTCTCAAGCAACCTCATGTGACCCATACGCAAAGACTCCTTCGCCATCTTATTGCCAAACCGATCAATAAGAAGAGGCTCACCATCTTTAGGATAACCACGTCTTAACTCAAAATATTCCTTCCATGCAGATAGAGCATCTCTACCAAGAAAGGTATAGAATCTAGTTTTACCCCTAGTTTGTTTACGCCCAGAATATTCAAACATGAAAGGCTCATCAACACCATGCTCTTTCAAATGTTTAGCAAGTGTACCTCCACATTTCTCATTAAATATTCTAAACCTTTCACAATCAATCAAACCCATCCACAACGTCAGATAGAAAGGTCTCATCGGACCAGAAGCATTCGATATAAGATTCCTAATATGATCAATAGTTAAACGTCCAGCAATAGGCTCACGGTTAGGATTAATCTTAAAATCATCATCAGGCAAAGCTGCACGATTCTTTTTGAAAAAAACCTTGATTATGCTGTAACGTGTAACAAGAGAACTATAAGTCCCCCTCAAACCCTTAATATGATCCTGCAAAGCATCAAGCAACTCAAACCCATCACCATTCGCCAAAGCCTTTTTCTGAAAATCAACCAGCTCACTAGGACTCAAATCCTTAAACCGTTCCAACCCCTGCAAATAACCATAAAATCCAGAAAAGAGAGCCAGCTTAGCCCTCCTATTCTCCTCAGAATAATTAGAAAGCCAACGCTGAACTGCAGAATCACTCTTCAAATCTACATTCATATACTGTTCAACAGAGTAGAATAATATGTTTAGAACATATAACAATAATGGACTGTTCCGATACTAGAACAATAAGTAAAATGAATACGATTTCTGGACAGCTTTAAACAATTAAATTAGTTAAATCTAACTCGTCAGAATAGTTCGAGTTAAACGCCTTAGAATTGTTATTCCTGCATAGAAGCAAGAGAATTGAAATGCTAAATAGAAAGGCCCTATTAACAGATCTGGGTTCATATTATCACCTAATTCTGACACAAAACAGCTACAACTATGTAATCTCTATGCTACATATATGTAAGCTTTTTCATAAGAATCTATTAGCTAGCTGACTTTTGGAAGCATTATCTCACAATAATCGTTTACACTATAAAGTCATACAGAAGTTTAGAACGTGAAAACACGAAATAGCTTAAGATTTCCAGATTTATTGCCTTTCAGCTATCATTCTAGAAAAATATCTGAACGCTAATTCTTTCCAGATTACGAGCCAAATGAGAACCATAACAGATGCAATACTAGTCACTACAATGCTCTCAAAGAATCTCCCGATTGTCTCAGAAAGAGTAAGAATGAGTAGTGGTAAAGATGCAAAAATCACTACTAATCCTATTAACATAGTGAGCCAAACAAAGAATATTATGATAATCAATCCAAATATTGTTCGCAACATCTAACACCAAATTATCAGTAACTGTGTAAAAACAGCTAAAATCGCCGATACTGCCGAAAGAATGAACATGCGACGAGTTACTTCAAATTCCTTCAAAGGTCTTTGTGCCAAGATCATTCGAGCCAATGTGATTGGTGCTTTACTATCTTTATTAACGTCAAGCCTTCCATCTTCCAGAACTCTGATAGGTCTGTTCGATATCTCTTTTCTTTCATATAATCTTCCAACAGTTGCCAATCCATAGAATGCATTCATTATATGAGGCATCATAGCCGTAATAGCTGCTACTTCTATCCTACCATAAATAGCTAAGACTCCTATTGATGCTCCAATGAATAGACTACCTACGTCACCCGCGAAAATTTTTGCTGGATATTTGTTAAAGATATGAAATGCAAGTAAACTTCCCAAGAGGCCAGCAGCTAATGCAGCCGCATCTACTCGACCCATCATAAGCATACAAATTATCATTCCAAGAATAGCTATCGAACATGTTCCTGTCATCGAGCCATTGAATACATCAAGCATGTTGACAGAATTTGCTGTGACTGCTAGCGCGATAGGAATAAGAAGAGGATAAATTATGGTGAGTCTTGTCACCCCAATAAAAGGAAATTCAGGATAGGGATTGTAAACAGCGAGAAATATGATCGGAATCGCACCTAAGGCTACTAAGACGGGTTTTAATCTTGGTCCTATTTTGGTAATTCTATCAAGGATGCCTACAATAGCAGCTATAAGCGTAGAAGATATGAACGCTAAAATCCACATATTCTGTTCTGGATAAAAAAAACTGAAAATTATTCCTGAGACTGTAACTCCTAAAACGATAGTTATGCCACACAATTCTGGAATTTTTGGTCTATCTAACTTATGCACGTCAATTCCGATTATTCCATGTTTAAACATGAATTTTGATACTGGTGGTATAAGTAAAACAGTGGTAATGAAACCAATTAATATCGTTATTACCATTGGAAGTATTGTTTCAAGCAAGTCATTTTCGCCGAATATTCTTTATGATTCTGGTAATGAGTTTCTTGTATCTTAATGCTAGGGCTTCTACTTTCTCTTGAGTTTCTGCTTCTGCGAAAATTCGATATAATGGTTCTGTTCCGCTTGGTCTTACAAGTATCCAGCTTCCGTCCTTTTGCCAGATTTTCAAGCCATCGATAGTTTCTATCTTTGTGGCCTTAACATTTGATTCAAGTTTTTTTAGAATTTTTGATTTTAGATTTACCGGGCAAGGAACCTTTTCTTTGATATTAAAGTATCTTGGAAGTTTTTCTATGAGTTGTGATAGTTTCTGTCCAGATAATGCCATTATTTCGAGCATTAATGCAGTCGCCATTGCACCATCTCTGACTGGAATGTGAGGTCCATAAAATATTCCACCATTCTCTTCTCCACCAAGTTTTGCTTTTTTATTGATCATAGTTCTGGAAACATAAGGTGAGCCCACAGGAGTCCAGATAACCTTTCCACCATTTCTTAAGGCAATTATCTCTATCATCTGCGATGAACTAACTGGCGTCACAATTTCTTCTCCCGGATTATTTCTCAGAAAATGTTCAACTATTAACGCGAAGCTTTTGTCTCCCCATTGAATCTGTCCCTTCTCATCAACGAATATTGCCCTGTCCGCATCCCCATCATGAGCTACTCCAAGATCAGCTTGACTTACCTTGACAGCTTTGCATAAAGATTCAAGATTTGCCGGAGTAGGTTCTGGTAGTCTTCCAGGAAAATTGCCATCAATATTTGCGTTGATTGTTATAATTTCGCATCCTAATTCTCTGCATAAGTATGGTGTAACTAATGATCCTACTCCATTTGCTGGATCAACAACTATCTTGAGCTTCGATTTACTGATTTTTTCTTCATCGACCTTCTGTCTTATTGCTTCTCTATATGTATCAAGACCGTCTTGAATAGATAATTTTTCTCCTAAATGATTCCAATCTTTTCTTTCATATTTTTTCTTGGAGTAAATATTTTCTATTATAAGTTCGTCCTTAGGAGATATCTCGACTCCGTCTTTATCAATTACTTTTATTCCATTATATTCTGGAGGATTGTGACTCGCTGTTACCATAACACCTCCATTAAGACTTTGGATTTTTGTTAGAAACTGTATTGCAGGTGTCGGAGCCATACCTGCTTGATATACTTTGCAACCAGCATTTACTAATCCAGATGCAACAATATCTGCAAGCATTGGACTGCTTGTTCTACCATCCCAACCCAAAAGGATCTTGGAGCTGTCTATCGTTCGACCGAAAAATGTTCCTATGGATTCGCTAAGATCTAACACCATTTGGGGAGTCAAATCTTTATTGAGAATTCCTCTCACACCATTTGTACCAAAAAGTTTTCTTGCTGATTTTGCCTTCAAACGACGACTCCCTCATTGTCTAAATTTGATTTGATTTCTTTATGGGGACATATCTGTATGTTATTTTTGAGTGCAACATTATCGCTGATATAAACTTGGTCACCTATAACACAATCTTTCTGGATCCTAACTCGATTGCCGATAACTACTCCCTCTCCGATGACAGCTCCTCTAACATTTGAATTCCTTCCGATTATAACATGATCAAATAATATCGAATTTGATATTTTACTCTGTTCGCCTATTACAACATGTTTTCCAATTGAGACATTTGGACCGATAATTACATTCGATCTTATAATAGAGTCTGAGCCTAAGCTTAGAGGAGGAATTAAATCTGCACTTTCATTAATTTTGGTGCCCTTGAATATCATTGGTTTGCTTTTGGATATTCTAGATAAAATTGTTGAGTTGGCTTTTCTATATTCGTTGAATCTCCCAATATCAAACCATTCACCTCTATACTTATGACCGAAAAGCTTTCCAGATGATGCTATTTTTGGAAAAACATCTCTTTCGATGCTGATCTTTTTATTCGGAACTATGTAGTCAAATGTTTTAGTATTCATAATATAGACACCCGCATTGATCCACATACTTGGTGCGTTTTCTAAAGAGGGCTTCTCAATGAAGTTCAAGATCCTCGTTGACTTTTCGAGTTCAACAACTCCAAAATGTGTTGGGTCTTTGACTTTATGAAGCATTATGGTAGTTATCGCTTTGTTTGAAACGTGTTTGTTAAGGATCTCTCTGATAGGTGGAAAGGAGATTATGTCACCATTGAAAACGATAAAATCTTCATTTTTTTTGAAGAATTTTTCTGCTTTTTTTATCGCTCCACCCGTTCCAAGTGGTTCATACTCTAACGAGTAAGATAATTTGACTCCGTCAAATTTTCTACCAAGATGCTTTCTAACAGCATCTGACATATGGTTGGTAGCTAGAATTGCCATATTAACTCCATTTTCAGATAGGCCTGAAAGTATCCATTCGATCATTGTTCTTCCCGCAATTGGGAACAAAAGCTTTGGACGGGAACAGGATAGAGGCCTTAGACGAGTCCCGAAACCGCCTGCAAGAATCAATCCTTTAATTTGACTCAACTCCTAGGTATCGAATCTATGATGAAATATCTAGACATGCATCTTTAGGTTCCATGAGATATTATTTTCTATATAAAATCAGAAATGATGTGATTAGTTTTGAGAGGAGTCTACGTTCTTTTAATCTCCGTGGAAGATGGTGTTCAGATGGAAGTTGGAGCTCTTGGGCTAATAAAGTTAGGACCTGGTAGGTATGCATATGTTGGGTCAGCACTCGGATCACACTCATCTTCAATTGAAGGTAGACTCTCTAGACATTATAGTGATCATAAAAAAATGCACTGGCACATTGATTATATTCTTAAAGATCCAAAAGTTAAGCTCAAGGCAGCCATATTTTCTGAATCAAGAAATGCTCAAGAATGCAACCTAGTAAAAAAAATTTGTAATTATGAATTTGCCTTTGTTGGAACCAAAGATTTTGGTTCTTCTGATTGTTCTTGTCTTTCACATCTTATAATGTTGAATCTAAGAGAGAATATTGCCCAACGACATTTATGGAATAAATTCATCGAGTTGGGTTTGAAACCACAAATATGGAAAATTAAAAGTTAGAGTGTTTTAGCTTCTTCCCAACGTTTTTGGAAAGCGTCCTTGAATATTCTTATCAAACCTACATTCTCCGTATAGTGTGGCCTATAATATATCGGTCGTTCAACATCGGTCTTTCTTGTAGCCCATATTAGGAAAACGAGTGTTCTATCATCAATCAATGTTCCTCTAACAGGATACCACTCTTCAGCACAGTGACGTACCTCCACATTTAGCTCTTTCAATTCTTTTGCTCTTTTGACCGTATACTTGTCCTTAACTAACATCAGTATCCTTGCTTTGACTCCTCGGTCAATTGCCTCACTCATTTGTCGAATGATGTTTTCATACCAGTCAAATTTTTCTGCAAAAATGTAGATGTAATTTTTGGCGTCTGATATCATTTTTACGGTATGTTCTTCCATTGATTCGAGGTCTCTTACTGGAAGAATTATATCCTCGGGTCTAAGACCTGTTCTTTTTTCCCAATATGAGGGATCCAAAGATAGCTCAAGTTGGCGAATTGTTTCTTTTACCTGTTTCAGCTCAGAGTCAAGGCTAAGAGTTGTTTCGTGTAGTATATTTGATAGGAAATCTCGTGGTGCGTTGGCCTCAATCCTATTGCTCTTCACAGATATAGAGTCTTTATCAACTAGATTCTTAATGGCAACTTCCACTTCTTGAGGTGACGGTCCAGAGCTTGTGATTACTTTGTCTATAGATTCCCCGTTTGGTTTTTCTAGAAGATTTAGATAGATTGAGCATTCAAGCTCCGACATTCCAAGACGACGTAGTAGTTCACGATCCTTTGTGGAACTCTGAACATTGGAATCTTTTATGTTAGGCAAGGATCCAGACCATTTCCTGACTATATTTGACTCTTATCCATATATTGTCAGTAATGTCTAGATAAGTTTCTGAATATTATCTTCTATTGTCTTCCTTGGGACAACCCCAACGAGATTCTCTATGATTTCTCCTTCTTTGATGAATAACAATGTCGGAATACTCATTATTCCGAATTTCTGTGCAACTCTTGGATTATCATCGACATTGACTTTACCAAATATTACTTTTCCCGAATATGCTTTGGCAAGGTCATCTATTATTGGAGCTATGGTTCTGCATGGACCACACCATGGAGCCCAGCAATCAATGACGAGCCTAGGATAATCGGCAGTAGCTTGGTCAAAGTCTGAATCAGTAATCTTGAGAGGTGAACCTGAGTTGTCCATGCTTGAATCGGAATTCTCACTCATTTTCTTCACTCAGCGCTCAAGTAGTTGATACAACTCTCATTTAAGCGCATCTCAATTTGTCACTTTAATTTGCCAATATTATAAGTCAGGTGTATGCTGCTTTAATCATCATCCTCTTCTTTTACCTTGTATTTTGCTGCTTTTATCAAACCTATTGGTCCCGTCATCATCATATCTCCTCCAGGAGCTGCAAAATGAGCTTGAATGTTAGTCTTCGTTATTTTAGTTCTATTTGGACCCGTAATAATTATGATATCGATGTCTGGTATTTTTTTAGGTGTTAGTGTATAGAATGCCCCATGACCACCATCTTCGAAGATAGAATCATTGCTAACTTCTCCTTTGATAAAATCTTTCATCAATGACTCAATCTTAGGTGGTGTCATGAGACTTGTGTGATGTTCTAAAAGAGCTAGTACATTTCCTTCTGAAATTATTGATGCTGTGAAATGTTCATTTCCGATATTGGCTGATAAGATTGTGGTTGCTTTACTTACTTTTTGATCTTCCAGACATCCCAAGATAGCTGCCATAGAAGTATCCATTACTATAGTTTTAGCTTCTGGAATTTGAGAATTAGATGATCTAATCGCTGAGGTCATTCTTATGAAATGATTGGGTAATTCATCTTCTTCATAGGCAAGGCTCTCCAGCTTTGGAAAATATTTTAATCTTCTTTTAATTTGATCTAATCTGAATTTTCTATTACTAATTTCTTGTTTTGGTGTTCCATGATCCTGAACAGCTATAGCTACAATATCTATGTTTGAGAGATTCTCTTCGAATTCGTTTAAGAATTTTTGAATTATGTTTATGTTTATTTCTCTTGTTTCAAGCGTCTCGCCGGAAAAATCTACCGGAGGTTTTTCTTCATCTATTATTTGAAAACCTTGAGTTTCAACTTCTTCTAGTTTGTTTCTGATAGAATATGCTACATCTTTTGTAAGAATAACTTTTAGTCCTTCGTCGAGATGACTTTTGAGAGCTTCAGAGAAGCTTCCTCCACCAATGGTCTCACCCTTTATGAAAAGGTTTGATCGAGATTTTGTGTAAAATTTGACCTTTTTTGAGTAGACCGTAGCTGGACTGGGGAGCACTATCTTTATACAGTTTTCCAGCTCTTTTTGATCATCATAAAGTAGGATATCTTCTGTTCCCGAACCAATATCTAAGGCTAATATTTTCAATACATTATTTACCTCTCGACAATGGTATTGAATATTATCGTCTAGATATTAGGTTCTCTCAACTAGTATAGACACAAATCTTGTCTTGAAAGATTAATATTATTCATTATTCAAGAACTAGCGATAATGATAGGTGGGAATAGATAATAAAGAATGATGTGCAGCCTGCAGAGAAATTGAAGCGAGAAATCGCTAGATCATATGACTCGAATCCTAAAGGTTGGAATGTCTTTGTCGGCCGAGATAACCGAAAATTCAGCCAAACCCTGATATCAAATGGTTACAATGTTTGGGTTTTGAAAGAAGAAATGATTAACCCTTACAAGTATGTTGGACTTGGTGTCAAATTAGTTGATCAATTAGATTCTCTGAAAAGTGCGGTGCCACAAGAATTTGGATTACGGCCACTAAATCAGAGACAAATAAAGGGACTTATCGACTTAACTAAGAAAGAGAAATCACCTAGAGATTTCCTACTTGGAATAATGAAGTCAAAACCTGTCTCTTCAAGTGATATAACAAGTCCTTTGATTCTTCAAGGTCCTATTATGAGTACTGAGAATCCACTAAACCTACTCTCGGACAAACATCGAGAGCTTGATTGTAAATTAAATAGTGAATTGAATAGGCTGTTATTAAGAAAATATCCTCAGACAGTATTACCTTACCTTTGACATTTCTTTGATTTTTCCTTTTTTATCGAGGAATAGTTAAGTATCTTAATTTATTCATCATCTTAACACACGTTTTATTAGTTGATGCTTTATGACTCTGAAAAGTCAACAGGTAGTGATGGCAGCTCTGAATGCAACTCTTTATGCAGTATTTGGTTACATGACATTTCTTGGAATATTTGCTCCAATAGTTGGTATTGTTCGTTTTTGGGGGCCAGCTGTTGTGGTTCCAGCAGTATTTGCAGCCCTTTTTGGAGGAATGGTTGGTGGTGTTGGTGCTGCGATTGGCATCTTCATAAGTGACATTATTATCCATGGAAATATGCTGTTGAGCCTTGCTGTAGGGGTTCCAGCAAATTTTGTTATGTTTTATATTATTGGGGAATTTGGACGAACTAGGCCTAAAATATCAGTAGTAAACATGGGATTGATCGCGAGTTGCTTAATTATTCTTGCAATGTTCGTAATGCGATTGTTTTTGAGTTCTGAATTTACTTTTGAAGCTATTGCTATTCTGATAAGTTTCACGTTGATTAGTATTATTTTGGTCATCGCATTGGTTAAGTTTTGGGCTCGTTGGCGCTGGTTTACAGTTGCTTCAATAGTTGGAAATGCTTTGGGAAGCGCGATAGTAGGTGTAGGTGTCTGGTTGTTTAGCCAATTTTTCATTCTCCCACTGAACCTTGGTCATAAGTTATCGTTTACTGCAGCTGTTATCTGGTTCACGTGGACATTTACAAATCAGATGCCTTTCTTGCTTATTTTTGGACCACCCATTCTGAAGGCATGCTATAGAGCTTTCCCCTCACTTATTGAGCCTCGTTCTTTGGATTCATAAAGCGTTATAAAATAGTCTTATTGACTTGATCTGGAAAGCGGGGGTTGCCAAGCCAGGTCAAAGAACTCGGTTGAACCGAGGTTTGAAGGCGCAGGACTGAGGTTGTGTATCATCTGTAAATTGATATCATAGCAGAACTCCTGTCCCGCAGGGGTTCGAGGGTTCAAATCCCTCTCCCCGCACCACCATAATTTTTGATGTCAACTAAGAGATCAAAACCTCATTTTTGTCTCAGGAAAACTGCCGAGGTGGAGGGTCAAATAAGCTGAAATCTCATCTAAAACGTTCCGGAAGACCTTATTTTGAATGAATTAATATTTTACTATTATATGTGCTTAAGTATAATGTATAATTAACATTATTAGAGATAACTATAAGCCTGACTATAAGTCAAGTTGAATAGATTTCGGTTCATCTGAATAAAAATATTTTCTGGTCAGCATGATGTGGAATTATTGATACATCAATGATACATTAGATTTCAAAAAAAATTATCATCTTTTATCGCTCAAAAGAGCACGCTATAAATTAGATTTGAGATCTGACAAAAACATACTCATATTCCCATGTTCCATGTCGACTATTTTCGAGCTCGAACATCAATTAATTGTTGAGTTTCATTGAAACAATAAAATCTCCCTATTCTAAACAAATAATTAGAAAGGAGGTGCGGTTTTTTTGACAATGAAAACAAAGGAAAATAAAACCATAATCTCAGAGCTTCATAACAAATTAGAATATGCTAACAAAACTGCCAATGAATATAGGGGCCAGCTTAAAGATGTGATGAACAGGAAACCTGTACAAACTGCAGCAGTACTTTTCTTGGCTGGATTGGTATCAGGTGTTATTGTAGGTGCAGTGAAATCAAGACATAGTTAAGACTTGCTGAGCCCTGTTGATTCAACATTCCATCTTTTTTTCATTACTTTTTTTAAATCACTTTTTTTAACTAACAAAGATCGTTTTTAACAATCAGTTAATATTCTCAAGAATTACTTGCAAAGGATCTTCCATATTATCTAATAATTCTTGAGCCTTCTTTTGACATTTTTTTCTATAACCATCATCATCAATCCAACGTAATGTCTGCTGAGATATTGATTTTGGATCCATATTACGAGTTAGCAGACCTATCCCTTGAAGGTAAGACTCCACATATGTCGGTCCAGACGGGAAATATGATAGTGTTGGAACACCCATTAAAGCCGCTTCGGCAGTCATAGTACCTCCACCACCTATGAATACTGAAGAAAATGCTAAGAGAGCGGGGCCATAGATCATGGTCTTTGGCACAATTACTTTTCCTTTAAATTCTTTCAATAACTTGTAATGATGGTTATATCGTGGAAGAACAACTATTCTGGCTTCTCCACATTTTTTTAATAATTCATCAAGAATCCTTGAAGCTAGATTCCTCCAGTCACCTTCCTTATTCAAGAGATATGCTGCAAATGATTCTTCAAGTCTTAATATGATTAACTTATCTTTTGGATCCAGACCTAACCTACGGATAATTTTAGGATCCTTTTTCAAGTTTTTTATCCAAACGTAAGGATCCAAAGCATTGTATTGAATTATCTTTGACTTTGATATACCATATCTGATCCAGTCTTCTTTGGGAATAATTGCTGGAGAAAAAAGTCTGCTCGCTAAAGGAACCGTTAACCTAGAAACAGCCTCTGCATGTGGAGAGTCACTAACACAATAATATGGAATTGATAGCCCATAGGCTGCCCTTGCGGCCTCGACCGAAGGATAAGCTAAAACCAATTCTACATTTAGATTTTTCATTAAACGTGCAAGTCTGGATGTTCTTTTCAGACTCTCATGTAACTTACCCTCTAAATTTAGTCGATAAGTTCCAATAATCCTAGCTTTAATCTTCTTCAATCGTAAAAGATAGAGAGTCTCATGGAATCTCCTTGTAACCCTAACTACCTCATGTCCTTTCTCTTCTATTCTGTTAGACAGTTCTCCAAGAAAGAGTGCTTGCTTTGGAGTAAGCATATCTACAAGTATCTTCAAGTCAGAAGCCCACGCAAACTTTCCAATACTTCAACGATCTAATTCGATTCAAATATGATACTTTCTCCAAATAAGCCAAATCTATTATCATATATCCTGTCAAATTCATTAAATACTCATAATTTTGAGTATAATTACGGCTTAATAATATAATAGAACAAGATCTCAACAAATCATGATTATCTATAAATGGTGAAAAACACTGACTATAATGAAACTCAAACCTGACATGATTCCAAAAAAACTTGCCTGTGGAAATATTACCGTTGCTGTTATCGGACTCGGATGGATGGGTCTCCCTCTGGCCTGCCTCTTCGCAGAGGCCGGAGCGAAAGTGCTTGGTGCAGACAAAAACCAAAAACTAGTAGATAAGTTAAACAGAGGAGAATCTCCATTCGAAGAACCCAAACTCGGCCAACTAATAGCTAAACACGTTAGCTCAGGTAAACTAAAATCTCTGAATAATGTCGAAAATGCCGCTTCAGGTAGTGAAGTAATAATAATTACTGTCCCAACCTTAGTAGATAATCAAAAACAAGCAGACTACTCTATTCTCGAATCCGCCTGCAAAGAATTGAGCAAAGGTTTGATCCCTGGAGCATTAGTAATACTCATGAGTACCGTGGCTCCGAACGTAGTTGAGAAAATCGTAAAACCCATCCTAGAGAAACATTCAGGCCTTATCACAGGAGAAGACTTTGGACTTGCTTACAGTCCTATTAGAGCAATGTCTGGAAGAGCCCTACAGGACATCCAAGAATACAAGAAAATAGTCGGTGGATTTGATGACGCCAGCCTAAAGGCTGCCTCAGCAGTTCTTAGTACAATAGTAAAATCAGGCATCATCAAGACAAGCAATTTAAAAACAGCTGAAGCATCCAAACTATTTGAGACTATCTACAGAGATCTCAATATAGCATTAGCAAACGAACTAGCTCTATATTGTGAAAGAGCAGAAATAGATTATTACGAGGCTATGAGAGCAGCAAACACTCAACCATACTCACACTTACATCGCCCAGGAATAGGAGTTGGAGGCCATTGCCTACCACTTTATCCCTATATGCTACAGACTGAAGCACAATCTGTTGGATTGAAACTCAAACTCATCAAAGATGCAAGAAAAATCAATGATGAAATGCCCAAACACGTCGCAAGGCTTGCCGCCTCAGGATTACGACAAGTAGGACGATCTCTTACCAGAGCAAAAGTTACAATCCTTGGTATCTCATACCGAGCTAATGTCAAGGAAACACGTTATTCACCGACAATAGAATTAATTGAAGCTCTCAAAAGAAGAGGAAGTAAAGTCAAAGTATATGATCCAAAATTCATATTTGCAGAAATAAAAACGATGGGTTATGAATCTGAAGCAACTATTGAAACTGTCTTGAAAGACGCAGAATGTATAATATTAACTGTAGGACACGACGAATTCAAAGAACTAAACTCATTGAAACTTGCCTCCCTTTCTGCAAAAGGATGCGTTGTGGTTGATGCAGCTGGAATCCTAAAACCAAAAGAGATAGAAAAAACCGGAATGATCTACAGAGGCGTCGGAAGAGGCGTCTGGACAAAATAACTACCTACTATTAAGAAAATTATCTAAGATAGGTTATACAACTTGAAAAGAAAATTGATGGAAATACTTGCATGCCCAATAGACAAACATCATCCACTCGACCTTCACGTGTTTGATGAGAAAAGCGAAGTTGTAGAGGGAATAATAACGTGTTCTGAATGCAACCGATTCTACCCGATAATTGATGAGATACCACACATGCTACCAGATAATCTTAGATCAAAAGATGAAGATTTGAAATTCCTCAAGAAATGGATCGAAAAACTTCCTGAAAAAGTGAAAACACAAGGAAAACCTTTCAATCTAGAAAATAATTGAAACTTGATTGCCTCTGAAAAATAGCTAAAAATAAACTATAATTTTATTTAATGGAAGAACTTAACAAAAACAAAACCCCATCTTGTAAATATGAAAATATCTAACTATAGATATGTAAGGAATATAGCCCGGTAGTGTAGTGGACAAAGAGATTAACCGTTCAAGCATAGCGGGCTTTGGACCCGTAGACGGGAGTTCGAATCTCCCCCGGGCTACCATACACTACCTAATTTATTGTAATCCTATTGATTCACATAATATCTAAATTAAGAAAGTTGATAGGGAACTCTATATTATTATACTCGTTAAATTAAGTGGAGTTCAAGTAGGAGAACAATGTCGAAACTTCGGGTAGTAAGACGGAATACTGAGATATACATCGAAGACGAAGATAATGCGCCAGTAATAATACCTATTTCACACGCCGAATTAAAGCCACACGAAGTCTATGAAGGAATTGTTGAAAAGGGCCTCGCAGTTCCTAGTAAAGAAGACTTCCTTTACGTATTGATGCAAGTAATATACAAAGGAGAAGACTTCGAAGTAGTTATGCCTTAGATCTAAATCAAGTCTAGATGCATATTATTCAGAATAAAGATACTATCGGTAACCTAAGGAAATGAATTTAGAAGATTACTTACCTTTACTATAAAGTCTGGATAAGGGATATTCTTGTCTTACCGAATTGGACATCTTGCAGGCTTTCAAATAGCAATTCACTATAGCTGGATCTTCATCTTCATTTTGATTCTTCTGATACTATCTACAGGATACATGCCTTTCAACTATCCAGGTCTATCCGCAATAACATACTGGATAATAGGATTAATAGCTACAATTATGCTCTTTGCATCTGTTCTCTTTCACGAATTATGTCATTCAATAGTAGCTCGAAAATATGGTCTACCGATAGCTAGAATCACATTATTCTTCTTCGGAGGAGTCTCCGAAATGACTGAGGAACCTCAAGACCCCAATGTTGAATTGAAAATGGCTGCGGCAGGTCCTGTTTCAAGCTTACTACTAGCAGCTATATTTGGCATCGCATACTATTCTACTTCAAGCCTTCAGATGCCACCCCAAATTAATGCTCCTCTTGAATATGGATTTTGGATAAACACATTTCTTGCTGGATTTAACCTTCTGCCGGGCTTTCCAATGGACGGTGGTAGAATATTACGAGCATCGTTATGGTTATGGAGAAAAGACTTAGTTGGCGCAACAAAAATTGCAGCTAGAATTGGCGTCTGGTTAGCTTATCTTATGATTGCCATTGGTATACTACTAACCTTTGTGGGTTTATGGCCGACAGGGATTTGGCTTGTCTTCATAGGATTCTTCCTTAAGAACGGCGCAGAATCAAGCCTAAGACATACTCTGATCAACAAGGCACTTTTAGGAATCTCAATAGAAGACATAATGACAAAAGATGTCAAAACTCTTGAACCCGACATAAGTATAGACCATTTCGTAAATGAATATCTGCTTCAATATAGACATGAAGTATATCCCGTATTGAAAGACGGAAAAATTCTAGGTTTAGCATCTATACAAGATGCAAAACAGATTCCAAAAGATCATTGGAAAATAACTTCTGTGAAAGATATTACCAGACCGAGCGAGAAGATTGTAATGGTAAGACCAGATAGAGAAGCAATTGATGCTTTAATGAAAATGTCAAAACATGATGTAGGTCAGATCTTGGTAGTAGTCGATGGAGATCTTCTGGGAATAGTAACCCACAGCGATATATTACAAGTTATCAAAGCAAAGACAGAGCTAAATCTATAAAGTAAATTGACAATAGACAATCTGTTGTGACTGATTTGGCTAAGGATCTAATATGTGGCATGACCGTTGATGAAAAAACATGCAAACTAACCAGTCAATATCAAGGGAAAACATACTTCTTCTGTTCCCCAAATTGTAAAGAAACTTTCGAAAATGATCCAAGCAAATATGTTGATTGAAGAAAAATCAATTATTTGTGATCAATTGAATCAATCTAATTTATCGATCTTCCATAAAATGTAAAATAATTATTGATTGAGCCAGAATTGATTAAAATAAAAATCACTGACTTCTAAGGGAAAAATGCGAATTAGATAGGATGTTCAAAGTTGAAAACCTCAATAACAGACTTTCCAGATGATTTCTATAAAGGAAAAAAAGTGTTAGTCAGAGTCGATTTTAATGTTCCCATTAGCAACGGAGAAGTCGACGACGATTTCCGAATAAGAAGTACAATTCATACATTAGAATACCTTTCAAGACGAGGAGCAAAAATAATCATCATATCACATCTAGGAAGACCTAAAGGAAAACCTGAATCATATTTGTCATTAAAACCAGTAATTAGTCGATTAAAATCTCTTCTTCCAGAAAAAAAAGTTGATTGGATTGACGATTGTATTGGGTCCAAGGTTGAAAATAAAATTCAAAAATTACAGAATGGCGAAATCTTGCTTCTTGAAAATCTACGCTTTCATTCTGAAGAAGAAAAAAATGATGAAAAATTCGCTCAATCTTTAGCCTCGTATGCAGAGATATTTGTTAATGATGCCTTTAGTGTTTCACATAGAAAACATGCATCAGTTTATGGCGTCCCAACCCTATTACAATATAGACTAGCAGGTCTTCAACTGCAGAAAGAATTGAAATATCTCATGAAGATAAGAGATGAGCCGGAACACCCATTCGTTTTAGTTATTGGAGGCGCAAAAATACGTGATAAAATAGATGCTGTGAAAAGACTTATTGATAAAGCTGAGAAAGTACTTGTTGGAGGCGCGATAGCTTACACTTTTCTTGCTTCAAAAGGATATTCCGTAGGTAAATCTCCTGTCGAAGATGATTACATCTCTTGGGCAGCTAAAATTCTTGAGAAGGAAGAGAAAATTATACTTCCAGAAGACCATTTTGTTGCTTCGAATATTGATGAGCGAAATTCTATTCAACTTGTTGGTAACGAGATTCCATCTGATATGATAGGTTTTGACATAGGCCCAAAAACCTCACAAAACTACATGTCTATTATATCATCTACTAATGGTACAGTATTCTGGAACGGCCCTATGGGTCTATTTGAGATAAGAGAATTTTCTCATGGAACCATGGACATAGTAATAGCTACCATTTTAGCTCGATTACGTGGAGCCGAGACGATTGTCGGAGGTGGCGATTCAGTGTCTGCTTTACGAAAGATTATAGCAAATAAATCTGAGGTAAGTCATATCTCAACAGGTGGTGGTGCCTCACTTGAATATATTGGAGGTAAAGTCCTACCAGGTATAGAGATACTCAAAGATAAATGAGGCAATCTCATCGTGTAAAAGGCTAGTTTTTTGTAAAATAATAGAATAATCTTGAAACAGCAGCAACTAGTAAAGACTGGAGTTTCGGCAATGTCTAAACCTGAAAAAAGTTGTAGATCAATTTATTGATGGACTAATATGCTCACTAAAACTGGAAATGATCGTAATCAGACATCGCATAGAGTCATATTACATATCGACCTCGATGCATTTTTCGCCTCAGTAGAAGAGGTAAATCATCCAGAATTAAAAGGTAGACCAATAATAGTTGGAGCTGATCCAAAACAAGGAAAAGGTCGAGGAGTCGTAAGTACATGCAACTATGAGGCTAGAAAATTTGGTATTCATTCTGCTATGCCAATATCACACGCTTGGAAGTTATGCCCTGAAGCAATCTATTTGCCAGTAAATATGTCATTATATGAAGAAATCTCAAAAAGAATAATCAATATTCTAAAGTCATTTGCAGATAGATTAGAGCAGGTAAGTATAGACGAAGCATTCCTCGATATTAGTCATAAAGTAGCTTCTTTGAAAGAAGCCAAAACATTAGCAAAAACAATCAAATCCATAATTGTGGATAGAGAGAGTCTAACATGTTCTATTGGAATAGGCCCAAATAAATTGGTAGCAAAGATAGCCAGCGATCACAGGAAACCGAATGGATTAACAATTGTCTCTGAAGATAAGGTAAGAAAATTTCTTGCTCTTTTGAATGTAGAAAAATTAGGTGGGATAGGTAGTAAGACCAAGCAACGTCTGAATTCTATAGGAATAAAAACGATAGACGATTTGGCATCTTATGATATTAAAAAACTTAAAGACATTTTTGGAGTTTGGGGAGAAGAATTTCATCGTATGGCACATGGAATAGATGAATCAGAGATAATTGAAGAATGGATACCAAAATCCTTCAGTAGAGAATATACATTTGATCAAGATACTTTGGATCTTAATAAAATAAGATTCATCGTCAAAAAATTATGTGAGGAAGTTGCTTTAGAAACTAAAGAGAATGGTTTCTCATTTAGAACTATTACTGTTAAAATTCGATATGAAAATTTCGAAACTCACACTCATTCTAAAACATTATCATTTCCCACTTCAAATACTGAAATTATGAAAAATACTTCAATGATGTTACTTAGTCCATTTCTTGGATCAGATAGGAAAATACGTCTAGTAGGTATTAGAGCATCAAATCTTAGTGAAGAAACTCATCAGAAAACCCTTGAAGGTTAATCAATCCTATTCTCTTTGACCAGCTGATATGTAGACCTTACATCTTTATTTAAGTCTAGAACTAAGTTTCAGGAACTCAGATGGTATAAATGAATAGTGATGTGATGATCAAATCGGATTATTCTTTTCCTGTCTATAGGAGAGGAAAGGTACGTGACTTGTATGATTTATTAGATTCTCTCCTAATTGTATCTACAGATAGAATTTCAGCTTTTGATGTTGTTTTTCCTAATGGTATACCCAAAAAAGGATCCGCATTAAACAATTTATCTGCTCATTGGTTTGAAAAGACCCAACCCATATTTCCCAATCATTTCATTGAAAAAAAGGATGATAGAAGCATTAGAGTCATGAAAGCAGATAGAATAGACATTGAATTTGTAGCTAGGAGCTTCTTATATGGTTCAGCTTGGAGAAATTATTCAAAAGGCAAGCACGTAATAAGTGGAGTAAATCTACCGAACGGATTACGATTAGCTGAAAAACTTCCTGAAATTATACTCACTCCTACTACAAAGAGTGATGTTGGTCATGACCTTGAACTATCCAAAAATGAAGCTATAGAGAGAGATCTAGTTTCAAGAGATGAATGGATAGCTCTAGAGGAAGCTACGTTCAGACTTTACGAATTCTATACTTCAGAAGCTTCTCAAAAGGGATTAATCATTCCAGATTTCAAACTCGAATTTGGAAGAGTTGGAGATGAACTTATCCAGATTGATGAACCACCAACACATGATTCTGCACGTCTATGGTCAAAAGAAAAATATGAGATAGGTAAAAAACAAGAAGGTTACTCTTTGGATAAAGAATTCCTTAGGGATTTCCTAATAAGGAGAGGATACATGGGTGATGGAACTCCTCCAAATCTTCCAACTTTACTCATCGAACAGATTTCAACTCGATGTGTTGGAGCGTACGAAGTTCTTACAGGTCAAAGTAAGTTAAATGATCTTCAACTAATGAGTGTTGATCAAGTTATAGATGAATTAAAAACAGAAGAAAAATAAAACTTCTATTACTAGTAATTTAAGTCTTGTAAAATTCTAAACCCTGATTACTGCGTATCCCGAGGCTTTCTGAAGTCTATTCATTATCGCAAGACCGATTCCTTCTTCATCAACACCTTCAGCTATTATTAGATCTAGGTTCAATTCATCAAATCTTCTTAGAATATCAAAAAGATTTTTTGCAATTTCATTCTTTGAATATCCAAGGTTCTCTATGTGATCAGCTGGATATTTTCTCTCAGATACTGACGCTATACCTACTTTCATTTTTTTCATGTGCAGGTCATGTATCAACTCTTCAATCTTGAAATGAATGTTTTCTCTGTCCCCTACAATAACCATTAGTTTTGTCTTCGGTGCGTAATGCCTATATTTCATTCCAGGTGATTTTGGACTAGATTCTAAGTCAGTGTGATTTCCTAAGATGGATGGGTGAAGTTCAACTTTTTTTAGTTCAGGTCTAAGCATCTCTAGGGTGACAGCCCCAGGGCGAAGTATCTGTGGAGTTTCGACAGTAAGATCTACTACTGTTGATTCTAATCCCAATTTGGTAGGTCCTCCATCTATGATCAAATCGACTTTCTCCTTCAGGTCTTGAAAAACATGCTCAGCTCTAGTAGGGCTTGGTCTTCCAGCTCTATTCGCTGAAGGAGCTGCTATTGGTGTCTGAGACGCTTGTATTAGATCGATGGCGATCCTATTTTCAGGCATTCTTATTGCTACTGTAGCAAGTCTAGCAGTTGTTTCATCCGGTACTATCGGTTTTTTCTCTAATACAATAGTAAGAGGCCCAGGAAAGAATTTGTTAATAAGGTTGTCCGCTTCTTTAGGAATATTTTTTGCAAGAGTGTAGATATCATCTTTGTCAGCAATGTGTACAATAAGAGGATTATCCATCGGCCTTTCCTTAGCAAAAAAAATTTTTTTTACAGCATTAGAATTAAGAGCATCTGCTCCTAATCCATAAACAGTCTCAGTGGGAAAAGCCACAAGCCGACTCTTTTTTATTATGTCAGCTGCCTTTCTGAGTATTACCTTCTCTGGCTTTTGAGGATTGACCTTGTAGATCTCTGTCATTCTACTTTAAAAAATTTGATTTCTGATATAAACAGTTAGCTATCCTCCAAAATGAGAAGATTATCATCTGATATCTATTGTGGCTTAAATGTTCTGTAAAATCTTTATCGGATTTATGATGCTGTAAAAAATCGTACGATGATTCCTTGAATTTATTTGTTCTTCTGGAATGGACTTAAGGGAGTTTAGAAATATGTTCCAGAATTGTGTTTTTCAAGTTTATCTAAAAGTTTTAGAAATTTCTCTTCTTATACACATTTTGGTTTTATATTTTCTTATTAGAAAAAATATGATACCAATAAAATTCTTGAGATCAAAGAATAAGCTTCTATCTTTCTGAATGATATTCTTGGATAGGTTTCATTGTCATAGTACCTTTTCTTAATGCTTTTCCAGCTTTCACGGCAGCAAATGCCGCTGGAATAGTAGTAATATATGGAACATTATGTTCTATTGCAGCTCGTCTTATCTCATAACCGTCTTTTCTTGGTCCTTTTCCTCTTGGAGTGTTAATTATTAGATCAACCTCCTTATTGATTATGAAATCTACAATGTTTGGCCTACCCTCCGTGGTCTTAAGCAAGGTCTTTGTCTCAATACCAAAATTTCTCAGATATTCTGCAGTACCCTTAGTTGCAAGTATTGAAAAACCCAATTCTGTTAGGCCTTTGGCTACATCTACTGACTTAGCTTTGTCCC
This sequence comes from Candidatus Bathyarchaeota archaeon RBG_13_38_9, assembly GCA_001775955.1. GTDB lineage: Archaea > Thermoproteota > Bathyarchaeia > 40CM-2-53-6 > RBG-13-38-9 > RBG-13-38-9. The sequence continues at coordinate 21,863 of MEZD01000016.1, read as the reverse complement.
TATCTTTAACACTTAAGAAGGCTGTACCAGTAACTGGAAGTCTCATGCCAGCCGCAAGTTCTGCTTTATAATAGGCTAATCCAAAATTATAATCAATCCCCATGACTTCACCTGTTGATTTCATCTCCGGAGACAAGATCGGGTCAACGCCAGGTAACTTAGAAAATGGGAAAACCGCTTCCTTCACAGCTACATGTTTTAATTCAAGTTTTTCCTTAATATTTAGCTCCCTAAACTTTCGACCTACCATCAGCTTTGCAGCAACCTTTGCAAGTGGAAGTCCACTAGCTTTACTTACAAATGGAACAGTCCTTGAGGCTCTTGGATTTGCTTCTAAAACATAAACTACATTATCTTTAACTGCATATTGTATATTTATTAGACCAACGACTCCTAATGTTAATGCGATCTTTCTTGTATAATTCTTTACTTTATCAATTACTCTACTATCAAGACTAATTGGGGGAAGCACACATGCAGAATCACCTGAGTGAACCCCCGCCTCTTCGATATGTTCCATTATTCCTGCTATAACTACATCTTCACCATCACAAAGAGCATCAACCTCGACCTCCAATGCATCTTCGATGAATTTGTCTATAAGAATTGGATTTTTAGGTGAGACTTCTATTGCTTCAGCGATATACTCCTTTAACGCATCGTCGTCATATATGATATCCATAGCTCGGCCCCCTAGAACATACGAGGGCCTAATCAGAACTGGGTATCCAAGTTTTCTAGTTACACTAATAGCTTCCTCAATATTATACGCTATTCCATTCTCTGGTTGTGGAATACCTAAATCATTCAGTAATTTAGCAAATCTCTCCCTATTTTCTGCTTTATCAATAGCATCAGGTTTAGTCCCTAGTATTGGAACATCATGAGCCAACTTTTTGGATATGTTTAGAGGTGTCTGGCCTCCAAACTGTACAACTATTCCTTCGGGTCTCTCATTCTCTACGATATTTAGAACATCTTCATATGTTATCGGCTCAAAGTATAGTCTATCTGACGTATCATAATCAGTTGATACAGTCTCAGGATTACTGTTTACCATTACTGTCTCGTAATTTTCATCATTTAAAGAAAATACGCTATGAACACAACAATAATCAAACTCAATTCCTTGCCCTATCCTATTCGGACCAGAACCCAGTATGATTATTTTCTTTTTTTCTGTAGGTGCACCCTCGTTTTTTTCTTCATAAGTAGAATAGTAGTAGGGTGTTTTCGCTTCGAATTCTCCTGCACATGTGTCAACCATCTTGTAGACTGGAGATATAATCTTTGATTTTCTTTTTTGTCTAATTTCGTCCTCTCTTGATTTAAGTAAAAATGCTAGCTGGGTATCTGAAAAACCTAGAGTCTTTGCCTCTTTAAGAAGATGATCGGGTATTGTATCAATTTTATACTTCTTGACTTTTTCTTCTATATTTACAATATTCTTTATTTTATGAATGAACCATGGATCAATGTTAGTTAATTTGGATATCTTATTGATCATGATTCCTTTTTTTATTGCATATCGTATGTAGAATATTCTTTCATGATCGTTTGCTCTAAGTTTTTGAATTATCTCCTCTTTTGATGGATCTAAATCTTTACTATCTGATCCTAAGCCTGCTCTTCCTATCTCAAGAGAACGGATAGCTTTCTGCAATGATTCTTCAAAGGTTCTTCCTATTGCCATAACCTCTCCTACACTTTTCATTTGAGTGGTCAAAGTATTGTCGCCAGTGGGAAACTTGTCAAAGGCGAAACGAGGGATTTTCACAACTACATAATCAATTGTTGGTTCAAAACAGGCTTGAGTCTCCTTAGTAATATCATTTGGAATCTCATCCAGTGTATATCCTATGGCCAGTTTTGCAGCTATCTTGGCTATTGGGAATCCTGTTGCCTTTGAGGCGAGAGCTGATGATCTTGATACTCTCGGATTCATCTCTATAACCATTATTCTTCCGTTACGTGGATTTACTGCAAATTGTATATTGCTACCACCAGTCTCGACACCGATTTCTCTCATTATTTTAATTGATGCGTCCCTGAGCTTTTGATACTCAAGATCTGTTAGAGTTTGAGCTGGAGCCACGGTTATGCTATCGCCTGTATGGATACCCATTGGATCCATGTTCTCGACTGGACACACAATTACAACATTGTCAGCTAGATCTCTCATTACTTCAAGCTCGTATTCCTTCCATCCAATGAGGCCCTCTTCGATTAACACTTGTTTTATCAAGCTCATGTCTAATCCCTGTTTGACTATCTTTCCAAGTTCCTTGATGTTGTGAGCAATTCCTCCACCTGTCCCACCTAAAGTAAAAGATGGTCTAATCACAAGTGGATATCCAAGCTCATTCGCTACATCTGATACGTCTTCGACTGTCTTGATGATTCTACTTTTTGGAACCTCTAGACCGATTCTAGTCATGGAATTTCTGAAAAGTTCCCTATCCTCTGCTTTCTTTATAGCCTCAAGTTTTGCGCCGATTAGTTCAACTTTATACTTGTCAAGCACGCCGTTTTCAGCGAGTATGGTGGCAAGATTTAGTCCTGTTTGACCACCTATAGTGGGAAGAAGGGTGTCTGGCCTCTCAATATCTATAATCCTTTCAAGTATCTCAGGAGTTAACGGTTCTATATACGTTCTATCAGCTATCTCTGGATCAGTCATTATTGTTGCTGGGTTGGAATTTACTAAAACTACTGTGTAACCTTCTTCTCTTAGAGCCTTGCAAGCTTGGCTTCCTGAATAGTCAAACTCCGCTGCTTGTCCAATAATTATGGGGCCAGAGCCTATCAGAAGTATCTTTTTAATATCCTTTCTTTTAGGCAAGCTTAACGATGCTCCAGCATCTGTATAAATCTATCAAAGAAAAAGTAGGTATCATGTGGTCCAGGACCAGCTTCAGGATGGTATTGAACAGCGAATAGAGTTGACTCTCTACTTTGTATACCTTCAACTGTTCCATCGTTAAGATTTTTTTGTGTCATCTCTAGACCCGTTTCTTTCAATGATGTGACATCAACTGCAAATCCATGATTTTGAGTTGATATGAACACTCTTCCAGTATCAAAATCCTTAACAGGTTGATTTGCCCCCCTGTGACCAAACTTCAACTTGAAAGTCTTAGCGCCCATAGCAAGGCTTGTGAGTTGTAAACCTAGACAGATGCCTGCAACAGGTACTTCACCAATAAGATTCTTAATTGTTTGAATCGTTTGAGTGACCCTTGCGGGATCACCTGGGCCATTTGATATGAATACAGCATCTGGCTCATAATTCATTATTTTATCTGTGGGAAAGTCATATGGTACAACATGTAGATCCACTCCTCTTAGAGTAAGTTGTTTTATTATGCTATTTTTCACTCCACAGTCTATTATGACTGCGTGATACTTGCCTTTAGCATCTACAAATTTTGGTTTTCTAACACAAACCTTGTCCACGAGATCAATATCTGAAATATGTTGTTGTTTTTTGGTTCTCTCAATAAGTTCATCCTTGCTTGGCATATCTTTGTTTTTGAATACAGCTAACGTAGCCTTCATAGTCCCATGATTCCTAGCTTTCAGGGTGAGCATTCTAGTATCGATGCCTTCAATTCCGGGAATGTTAAATTCTCTAAGAAATTGGTCGAGGTTTTTTTTGCTTCTCCAATTACTTGGTTTTCTGCATAGACTTTTGATAACTAAACCGTTGGCTTGTATTCTGTCGCTCTCATAATCTTCGCTGCAGACACCGTAATTACCTATGAGCGGATAGGTCATCATCAATATTTGTCCAGCATAGCTCGGATCCGTTAATGCTTCAACATATCCTGTCATACTGGTATTGAAGACTAGCTCGCCCTGAGTAAGACCTTCTGCTCCGAAGCCTGATCCTTCAACAACTGTACCGTCTTCTAATGCTAGAGTGGCTTTCACATCTTTCTGTGAATGCGCCTTTGGGGCTAGCGTAATTTACTTTCACCTCTGAAATCATGTTTCGATATGTTGTTGTATATTATCTGTCAATGTCTTATCCATACTTTCACAAGCTCGATTAGAATTAAAGTAAATATTGCTAGTAGTACGGCCCATAGAATATCAATGAATGTTGGTATTTGCAGTCCGAATGCATATCTTAGATAAGGCATTGAAAACAGGACTATTGTCGATAGAGCCGAAACAATTACAGCCAACACCAACATTTTATGAGGTTTAACCTTAAAAATAGAGTATTTAAGAGAACGACAATTTAGCGCAACTTTCAGTTCGAAAAAGACAAAGACTATGAATAGTGCTGTTCTAGCCTGATTCAAACCTTCCCCTAAGGAGCTTATGAAAATATAGAGTAGTAAAGGTGAATGAATTAATGTGATTGTTGTTAACATGGCTTTAACTTCCTTTGAGAATATTGATTCTTTAGGATCTCTTGGAGGCCTTGTCATAACATCTGGACTTGGTGGACTGACTCCTAGGGCAAGAGCTGGTGCGCCATCAGTGACTAAATTTAACCATAAAATCTGTGCTGGAAGAAGCGGTAGGGGTAAACCAACAATGACGCCGCCCCCAATCACAATCAACTCAACAAAATTGCTTTCAAGCAGATAGGTCAGATACTGTTTTATATTATCGAGAATTTTTCTTCCTTCTTCAATTGCTTTGACAATAGTTGCAAAGTTATCATCTGCAAGTATCATATCAGAAGCTTCTTTAGTTACTTCAGTTCCCGTAATACCCATAGCTATTCCTATATCCGCATTCTTGACAGCGGGAGCATCATTGACTCCATCACCCGTCATAGCTACGATATCTCCCCTTCTCTTCCAAGCTTTGACAATTTTCAATTTATGTAAAGGAGAGACTCTAGCATATACCGTAACAATAGTAACCATACTCTCTAGTTCTTCATCACTGATCTTTTCTAGCTCATCACCTGTCATAGCGATATTGCCATCTTCATAGATTCCCATCTCGATCGCTATCGCAATAGCTGTGAGTTTGTGATCGCCTGTTATCATAATAATTTTTATACCGACTTGCTTCGCCGATTTTACAGCAATTATTGCTTCTGGTCGTGGTGGATCTATCATTCCTATTAGACCCACAAATATTAGATCAGATTCAAGAGTTTCTTCATTGTAATCATTTATAGACTCTGCAATCTCTTGATACGCCACTGCTAATACTCGTAGTGCATCAGTAGCCATTTTCTCATTAATCTCATAAATTTGCCTCTTCTTAGATAATGACATCTCTTGAACTGTATCATGTTCATGAATATGTGAGCATCTTTCCAAGATTATTTCTGGAGCGCCCTTTGTGAAAACCATTTTCTTTCCTTCTGTACTTTGATGCACAGTGCTCATCCGCTTCCTTTCAGAGCTGAATGGCAATTCACTTATTCGAGGATGTTTTTTTCGATACTCGTCCTGTTCGAATCCAGCTTTCTTAGCAGCGACAATTAATGCTCCCTCAGTTGGATCACCAATAATATGCCAATTGTCGCCTTCTCTAGTCTTCTCTAGACTTGCATCATTACATAATATTGATGCCATAGCCCAAAGTGAAAAGATCTTTTGATTGGGATTAATAGTATTATCTGCAATTTTTAGTTCACCATGAGGGTCGTAACCTACTCCAGTCAAATCTATCACTTGATCATTTAGATACAGTCGCCTTACTGTCATTTCTCCTTTAGTTAGGGTTCCAGTCTTATCAGAACATATTACTGTAGTTGAACCAAGAGTCTCAACTGCAGGCATTCTTCTAACCAAAGCATTTCTTTTAGCCATCTCATTCATACCTATTGCAAGTGTTCCAGTCACAATGGCTGGCAATGCCTCGGGAACAGCTGCTACTGCGAGAGCTATTCCAAACATAACTAGTCCAATTATAAATTCAGTCTGAACAAATCCAGATATCAGATATTCTCTAAGTATGCCAAATGAAACAATTATTAGACATACGCCTAAACATAGTAGACCTAACCATTTACCAATCGATTCAGTTCTAATTTCTAATGGTGTCTTTTCTTTAGTGGTTGCAGTAACTTCTTTGGCAATCTGACCAAATTCTGTTTTCATTCCTGTAGCAGTTACAAACACCTTTGCTCTACCATAGGTTACAATAGTGCCAGAGAATACCATGTTTTTCCTGTCAGCCAGATAAGTTTCAACAGGTAATGGATCAAGATTTTTTCTTACTGGAACAGATTCACCAGTAAGAGAAGACTCATCAACATTCAGATTTGCTATCTCGAATATTTTGGCGTCAGCAGGTATTTTATCTCCTGCTTCAAGAACGATCACATCACCAGGAACTATTTTACTTGAAGAAATCCTGCTGTCTTTTCCATCTCTTATTACAGTGATTGTTGGAGATAGCATTTTCTTCAAAGCTTCAAGAGCCTTTTCCGCCCGATACTCTTGGAAAAAGCCTAGTCCAGCTGATGCTACTACAATAGCAAGGATAATAATTGCGTCGATAATTTCTCCTAGGACAGCGGAGAATATTGTTGCAAAGATTAAGATTATGATTAAGATACTTTTGAATTGTCCAAAAAATATCTGTAGTGGAGAGACTTGTTTCTCTGCCTTGAGTTCGTTAGGACCAAACTCTACTAGTCTGCGTTCCGCTTCTTGACTAGTTAACCCTTCATTGCTTGCTCTAAGATCTTTAGATACTTCATCAATAGACATTGAGTGCCATTGCTTTTGTTCCATCTATGTCTCCACCATGCCGTCACATAACCTTGAAGCGAATAGTATCTTATTTGATACTATGTTTATGATTTTTTTTCTACTTTAACTGAACTCAAATTGTAGAGGAATTAATTATTCTAATACTTATCCTATTTGATTTCACAATTATCTTTGCCAAGAAATGTACTATAACATTAATCAAAATTATTGTGTGATGCATTGATTTACAGGTTCAGCGCCGGGGGTGGGATTTGAACCCACGAGACCCGCAAGGGTCATCGGCTTTCTGCTTAAAGATAGCAAGCCGACGCCTTACCTGGTTTCCCGATTCTTTTAGAATCTCTAGGCAACCCCGGCAGTCTATATTTACAAATAAGGCGAAGTGCCATCAATTAAATGAATTTTTCCATTCTAATTTCTGTGCAAGAATTAATTAAAAAAAGTTCGTTTCTACTAACGTCTTGGCTTCTCTTTCTTTCCTGAAAGTAATGCTTTGAGAGACACATTATTGACCTTGAATACTTGCCATCTTATGCCAGGTATATCACCCATTGCTTTGCCTTCTGGACCACCTAAGCCACATAAATGGACTTCATCGTGTTCGTCTATGAAGTTTAATGCACCGTCTCCTGGTGTGAATGCTGTTATTACTTTCCCATTCTTTATCAGTTGGACTCTAACCGCCTTCCTAACGGCACTGTTTGGTTGACGACATTCGATTCCTACTTTCTCAAGGACTATGGCCTTAGCTTGGGGAGATCCTTGAAGAGGGTCGGATTTGTAGTCTAGACCGAGCATTCTTCGTTTATATGGTTTATATTTCCATCTAAGCTTCTGTCGTATACGCTTGAGTTTTCTTGCAGCGAAGATTCCGTTTGAAGTCTTTCCCATTTTTATCCCGATTATTCTAATGATCTTGGAGCTGAATTGAATGTAGGATTATAAAAACTGTTCTAATTTTATACGCTCATGATTCTGTAGGTTATGTATCTATGATACATACAAATCTATCTAATTGTATGTGACTTGCATTGTACGAATAATTATATGGTAGAGCCGTAAGAAAAGTAGGGAGGTAAACTAGATTTGCGCCAGATAGGTTTAGCCGGCATCATTATTCTATTAGTTGCTATTATTGTTAGTGGAGTAACCTATCTTGGTGGGAGCGGCTTTTCTTGGAATCCTGGTGATCCAGGCTTTATTTATTCATTAATCCTCACATTTGGTTTTTTTGCTGCGATTGGAGCTGGGATCTATGGCGCGATAAAAGAAATGAATGAATTTTTAATAGCGGCTGGAACTGCTTGTATAGCATTAGCTTTAGTAAACAAATTGTTTAGTACTAAAATGTATTCATGGGGTTATTTGGACATTTTTTTTCTTGTCGCAGGTTTTATGATGATTCTTGATAGTTTCCATGTCAAACGTATAAAGGAGGCTAAGAAAGTGGAAGAAACTAAACCAGAACCTCAGACTGAGAAACTTCTTGAAAAACTTGATAAGTTAGAATCGGCCCCCGAGCCTGCCGAGACAGAAACCATAGAAGAAGGGGAAATTTTTCATGTTAAAAGACAATTATGGTCAGAAGCGAAGAAGAAACCTGAACTTCTAAAAGGATTACGGGATAGATTATACAGTAGGCCAATTGTTCAGGATATATTAAGGAGATTCATTAATTCAAATCTTGAAATTATCGAACCAATAATGGTGAGAAGTGAAACTCCATCTTATCCGGTACTTTCTGATCTAAAGGGATACTCTCAAAGAAAGATACAATACACTCTAGATGAATTAGTTGAATCAGGTGTACTAAATGAAGATCTATATGAAAAGCTAATTGCTTGTCCACAATGTCATAAATCAGCAAGGGTTTTCAATAGAAGCAAGTGTCCGGAATGCGATTCTCACAAAGTCAACATAAACAGATTGATGCAACATCTTGATTGTGGAGCTATCTATAAACAGAATGAGTATCAGACACCATCTGGAATTATATGTCCAAAATGTGGAAAAAAAATCAGTGAAGATCTCGAACTAAAATCTGTTGGCGTTTCCTTTGAATGCCAATCATGTGGCAGCCTGTTCAGCGATCCACTAAGATCCTATTTTTGTAGAGACTGCTCAAATGAATTTCAATTGAAAAATTGTGATCTTCTTGATACTCATTCATTCACATTAAATCAAGACGTTAGATTTGAAGCTAAAGAAAAATTGATTGTGCTTACAATAGCTGACGCACTTAGAAAAATACAATATTCAGTAGATGTTCCAGGTTACCTTAAGGGTAAAACTGGCGTCAGTCATGAATTCACATTAACGGCCAACAAAAAAAGCAAATTAGTTGCTTTAGATTTGGTGGCATCGTCAGAAGTTGTCGATACAAAAACGGTTCTATCTTCATATGCAAAATTTACAGATAATATATCAGCAACAAGTTTACTGATTGCATCGCCAGTACTTCATCAAGAAGCAAGAGACTTCCTCAAAGCAAATAATATCCAGTTCATTGAGGGAGATAACATGGACGAGATAACTGATAAAGTCATAAAACTATTGGAATCAACAAATTGAAATTCAAATATAGTATTTTCCAGTTGAAATTTTATTTAATGTAGATGTAATATGCGGATTCCTAAATTAGAGCAGATCATTCTTGTATTGATTATTGTTTTTTTCATATACCGATGTAATAGTGTATTCTATGTCCAATTTGAGCAAAAGACATTGCTTGAAGAATATTCAACCTCGATTCACAAAGGATCAATTTTTTCAGATGATAAACTTTATGCGTTAACTGGTTGGCGTTATATTAACGGGATTACTCCTGACACCATAAATTTTGAACATCCTCCTCTAGCAAAATATCTTATTGGTGTTTCAGAGTTAATTTTCATGAATCAGGCATTACTGAGCCTAATTATTTCTGTTTTCACACTTTTTTTAGTCTACATGATCTCGAAGAAAATTTTGCATGTTTTTCCATTTACAGTATTACCGATTTTAATATTAAGTATGGATAAACTGTACATTCAATTTTCATCTTTTTCTATGCTTGACATCTATGCGACATTCTTTACAGCACTAGCAATTTTACTAATGATTACCAATAAGACAAAATGGAATTTTCTATTTCTATATATAACAATAGGATTAGCTCTGTCCTGTAAATGGATTACTTTCTTCTTAGTAATTATACCACCAATATATTATCTAATTAACAAAAATGGGCGCAATTTGAAGTTATATCCTATAGGTCTGGTAATTGCAGTTCTAACCTACTCGTCTATATATGCTGTTTTCTTTTTTGCAGGAAATACTATAATTGATTTCATCTACCTTCAATTGAGGATTTTAGGGTTTCATCAGAGTATGCGTATTGGAATGGGTGCTCCACCTCCATTTTGGATACTGCTAAATTTTCTATTAGGCATCGAGGGACCTTCAGATATTACTGTTATACATTTTGATACTGTGAGTAAGTTTCTTTCTTTTTCTCCCGTAGAAAAAGGCATAAGTTTGATCGGTACGTTTAATCCGTTAACGTGGCCTCTATCATTCTCAGCTACGATTCTTGCTTTTTATTATTTGTTTCGAGATAATAAAAAAATGATTCCTGTACCTTTAGTATTCATATCGTTGTTAATTACAACATCAACTGGAAAACCTTTCATTTGGTATATATTATCAGGTTTACCATTTGCATTCATATCTCTAGTCTATATTACAGAAAAAATCTACATAAATTCTGAAAAGAAAAATTATGCTAAGTTAATACTTGCTGGATATATTATTGCAGTTATTGTATGGTCATTATTTGTTCAACTTCCATCGTATATTGTATTTTAAGAAAATAGTACTTCACATTGGATTTGTAATGAATCTCGTTATTGATATTTGAATTTTGATAGTAAAATCCTTTTTTAAACCTTAGACTTGGAGCGTCCCAAAGCCAGAAATGTTATGGTTGTTAATATGCCTATTACAACAACCGCTATTGGAAGAGCTTGAATCAGTAGAATCATCAATGATGGTCTGGGCTGAACAGTCAGCATAAATGCTTGACTTTTAGTAAATCTTTGTCCGTAACTTGCTCCACCGATCCAATCAGCATAAACAGTCCATTGACCCTCAGTATTTAGGCTGAACTCTTTTTCGAATACACCATTCTCATCTGTCTTACAGATCAATGTAAAACTGGAATTGCCAGGGCCAGACGCAACAATTTCTATATCTTCTTCCGGTAATTCTTTTACGATCCATCCTTCGATTTTTACTGATTCATCAACCATAACTGCATCTGGGGGCACCATCAATTTTGTTGATGTTTCTAGAGGTATGGGACTTTTAAATTGTAAATCGATATCTACGTTTCTATCCAGTACTATTGGAGTATATTTTGTTGTAACATTAGCATATGTAGCCTTAACTTTGTAGTTGCCAACGAAAACTGTTTTTGTGCTGTTTATGATCTCGGCTATAATTGGCTCCGTATATAGACCATAAACATCTGATTTACCTTCTAGAATCGTATTTCCAAAATAATCTTCCACAGTAATCTTGGCAGGTATACCCAATCCAGCCATTTCTGTAACATTCAATGTCAAATACCAATATCGCAGAATTTTAGTAGTAGAATTTTCAGCAGCTCTGATGGCCCCTCCAGCTCGTGCTCCTCCTTCTGATGTTGAAACGTTAATTGCTATACCTGAAGAGTTCAATGTAAGAGACTCAAATGTTGAGTCTACAACAAATGTCTCATTTTTAGATTCGATCTCACAGTTTTTGATCTTTGATTCGTTTAAATATACTGAGTCAACAGTTCTGATTTTAAGTAGGTTGCATTGAATACTTTTTAGTACTGAATTATTCATATCTAAGAATATATTATCGCCTATAAAATCTTCTAGATTAACTTCTGTTACTGTTACGTTTAGGTCACCGTGTGGCATACTACTTTCAGTGAATGAGATGTTCTTGCCTGTGCAAATGATCTTGTTGATATTGACTCGACTTCCCTGAACAATTAGAGTTGAGTTGCTTGATGTGGAGAGTGATTTGAAATCTGTTAAGTTTGAGTTTATCACTTTTAATTGGCCGTTATCTAATAGTTTAACTAAGGAAGCGTTTGATAGTGTGTTTAGTGTAGAGTTACTGATTATCATATTTCCTTCATCAAGAATTGAGACATTGTAACTTCTTTCGCCTCTAATAGAGAGTTGAATATCTGAACTAGTTATCATTAGTTCACTTGCATTCATTACTGTGATATTTCCTGTTAGTATTAATGCTCGGTCACTTACAATCATTTCATCTTCACCATCTACATATAGTTCAGTGATAACAATTCTCTCATCCTCAATTTCATCTGTTATTTCTATGTCTTCAACTTCATCTTGTGCTAGACATACTGGAAATAACATCATCATTACCACGAATAATAGTAGTAGACTCTTGCCTATATTGATAGAATTAATTTTGTGCATTAATTCATTCCTCTAATCTGTTGATATTCTCTTTGAGACTGATGGTCTCACTTGTATCGCGAGTGCCCTAGTGTACTTATGTGAAGAAAGTATACTCTCTCCTACTCCTAATGATGGTATAGTATTCCACATTCCTTCAGGGACATTTCCAGTAGATTCTTTTAGACAGTTGATATTGGTGACTGAGCTCATTCTGTGAATTACTCTGGTGTTACACAATTCCAAAAGTTCTGATGGAAGGTGCGCTGGCTGTTGAGTTACTATTCCTAGACATAGCCCTCTTTTCCTGCCTCGTCTAGCCACTTCGATAATTAACATTAAAGTAGCTAGCATTCGATCTCTTTTTTCTTTGCTTATGAAAGCATGAGCTTCTTCTAGGACTGCTAGTAAAGGTGGTGATTCTGGATGAGCAATCTTATACTTGAAAGCATTATGAAGTAATTCAGCCATCACAACATTTCTGATATAATCAGATGCATCACTCACATCTATAACAGATACTCGTCCAGGTTGGATGACCTTATCCATGTTTATAATTGGGATATCCACATCAACTATTTTCTGCTCTGACATGAGACGCAATTTAGAAAATAGAGTTGTATGTGCTTCTGCTATGAATGGAGGCATAGTGGGACGATCGGTTTGGCCTTTCAATCTTGTTATAAGACGATTAATCACTGCTTCTAGTGTCACTGGTTTTGAGTCTGGGGTTACTGCCCTAACCTTATCAATTAAATCTTGGAAATAGAGTTGCTCCATTCTATTGAGGCCAGAAACTTCTGAGAAGACATCTTTGTCTACATCCTTGAAACTGATCCCGAATCGTGTTGCATCTTCTCTTTTACAGTCACATGGATAAGGTACATATACATCCAGATCTTTTGCTCCAGTAGGTTTTAGATCGAACTTTGCTAATATATCTAGGAGTCTGTCTGTGGGCTTATCCATTTCTACATATTCTCCTTCTACGTCGAAGATCATTATAGAGAATCCTCGGTTGCATGCTTCTTCCATCAGTACCTGTATAGTATTTGATTTTCCACTTCCAGTTGTACCGAAGACTCCAACATGTCTACTCAACGTTGCTGTGTCCATGAGAACGTCAACACTGTCGTCAGTTAGGATGTGCCCCATGCTCATATTTCCTGAAATTCCTAGGAATTTTTGAACAATGTCGCTTTTGATAGGTTCGATACTTGTTCCTGGAGCTGGACGAGTTAGAACTACTTTTGCTACCCCATTTTCTATTAATGAAACAAGTTCTGTTATGTATCTTGATTTGATACTACCTTTCGTGAAATATGGTCCATCAACAACTTGAGCGATGTAGTATGATTGTCCATTACCAATTTTGATGAAAACTCCTCTTTTCAGATCAATATCATAAGAGATGGAGATATCACATTGATTGGATGATAGATTAGATGATTCTGGATCATAATCTACAATTCCTAGAATTGATTTCTCAGCCATCATAGTTTTTTTACCGTTCATTTTAATTTCACCTTTACATTATGAAAAGAAACATCAAGAATGCGATGATCATTAGAATCAATGAGTGTTTTAGACCTGCACCTAGAGCTCCTTCACCCATTTTACCAGCTATTAATCCTCCGAAAAGTCCCTGCATTATTGCCATGTGGAACATTATTGTCTTAATATTTTCATAACTAAGTTCCTGCATAAGAAACATACCACCTACATCACTTAGGGATTCTTTTAGGGATTCAATTTTTGCAAAGAATGTTTTGAGTAGAATGTAGTCTATAAAAATGAAGATGAAGAAGGCTATATACACAATTGCTACGTATGTTCTGAGCTGGCTTCTTCTTTCTTCTTCTATTGTTTGTAGTTCTCTAATGTGTCTGCTTACCGTATCAAGAACGTCTTTTATGTCTCCTCCCGAATGATTTATTTCAGTCAAAAGAATCGAAGTTCTTTTGGAAAGTTTTGTTTCGACTCTCTCTCCAAAATTTTTTAATGACTCTGTGAAATTTCCGCCCCATGATAATTTATTTACGATTCGCTTAAGCTCAGATGATAAAGGACCATATCTTCGTTTTGAAGCCAAATCTAGAGCTCTAGTAAGTGTGACACCCGTTCTTCCAGCTTCTGAAAGTTCTCTGAGAAATTCTGGTATATTCTTATCAACACTGATCCTCCATCGCATGTCAAGAAGGTTTATGATTGCTGGAGGGAATAGTGCTAGAATGAGTGCTAGAAAAACTAGTTGATCAGTGTTGAATATGATGTCAGCTTGTAAAAATAACTCATTTATGAGCAATGTCACAATTTGAGTTAATCCTAGAGCTACAGCGATTATGCTGACTAACTTCTTGTCTCTCTTAGAAACTCTCATCATTAGCATGTGGGTCACCTTGGGGGCATGATTGAATCTAACAATAATAGAAGAATTAATGCTAATGCTGGAATAGCCAAGTATGTCATAAGCTGCATGAGGAATAATATGCCAAATCCACCAAGATTCCCACCTATCATTCCCATAATTGATAACATTACTATGACAAGTAGTGGAAAAACTACCATCATAGAAATGTAAGCTTCAGCAATTCCTCCTAGAGTATCAAGCAGTTGTCTCGCAGCGATTCTAGAGGAATCCATGAGTGCTTTGGCGGTTGCCATAAAATATGATGTTAGACTTCCTCCTGTTCGACTAACAGATATGAATCCATCTAAATAATCAACGAATTTCGGTGAAGGGGCGTATCTTACTCGTCGCTCCATTGCAGAGATTATGTCATAGCCGAGAAAATTGACATCTCTGATGATGTTTCTTGCTTCTTCTGCTGCTATGCTTTTCATGCCCGCAGCTTCAACTTTTGTGATTGATCTGAAAATTCTTTCAGGTGGCATGTTTGCTTTTGATAGAACTGCCATGTGACTTGCGACGTATGGAAGCTCTTCCTCTAGGATTCTTTTTCTATTGCCAACTTGCATTGAAGGGTAGGAAAATAATGTGATGAATATTATTGTAGTTCCTATTAATCCCATTATGGATGAAGCTAGTACTGCAGTTATTATTGTGGCTCCAGAAATTATGCTTGCAAGGATTGTTATCGCAAAGATTGATATTCCTCCTAGACTGGTGAAGAATAATATCATGGCAACATATGCTTCGTGTGCAACTTTGATATCGGCTCTCATCAATTGATTCTGTAATCCTGCGAATATTCCAGAAAATTTTTTGATTTTTTCTCCTAGAAGTCGGTATGGTGCTAATGAAAGGAATTCGATGAAATCATAATTGACTTTCTTATTTATCATCCTGTTGACCTCAGATTAACCCTTTCACTAACTCCTTCAGGATCCGCATAGTAATCGCTGATAATTTTTCCAACTTTGTCGACTTTCCTGATCTTGTGGTGGAGCATATATTCCAGAAGTTTGCTTCGTCTTTCTAGTTCCTTTGAGAGGTAATCCTTACCGAGGCCGAAATCTTTCATTATTCTATCTAAGAGGATACTTTTGCCTGAATATTCGAAGATATCAGTTTTTGGATCCCATCTGAAGACTTCATTTGTGATTATTTCTTTTGAGACTGGATCCATCTCTACAATCTCTACTATGCTTTTTATTCGTCTGGTGACACGGTCAGCAAGTCTAACTTTAGATTGAAGAACAACCGCATCCAGAATTGTTAGTAAAGTTCTTGGGATATTCATTGGTTCAGATTCTAACCTGTTTAGTGCTGATGATATAGAATCACAATGGATGCTTGATAATCCTCCGTGGCCTGTTGCCATAGCTTGGAAAAGAGTGAAAGCCTCGTTGCCTCTTACCTCACCTACAATCACATAGTCAGGTCTCTGTCTCATTGCAGCTTTTAACAAATCAAAGAGATTGATATCGGCAGTTCCACTTGAGCCGAATCCTATTCTTGCTATAGATGAGATCCAGTTTTCGTTTGGTAGATTCATCTCTGCTGTATCTTCAATGGTTACAATCTTGTCGTATGTTGGGATAAATGCACAAAGGGAGTTTAAGCATGTTGTTTTGCCTGAGGCTGTTCCGCCTCCAATTAGTATGTTTGCTTTTCTCTCTATAATGAGCCAGAACCAAGCAGCCATGAGTGAATTAAATGTATTAAAATCTATTAGGTCTGTTACGGTTAGAGGATCTGCTCTAAATCTTCTGATAGTAAATGTACTACCTTTTCTGGTGACTTCTTTAGCATAGGTTAGTTGTATTCGGCTTCCATCTGTTAGGCTTGCGTCGAGCATGGGATTTGCTATGCTTATGTGTTTCCCTGAGAGGTATGCTAGTCTAACCGTAAATGGATCAAGTTCATCAGCATTTTCGAATATGACGTTGGTTGGTAGGGACTCATATTTCCTATGCCAAATGTAGAGGGGTACTTGTGGACCGTCACATGAGATGTCTTCTATCATATGATCGTGCATTAACGCGTCTATCTTTCCATAATTTATGAGATCTCTTGCTAAGTAATATTCTATTTTATCTAGTGATCCTTCTCCAATTTCTATTTTATATCCTATGACTATTTTTTTTACATAATCTCTTAGCCATTCTTCTGCTTTTTCCCTTGTTCCAATTGAATTTAGATTTACATCTATTATTTCGAACATTATTGATTTGATCTTTTCAAGAGCTATTTTTTCCTCTGGTATCAATATTGGTTCTAATACGTGATACCTTGAACTGAGTGTTTCTGGATCTGTTGATATGGCCGCAAACACATGAGGTGGTTTGAGTGGGTATATCTCTTTGAATGATGGAGCTACCCCATCTTTTATCAGTCTTGATGCAACTACAGTAGTATCTTCAGTTGTTTCAGTCTTTGAAGATTCGGTGAGATCAACGTTTGCGAAAATGGTTGTATTGTCAATTTTAGCATTAACTAAATTATTTTTTCCTCTGTTTGGAAATTCAAAAGATGATTTCAGTTTTTGAAATAATTCTTTGTTAATATTTAATTTTTTGATTTGATCTTTTGAGATTTTAAAATTTAAAAAGGATTTAATTTTTGAATCTTCCAAATTGATTTCCTCAATTTCCCCGAATTATTTTAAGCCATCATATTTCGTTCTAAGAATCAACTAGTTTTTGTAAACGAGTAGTCCATCCATTAGTATCGCTGATGAAAAGTAGTCATCCACTTGTGGTTCTTTGTCTGAAGTAAAAGCTGCACTACCTAGAAAAGGAACTTTATTAACGCCACCTGGAAATAATGCATCGAGTTCATTAACATTAGACCAGGTACAAGAATCACATTTGTATACCATTGTAACTTCTACACCTGGCTCCCATATTTGCGGTCCAGCGTATTTCAGACCACCAAAACTAAACACTTTGAGGTTACTTGGTGCTGCACATATTTGGAATAAAATACTGCCTTGTGAGATGTTTAGCGGTTCATTCCAAACATTAGTGAATTTCGCTCGGAAATATAGATCTTCATTTACTCTGACATGTGAGTCTAAACTGCCTTTTTCTATAAATGCTGGATGCCAGTCAGGTTCACTGTTAGGGTTTACCCAATTGATTTCCATCGAGCCAAAAGAGAATGCTACCGGTGGTCCTTCACTTTCCTCATCAGGTGAAACATATTCTAACAGGTAACTCGCTACATTTCCTCTTTCAGAAACTACCTTTATTGTATAGTTTATGTTTGCAACGACTGGTTCTGTAAGGTTGATGCATGAAACTTCTTGGCCACTTGGTAGTAGAGTTACATTTTGAGCTCCAATTTCAGATAGTTCTGCAGCTGGATTTATGTAATAATTAACTTTGTATAATTTCTGCAAGGATTCATTGCTTGTTCCGTTTTTCATTGTCACCCATATGTCAACAAAATGAGCTGTCATACCACCGAAATTGAATATAGTTGCATTCAAAGTGCCATTATCATTTCTTTGAGCATGCGTAATTGTGAATTTTTCATTTTGAATTTCCCATTCTATGCGATTCCTTTCATTTACAACTTGATTGTATCTGTCCTGACTTATTGCGAAAACGAATATTGCACCTATCGCAAGAAAACAAATTAAGATCACAAATATGCCACTGATTGCTCCGCTTACACCTTTCCTGCCTTTGAATAATATCTTTGAGATTTTTTGTTTCTTCATTTTACCAAGTCGCCTTCCAATATTCTGAAATTTTACATCCTTCAGATGTAACAACGGTGACGTGCATGATGTCATCTTGATTGTATCCTGGATCCGAAAAAGCGAAAGTCAGAGCATGAGCTACAAGTAGATGATATTTCCCGTCAACAGGTGAAACTGTTTGATTCCCATCCCAAGTAGCATTAACTCCAGAAATTATATCTGTCCCATTAACATAAATAGCTGCTATCCAAACATCTTTGGTTCCTGTATTCCTTATTGTTATGTTCAATTTGTAATTTGTAGTATTTTCATACCTTAAATTTTCCATCGCGATTTTTTCACGCATAGTCTCTCCTCTATCATGAAAATATGATGTTGCTCCAGAAGTATACTCGCCTAGCACTCCCTGAGTCCAAGTGTAAACTAAAACTCCTGAAACAACAGCGACATTAATCATTAGTAATGTAGCAATTACTGTACTAACAGCTTTCTTATTTCTAAATGATTTTAATTTGTGCATTAATATTCAAAGTATCATCTTGTTGAATTACCTATAATGGTTGTGGTATATTTCTTTTGGAATTATAGTTAATTATTAAAATTTTAATTATTTTTTATTATTATTTATTATGTTACATAGCATACATGTTTCATCTATGTATCACCTATTATAACATCTAATACGCATAATAAAATACATAGGTGCTTCATAGTTATTTTATTATTAATTAATATTGTAACATCTTTGTAATTAATAATAATATTATAATATATTATAGGATTAATTCTGTAACTATTTTAATCATTTATTCGTTACACCGATATTAAATATCATAATTAAACTACCATTATTGCATAGGAAAAATAGGATCTTAAATA
This sequence comes from Candidatus Bathyarchaeota archaeon RBG_13_38_9, assembly GCA_001775955.1. GTDB lineage: Archaea > Thermoproteota > Bathyarchaeia > 40CM-2-53-6 > RBG-13-38-9 > RBG-13-38-9. The sequence goes on along the minus strand of MEZD01000016.1, from coordinate 2,714 downwards.
AAATGAATAAACAATGGTCCTGTGTTTCCGAAAAAAACAAACGAGTAAAATGGGGGTGAATAAACATATGAAGAATAATAACGAGAAGGGTGTCTCACCAGTTATTGCTGTTCTACTTATGATTGCTATCGCTGTTGCAGCCGCTATCCTAGTCTACGTGTGGAGCATGGGATTGATTGGTACACTGACTACTGGTGGAGGAGGTCAGACAAGAGAACAAGTCATTGTTGACGCTTATTCCTGGAACGCTACTAGTGGTGTAATCAATTTGTACATGAGAAACGTCGGCAACTCTGAAGTTGAGTTAGACGCAGTGTACGTAGGAGGAGATATGGCATCAACGAACATGGGTACAACACTTCCTGTGCAAGGACCTGTGATTTTAGTAACGGTAACTCCTTCGGGTAGTTATACATCTGGAGTTGCTTACACTGCAAAATGCGTAACTAAGACTGGTGGAGTTTTCACTTTCTCACTAATCAACGGTTCAGCACAATAATCTCACCCCCCTTTTTTTTTTTAAAATTTCTAGATTACACTATTATTGTAAGTGTAATTATGTGTCATATATACCACCTTAACACAATATGTTAATACTACCATATTATGAATTTCTAGATGTGAATGAGTATGTCTAGATCAGAAACAATATTCAGAGAAGCGACCTCGATAAAGGTCGACCCAGATCTATGGAAAGAAGCAAAGATCGAAGCCATCAAAAACGGCAAAACGGTATCCGCAGTCGTTGAAGAGGCTTTAAAAACTTGGATCAAGAAACATCGGAGATGATATCCGACCGCATATTTGAAAATCAATAGGACTAGGACACACTGTCCATTCATAGTATCTGTGTAATTTAGACAATCAATAGCCAATTTACTATAGACTTTACTGGAGGCGGGGTCAGGTTGGACACAAATAGATGTGTTAAACTAGTCCTGATGCTCGTCCTTGTAATATCGTTTATGCTCAATTCAATCCCTATTTCTAAAGTTGTTGGGCAACCCGAGCTTAAACCGACTGAAGGTTGGGGTATGTTCTTTGAAACCAATGGTGACATCAATATTAGTATAGATGAACCTGGAGTTGCAGTCAGAATAGAATTACCCAGAGAATTCCTTGAGGGAGTAATTTCAAAGAGTAATCGCCAATTAAATAACGATACCTACTTTATTAGGTCAGACATATCAAGTGACTACTATTATTATACAATAAACGACACATCAGAATATTATCCTTACAACGAGAATGCCCCTTACAATATAACTATACAAAAACCTCCAGAATACACCTGTACTAATATCACTGTCGAACCCCCCATATATCTTCCATTCACACCTCCGAAATTCGTCTTTTTAGAGGGACTTAGGGCTCCACAAATATCAGGTATTTACAACATCACCGTCTATATCACACCAGATTGGAATAATGACATTTCTTCCCCCGATTACGGCAAACCTAATTTCTCCTCGCCAAGTACACTCACTAATATTACTCAGGTACACGTTAGCATGAGAGAGGATCCAAGTCATATCTTCGGATTTATTAGAGATGAACAACCTCTGACTCCGATAATCATCGATACAAAAGGCATAGTTTACGCAATTGAAGTACATACAGGAATGATTGGTAGAGGATTTGTTGATAATAACACTGGCTTCTTTAATGTCACAGGACTTTATGCTGGTGAATATCGTCTTGAAGGATCAGCAGGGTATTTTCCCACAACAGGTTTCGCATATTCTCCTACATTAAGTCAAACAACCTATATTGTCGGCAAAGGTGTTGGTGTTAATGTGAATTTTCTACCTCTTGACCGGGGCTTCATATTAAATGGCAGTTTACAATGGGTAAATCAATTAAATAGTTCAATAAAT
>MEZD01000016.1:514-689 GCA_001775955.1 Candidatus Bathyarchaeota archaeon RBG_13_38_9 | reverse complement strand
TGTATCAATTAATTCTTAGGAATGGCACAAAATATTTCAGCTATCCAGCCTTGGGATCCGAATATTCTGGATTTGGTTCAGGAACTTATACAATAAAGATTTGGGCTTATGGTTTTGTTATGCGAGACGAAATTATAGTAGGTCCTTTGATTGGTCGAGGTTATTTAATTAATAT
>MEZD01000016.1:208-466 GCA_001775955.1 Candidatus Bathyarchaeota archaeon RBG_13_38_9 | reverse complement strand
AAAAATCAGGTTACGTAGTGGACCACTTGGTCAGCTTGAGACACCGCGTGAAGGTGAACTAAACTCATTTGGCTCCCAAACAGGGAAACTTTTTGGTGGTAATATTCTCATACAATTGTATAATAGCGAAGGCGCTCTCAAAGGTTTGACTGTACTAAAGAGGACAGATGAAACATTAAATCTTTCATCACGCACACCTAATGGTACTGTTCTGTATGCTGATTATTCATCAGGAGATCAACCTGGCGCAGAAAATCT
>MEZD01000016.1:0-147 GCA_001775955.1 Candidatus Bathyarchaeota archaeon RBG_13_38_9 | reverse complement strand
CAAATTGGTTCTTTCCCTGGACCAAGCCCATGGGATTATGGGTTAGAAGCTGGAACATATTATGTTAAAATTTCGATCAGGGGGTACGTCCAGGAGGAAATTAATGTTTTCACGCTAGATTGGGGGGGTAATGTAACTCAAGCAATC
>MEZD01000015.1:7469-7611 GCA_001775955.1 Candidatus Bathyarchaeota archaeon RBG_13_38_9 | reverse complement strand
GGAAAATTGAGGATAACGTTAATAAAACTATTAAAATCTTAGTAAGCGTACTCAAGATTAGACCCTTTCACTATTCTTCTTAAAATTATCTGTTGCTGCCACAGACTATACATCGTGCTATTATGCCTTAGAGTTAAATAAT
>MEZD01000015.1:6868-7458 GCA_001775955.1 Candidatus Bathyarchaeota archaeon RBG_13_38_9 | reverse complement strand
GGTCCGAAAATGTCAAGTTATTTTTGCGTTTCCTTTTGGCAAATAGCATAAATTAACCCCGTAGGTGTGTAAAAGGGACAATCAGAATTAACGCCGAAAATGGGGGTTTTTTCAGCAGTTCAGTTCTTCGCTGTGCATTGAATAACGGCTTTGGCGGCAGCAATACGGACAACTTTTGACTCATTTTTCAAAAGCTGAGGCAAAAATCTTGTCAGATTGGCCGTCCCGATTTCGCCTATCGCCAGTGCCGTCAGCATATTAACTCGTGAAAGTTCCTTTTTATCCAGCCCCGAAGTGAGGTTTTTCGTAAAAACTTTGAGGACCTCGGCTTCTCCAGTGGTTTCTCCGAGCATACCAAGCTGTTCCGCTGCTGCCAGTCGCACCTCCAGTACGTCATCATCGAGCTTGGTTATCAGAAAATTTTTGGCTTTTTCCGTCCCCAGCGCACCCATTGCCTTTATACCCATAACTCTGTCGTCGGCATAAGCGCTTATAAGCATCGCCAATAGCTTCTCATCTATCCGTTCGTCGCCGAGTCTTGCTATGGCTTCTGCCGCATTAAATCTCGTTTTGTAATCGGAATCTTTGTT
>MEZD01000015.1:6648-6852 GCA_001775955.1 Candidatus Bathyarchaeota archaeon RBG_13_38_9 | reverse complement strand
AGCCACCTTAGTGAGTTCTTGTCACCGCTTTTGCCCAATAAAAAAGCAGCGTTGGCTCTAACGGTTTGGTCGCTGCTCGCTATAGTTTTGCGAACAAGTTTAAAACCGCTGCCGGTCCCAAGTTTGCTCATCGCATAGTCGGCCGCAATTTTGACGTTTTCATCTTTATCTTTCAGCAATTGTTTTACCGAGCTTTCCGCAAGG
>MEZD01000015.1:6232-6481 GCA_001775955.1 Candidatus Bathyarchaeota archaeon RBG_13_38_9 | reverse complement strand
AAAAAATAACCGCTTTATGTCTTGGAATCTGCATTTCACTTAGTGCCATTTGAATTGCGTTTAATATTCCAAAATCTCCACAACCAGGACACCAATCATTATGTACTGTTGTTTTATAATCAGCTAGTTTAAGTTCCGCCATCTAATACAATCCTCCTTTCATTGTTACCAGATAATATAGCCTTAAGTGCAATATAAAGTTCCGTAGTGGACATTGGTCTACCATTATATTTCACAATTTTATAATCA
>MEZD01000015.1:5809-6130 GCA_001775955.1 Candidatus Bathyarchaeota archaeon RBG_13_38_9 | reverse complement strand
GTTTCAGTAGGAAATGGATGAAGCAGGCGAATTTGAACGAATTTCATTTTGTTTCCCTCTTCAGATAATTTTTCTAATGCTTCTAAGATTGCACCTTTTGTGGAACCCCAGCTAACAACAACATTTTTACCATCTGAATCAAAATCATGACATATGGCCATATCGTCTTGATTTATTTTTTCCAGTGCTAGGTCGAGTTTTTTCATTCTCTTGTCCATCATTTTGTTCCTATTTTCAGGATCTTCAGATATGTGACCTTCTTCTGTGTGTTCATCACCAGTATTCCAGAATATCGCGTTTTCAGTTCCAATTGGCACCCTC
>MEZD01000015.1:5036-5678 GCA_001775955.1 Candidatus Bathyarchaeota archaeon RBG_13_38_9 | reverse complement strand
TTGGATACTGCTACTAATTGCCTTGTCTAGTAAATGAATTACTGGTAGTTGAAAGATTTCTGCAAAATTAAAGGCCTTTATAGCATCGTAAAAAGATTCTTCAATATCTCCAGAAGCCAATACTATTTTTGGGAATTCACCATGCCCAGCGTTAATCGCAAACAAGAGATCACTTTGCTCATGTCGGGTGGGCAAACCGGTTGACGGTCCCGCTCGCTGATACATTGTAACTACCAATGGAACTTCGTTCATACCAGCCCAACCAAGTGCCTCAGCCATAAGTGAAAAACCAGGCCCTGATGTAGCTGTAGCTGTTCTAACCCCTGTCAATGATGCGCCAATTGCCATAGTTATAGCAGCAATTTCATCCTCTGTTTGCACTACGACAATGGAACCACTCTTACCATCGACCTGATCGATGATCTGATTTGATTCTAAGAATTCACTTTCGTCACTTGCTGGTGTAATTGGATAATAAGTTTGAAATCTACAACCGGCCACTATTTTCCCAATTGCTGCAGCCTGACTTCCCGATAGCAATAGATAGTCCTTTAGGGCATCTTTGGGGGTCATTTTATATTTAATATTCTTAGTATCGTATTTAGTGCCTATGTAGGAATACGCATATTCCGCGGCCTCTAT
>MEZD01000015.1:4666-4854 GCA_001775955.1 Candidatus Bathyarchaeota archaeon RBG_13_38_9 | reverse complement strand
ATACTTTGTCTGCATGCCTGAAGACGGTCTCAGCATCAAATGATACAAGCACATTGATTTCTTCCAGGTGCGAATTAACGGGCTTGTCTGAAATTCTTATTGTAAAATAGCTATGTTCCCCCTTAATATTAGAATAAAATTCCCTCTTTCCAAAAATATGAAAACCTTCTTTCGCGCACGTCTTGGCA
>MEZD01000015.1:4327-4579 GCA_001775955.1 Candidatus Bathyarchaeota archaeon RBG_13_38_9 | reverse complement strand
GAATTACTTTCTTCTCCACAAAGTATTAATCAAATAATAGATATATAAAATATGAAATCTGAAATCATCCGCCGCCGGTAGCAGCGTCGTATAAACAGCATTCGCATGAATCACGTTCCCCACAATAAGGACAAGAACACGTGCATGCATCGATTGGAATCCCACAAATGTCGCACGTAATACCATCATCGACAGAATCGTTCTTTGCAGACATTCTTGTAAGATAAAAATAAGCTAGCTAGAACTTATACT
>MEZD01000015.1:3546-3804 GCA_001775955.1 Candidatus Bathyarchaeota archaeon RBG_13_38_9 | reverse complement strand
CAACTACAACTATGAATAGATAGTGTGTAGTGCGTCTAAGCCAGACCATTACCAAATGTCTGCTAAAGGTTCTATATAAAATTTTATTTTGATATTCTTAATTAATCTCTAGGAAAAATTTGATACATTTGGAAATTTATTCTAAAAATTAGCTTCGTGAAATATAACGAAGACGGAGTTAGATTATTCTAATGATGCTGCAATTGCTACCAATTTCTAAAATTATCAAAAATAAGTTTGAATAAAAAAATAAAGTTT
>MEZD01000015.1:3064-3534 GCA_001775955.1 Candidatus Bathyarchaeota archaeon RBG_13_38_9 | reverse complement strand
GTTTTTCTCTAGTGATTTTCATAATGAAGAAAAATCCTAGTGCTTCAATGACTGTCAATACTGATAGAGCATAAAGTCCACTTGGTAACGGATATGCCCATGGGTAAACAGTTACACCAACATAAACACCACCAGCTGTCGCAACCCAACAAAGTATGAAGCCTATGATGTAAACTGGCGTCATCTTTTCTACACGTCTACCGATCATGTGTTCGATTTCGTCGCTACTGCCGCCTGTACTGGTACGGCCACCGCCGCCGCCACCGCCACTATATCCCTTTGGATAGGTCATTGTGTTTACCATCAAAGGATTCCTTTTTAAATTTTGCGTCTAAAATCTGTAACCGTACTTTTTTAATTAGAAATTTCTACCATACCTTTTCCTGCTTTAAGAATTTTGGCGTGTTCCAGATAATGTTATCGCTAAATAACAATGAAATGCACAATGAGAGGGCAATGTCATAGCAAAG
>MEZD01000015.1:2914-3056 GCA_001775955.1 Candidatus Bathyarchaeota archaeon RBG_13_38_9 | reverse complement strand
TTTGTTTTTTCTGGTAAGGCTAGGTGTGAATTATACGTCGAACACAAAGATAGCGGTAGTTGCACTATTTGCAATAGTAATGTCCACTTCTACAATGATAGCAATTGCTCAAACTGCTGAAGGACATGGAGTTCAAGCTCAG
>MEZD01000015.1:2748-2890 GCA_001775955.1 Candidatus Bathyarchaeota archaeon RBG_13_38_9 | reverse complement strand
CAAGATGAAGCATTCTCAGCACAAACATTGAATACAGGAGATCAGTTGATTGTGAATGGAAATCTACAAAGTCTTGTAAATAAACCACTGAGAGCATGGTTGTCACTCTTCAGTGAATCAACCAATGCTGGTAACAGATGGG
>MEZD01000015.1:2566-2708 GCA_001775955.1 Candidatus Bathyarchaeota archaeon RBG_13_38_9 | reverse complement strand
TCCTCCACAAGGAACAATTCCGTACTCAATTACTGCAAAAGCTCTTGAACCAGGTGTTTACCATGTTCATACACAGTTGAATGTCGAACATGTAGGTCCTGGACTTGGTCCTGGTCAAACTATACAGGTTTCCGGACCAGCA
>MEZD01000015.1:2373-2515 GCA_001775955.1 Candidatus Bathyarchaeota archaeon RBG_13_38_9 | reverse complement strand
GGTGCTGGACTTGGAGTAACGTTTGCAACAAGACCGTGGCAAGTAATTTAAAAAAATCCACTATTTTTTATCTATTTTTTTAGTTCTTTTATTAAGTAACTATTTGTTAAATTCAGTAACTATTTGTTAAGGTTTCAAAAAA
>MEZD01000015.1:1899-2219 GCA_001775955.1 Candidatus Bathyarchaeota archaeon RBG_13_38_9 | reverse complement strand
CAGCGGCAGCTAATCCCATAGGATCCTTTCCTGCAGAGATTTTGCCCTGTTCAGCTTTTTTCAATATCTCCAAAGCTTTTCTTTTAGTTTTTTCAGAAAGTCCTGACTTGCTTGCAATTCGTGCTACACATTTAACAGGATCTACGACAGGCATTTTCAAGTCAAGTTCTCTTATTAATAGTCTATAACATCTGGCTACGTCTTTCTTCTTGATGTTACTTGCATGAGCAATGTCCTTTAATGTTCTTGGAGTCTCGGTGTCCCTACAGGCAGCATAAAGTGCAGCAGCCACCAAGGCGGAAATTGATCTTCCCCTAACA
>MEZD01000015.1:1618-1870 GCA_001775955.1 Candidatus Bathyarchaeota archaeon RBG_13_38_9 | reverse complement strand
ATATGCAGCTTTTTCGATAACAGCATCGCCTACTGCAAGTTTATCTTTTAGCCTATCCAATTCGCTAAAAGCTTGTCTAAAATTACGATCTACTGGTTCATGTACCTGACTTCTACTATCCCAGGTTCTTAACCTCTCAATAGTACTTTTCATGGATGCGGAGAGTGGCTTTCCAGAGGCATCCTTATCAACAGGTCCAATTATTGTAGCAAGTCCCATATCATGCATAGCAAGAGACGTTGGGATGCCAGC
>MEZD01000015.1:605-834 GCA_001775955.1 Candidatus Bathyarchaeota archaeon RBG_13_38_9 | reverse complement strand
CATAGTAGATGTATTTAGGCCATCTGAAGACGTCTATCCAGTTGTGGAAGATTCTATAAAGAAACCTGGCATTAGAGTAATCTGGTTGCAGGAAGGTATTCATAATAGTAATGCGGAAAAAATTGCCCAAGAAAGTAATATTGATTTTGTATTCAACAGGTGCATCATGGCTGAACATATGAGACTATTCAATGATGATTAGTCAAAGCTTACATTATTGCTACCTTTT
>MEZD01000015.1:203-503 GCA_001775955.1 Candidatus Bathyarchaeota archaeon RBG_13_38_9 | reverse complement strand
TTCTGATTGGACTCTTGCTTTTGGATTAATGTGCTTGCTTTTATCAACCACGAAAACTTTTGGAGCGATGGTTTCACAACCACCAAATGCCAAACACAAACTTGGTTCTATCAGAATATGAAATCTACTTTTTATGGTGTCTAGAAGCAAGTTATCGAAACCAAGATTACTTGTAGATTCAGGTTTTGCAAAATTATATGAATTCCTTTGCATTTGATCTGATAAATTTTCCTCTTTTTCTTCGTAAGTGGAATCATTTGCATCGTAAATATTAGATGCTTCCAAGTCGTATTGTTTTCT
>MEZD01000015.1:0-147 GCA_001775955.1 Candidatus Bathyarchaeota archaeon RBG_13_38_9 | reverse complement strand
CTGCGAGCGGAGACTTGTTTTTGTCAGGGTGATATTTCTTTGCAAGTTTTCGATATGATTTTTTTATTTCTTGAAAATTGGCGCTTTGCGAGACTCCAAGAATTGCATAATAGCCCCGACTATCCATCTGATTAAAGTACCAATACC
>MEZD01000014.1:5745-5887 GCA_001775955.1 Candidatus Bathyarchaeota archaeon RBG_13_38_9 | reverse complement strand
TTATTTGAATTTCTGAAGAAGGAATGTTAGTAACAATTTGAGTGTTATTATTAAATTCGAGTATTACTGGTCCTATGTGCGTATTGTTGGATTTGACACTTAGCCTGCTTGAATGAACGAATGAATAGAATCCTTCTCCGCC
>MEZD01000014.1:4758-5616 GCA_001775955.1 Candidatus Bathyarchaeota archaeon RBG_13_38_9 | reverse complement strand
TCCATCTGAAGATATGGCTATTTCCCCCTCGAAATCGGCTTTTTCGAAGGTAGTTAGCTTTCCTTGTACGGGGCGTTCAGGAGCTACTGATGCTTTTTCCAAAGAAGTGGGCATTCCAGATACTGACAAAACTTTGCTCAGGAGCGAATAGTTGTTTGTATCGTTTTGTATGTCGCTTATGAGTGGATACACGTTAATATAGATATATTCAGATCCGTTTATACTGTCAATGACAGAAAAGGGAGTCATTACTTGTTCACCTCGATACCACGAAGTCACTGTATTGTTAGTAGTGATTGGGAGTGCATATACGGGATTAGCAAGAAATAGCGAAGTAGATGAATTGGAAATTTCAATTAATTTGACTTTTGAAAACTCTGGCGCAATCCTCAACATAATAGAACACAAATCTCTGTCATCTAGGAATGGCGGCAATCTTACAGAGATGTTCATTGACGTCGCGTAGGATTTTTGAACAAATGCAACTTGTAGTAATGCCATTTCCCCGAACATTGTTGTAGAATTTAAGCCATTTGAAAGCACATAATTCGTTGCTGATACTGCTTCATTTGAAGTTAATTCTCCTATGTTTGTCCAGTCTGTACCATTATAGTTATACAGTCTAAAGAAGTTGGTGGGCGGTGTCTCGAGAGTTACATTTATGGTTTTAGCAGATTCAAAACCAAGATGGTCAATATTGAACTCACCTGACAGGTTTGGGTTGGCCCCTTCATTTTTTACATCTACACGAATGATATTAGCCCAAGCAGGTTTTCCATTGGTGAATTTTGTAAAGAAAACACCGTTTAAGTTGAAAGAACCATCAAGACTACGCAATGGAATTACGACTTTTTTCCA
>MEZD01000014.1:4436-4701 GCA_001775955.1 Candidatus Bathyarchaeota archaeon RBG_13_38_9 | reverse complement strand
TTGGAGAACATAGCTCTTTTGATCATTTTTTCCATACCAATAGAATGACAGAAAGTCAGAATTGCTGGCATTGAGCGATTCGGTTAGGTGCTTTGTGATCTGCCAATAAGAAAAGTTACCAGCCTGGACTTTTATTCCGACAGAAGAACCCCCAACTATGCTCCTTTCGTAATCTATATTCAAATCAGGAATGCTAATATTGCCTGAGCCTATACCGCTGGGAACCCAACTCTCGAAACTGCCCTCCAGTAGAGGCAAGAAGTCG
>MEZD01000014.1:3115-4379 GCA_001775955.1 Candidatus Bathyarchaeota archaeon RBG_13_38_9 | reverse complement strand
CTGTTTGATTCAACACCCTTTGACAAGAGAACAGCATTTCCTTTTGATTCATCAGCTATAGACAAAGTAACTTTTGAGCCAGAAAAGCAATTGAGGGCTATGTCACCGTAACCGCCTATGTTTAATATAATAAGTTTAGTGAAATTGAGGTTAAAGAGATTTTTGTACTGAAGCAATTGCGAGGCTACGCTTTCGGTCGGAGCTATTAGAATTCGCGCCTGGGATATGGCTGAAATATCGTCTATTCTTGCTGTTGAGTAGTTGCAGTTTGATTGGGACAGAACGTCATAAGCGTACCAGATTGATTGATCGATGGCGGTCGGCAATACAAGAATGGTACTACTTTTGGCAGTTGGTGCAGTCATATTGGGCAATACTGCAACCGAATACCCGTTGCTTGAACTGTTTGACACAAACGAAGCATCAACTAGCAAGTGACTAGGAATGTAGCTAGAAGCATATTTCTGGTTTATTTCTTCTATATCGGCATCTCGCAAGAAAACACAAGCTTGCTTGTTTAGGGAAAACAGAACGTTGAGTGGTAATTCTGGAGACTGAGCAGGCCAAAGTTGGTAACGATAATAGTTCACAAGCCAAGCAGAGGATGCAAGCTGAGCTACCGATAAAGAAGAATCGGTCACAGTTAGCAAAACCTTATCAGCGTTAAGCTGGTCTAATATGTTGACAGCCTGCAGGTCATTGGTACTTAACGTATTATTCTTTACCGACTGGGTCTGTAGTTCAACTGCCAAGAACGTGGAGGTTGTAGCGGAAAAAATTATAAGCGATAGGACAACTGCTAATAGAATTGGTCTTTTCTTTCTCAGTCGGTCGAAAAGCTCTAAGATAGTAATGGAACTCAAAACGCAAGCTGCGGCGTAAGCTATTGGGACTATTCTTCGTTCCCAATAGTCAGTGTTGTAATAGCTGACGTTAATAAAAGTCAGCAACCTTCCAAATAGAATTGCAAAAAACAACAGTATAATGAAGAGTGTAATCGGATGGTGGGAGTATCGTTTCAAGACTATTTTCGATGCGGGTATGGCAAATAAACCACATAGTCCAAGTAACATCGGATAGAATTGCCACGGAACACTGAATACAGGGGCAACTTGTGTAATAGAGAAACTTCCGGCGGTAGTCAGCCAAGATAACAATAACCAGAGATAAACTACGCCTAAGCCCGTGACTAACAGTGCAATAATGTTATTGGAATTAACTCTTAACTTCTTAATTTCAAGTTTTTTTCCATAATGTACTAAAG
>MEZD01000014.1:1781-3087 GCA_001775955.1 Candidatus Bathyarchaeota archaeon RBG_13_38_9 | reverse complement strand
TAGTAGAAGTTGAACCGAATTGGGGGCAGTTATTGACATTCCTATTGAACTGTATGTTAAAAGCAACACGAAACTTATCAGCATACTTAATGTTGCGGATAAGCCAGCCTCGAACAATCTCAAGTCTCTTGAAGGGTTTAGCACACTTAAAAAGAGCAGAAGCCCAACAAATACTATTGATTCAGGGAAATGCACAAAATTGAGAGAAAGCAATAGCATGGTAAAGAGCAGCACGAACGATTTCCTGCCAAGTTTATAATCTCTTAAGAAGTAGAGGAGCACAAATAGAATTGTCAAACCCAATGTTAAAGGTCTATACCAGAACCAAACCCACCCTTGCCCATATCCAGTATCCCAATAAGAGTGATTACTGGAATTGTAGAGAAAGGTAGAATATGTTGAAAGACCTTGGTTACTTATTTCATCGTTGAGAAAATATATCCATCCAAAACCCGATAAGACTCCCCAGAAAATAGTTGACAATGCAGGTAGACGTTCGTCGATATCCTTGAGGTATGTCTTACTCATTAGGTAGAATGCGAGAACCGAAAAAACACTAAGGAATGCCAAAGTTGTTTGAAAAACTTGAATTGAAGACTTTGAAAATAAATAGAAGGATGATTCTTGTATGTGGAACCAAAGCTCATTACCAACGTACGTGGTAGGAGTCAGCAGCAGTTGTTTTGCCCAAGAAAAATGCCTAGCAATGTCCAAATCTGGAATTAGTGCCATTTGGGGATAAATATTAATTATAGTGAATCCAAAAAAGATCACCACTACGCCAAGAATTAGAAAAGGGAACAATTGAAAAGAAATTTTTTCGCTGGTAAAACGAGGTTCCTTATGCACTATTCTGGTCTTGATTAACGTCAGAACGAAAAATATCAAATACATTCCCAAGAGACATAATGGATTAATGTTGGGCAGTAAGAGAAAAACAAAAAACATTAGCGCAGAAATTGGGACACTTAAAACAAAAGGCAATATCAAGGTTTCAATCATGCTTGACCCTGCAATAAGATTTGTGGATCTTGTCAGTATCCATCCAGGTAAGTATCCTGAAATAATCAGGCTGAAAACAACCGCAAAATAACTATCGGTCAAACCAAAAATATTAAAGAAGATCAAAGAGACTAAAGCTGTAATCAGAAAATAGTCGATTAAACATTTAAAATCAAATCGGTTTATAAACGACCGGCCTATGTCAAATTCGACTCTGGAACGCTCGTTCTCACCCAAGGAAAACCATATTACGAGAGTCAAGACAACTTCAAAAATGTAGAGTACATACTTTAGTGAAGACTCA
>MEZD01000014.1:1055-1527 GCA_001775955.1 Candidatus Bathyarchaeota archaeon RBG_13_38_9 | reverse complement strand
CCACATTATTTGTGAATCCTTTAAAAATGACAGTGCCGCCTATTGTGTGCGAAATTTCTTCCAATCTATCTCGGTCAGGTCCATCGCCCAAAATAACCAATAATAAACGATTATGGGCATACTGCGTTGCTTTTGCAAATCCTCGTATTAGGCATTCAACATTCTTAATTGTATCTAGCCTGCCAACATAACCTATCTTTAGCTCTCGTTTTGTGTCATTAGATTTTACTAATTTCGAAGAAGAGAAACTAAATGAAGCCATCTCCACACCGGTGCTTACAACTTGCATTTTGTTATCGGCAACGCCCATTCCTTGAAAGTACAACTCAAGACTCTTGGAGACAGGATTATTTTGGCCGCGTTTTTGGCTATTAGACGCCCGATGGTTCTTTCATAATAGCTAAAATTGCTGGATGACTCAGCCCACAGCTTGCCATGTACGTGCAAAACTAACGGTATGCGATTAAGTTTT
>MEZD01000014.1:0-1019 GCA_001775955.1 Candidatus Bathyarchaeota archaeon RBG_13_38_9 | reverse complement strand
TCTTGAGCATGAATTAGACTTATCTGCGATTTTCGAACAATCTTAAAGCAGTATAAAGAACCGCATAAACAAAATGTGAAAAATGTTAGCAAATATCGAAGTAACGGGTGCAGAGTTGCCGAATTCTCAGCTATTGAAATGTGTTTAAGCGACTTATTTGAAATGTACTTTTGGGCAAAGATGCTGGGTCGATGAACAACCTCAACTTGCAAACCACTAATTTTCATGAAATCAACGAACTTTCTAATGTATATTTGCAGTCCGCCCACGGAATCAAAATTGCCACTCAGAACAATTAGAGCAGACACACGGTTTCCAGAGGAACCTGCGTTACTCTCCCTAATTGAACTGTTAATACAAGGTTGATTCAAAGATAAGCCTCAGATTCTAAAGCTGCCTCAAGTATTTTGAACGGGCTATTGGTTTCTTTCAATAGTGGGAACCTGATCATTTCAGTTTCTTAGCGCGCGCGCTAAGTTTGCGTATGCAATAAAACAATGGATTGCATATTTCGCAGCTCTGAATAGTTTTCTCAATTGTCAACGTACATGTCATCTGATTATTGTATCTTTTCAGAGTAATTGACGGTTTTTGTACATACAAACGATGATTCATGCAGTCTTAGAAAGACATTGGCGAATAGCGATTTCATACCTGAAACAAACATACCTTCCTTGATTAAGGAAACCGCAGAATGAATGCTGACTCTTTTGCACCTATGATAGATTATTTCGTAACCCGATTCCTTGAGTAACGAGAAAACTTCATAATCACTGAAATGATGAGGATGGGGTGTGTCAATTCGACCTATTAGTTTTCTAATTTGTTTGGTTGCAGAAAATGTTTGAAGCCATAAAAGAAGTGTGCTTCCCTTCTTCAAACACCTCCAAATCTCTATTAACACCTCCGACGGAGCCTTAACATGATCCAAAACATTAATGCACAACACTACGTCAACCGAATCAGCATTAATTGGTAAGAATTCACCTATTCCTTGAGCGTGACTTGTACTCTTTTCA
>MEZD01000013.1:15157-16555 GCA_001775955.1 Candidatus Bathyarchaeota archaeon RBG_13_38_9 | reverse complement strand
CGAGAATATTCTCGACTGAACTTCCCATTACCTAGGAGATAGCTCTTAACCCGGGTTCGAATCCCGGCGGCCGCACCACTCCAGTAATGAATTAGTACTTTTAATGTGGAATGTTTCTCATGTGTAAATAAACCTGAAGAAGATTGAGGTGTTAGCATGTCTTTCATGGAAAAAATGATGGAACGGATGACCGGAAGGATGAAGCCTGAGGAGAAAGAATGATGGAAAAGATGATGGAGAAATTCTTTGAAGACATGACTATAAAAGAGAAGCAGAAGCTTATAGAAAAGATGATGCCGAAAATGATGGAGAATTGCCTTTCCTCGATGAGCAGAGAGGAAAGAACCAGGATGTTCACTTTCTGTAATACCATGCTGAAGGAAATGGAAGATGAGTTCCTGAAGTAAAGAAAATTTGACCGCTAAACCTGTAATTCCAATCTGGGTGTTTGTACCATCACCAATAGCGCACCATTCCAACAATCAACGAGTTAGAGAAGTCCAAGTATCATTCTGACAGCTACAACAACAAGGAATATCGCGAAAATCATCTGTAATGGTCGTGATTTCATTTTTCGCGCTGCAGCCGCTCCAACCTGTGTTCCAAATATGATTCCAACAGATAGGTACAACGCATATTCTGGCATAATGTCTCCTAACGCCAGATGAGTTAAGGCTCCCGAGATGGAAGTGAAAAACATTATGAACATGGAAACGGCAACAGTGATGTGAATAGGTATTCCAACAATTAAAACCATAACTGGAACCATAACTGTTCCCACTCCTATCCCAAAAAAACCAGAAACCACGCCCCCAAAAATACTTAGAATGATGCCTGGAACCAATCGTGCAGAATAGTTGAAACTAACACCTTGAGAATCCACAATCATTCTTTGCCATCTGACTTTTGATTTTGTATTCTTATACTCTTTCCTCATCATCAGCGTGGCTACTAGCAAAAGAAACGCGGCAAGTAGCCCTGTTAATAATTTTCCGCTGACCAGCGTTGTAAGATAAGCGCCAAGCACAGCCCCGGGAACGGTTCCGATAGTCAGTATCAAACCAACCTTGTAGTCTATTCTTTTTTGTCTTGCATATGCGAACGTTGCAGACGCTGCTGTAAAGACCATCATTGTCAAGCTTGTTCCAACTGCCTGATGAATTTCTACATTGAATAGTAAAACAAGGAGTGGAACTATCAAGAAACCGCCTCCCAACCCAATCATCGCTGACACAATTCCGACAAGGGCTGCGATAACAACTAGAATAAGCTCGAGCATTTCATCTCACCGCATCTCATTTTGGCTTGATCCCCAAAAACCTCCGCGCATTATTCATTTAATTATTATCATAAACATATTTCACATGAGACTGGCCGATGATCACTAGGTCTATCATC
>MEZD01000013.1:14841-15137 GCA_001775955.1 Candidatus Bathyarchaeota archaeon RBG_13_38_9 | reverse complement strand
TTCCCACATTATTTTCCCATGCTTCATGTTCCACTTTTCCTGAAGCTCTGACATAGTGAAATTCGGCTGTACCATTAAACATTCCCGGAGAACACATTATATGATCGAGTAATTCCCGTTTCTTTTCTCCTGTCTCTTCGACAAATTCAAGTGTATACACTCCTTTATTCGAATAATATAGCGCGCGCAATTTTTTTCCAGATAATCAAATTATACGAAGATAAAGGTTATTAATACGTGGTGATGGGTTTTTAAAATTAAATTTTAGAGTGAGTATTGAGGGTTTAATTTGTCAG
>MEZD01000013.1:2618-14816 GCA_001775955.1 Candidatus Bathyarchaeota archaeon RBG_13_38_9 | reverse complement strand
ACCGATTGAAGAGGAAGAAGAGGCTCCGCTAGATTTTGAGGTTGATGAGTCTACAGACGAAGAGGATGAAGAAGTGTCTGATGAAGAGGTTCTGGAAGACCATTAATGGTAACCTGGACCGTGTCTTAACGAATTAGTGCGCTAATCCATAGACATAACCGGTTCAACAGGATACTGCCCAGAAATAACGTAGGGAGAAACTTTTTTTTCATAATATTTAAGGAAAGATTCCTCTTAATCTGGTTACTTCTACAATTTTTCTTACGGCTTCCATATATGCTGCATGGCGCATATCTGTTCCATGTTTTTCTGCGATATTCCATACTTTTAAGAATGCTTCAGTGATTACTTCTTTCAATCTCTGATTAACTTGATCTTCGGTCCAAAGATATGCTTGAACGTCTTGAACCCATTCGAAGTAGGAGACTATGACTCCTCCAGCATTTGCTACAATGTCTGGGACAACCGTCTTTCCTTTCTTGCTTAGGATGATGTCAGCACTATTTGTTATTGGTCCATTTGCACCTTCAACTATAACCTTCGCATTGATTTCAGACGCATTTTCTTCCGTTATTTGATTCTCAAGTGCGGCAGGGACAAGAATATCAACGTTTGATCTAATGAGTTTTTCATTGGCTTTCTTATAGTCTGCAACAAATTCTCCTCCATCAAATCCAGAGATATATTTTTCATTGTTTGTATGTTTGATTAGGGAGGGAATATCGATTCCATTTTCGTTATATATGCCTCCGCTTAGGTCTGTTACACCAACGATTTTACATCCTTCCTGGTGGAGAAATCTTGCAGTGTTAGATCCGACCTTACCGAAACCTTGCACTGCAACTGTAGCTCCCTTAAGAGACATATTCAAACGTTGCAATAACTCAGAAGTAACGTATGCTACTCCTCTTCCTGTCGCATAAGAACGTCCCCTTGATCCACCAAGCTCAAATGGCTTACCTGTTACAACTCCTGGAACCGTGTATCCTGCCAGCATACTGTAAGTGTCCATCATCCATGCCATGGTCTGTTCGTTTGTATTAACATCTGGTGCTGGAATATCTTTCTCTGGTCCCAGTAGAGGAAGAATCATGTAGGTGTATCTTCGAGTTAGACGTTCCAATTCATTCATCGACATCTTAGTAGGATCGCATGTTACTCCACCTTTGGCCCCTCCGAAAGGTACTCCAGCCACGGCACATTTTAACATCATTAGGGCGGCTAGAGCAGTTACTTCACCTATTCTAACATCTGGATGAAATCTAATTCCGCCCTTGCTTGGTCCTCTAGCATAATTATAGAGAACTCTATACCCAGTAAAGATTTCAACTGAACCATCATCCATTCTTATTGGAAAAGTTGCTGTGAGAGAGGTTCGTGGACTCTTAAGGGTCTTATATATCTCCCAATCTAGTTTTAGCCTAGTAGCAGCTTCATCCATCCTAGAAAGAACATCAAGAAGTAACCCTGAACTTTGAGACAATTTTGATCGTTTTAACGTAACTGTTGAACATCGTTTAAATGCTTACCTTGACATACAAGAAAAGGTCTGCCCTAAGTAATCCGAGGAATATTTCATTATCAATTCGTTTTGATTCTGGTTTACCGCACACTTTGCTTTCAATTTAAGAATCTTGACTTATAGATTAAATAAGAGAGTGAGTCTTTGTTGGTCTGGAAAGTTTTAATCTATCACGGTAATCTGGATGAATTGAGCTAACTAATGTTGCCGAATTTTGGATCAATCTCAACGATGGACTCATAGCGCGAGGCTATTCGATACTTCTCAGTAAGAAATAAAAAAGGATAGTGCTTAGGTTGCTAAGAGGTAACACAAGAAATCACCGACATAAAGAAAATCGAGGGTGAGAAAAAATTACTAAACTCGCTTGGATAGATGTAATAACATGAAAAGCTCGAAAAAAACTACGTCTTTGATTGAATTGAATATCTAAATGATGTAGCGTGACCTATCAAGTTATGATGAACCATATAGAATTAAATATTCAACATTCATGAGGAAAACAACAATGACTCCCATAAATGATTTGTCAAAGTCTATATTTATGAATCTCAGACTAACCTACAAGAAAACGCCAGTGAAACTACTTAGCAAATTGACTTTAAAAAATTCACGTAAGGCAACTCTTCAATGTATGAAGATAGCAAATCTATCCGAATGTGTACTGTTGCAAACATGTAATAGAGTTGAGTTCTTTGCAGTAACCGAAGAAGATCCCAAAATTGTGAGAAAAGCAATTATCAACTACTGGCTTAAAGAAACCCAAACATCTAGAAGAGAATTACTCCCCCATTTAGAGGAATCATTAGAAGATAATGCATTAAGACATCTGTTATGGCTTACCACTGGTTTAGAATCTATGATCGTTGGAGAAAACCAAATACTGGGTCAAATAAGAGATAGTTTCAACAAATCAAAAAGTTGGGGAGCCATCGGGCCACTACTAGACATAATCTTTGTAAAAACCATAAGAGCTGGAGGTAAAATCCGAACAAAAACTGGAATAAACAAAGGTAATATATCCATCGGGTCAACAGCCGTAAATTTAACCGAGAAAAAAATTGCAGATGTAAATAAAAAGAAAATAATGATTCTTGGCGCCGGAGAAACTGGAACACTCATAGGGAAAGCCCTAGCATCAAGAGGATATACCGCAATATATGTTGCCAATAGAACACACGATCGGGCAAAAATTCTTGCACGACTTCTCGGTGGAAAAGTAATTCAATACAACAAGATAAACAAGTTTATCCCACAAGTTGATGTGATATTCGTAGCAACCTCTGCGCCACATATGACCTTAAAACGAAAACAGATTACTACAGCAATGCAACAAAGACGTCAAAAAAAACTACTTATATTTGATCTATCACAGCCAAGAAATGTCGAACCTGAAATATCCACAATTAAACATGTAAATTTACTCAACATAGACACACTACAAGACATAGCGAAAAAAAACATCCAAACCAAAAGGAAAGCGATGGAGACAGCCAAACATATTGCTGAAAACGAATTAGAAAGTATAAAAATTATCATAAAAAGACGAAGATTCGAATCGTTAATATCACAGATATGTGGTCAAACCGAAGAGATTAGAAAAACTGAACTCATGAAGGCCTTTAAACTTCTTGGGGAGACAGATAAAGGTCAACGTCAAATTTTGGAGAAGTTAACAAGAGTGATAGTTGATAAAGTATTACAGAAACCAGTTATTAATCTAAGGAAAGCAGCCGAGAGCGGCGATACTGAAATACGAGAAATCATACGTATGATATTTGGCTTGGAAAAAAGTTAAAACACATACGCCATGTAGAAAATTAATAAATTTTGATACTGAGATAAGCTAAGTTGAGTCAGTATATGATCTCTTCAACAGAGAAGATCAAATGTAGTGATTGTGGTAAAGATGCAGAGGTTCCATTTCAACCAAAAGAAGACAGGCCAGTATATTGTCAAGACTGTTTCCGGAAACATAGAAACTATTAGAGATCGGATTTTGGAAGAAAGGAAAAGAAGTTGTCGAATCTAGAGGCGCTGTGTAAGTTCGAATAGTCGAGAAACTTGAGGTCTCAACATTTTCAGAGTCACATCACGTTTACGATATAATATGAATGCTACTGGAAGAATCAGTATCAGCAGTATTAGAATCCATGAACTTGAAAGGAACATGGATAGTTTATCGACTGGAACCATCTCCCCTCCAATAATGCGTGCTTCAGGTTCAATTCCGCTCTGAGTTGGACCAGAACTAAATTTTAAAGCTTGAGGGTGTCTAACTTTCAAATCCATCAACTAACGCAATGTGCTCTTTAAAAGAATATAAAAGCATTCCAAACTCGAACTACGGATCCACTGACGGCGCGAGCGCGCGCGTGCTCACATGAAATTTTACCACAAGTAAAAGTATCTGAGAATAATAGTTTAAGCAGCGATTTTAAGTAGTGATAATTTTTCAATAATCTTTCTAAGAATTAGAATTGGTGTAATAATATAGAAAATAATTGATAGAAGTGCTGCATATACGAATGCAATTATTGATGCCGATGCCAAGTCTACTGTTGCTATTGTAGAATGGATAAATGATGTTGAATGAATTATTGCCACAAGGGGTACGAGCATGATTCTGAATGTGGTTTGAAGCGTTTCTGATTGTGTGATTAGTTTTGCTATTGGTGGGGACCAGGAGTAGTAGAAGGTGTTCCATGCTGTTACGAGTGTTTTTCCTGTTTCTGTTGAGCCTATCATATTGTCTCGAACGTTTCGCATGAATATTATTTCAGGTGCCATTGAACTGCCATATGTTGCTGTTGCAATTATGCATCCGGTTTGTGGTGGCGGAGTCTGTGTCTGTGATGTCTGCACCATCTTTATCGTGCAATTACCATTGATATTACATGTTGTTGAGGGTGAATTTGGATTATTGATTGATATTGATCCTGAGACTTCCCATCTAGAGAAGGAGTATCCAGAAGCTGGATTTGCAGTAATACTGTAAGTTCCTGAGTTTTTAGATATTGATGTTCCATCATTGGAACTGACACCGTCAAAGGTTACGGATCCAGTATTGGATGGATCTGTCTGGAAATTAATCGCAACTGAAGTTATTGATGTTTGATAAGATAACTGATAGTTTTCTGAGTTGAATTGAACATTGAAAGCACTATATGGTAGATAGAGTGTTACACTTTCTGGGAGAGGCAGTTCAGGTTTTGCTATTGAATTAAACTGGTATGTGCCGCCTATTTTAGTGACTGATCGATAAATTGCCTTAAAAGAGGTCAGGTTAATTTGCCAATTCGATCCATCAACTTGTTCAGCTAGATTTCTGACGACGAAAGTAACAGTCATTGATTTAGCCGGTTCACTAACATCAATACTTATGCTGGATACGTCGATACTCCATCCGAAAGTCAAACCCCAAGTAACTATGTCTCCTTTGAAAATTTCTTCATGCTGGTCTCCTCCAAATATATACATTAGATATAGCACATCATAGTCGCTTCCAGTGTATGAGAGAATAAAATCAGCGTCACCATTCTGATTTACTGTAACCTGAGCAGAACTCTCTGCCATACAAGACGGTATCCATATGATGGCACTGGTAACAAATAGAATCATTAATAGTGTAGCTGGAAGGAAGAATCGAGTAATATGCAAGATAAAAACCCAGTTGTAGCCTATGATTCATTATTGAAATTTAAAATTTGGCTAGCTTAACAATTACCCTTTATCTCTAAATGATACATCGGCGAAATGCTAAGCCTATGGTAAAAAAAGTTAGAAAAAAGGGGAAAAGGAGTTTTTTGAAGTTTGACGATTTTGTTATGTTTGAGGTTTAGTCGCGCGAGCTATTATTCCTTGTAAATGTATCCTAGGATAAGTCCGTATACGATTCCAATTGAGAAGAATGTAACAATGGCAGTTTGAATGGCCCATAAATAATATCCACACGCGGCTGAAATAATCCAGTTACTGGTTGGCGCGATTATCCAAATTATTAAGCCAAAAAAGAGTCCTCTACTAACTCCTTTACCTGGAATGTGGTCATAGAAAAACGCGTAAAGTAACACCCATACAATGCCCCATAAGCTGGCCGTTATAATAGAGTAGATAGCCAGCATTTGTATGTCAACAGTAAGAACAATAGGGAGAAATATTCCAAATATGTTAATGATGCTGAAAGTAAAGTCGGTCGTGCCTGAAATAAATCCGGCGATAAGACCTGTAACTATAATGCGGTTTATAATGGTCACCTATCATCGCGTGTTCTATTCAGTACCCAATCACGTTTTACTGCCTTACTGTATTACTCAATCAAATCGCAATCTCTACTAAACTCATTCTTCCGGTAATTCTCTGGGATTTATTGTGTTAGCTATGGATTTCAAATCAGGAGTGTTAGCTAGCTAGCTTCTGAAGTGTGAATATGATATTTTGTAAATCCAAAGAGGTCTGGTGTGTGTTTTAATCTTTTCTGAAGCGATTCCGGTGAAGCCAGTTAAACTCAGATCTATCTGTTCCGAATTCTCTTTGTTTTGGAATTATTTCTGGTACGCCTATCATTATCATGGTGGCTAGTTCATGGTCATCAGGGATGTTTAGGAGTTTCTCTACGGCTATCTGGTGTTCTTCGCGAAGAATAGATATCTGTACACCTAGTCCGTCAGCGGTTGCTGCTAAAGCGATATTCTGGATGCACATCCATACACTGGCTATGTTTTCAACATTCATCCAGGGTTTTCGTCCGATGCCGTGTCCTTTTTTATTGCAAACTGCGATTACTGCACAATTTTGGTAAGCTTTCTTCTGTTTTGCTGCTCTATTTGGTGATAGAGGAGTTTTGAGAGTCTGTTGATGTATCTGTTCAATGGTAGCCGGATTTTTGAGTATTGCTTCGTCAATATCCATTTTCAGGGTTTGTTGATATTTGTATTCTGCGATTTGTTCAATAGTCTTGGGCTCATCGATGATTATGAATTCCCAGGGTTGAACATTCGATCCGGAGGGTGCTTGTACACCAGCAAGTAGCAACCTTCGCACTTGCTCTTCGGTAGCTTTTTTCGTGAATGCACGTATTGTTCTTCTGGTTTTAATTGCCTCAAAAACTTCCATCACAAACCACCTATTAGTAAAGTCACTGTCACGACCATCTCTCTAGTCAATTCCAAAGGGTCCGGCAATTATTTATTCATTATTAATTATGCCACTTTTCAGTAGCGCGCGCTTAGGCCTTAGTATTTCTTGCCGCGCCCTTGAACAATTCATAGGTTATGGATACGACTTTTTTTATTCTGTAAAAGTTACTGACGAAACTTCAATAGCATATTGTGACGCATCAACAATTCCATTTCGGTCAATAAAAACACCTGTAACTATTACCCGACAGGGGACTGCAAAAGAGCAAGGTGAAAGAGCAACTTCATAGTTGGTCTCATTATAGATTAAGCCTATGTATGGATCAATTATTGAGGGTGTTCCGGTAATGGCAATACATGGATTATAGGCAAAGTACAGATTTCTAGGATCTCCCTCGCAAAGACTGTAGGTGTCACCAAAATGTGGTGCAGCATATTTAATAAGATAGCCAACTGCCTTAACTTTCTTGTTAACGTAATTTGACGGATGCTCGTTAAGTTCTCTTAAAGATACATCAGTAGAATATGTTCGGCTAAGTCCTAATCCGAAGAAAAGAACAGATCCGGCTGAAACCAATATGATGGCCAGCACTATAAGGTGGTTAATAGTGACTCTCTTAAGATTTTGTTTAAGCATTATTATACGATCCACTTAATCCTCTATCTTTTTTAAAGGCGCGCTAAATTGTTTAACTTTTACTTTTATATCGCGCGCGCTGGTGTCTCCATAGGATTCTATTCAGATTTCTTGACACCTTCATAATCCAGTTCTATTGGAACATTAATTGAATAGATTCCAGTTGTATCAAATAAATGGCAGTGTTCAAGATTACGTTTAGGAATATCTGAAATGTTTAAGATAACTTCTTCCATCGACGTCATTAATTTCATATCTCTACTCGCACTTCTGTCCGAATTACTCTAAATAAAATAGACTTTTACATACCTCTTTGCTGTTTTTCAGATCCCCTTGTACAGAAATATGAGTGAGTGAGTCCCATATCGCTTGTCACTGGACACGATGGGCAAACGCATCCCTTCATTGTTATCATGCATTCGCTTTTTCCAATAGCACAAAACAAAAGTTCTTCCTTATTCTTAGTGCATTCATCATAAGAGGGGCAGTTACCACATATGCACATGCTCTTTTTTCCCTCTAACGATTTGGCCAATTCCTCCTTGCTCATACCTTCCATTGACTTTGCAATTTGTAGAAACTTTTCCATATCTTTGCACTCCAAAACTATTAAATTTCCTGACATGCTCATATTAATTTTATGCCCGCTCCAATAATTGGAAGGAAATTAGGAATAAGCAAGATTCCACAATTAGAGAAGGAAAAAGTAAAGGGAATCAAGGTACTTGGGATTTCTGGATCATCTAGACAACAACCAGAAATGAGTAAATCCGAGAGACTGTTAGCATCTGCCTTGGATCATGCTAAGAATTTAGGAGCTGAAACCGAGTTTATCAGACTTAAAGATTTGAAGATATATGATTGCGAAGGTAACTACTCAGAAAATCCCACACTTTGTACATATCCTTGTCAGAGTTCTATGAAGTATCAAGACGATCAAATGCAAAGGGTCTATGATGCTATACTTAGTACTGATGTCCTCATATTAGCCACGCCAATCAGATGGAACAATCATTCAGCCCTTGTACAGAAGTTCGTTGAAAGGATGAACTGCATCGAAAACTCTGACATCTTGTTCGGCAAGAAACTGATTAAAAATAAGGTTGCAGGCTTGATAGTAATTGGACATGTTGATGGTCTTCAGCATGTTGCAGGAAATCTGCTGAACTTCTTCTCCTGGCTCGGATTTAATTCTCCCGATGTTGCGATAACATCCTGGGTGGGGGAATATGATGAAGACACTACCAAAGACTGGGAGCAAATTCAAAAAAATAAATACACACAGGAAGATCTGGAGAATATGGTCAATAGTTCAATTAACCTAGCATACAATCTGAAGAAGGGGTAAGCGCGCGCTATAAATAATTCACCCATAGGTAGGGGTGGTTTTTTTGATTACGTCAATTGAATGAAAAATAATCTGATGCTGAATTGTCCAGCAATGGATTCTGAAACTATGAACGGAATATGGGAGTGCTATTGTCAGTTGTATGGAGGTGAGATATGAACACTGACTCTGGATCCAGCATCAGACTAATGAGTGAAAAAAAGGGAAGATGGAGTTGCAGTACTATTTCTTGTAGAGAGCTCCCAGTACAGGACCATAGAATAGTCTTACGAGAAATCCTACTATGCCCCATCCCATAGCCATCTGAGTCAATGGTGGATCATACACAATCAGGAAGAATGAAACTGGATATAAACCAATGAAGAACAGCCAAACCATTAAACTGAAATATAATCCTTTCATGGCACCCTTACTTGGAATCAAATCATAAACCTTAGAGAATATCCAACCATAGATAGCACCCCATATTATATTCAGTCCGCCCTGAGTAGCAAACCATTTCATTGTACCTGCGTTTAATCCCACTGTAGCTTGCACCGCTGCTGGAAAAGTCATATATGTTGAAATAAGCGCCACAATTCCTCCAACTATGCCTGCGACAGCACCTGCTGTAATACCGCTTTTCATGCAAATTCACCTCCCACAATCTATTTTTGACATTTACAAAAGACTAGGTATCTTCAAAAGTGATAAATAATACTTTGCATTAATAATCTAATCTTGAGATCACATCTATAAATTTAACTTGTGATTAGTAATGGTTACTCAGGCTAGAGGAAGCATATTCAGAAGAACAGACGGAAAATACTTCATTTATGTACCAACAAGACTGGTTGAAGATACAGGGTTCCCCCTAACTATAGGAGAATCAGCGACAAAGATAATGATCAAATTCAAACCTGGAGTAAAGAAACTAATCCTAGAAAAAATCTAAACTAGCCAATCACTTATTGTTCATATCTAACATCCTTCCATATGTCAGGCTTGTCAGAGCAGGGTTTTTCTATATCCGGATGAGTTACAAATATCCGGCAGTAATCACAGTATCGGATTTTATCATTCATAATATCTATTCCCACAATTTTATGTGAAGGATGAATGCTCAAACGGTAAAATCTTCCAGTTAAGTGACGAGACGGTAATGTCTCCGTGACAGATTCCATAGTGGTGCGATTCTAAACGGCGCGTGATTGTAGTATGAACGAATCTCATCAACGGATAACATTCCGACTCGAAAACTGGATCCTACAACGGATCCATATCAAGAACAGACTAGAGTGATAGTGGAAAAGAGAGTGGGTAAAATGAAAGTAGTGCAGCCTAATAGTAAAGAAAAGAAGGTAAACCCAGATTCACAGAATCTAGAGTTGCTGCGTAAATTCGAATAGTCGAGATACCAAAGGACTCAGAAATCTTAGAGTCACGTCACGTTTCCTATACAATATGAAAGCAACTGGAACAATCAATATTAACAATATTAGAATCCATGAACTGGAAAGGAATACGGATAGTTTATCGATAGGAAACATCTCTCCACCCACAGGTGCAGGTGGTGATGCAGGTTCTCCACTTTGAGTTGGACCTGACTTAACAGTTAAGGCTTGAGTGTGTCCAGCTTTCAAATATATCAACTATTGTAAAGTGTTTTTTAACAGAATATAAACGTATTCCAGACTCGAAACTAGCTAGCCGCTGAATGTTTATAGTTAATGGGTTCATACAGGTCAGGCTTGTTAGAGCAGGATTTCTCAATCTCAGGATGAGTTGCATAAATAGAGCAGTACTCACAATATCGAATTTTATCAATCACAAAATCTATTTCCACAATTTTATGTGAAGGATGAATATTCAAACGGTAAAATCCCAGTTTAATGTGACGAGGCGGTAATGTTTCCGTGAGAGATTCCATAAAGGCGGGATTCTAAACGGTGCATGAGTGTAGTATGAACGAATCTCGTCAACTGATAACATTCCGACTCGAAACATGAATCCTACATTGAACTCATATCAAGAACAGAGTAGAGTGAGAGTGGAAAAGAGAGACGGGTAACCGCAAATATTATTTTTTCATAGATTGCTATGTGTTAGAAAACTTTCTCAAATTTTCTGCCAGATTTATCTTTATAACCTAACTCAATCTGATCTTTTTTTGAAGATCCTAATCGTCCAAGACTTGATTCATCAAACATTGAAAATATTGAGTCTTCTTCGTTATCCCAGAATCTCCATCTTTCTTTAGAAAATCTTACTCCAATAACTGCGATTGCACTATGTTTATCTGCAAATTTCATAAGTTTTTTAACATCATCTCTAGGGATTCGGACTTTTTCACCAGCCGTAGCCTTAACCTGAATAACAAATTTTTTTCCTCCAAAACCTAAGAATCCTTTTTTTTGCAGCGAATATATCTGCAGCACCACGACTTCCAACAGTTCGGTTCGCTTCATAATCACGGTCTTTAAGAAGACGAATAAGTTGAAGTTCAGCGTCGATTCCTTTCTTGTAAGACAAGAAATATCTCCAATAATGATTATTCAAAGTTTTACAAATAAAATTTCGGATGTATAGGCACGTTCAATGATTAACATATTGAGGATCCGGTCATTGAAGTCACGATTTCAATGTTCGGATTCCCCAAATTCTTTTATATGGAAACATTTCAACTCTAAGAGCGATACATTATGTCAAGATTGAAAAGTCTCCTGATTTCGACCTTATCAACATTAGTCATGCTAGGATTAGCTCAAACAGTATACGCAAGAACAGCTACCCCTGTCGGTGGAGTAGCTGCTGAAGTAAACAAACTTACTGTAATTGCACCTTACCTGGTATTGGCTGGAATAGTCGCGGTTGCATCAGCAATCTACATCAAGAGACGTAAACACTAAATTAAGTTGAATCTCCTGTTTTTTCTTTCCAGAATAGTTAGCGGTAAGCATCACTACTCGAAGCATGGATCATACACGGATCCCATATCAAGCTAGCTAGCGTAAAATAAGGATCCGTAATATATGATCTTAACCTTTTTTTCTAAAAGTATGTGAGGTGAAATAATATGAGTGAAAGGAAAATGTTCAAGATTAAATGTTCTGATTGTGGCCGAGACGCAGAGGTTCCATTTCAACCTAAAGAAGACAGGTCAGTATATTGTTACGAATGCGCGGGCGCTTATAAAAAACATAGAAGATATTAACGATCGGTATTTAGAAGAAAAAGAATAGGAAACATAGAAAACGATAGTGAACTAGTTAGTGGCTGCAGCGTAACTATTGGCTAGGATCATTTTTTTCATATAACTAATTTTTAATATTTTAATGTGTCATGATGTTATCGGTAAGTTATAATGCTTCACTCAATTAAACAAGTACTTTCATCAATTCTAATTGTAATCCTCCTCTTTGGATTAATCATAACAGTATCAGAAATAGTCATCAAGAAAAGAAAGTAAACTCAGACTAATCGGATCTAGAGTCGATGCGTAAGTTCGAATAGTCGAGAAACCAGAGGACTCAATATTTTCAGTGTCACGTCACGTTTTCTATACAATATGAAA
>MEZD01000013.1:2475-2608 GCA_001775955.1 Candidatus Bathyarchaeota archaeon RBG_13_38_9 | reverse complement strand
GAATCAGTATCAACAATATTAGAATCCAAGAACTCGAAAGGAATATGGATAGTTTATCTACTAGAACCAATTCCCCAGCAACAGGTGAATGAGAAGCTTCTATTCCACATACGATTGGACCTGACTTAATAGT
>MEZD01000013.1:611-2453 GCA_001775955.1 Candidatus Bathyarchaeota archaeon RBG_13_38_9 | reverse complement strand
TTCCCACAATTTTGTGTGAAGGATGAATATTCAAACGGTAAAATCCTCCAGATTAAAGTAACAAGCCGGTAATGTTTCTGCGAAAGATTCCATAGTGGTGCGATTCTAAACGGCGCGTGCTTGTAATATGAACGAATCTCCTCAACGGCTAACATTCCGACTCTAACTACGGATCCTACATTTGATCCATATCAAGAACAGAGATAGATGATACTGTTAGAAAGAGGGATTGTAGTGAAAGTAACTATTCGACCTTTTTAGCGCGCGCTAGTTTCTTACATCACAATATTACATTACGTTTTATTGATTAGGGTAAGATTTGGGTATCAGTTGGGTTGAATTCTGGAAAATCCCTTTTATCATGTATGGTGTCATGACTTAGGTGAATTCATTGGAGGTGACATTATGGAAAAAAGAGGATTTTTAGTTTTATTTGCATTGATATTAATAGGAATCAGCATAGGAGGCACGGTAGCAATTTTGGAAGCACAGCCTCAATCTCGATATATGCAATGCCAATACATGCAGAGCAATACGCAAAACACATCATGTCCACATTTACAGTCTGATGCGCAAAACTTACAATGCCCATACATGCAAACTAATGGACAAAACCAGCAATGCCCACACTTCCAATCCAACGAACAGCTATGTCCACATCTACAATCTAATCAACAAAACCTTCAATGCCCACATCTACAATCTAATCAACAACAATCTAATCAACAACAATCTAATCAACAGAAACCTCCATGCCACTAACTCCGCAACAAACACAGTAGATATATATTTCATCAATAAAGCAAAGAGCCGTCCAATCAACCACTATTTTTCTGGTACTGAATTAGAATGACTTCTAGGAAAAGTGCGCGTTTATATGGAAGCGCGCGCTCCAGCAATCAGCGATAGATCAAAAGGCACCATAGATTTGTATTCATTCGACATTGAAAACAAGTTCTTCTAATCTCATAAACTCTTAACTCGCTTATAGTTACTATGCCATCATGTGTAACATATGCAAAATTTCAGTTTAATGTGAAGAGGCGGTAATGTTTCCGCGAGAGATTCCATAGTGGTGCAATACGAAAAGGAGTATACTTGTAATATGAATGAATCTCGTTAACGGATAAGCGCGCGCTAAAGTAAACTATATATAACAGCGTTAATATTAGTTTAACTTAACATCGTTATGTTAACGATAGATAGGTGGCGTTTTATTGCATTCATGTCACTGTCCATTTTATGAAAACAAATTCGAAGAAGATGAATATTATCCACATACAGTCATGAGGTTCCACTTTGCAAAAGTGCCTATGAGGTGGAGAGCTTGAGTCAAGAGAATAAAGAACGGCTCTACATCGGTAACAAGAAACGTAACCATAGGTTTTTTGCGGTATTGTTGATAGTCATTTTATCCGTGTCGGTTGTAACCCTCATCACAATCATTCCTGGATTCAAGTTACCCGAGATGAAGCCGCCCGAGACAAAGTCGTCCGATACTCAATCGAATGAGTCGGGTGAGCAGTACAATATGCCTACTAATCCATCAATCATAAAATATGCAGTTGAAGGGGAATATGTTGTTATGTCTTTAGCAGAAGTTGAATCGAAAGGGTATGTCATATTCGATTATGCTCAAGCTGACGAAACGATTCCAATCATGGCTTATGTAACGCCTTCAGGAAAGATCTTAACTGCCATAAGATTCTGCACGCCGTGTGAGTCCAAGTCTTTCTGGTTCGATAAGGATCAAACTGTCTGCGATTTGTGTGGAACCAGATGGAGTGCAGAGACTTTTAGTGGCATTAACGGACCATGTGCTGAGGATCCTCCTGCTATAAT
>MEZD01000013.1:0-602 GCA_001775955.1 Candidatus Bathyarchaeota archaeon RBG_13_38_9 | reverse complement strand
AATCTCTGGAAGCAGTTTGATGATATCCCTATCAAGTATCCAAGCCTTGAAGCCGCAAGAGCAGAACTCCGATAATAGCACTGGAAGTGGATCAACCGTAAAACTGATTATAGTGGTGCCATCAGCAATCACTCAGGGAGAAGTGACGCCTTTCAAGGTCAAGGCAGTAGATGAGAAGGGCAAGTTTGACCTTTTAAGGGACGATGTAATCAAGGTCTCTATAGTACAGGGTAATGCGATGCTTCGAGATCCAGCATCAGATAACGGGAAATGGTCCAGAGAAGTTACAGTAAAAATGACCGATGGTAAGGCAACAGTTGAGGTATTAGATGAGATTATCGGGGTTTCGAAACTATCAGCTGCTTGGGTTAGTGGGCAATCCTACCTTGAATCGGCTTCGAGTGGAGTAATCTGTGTGGGTCAACATTAATCCATGCTCTCAGTAGGCATGGGACATTCACTATTGAAAATTTTGTTTGTGTGTTAGGTAGGTTTAAGCGATTAGCGTACTCTGTTCTAATTGTTAGAAAGCGGTGTTCTAATAGTTAGATTCATTTTGGAGTGGGTCAGAAGGATAGGTCGTGAAATATGATGCGTAAACA
>MEZD01000012.1:103611-103743 GCA_001775955.1 Candidatus Bathyarchaeota archaeon RBG_13_38_9 | reverse complement strand
GCTTCTGACCCTAAAGAATGGCAGGAGCATATAAGGAATAAGAATAGGAGAAAAAGAATTGGGGACAATTTCAAAGACACTACTCACGAACTTAAGCTACTTATTGTTAGAGACATGTTCTTGACCGGTTTC
>MEZD01000012.1:101592-103580 GCA_001775955.1 Candidatus Bathyarchaeota archaeon RBG_13_38_9 | reverse complement strand
ACAAGCCCATAAAGGGTCACACTTTGATGCAGGCAATAGCCAGAGTGAATCGGGTCTATCCTGGAAAAGAAGGCGGTCTAGTAGTTGACTATATGGGCGTAGGAGCTGAATTGAAAAAAGCCCTGACCGATTATACTACCAGTGGC
Source organism: Candidatus Bathyarchaeota archaeon RBG_13_38_9 (assembly GCA_001775955.1). Lineage (GTDB taxonomy): Archaea > Thermoproteota > Bathyarchaeia > 40CM-2-53-6 > RBG-13-38-9 > RBG-13-38-9. The sequence continues at coordinate 103,434 of MEZD01000012.1, read as the reverse complement.
GGAAAAGGAAAACCTACTCTCGACCAAGATAAAGTAGTCATGCTGATGCAAGAAAAATACGAGATCGTCAAGGATATGTTCCACGGATTCAATTACATGAAGTTCTTTGAACTAAAACCAAGCGAAAGAATTTCATTCGTTCCTGAAGCTATGGAGCACATACTCAAGGAGAAAGGAAAAAAAGAAAGATTTTCGAGGGAAGTCACGGCGCTCTTGAAAGCATTTTCTCTCGCTATCCCAAATGACAAGGCAATGAAGATAAAGGAAGAGGTCGGGTTTTTCCAAGCGATCAAATCTGCTATAATCAAGACAATAGAAACAAAGAGGGAAAGCGAAGAGAAGTTTGATCTCGCAATAAAACAGATTCTCTCAAAAGCCGTAATATCAGATCGAATCATAGACATCTTTGAAGCAGCGGGAATACAGAAACCCGAACTGTCTATTTTATCTGAAGAGTTTCTCGCTGAAGTCAAGGAAATGCCACAAAAGAACCTGGCATTCGAAGCTCTAAAGAAATTACTAAATGATGAGATCAAATTCATTTCCAAAAAGAATCTAATTCAAGGAAAATCCTTCATGGAGATGCTAGATAAAACAATCAAAAGATACACCAACAGAAGCGTCGAAGCAGCACAGGTCATCCAAGAACTAATCGAACTTGCAAGAAAAGTTAGGGAAGAAAAAAACAGAGCAAAACAACAAAACATGACTGAAGATGAAATAGCATTCTATGATGCATTAGGGGTGAACGACAGCGCCGTCCAGATATTAGGAAATGAGACCCTAAGAAAAATTGCCCTGGAGCTAACAGAAATGATAAGGAATAGTGTCACAATCGATTGGACCCAGAGAGCTAGCGTACAAGCTGGAATTCGTCTGAAAGTCAGGAAGATCCTGAGAAAGTATGGTTATCCGCCAGACAAACAGGCAAAAGCTACTCAAACAGTGTTGGAACAAGCAGAACTCATAGCTAAAGATTGGACTGGAAACGGACAAGCTCACCCGTATCTCATTTCATAACACATACCATTACATTACTACACTCTTCTCATTATACCCAGACTTCAAAGAAAAAGAAGAATCACTAAGAAATATTCTGCCTACAAGAGAATGATATTACAGTTATAGATGTACTAGTTACATACAAGAAATGAAAAAAAATCTTTGAATTTTATAATATGACTTCTGTTAACTTAAAATTATTCAATATTAAATTTTGTTAAAAAACAATTGAGTAGATATAGTTTTGAATAACAATTCTGAAAGACGCATATATATTATTAATAAACTGAGAGAATTAATGAGTAGTGGTGATCTTACCAGACACTTAAGGGAAATGCAATCGCTTAACAGATTTACAGATAAAGAAAAAGTTGAAAGAAAAGATGTTTCGCAAGAAGATTTGATTATTGCATTAGAACTTCGAGAATTATTAAATAAACCAATTCAAATTACATCGAAAAGACTTCGAATACTTTTAGCTGGATTTAAAATTGAAGACCTCCCATTTGAGAAAATATTTGATAATAAATCAAATATTCATGCTCCTATCCTGCCAAAAGGGATCGAATCAATAAAGTGGATTAACTTTTTCAAAACAACACTTTATGACTACAACGTAATAATTCTAAATTTATCAACCCTAAAAGATTTAATTAATGCTGTAAAATGTAAAAATCGGATTATAGAATTTCTAAAGGCTGGTGAAGGAGGACTTCTTATTGTTTTTTCTTCACAAGGGGTTTTTGACATTACTCGACGGTTCACAAATTATAGTTTTATTCCCGTGCCAAATAACGTAGAAAGGATTAATGTAATTAATGAAAAAAGTGAAGAATTTTC
>MEZD01000012.1:96949-101520 GCA_001775955.1 Candidatus Bathyarchaeota archaeon RBG_13_38_9 | reverse complement strand
TTTTCCTGAAAGCTCTTTATCATTAGCATTTAACAGAAGGGGTAAGACGCTTGGTCTAGCATATTGGACTGGATTAGGACGCATTATATTTTTGCCCGAAGTTTCACCTAAGAAAGATGTCTTGTCCATACTTCTTAATGATATAATTCCAAATCTATCAGGGGCTGCACCTCCATCATGGATTAGTAATTATCCATTTTTGAATGAGACAACACTGAGAGAACATCGTGAAAAAATAGATACGACCTTAGATAATTATGATAAATGGAAGAGACTCCAATACGGTACTGGTTATCAATTGACAGATATAGTCTTTAAGACCTTAGCTGAAATGAAATTCAAAGTAAAAGATACTGAGAATATTGGCGAACATGATCTTGAAATCGATTTTGAAAATGGAACCGTTGGCATAGTAGAGGTTACAGGTTCCACAAAAAAGATCTATTTAGAAAAGGTAAGCCAACTGAATCGATTTTGTGATATAGTCAAAAAACAAAGACCAATAACAAATGTAAAAGGAATTTTAATAGCAAATCCAGAATACGATAAAGATTTGAATAGTAGAGGAGAATCTTTCGAGAAAAAAGCTGTAGAAGTATCAGAAACACTAGAATACTGTCTTATAACTTCTTATCATCTTTACGTGATCCTCCAATCATTTCTTGACAAAAAAATTACAAAAGAAAGATTTGGTGAGGTCTTGAGAAATACTTCTGGAGTTCTAACACTAGATATGATTTAACAATTAACACCCCAAAATCCAAAAACGTAGATTACACAACTTTATTACATTATTGCAATCATAATAACAACCTTTGGAATCTTTGTGGGAATTATAATTTATCGCAAAAATGAGTGATGAAAATTAGATCGTTATATTAGAGTGTTATCGAACGATGTCAGTTAAGTGTGCTAGACTCTTTATCCTTTTTTTTCTGTTTATTTGCAGTTACTACGCAAATTATGTGATTTCTGATTCTACAGAATTATTAGAAAACGGAGGATTTGAAAACGGTTTAACAGGTTGGGAGACCTTACGTTATATTGAGCATCAAGAATTTGTCAAAATAACAAATTCAAAAGCTGCACATGGCAGCTACTCTCTTCTTATACCGACCGAGGCCCATATGGACTCCTGGATCAGTGGAGTTAGTCAAACCATTGAGTTGAATCAAGTTTCCAACTTGAACTTATCTTTTTTTGTTTTTCCACAAATCGACACATCCCAGGATAAAACCAGTGATTTTGCAATAATCATAAATTGTCAAGCTGAATACGGAAATTCATCAATGGTTTACTTTAAAGAGCGTGCTCTTACTGAATCAGAATTGTATAAACTTTTTCCAGACAATTCTCTTTCAGTCACTTTCGTACAAGTTAGAAGTTACTACATTTCTGAGGTTAAACCAAACACTTGGAACAGAATAGAAATGGACCTCTCAGGAGATTTCATATCAGCTTATCGTGGTTTTAATTTCGAGTCCGTTCAAAAAGTAAGCATAGTGCTGATAGCTTTAAGCGATGCCTTCGATTTCGGTAAAGTACCAGGTAACGTGTACTGGGATGATATTAGCCTAAGAGCCATATCGACATCCGAAACTGATTCAACAATAACGACAACAGAAACAACAACTTCAACCCAGACACCAACTAATACTGCCACAACTGATGCTATTCCCTCAACAAAACAGACGCAGACAAAAAAGGAAACTTCACTTTCAAACACATCTACTAAAACAATGGTCCCACCAACTTTCACAGAGAAAACTGATTATATTCCATATTACATAATTGCGGGCGCCATCATGATTGCAGGAGTTTCAGTTGCTTTAGCCATATATCGCAAGAAATAATGTAAGCTAGCTACACCTCATTAATGAGGGACAGTATCCCGTTTGACCATCCATATTTACGGGTTTAACTATTGTCATCACAGTTCTACGTGTTTGTTTAGTTCCAGCAGGATCCGTTCATAATTAGTTGTTTATGGGGACGGTGACATGTGACTTCCAATTGTTGCGTTTTTGTGGTTGCCGACGTATCGTTTAGCGAGCGCTTGTGGCAGTAGTAATATCATGAAAGCGTGACTTCAATGACCGGATCCTCAGAATAAGATTAGTCTCTTAAGCAAGTTCAGTTACAATCCTACGGGGTAATAATAGCTTGAGCGTTCTAGCGTGCGCTATGGGGTGAATTCATGGCTGAGAATAAACCTTTAATGGCTGTTGTCTGTGGAATCATTTTGATCGGTCTAGGACAAGTATATAATAGGCAAATATCTAAAGCAGTAGGCATTTGGATTCTCGCAATAAGTTTAGTGATCTTTTTCGGCATGGTCGGAGTAGGCCTACTTGTTCCCCTTCAGATCTTCGCATTGTATGACGCATATACTCAGGCTAAAAAGAAGAGTATTCTTGATGTAACTAAATCAACTAGCACTCCGTCAACACCAGAGCAATTAGAAACAACTAAATTTTGTATACATTGTGGTAAGGATCTTCCTAGCACAGTATCTTTCTGTAATAGTTGTGGTAGATCTCAAAAACCCATTGAACCTACAGAACCAAATACTGTAGAACATGAGGAGATCCAAGAAGATGAAGGACTAGGGAGAAAAGGTCTACTTACCCTTGCTGGTGTAGTAGCTGTCATTGTAATCATAATATTTGTAGGTCTTTCTATGTCTGGACCATCCCAAACACCGATTCAGACAACACAACAAACACCAGTTCAATACACCTTTACTGGAACAGGTGGCAAGGAGTCGTATACATTCTATATTCCTACTAGAGAATGGGTAATATGGTACGACGTGAAAGCGACTTATGATCCAAGTTATTCAACATTAGTTATTTTCGTCTATCCTGAAGGAGAATCCGCTCTTTTCGTCAGCTCGATCAACTATAATGGGGCTGGTCAAGATTATTCCATTGTTCATCATGGACCAGGCAGATATTACTTAAAAATAATTTCTGCAAATTGTGACTATACTATAGTTGTAAAAGCCCCTCCTTGATTTTTGTTCATAGTCAGATAGCTAAAAAAAAAGACAATGGTGCAAGCACGAATTGAATAATCCCTGGAGCGTAGGTTAAAAAAATGAAGTTAGATAGAAAAAATATTTTTTTTATTTTTCTTGTCATAATCTTTCTATTATTTGCCATCAAAGAAAAAGCACTTGGAGAAGCAATTCTAATAATGATTATTATTTTTACAATTGCGTATTACTATGTGCATAAAAGTATGTAGCGCGCGCTATTGGCAAAATTGAATATTCACTTTAATGTAATCAAAATTAAGTTATCAATTACAGTTAAACCATTTTATCCAATTTTAGCAGTGATCTTTGTGCAACTTTAAGCAGCGCGCGCTCTATCTAAACCGGGTTATTGGAATTTTGACAGCAATTTCAAGTTCATCTTTCTTGCCTTGCACCACTCTCTTGCTGCCCTAATGATGTTAAAATGTGCTGTCGCTGGAGTACCGTTCGGAGGGGCCAAAGGAGGCGTAACATGTGATCCCACCAAGATGTCAATAAATGAATTAGAACGCCTAACACGAAGATACACCTACATGATTCTTCCTCTACTGGGACCAGAGAAGGACATTCCTGCACCAGACGTTAATACAAACGAACAGACCATGGCATGGATAATGGACACTTACAGTATGCTAGCAGGATACACTGTACCCGGAGTTGTAACAGGTAAGCCATTTGAATTAGGCGGATCAAAGGGAAGAGGCTATGCGACTGGAAGAGGAGTAGCATACGTAACCTCTGAGATATTACAACGTTTGAACATACCTCTCAAAGGAGCCACAGTCGCAGTGCAAGGTTTCGGCAAAGTCGGATCGAACACAGCAAGATTCCTACACCAGGAAGGATGTAAAATCGTTGGTGTAACAGACCTCAGTGGAGGGATTTTTAATGAGGATGGGATAGATGTTCCTTCCCTAATCAAACATACAAACAATGAAAATTATATCTCTGGATTTGATGGCGGAGAATTTGCTGCAGACTATAGAAAAGCAAATGAAAAACTCATCAGATCAAAAGTCGATATTCTTATCCCTTCTGCTCTTGAGAATCAAATAACAGAAGAAAATGCACCTGGAATCAATGCGAATGTTATAGTTGAAGGTGCAAATGGACCAATAACAAATAGTGCTGATATGATCCTAAGCAAGAAAGGAAAGACGGTTGTCCCAGACATTGTAGCAAATGCTGGGGGAGTTATAGTCTCATACTTCGAATGGGTTCAAGATGTTCAAGCATATCTTTGGACCGAAGATCAAGTTAATCAGAGATTGAAGCAAGTAATAACTGAAGCATTCTTAAAAGTATGGAATATTGCAGAAAAATATGAAACAGATATGCGTCATGCAGCGTATATGGAAGCGGTTCGAAAAATTGTTGAAGTCACTAGGCTAAGAGGAATCTTTCCTTAGAACACACGCTTTCTCTGTCTGTTTAGCTGGTTAAAGTATCCAGATTTGAGCCATTAGATTTGTGTAATTAAAACAGTTTATCCCTGAGATATTGTGGGATAGTATCCTGTTAAGCCTGCCAG
>MEZD01000012.1:95098-96431 GCA_001775955.1 Candidatus Bathyarchaeota archaeon RBG_13_38_9 | reverse complement strand
AAAACTCAAATTGTAATTTCACAACCTAACTTTTCGATTTATTTTTCTATTTCTCTTTCTCGAGGCCTTTACAATTTATTTTAAAGATAACCTAGTAGGCATCTAACCATGATTCTGTTTTCTTAAGAAATATCATAAGATTTGTCTGCACACTCTGATTTTCTTAGAATAATTTCAATCAATATCATGTGTTTGAGTTTGTTCCTTCGTTTAACGCATGATTATCTCATGTTCAGAAAGTAATTGTTTTGTCTGCTTCTAAAAGCCAAGCAGCTAGATCGCTCATGCCGCTGATTTCAACACCTTCAAGCAATTTTAGTTCTCCCAAGCCACGTGCATCTATACAACTGCCACAACTCTTAACCTTTGCACCTTTTTTGATGACGGCTTTGAGCATTCTCTCAATATTGTAATATCCTTGAGGTGTACTTTGATCAATTAACGCGCAGCTCACTGCATCGGACAAAAGGAAAATTAGGATTTCAGTCTTTGGATTCTCATTTTGCAATGTCATGATTAGCCTAAGTGTATTATAGGCTTTCTCATTTCCATATGGTGCATCATTGATCACAAATAAAATCTTCATCGTTTACCACTCCATAATATATCGTCAGGTTAAATTTTAGGCTGTAATGTGATTTGATTCACTTTTTTAGAGATAAGATCAATAACGAAGTCAATTTCTTCTTTATTACTCCATCTTCCTAGACTGAATCTTACAGCTCCTAATGCAATTTCTCGGGGTACTCCCATTGCCGATAATACAGGGGATGGTTCCATAGATCCTGAATGACAAGCAGAACCCGTAGATGTAGCTATCTCTGGAAGATCTTTTAACAGGTCTTCTCCTATGACTCCTTTTAAGCTTAAATTCAAAGTATTTGGTAGTCTATCCGTTGGATGACCGTTTAATACCATAGCATCCTCTCCTAACTTTTCTAAAAGGTCATTGTGAAGTCTATCTCGGAGAGTTTTCATTCTGGACATCGAATTTGCAAGATCTTTCCCAGCTATCTCACAGGCCTTGCCTAGACCTGTCATATAAGGTACGTTCTCAGTGCCTGCCCGTCTACCCTTTTCCTGGCCACCACCATGAATTATACTGTCTATTTTTGTTCCATTACGGATATAGAGAGCGCCCACTCCTTTGGGAGCATATAATTTGTGGCCTGCTATCGTTAAGAGGTCTACTCCAAGTTTGTTTACATCTACGGGGATCTTTCCGCAGGATTGGGCTGCATCAGTATGTAAGGTAATGTTTTTCCTTTTTGTGATTTTACTAATTTCTTCGATAGGTTGGATGGTTCCTGTCTCATTATTGGCATGCATAATT
>MEZD01000012.1:94835-95001 GCA_001775955.1 Candidatus Bathyarchaeota archaeon RBG_13_38_9 | reverse complement strand
ATTTTTCAAGATACCTACATGTGTCTAGAACAGCTGGATGCTCGATTTTAGAAGTGACTATGTGTCCTTTTTTTCCATGAGCAAAAGCAGTCCCGATTATAGCTTGATTGTTGCTTTCTGATCCACAACTCGTAAAAATAAGCTCATTAGACTCACACCCTATCAT
>MEZD01000012.1:94033-94812 GCA_001775955.1 Candidatus Bathyarchaeota archaeon RBG_13_38_9 | reverse complement strand
AAACGGTTGCTTCGTGAGCTTTCTGACCGTAAGTATGGCCGCTTGAAGGGTTTCCAAAATGGTTCTTCAGATAAGGAAGCATGGCATCGAGAACTTGTGGATCTATCGGTGTGGTGGCATTATAATCCATGTAGATGGGTTTCAAGCTCTTTACCTGTTCTGAAGTATGCTTTTTGCAATTTTCTCTTGTTTAGCTAGGTTCTCGAAGAGTGCCTTTCTAATGATCTCCATGGCTTGAGTAATTTTCGGATTAGCAATACTATAATGAATGCTAGTTCCTTCTCTTCGGGCTATGACGATATTCTTTTCTCTTAAGATAGCTAGATGTTGTGAAACGTTAGCCTGATGAAGTCTTAGCATATTAGTGAGTTCATTAACTGATTTTTCTCCGTTCCGTAGAAGATAGAGTATCTTTAACCTTACAGGATTTGCAATGGTCTGACACATAGAAGCGTGTAACTCGAAGATCCTGTCATTCAATGAATCTGAATGTGACATGTTATTTCATCCTTAAACTAGTAACGTATGTTTATTATATTTATTGTTATTAGTATAAAACAATATGCTTATATATGAATATTATTATGGACTTGATAGCGCATAATGAGGTTAAACATTTGAACGAAAGAGATACTGGATGGATCATCATCCTGGCAGTTATTTTGATAGTTGTTTTCGCTGGTCCCTTCATGTTCATGGGTGGCGGAATGATGGGTGGCGGAATGATGGGCTATGGTTACGGCTTCAACTGGTTTGGGGCGATAATCCAGTTGATTTTC